>NZ_AP019649.1:2222912-2963883 GCF_009938165.1 Vibrio taketomensis
TTGTTAGCCATGCGCTCAAGCATAGTGAGTACACGCTTAGTACAAGCATTACGTAGTGATTGAGTCACCTTGTTGTCTTGCAGAATTTCACGAGACACGTTAAGTGGTAGATCATTTGAATCAATTAAGCCACGTACAAAACGTAGGTATGACGGCATAAATTGCTCTGCGTCATCCATGATAAATACACGTTGCACGTAAAGTTTCAGACCGGACTTGTGATCACGGTTAAACATATCCCAAGGCGCTTTCGCTGGAATATATAACAAGCTAGTGTAATCGTTTTTACCTTCAACACGGTTGTGACTCCATACTAGTGGGTCAGCAAAATCGTGCGATACGTGTTTGTAGAACTCTTGATATTCTTCGTCGCTGATGTCTGATTTATTGCGTGTCCAAAGTGCTTGCGCTTTGTTAATTTGCTCCCACTTTTTCTCGCCAGTTTCTTTGCCTTCGTCATCTCGCTCAGAAGTTTGGATGTAAACCGGAATACCAATATGGTCAGAATATTTACTGATCACGTCACGTAGACGCCATTCATTCAGGAATTCTTTACCTTCTTCGCGCATGTGCAGCACGATGTCTGTACCACGAGTTTCTTTACGGATATCTTCGATGGTGTATTCACCTTCACCCGCAGAGTGCCATTGCACGCCTTGATCAGCCGCAAGACCGGCAGCGCGAGTGCGCACGGTGACTGCATCGGCAACAATAAATGCAGAGTAGAAACCCACACCAAACTGGCCAATTAATTGAGAATCTTTGCTCTGATCTTCAGACAATTTTGAGAAAAATTCAGCAGTACCTGACTTTGCAATCGTACCTAAATGTTCAATCACATCTTCACGGCTCATACCGATGCCGTTATCTGAAATCGTTAACGTGTTAGCTGTCTCATCAAAAGAAAGTTTTACACCTAACTCTACATCACCTTGGTAAAGGTCTGGATTAGATAAAGCCTGAAAACGCAACTTATCAGAAGCGTCCGACGCATTAGAAATCAGCTCACGTAAAAAAATCTCTTTGTTCGAGTACAGTGAGTGGATCATTAAGTGAAGCAGCTGTTTGACTTCGGACTGAAAGCCGCGAGTTTCTTTATTTTGAGTGGCAGTTTCGCTCATGTTTACTCCATAACATCTATACTTATCAAACCTCTAGCGGAAAAAAGAAGCCTGAGGTTTCAATGATGACTGCTAGATAAGATGAGGGTGGCAAATGTAAATTCAAGGTCAAAAAACATAAAAACAGTGTTTTTTTGCTTTTAGATTGTCTATCCTGCGCACTTAAATAATCGTAGAGGCGTACTTTTTATAAAAAGTAAACCGCCCAATTCATCACGAATGTGATGTCTGAGACCTAGTAACTGAAGGCCAACTGCATGAGTAACATAGGTACCAAATTTAACCTTGCTAATAAATTTTCATTTGATCCCAACACGAATTCTCTTATCGATACTAGCAACGATGACTTTTTGATTCGTATGGGCAGTAACGAAAGTCGTATTTTATTGTTTTTGGCAGAAAGACCGAATCAAGTGGTCAGCCGCCATCAACTGTACGATTTTGTTTGGCGTGAGCAAGGATTTGAAGTTGACGACTCCAGCTTAACCCAAGCTATCTCCACACTGCGTAAGCTTCTCAATGACTCAACCAAATCTCCGGAATTTGTCAAAACCGTACCAAAACGCGGCTATCAACTTATTTGTACTGTAGAGCGTATTACGGCAAATAATTGCAGTGAAAATCTGGTGTCATTTCAAGCTGCCGAAGAATTACCCGTTGATCCAATCCCAGAACCTGAAAGTGATTTATCACCAGAGATTGAGCGAGAAGTTGACGTTTCTGAGACGCCTATCGCCCCCTCTTCTGACGAAGCAAAACCAAACCACAGCTGGTTAACAAAAGTAGCGCTCATCCTTGCGGTAGCATTACCTTTCCTTGCTATCATGTTTAGCCAGCCCAGTGCTTCTGAGTTTCGTCAATTGACGAATGTGTCTGGTGTGGTTGTCAAAACGCCATTGCATCATCCTGATCTCACTAACTGGCTTCCAGCGATTGAGCAATGCGTAACGCGCTACAAAAACAATCATGCTGGCGATATCGCTCCCGTTGAAGTGATTGCAACTGGTGGACAAAACCACCAATTAGTTCTGAACTACATCCACCAGCTACAACATTCAGGAGAAAATATCACCATCCGTATTTTCTCAGATCCAAACCACATCGACCAAATCTGCCAATAGGAGGCGCTCATGAAGCAAAAATTCGCATTACTCCTGCTGGCGATTTCGATTGCAGTCAGTGGCTGGTTGTTCTGGGGCAGTGATTACAAAGTTGAACGAGCAATAACATCGACTGAGTGGCAATCCAACATGGTCACGGTTCTCAATGATAATGTTCGCGGCGAATCTGTTGGCCCACTGCGCAAAGTGGATGTAGTTTCCAATGTGAAGTACTTACCTAACGGTACTTACATACGTGTTGCCACCGTACGTTTATACGCACACAGTGACCAAAGCGACAGTGTGATCAATATTTCTGAAACGGGTCATTGGGAGATCAGCGATAGCTATTTATTGATCTCACCGATTGAATTTAAAGATATCTCATCGGCGAACAGCAAAGACTTTTCTGAGGAACAACTGCAGTTGATCAAAAAACTCTTCAAAATGGATGCTCAGCAAAGTCGCCGAATTGATATTGTTAACGAAAAAACCTTACTTCTCACTAGCTTAAGTCATGGTTCTACGGTACTTTTCTCAAACTAGTTGTTGCTAAAATTTAATTTTTACGTTTGATAATGGGGAGCATGACGCTCCTCATTTTAATGGATCTTGTTTAACCATGGATTGGATAAACTCAATTGGCCTATTTTTAGGCACTCTTATTGCGAATACGCTGGCTTCACTTTCCGGAGGAGGCGCAGGTTTATTGCAATTTCCGCTGTTGCTTTTCTTTGGTTTACCTTTTTCGGTGGCACTTGCTACGCACAAAGTCGCCAGTGTCGCGCTGGGGTTGGGTGCCGCTGCGACCCACATCAAACAAAAAACGTTTACTTTTCATGAAGCACTTTATGTCATGCTTGTTGGCTGTATCGGTGTCGTGATTGGTGCCAATCTAATTTTACATGTGCCAAATGATATCGCTGAGCGTTTACTTGGTGCCATGATTCTTGGGTTGGGAATCTATTCCTACTTTAAAAAGCAGTTAGGGCAACATGCTCAGCCGATTCATCGCAACTGGCAAGGTTGGTTGCTTGGCAGTGTTGGGCTTGTTGTTATCGGTATTATTAACGGCTCATTGACCGCAGGCTCCGGCTTATTGGTGACCTTGTTCTTAGTTCGCTGGTTTGGCTATAGCTACAAACAAGCGGTTGCACTGACCATGATTTGTGTTGGATTGTTTTGGAACGGGATCGGCGCTATCGCAATCGTCGAGGCTGGTGCCAATATTCATTGGCCTTGGGTGCCGATTTTATTGCTTGGTTCATTTTTAGGCGGGGCGTTTGGTGCGTATCTATCCACTCGATTTACCAACCAAGTGATCAAGCAATGCTTTGAAATTTTGACGCTACTCGTTGGACTTAACTTATTGATTTAGAGGTTTTCATGCAAAAAGCGATTATTGATATTTACTACTGTCGTCAGTGTAATTGGATGCTGCGTTCAACTTGGTTAAGTCAGGAGTTATTGCACACCTTCAGTGAAGAAATAGACACCGTGGCTCTTCATCCTGATACGGGTGGTCGATTTGAAATTCACTGTAATGGTGAGCTCATTTGGGAACGAAAACGCGATGGTGGTTTTCCAGAAGCGAAAGTATTAAAACAGCGCGTACGCGATATTATCGATCCTGAGCGAGATTTAGGACATTCAGACAATCGTTAGCTCGTTCTGCAACAAAGGCACCATTGGGTGCCTTTGTTTAATGGTGACCAAGCATGAGTTAGCTTAAGTATGTCTCAACGATGGTATCACCCGCAAAACTTTTCACTTTAAGCATACTATCTTCTAGCACACCATAGCTGGCAGCAAATTCATTACGTGGAAAGGTGACAGAACCTGGGTTAAAGATGAACTGCTCACCATCTTTTTCTGCCAACGGAATGTGCGTATGACCATGCACTATCACATCACCCTCTCGCAGCGCAGGGCGTTTAGCACTGTTATATAGGTGGCCATGAGTTAGAAACATGCGCTGCCCACTTGGCAGCAAAACCCATGCATAATCGCTCATCATCGGAAAGCTCAACAGCATCTGATCGACTTCACTGTCGCAATTCCCACGTACCGCGATGATTCGATCGGCATATTGATTGAGTAATTCAGCTACCGCAGGAGGATTATAGCCTTGTGGAATTGGATTACGCGGCCCGTGGTTAAGAACATCACCCAACAATACCAAGGTTTCCATGCCTGATTGTTCAAATTCAGCCAATACACGCTCTGTTGCTGGTAAGCTACCATGCAGATCAGAGGCAAAAAATAATTTCACTACAATCACTCCTCAGTTTAAGTGAGGACATTTTACTGAATCAGCTAAGCAACGTCATCCGGAGCCATGCCATTAAGCACAATATTATTGTAGCTCACCATACCTATTACTTGGCCATCTTCAATCACTGGTGCACGGCTAATACCAAAACGCTCAAATAGACGAGCGCAATATTTCACGTCCATGCGAGGATCAACCGATAATGCAGGTTTGGTCATCACCTCATAAATATTGGTGCGTTCAGGGGAGCGATCTTTGGCTAACACTTTTTTGGCGATATCATTCATCAGTACAATGCCATATTCATCATCGACATGGCGCTTATTCACCACCAGCGCCTTAACCCCTTGCTGACGAGCAATGCGAATACCCTCATCAACCGTACTGAGCCCATCGATCATCACATAAGTTGGCGCCATGACATCTCTCACTCGCACAATATTTTGGTTACTCATATTTCATCCCCCACCACTTTGGTTAACTTCTCAACTTGATGTGCAACTCCAACGGCATCTTCAATATCAATTTGGATCGCAATGCCCTGCCCTGACTCTTCATCAAACCCACCAACCTTACTGATCGTTTCTAATATCTGTCGGGCAAGATGTTCCTCTACGACGAACAACAACACATCTCTTTGCACCTCGAGAGTGAGTCCAAAAAAGGTACGTTTTTGATTGAGCCCTTCACCTCGAGCGTTATTAATGACTGTTGCACCTGTCGCTCCCGCGCTGCGTGCAGCATCCAATACCTGTTCCGTTTTATTGTCTTCAACAAAAGCTAACAGTAATTTAAAGCGCATTTTGTTTATCCTCTAAAGTTGATTCTTTATTTAACCAACGAGTAATTTGGGCATACCCCATCACCGAAATCATGGGAAATAAACTGGCAAAAGCAATCAAACCAAAACCATCGATCATTGGATTGCGGCCGGGAACCGTTGAGGCCAAACCCAACCCGAGCGCAGCCACCAATGGGACGGTGACTGTTGATGTTGTGACGCCACCTGAGTCGTAAGCAAGGGGGATAATTAATTTAGGGGCGTACATAGTTTGGATCACCACCACCACATAGCCGAAGATAATGTAGTAATGGATAGGGTCGCCCACGACAATGCGATAGCTACCTAAAGAGATACCTACCGCCACGCCCAGAGCTACAGCAATGCGTAACCCGTTAACACTGATAGAGCCACCAGAGACTTGATTGGCTTTAATCGCCACAGCAATCAAGGATGGCTCTGCGATCGTCGTACTGAAACCAATGCAAAAGGCGAACAGGTAAACCCAATAGTAATCCGCCCAGCCTAAAGCCGACTCCGCGCTAATACGAACTTGCTGTAAAAAATCAGGGGCAGTCAATTGTTCGGCCATGGTCTCCCCTAGCGGGAACAACGCCATTTCGAGCCCCATAAGAAATAAGGAAAGCCCTAAGATGACGTAACCAAAACCTAAAATTACCTTGGATAAATTAGCAACAGGGCGTTTGAGCACCGCAAATTGAAAACCAAAGATAATCGTCACGATAGGTACGACATCACCAATAGTGTTAATCAAGGTATCGATAAACTGCATCATCATGTTGTCACCATCATGCCGTAAACCATGACAAACATCATTGGCAGTAGTGAGGCAAAAGCAATCAAGCCAAAACCATCGATCATTGGGTTTCTGCCCTTAATCGAAGACGCCAATCCAACCCCAAGTGCGGTCACCAAGGGAACGGTGATCGTCGAGGTGGTTACCCCACCTGAGTCATAAGCAACACCGATAATGCTCTCTGGTGCAAAAGCGGTTAAGATCACGACTCCTACATAGCCACCAATAATCATATATTGAATCGGCCAGCCTTTAAGTATTCTCAAGACACCTAAGACGATAGCGAAGCCAACCGATAAGGCCACCGTGATGCGCAAACCATTAGCATAGTTTTCTTGGCTTTCTTCACTTAAAGCAATCATGCCCCCTTCCGCGGCAACTTCCGAAGCTTCATCAGCAATTGCGGTTAACGCGGGCTCTGCGATCGTGGTACCAAAGCCTAAACAAAATGCGAAGATCATTAACCACATTACACTGCCTTTACGTGCAAAAGCTTGTGCCATGGTTTCACCAATTGGAAATAGCCCCATTTCTAAACCAAAAATAAAGAAAGTCAGCCCCATCACGACTAGCAACAAACCCATGGCAATTGACATTAGATTAGGCAACGGCTCCTGCAGCACAACCAGCTGAAAAAATGCAATCACTACGATGATTGGCATCAAGTCGCGAAAACTGCCTAGCATCGCGCGCAATAGTGCTGAAAAAGCGTTGGACATAAATACACTCCATTCAATCAATGACTTGGATATGTTGCTATGGCTATCTTGCCAAAGCACCGACTGATAAGATGTGATTCGTCCAACAACCAGCACTAAAGATGTAACAAAGTGTGATTTTTGTGAGCCTCTACAAAACCATAAAGGGTTGAATAAAGTACCTAGTACTCTACGTCCTGATTCGAACGCTATAATTACTCAATATACTCAAGTAACTTCGAGATGTAGGATTCAAAGTAAAGGCTCGCTCGAGAAGGGCAAATTCATGAAGCTCGCGGAACTTAGCACCCAGTGGTTACTTGAGTACATAAGGAGATTGGAATGAAAATACTGCTAACTGGCGGCACAGGATTTATTGGCCGAGAGCTGCTCAAACTACTCACGACTCATGAGGTAGTACTGCTAACTCGAGCTCCAGAGCGCGCTCAACAGTTATTGACCCATGCTGATTTAGGCAATATCACTTATATCGCCGATCTTGACGCATTCCATGATCTCAATGATTTTGACGCTGTTATCAATCTCGCTGGTGAACCGATTGCCGATAAGCGCTGGAGTAAGGGACAAAAGCAACAGATATGCGATAGTCGTTGGAAATTAACGGAACAACTGGTGGAGCTAATTCATGCCAGTACCAACCCTCCCGCGATTTTTATTAGTGGCTCAGCGGTTGGCTATTATGGCGATCAGCAGTCACACCCGTTTGATGAGAGCTTACATGTTCACTCAGAGACCTTTACTCATCGAGTTTGTGAGCGCTGGGAGACCATTGCTAACCGTGCTCGATCAGAAAATACTCGTGTGTGCATATTGCGAACTGGGGTTGTGCTGGGATGCGATGGCGGTGCACTAGCCAAAATGTTATTACCTTACAAGCTTGGAGTAGGCGGCCCCATTGGCCGTGGTAATCAATACATGCCTTGGATACATAAGCTCGACATGGTTCGTGCCATTGTTTATTTGCTCGAAACTGAACATGCTCAAGGAGAATTTAATCTTTGCGCCCCACACCCTGTCACCAACAAACACTTTAGCCGCACGCTCGCTAGAACGCTCAAACGCCCACACATTTTGTTTACACCTAAATGGTCGATGAAATTATTGATGGGAGAAAGTTCAGTACTGCTATTTGATAGTATTCGTGCCAAACCGAAAAAGCTGACGGAGTTAGGTTTTCGCTTTAGCTATTCGCGCTTGGAACCCGCGCTGAAAAATCTATTACAACACCAAGCTTAATCGAGTAATCTAGCCATAACATGTGAACTAAAATGAAAGGAAGTCATGGCTAAAGCAATTCTGATCACCGGCTGTTCATCCGGTATCGGCTATGTCACGGCGCATGCCCTACATAAACGTGGTTATCAAGTCATTGCATCTTGTCGAAAACAAGAAGACGTTTTACGCCTGCAGCAAGAAGGCTTGACCTCGATTCAAATCGATCTCAGTTCTTCTGAGAGCATTAGTCAGGGTGTTAAACAAACACTCGCGATCACCGAAGGTCAACTTTACGCACTGTTCAATAATGGTGCTTATGGGCAGCCTGGCGCTTTAGAAGATCTGTCCGTGGCTGGTTTAAAAGCACAATTTGAGACCAACTTCTTTGGCTGGCATCAGCTTGTGTGTGAATTGTTGCCGACGATGCGGGCCCATGGAGAAGGAAGAATTATTCAAAATAGCTCTGTACTCGGCTTTGCCGCAATGAAATACCGCGGCGCCTATAACGCATCAAAATTTGCCATTGAAGGCTGGAGCGACACGCTCAGACTTGAACTTGCAAACACCAATATAAAGATCGCGCTCATAGAACCCGGCCCCATCGAGACTCACTTTCGAGCCAATGCACTTGTCGCATTTAATAAATGGATTGATATAGAAAACAGCCCACATCACGAAGAATATCAACAGCAATTATCTCGCCTAAGCAAAGCGTCATCCAACAATGCGTTTGTTCTGCCAGCAGAAGCCTGCGTTGCACCTGTTATTCATGCGCTTGAAGCGAAGCATCCAAAAATTCGGTATCGTATTACTAAACCAACAAAAATATTTGCTGTACTTAAACGACTATTACCGACTCGTTGGTTAGACAAAATTCTACAAAAAGCGGCTTAGTGTCATGTTATCGTCACAATTGTATTGCACTATAGAACCGTAAAAGACAATTGCGTTGCATTCGGTGCCTATACATGTCATTAAACCAGTTAAACTGGCTATGTGTGAGTGTTGCGCTAACAGTGTTTATATTTTTTTAAACATCTTCGCTTGCACTTGTGCCGTTGAAAACACCACGCTCAGCGTGGTGTTTTGTTTCTGTAACAAAGCCAACACCTTGATTTTTGCGCCAGATGCCCCTATCTAAAAAAATAGACTTTGTTTTTGCCAAAGGGATGTTTTATGCAATCACCTTTTATCGTCGAGCTTAATCAACAAAACTTTATGCAGGTTCTTGAGAGCTCACAAAATACGCCACTGTTAATTCATTTCTGGGCATCTGTTAGCCAAGAGAGCAGCGCCATCATTCCACAACTGCAGCAGTTGGCACAAAACTATAACGGAGCAATGACACTTGCTCTGCTCAATTGCGAACAAGAGCAATCTATTGCCGCACAATTTGGCATTCAAGCATTGCCTACTATAGCGCTGTTTATCAACGGCCAACCTGTTGATGGCCTTGGTGGTCCTCAACCAATTCAAGTCATCGAAGAGATGTTAGCTAAGCATTTACCAAGCCAAGAAGAACTGCTGTTGAAAAATGCGCTTGAAATGGTAGCGGCTGGCGATCAAATTCAGGCTTTGCCACTACTCGATAGTTTGCCAGTAGAATTAACCAACCGAGGTGATGTAAAACTGGCACTCGCTGATTGCTACCTCACCACACAAGCATTTGATCAAGCTGCAAACTTGTTGCAAGCGATTCCTCTGGAATATCAAGACAATTACTATAAAAGCCTTGTTGCCAAGCTTGAGTTACATAACCAGGCGGCAAATAGCCCTGAAATTCAAGCATTAGAAGAACAGTTTGCTTTAGACTCTACTAATGCAAAGGTCGCACAAGAATTAGCACTGAATTACCATCAAGTTAACCGTGATGAAGAAGCACTAGAGTTAATCTGGCAATTTATTAGCAAAGATCTTGGCTGCCTAGATGGCGAAATGAAAAAGTCATTTATGGATATTTTGAGCGCCCTTGGTCAAGGCAATGCCATCGCAGGAAAATTCCGCCGTCAACTGTATTCAATTCTTTATTAATACAACCCACACACCTTAGTGCACCAAATTTGGCGCACTACTGGTCAGACGCTGACTACATTTGGTAAACACTCCGCAATTAAGCCTAGTTAGTTACATTGTTCTTGGCTTGTTTCGGAGTTGACTAGCAACTTTTACAAACAAACTTGTTGCATATAAATCAATCAGTAACAATGAATTTATCTAACTTATGGAGAAACTCATTGTTATGGACGCAACACTCCCACTCGATACAATCATCCCTACGGCCATTTTTGTTATTGTGGCTATCTCATTTATCTACGCTGGTGTTAAAACTGTTCCGCAAGGTAACCATTGGACAGTAGAACGCTTTGGCCGATACACGCATACTTTAAAGCCAGGGCTTAACTTTATCATTCCATTTATTGATAAAATTGGTCTTAGAATCAATATGATGGAACGTGTGCTCGACATTCCTGCCCAAGAGGTTATTTCACGTGACAACGCCAACGTCACTATCGATGCAGTATGTTTCGTGCAAGTGATTGATGCTGCGAGAGCGGCTTACGAAGTCAACGACTTAGAGCATGCCATTCGTAACCTAACACTAACAAATATGCGTACAGTCTTAGGTTCGATGGAACTCGACGAAATGCTAAGCCAACGTGATATGATCAATGTGAAGCTTCTGGCGATTGTTGATGAAGCAACCAACCCATGGGGCGTTAAGGTCACGCGTATTGAGATCAAAGATGTACAACCGCCATCCGATCTAACCGCGGCCATGAACGCACAAATGAAAGCAGAACGTAACAAACGTGCAGAAATTCTAGAGGCTGAAGGTATTCGTCAGGCAGAAATTCTGCGAGCAGAAGGTCATAAACAATCTGAGATCCTTAAAGCGGAAGGTGAGAAGCAAGCGGCAATACTGCAAGCTGAAGCTCGCGAACGTGCGGCAGAGGCAGAGGCTCGTGCAACCACCATGGTCTCTGAGGCGATTGCGAAAGGTGATATGCAAGCTGTGAACTACTTTATTGCACAAGGCTATACCGAAGCAATTAAAGCCATTGGCAAAGCTGAAAATGGTAAGATTATTATGCTGCCTCTCGAAGCAACAGGGCTGATGGGCTCGGTAGCAGGCATTGCTGAGATGTTTAAACAACAAAACGACCAATAGAGGTATAGAGTGATAGAGCTACTTAACGGCATGAACCATTGGCACTGGATTGGCTTAGGTCTTGCGCTACTAGCAGCAGAACTAATTGGTGCTGCTGGTTACCTATTATGGCTTGGAATTTCTGCTCTATTAGTAGGTGTGCTGCTCACTTGGATGCCGCTGAGTTGGCAATTGCAATGGGCTTCGTTTGGCGCATTTTGCTTGGCAACAACTTGGCTCTGGTGGCGCCGACAATTGAGAAGTGATCAACAAAGCGATGATCAGCGTGACCTAAACCAGAAATCAAAACAACTGGTTGGTCAAGTTATATTGCTTGAGGAAAATATCCCTGCAGGTAAATGCCGTATCAAAGTCGCTGATACCACTTGGTCTGCCTACAGCGAGCACGCATTAGCCGCTGGCACTAAAGTCAAAATTACTGAAATAAACGGCATTACTTTGGTCATTGAATCCACACTCTAAATCATAAAGCATTAAATAAAGGCCTTGCAATAAACAAGGCCTTTATTTATCACTCAAAACATCATTTCCGGCTGTAAATATAAGCTATTGATTTTTATCAGACATCCTCATATCGACACAGAATTATTTTCAAAAATAATTAACAACAATATCAATCATTTATATGTGAAAAGCAAACTTTTAGGTGCGTTGTTGCCTAATATTTTTCCGCTCTGAGCTGCCAAATTAAGCAAAAATTTTTATTTTTTTCTTGGCTAATTCGACCAGCCCTTAGATGCGCAAAACATTGCATAAACAGTAAATTTTTATAGGCTATTCTGTTTATTGGGTTTTATCGACAAATATAAAGTCAAATTCCATGATATTAAATTTGATCAATATCACATAGGTTCTATAGTTTTATTGTGACTATATGATTTAGATCACCTAAACAACTGACGAAACCTCTATCTATTTTGTCTTTGGCGTTTTGAATACATCGGTCGCTTTGTTTGGAGCTAAAGGACAAAGTGATAAACAAAGCTTATTTAGTATTCACCAGCTTTGATAACGGTAGATAGAAACAATTGTTCAAATGTGAGGAACTCATTATGAAAAAAATCGCTGCTCTATTCTGCACTGCGCTACTATCTTTCTCTGTATTTGCTGGTACTAATGCGGCTACTGAACGCGGACCTTGGGTTGAGTGTCAATACCCAGATGGCAAGCTAGATTACATCCCAAGTGGCGTATGTAAAACCAACGGTGGTGAAGTGAAATACTAAGCGCATAGTAAAAAGGTTATGCATTTAGATTTTCCATGTACAAAGATAAAGGGCACTCGTGGATAACCACAAGTGCCCTTTAGTATGAGAACTTTCGTAAATTGTAAGTGCTTTCAATTAGCGACTGATCAACCAAGCTAGAATTTGTTTTCTTTGCTCTAGCTCTGCTTCGCTATACCAGTAACTCAACATCTCTACCGGTTTAGAGCCTTCAAGCGCTTTCATCGATTTTGTCGCGCGGTTGTCAAACGCCCAATCCGTAAACTGCTCAGCTTCCGCTGGCGTTGCTTTTTCCATCCAATATTGCACCATCGCAACTGGACCAATTTCACCTGCATTAATGGTGACCACCTTAACTGGTGCATCTGAAACTGTGATTGGGGCAGCCTGCACGACTGCAACTTGCTCCGCTGCCAACTCTTCATTGTGGCCGATTATGCCATGTTGTTTATTATATTTTGCAAGGTCTGCGGTATAATCGCGACCAAATAAAGTATCGCCAGCAGCTGGTAACATATCAATTGTAAAATCTACACTCTTGCCGCTTTGATCAACCAAAGCAACACGAGGATTGCGGTTAAATTCGATACTCTCATTTTCACGAATTACGCGCATAGTCGGTTCTAAAACAACCTTGGTATCTTGTGCATCAAAACTAACAACAAAAGCATGGGAATTGAACTTTTCTCGTTCGCCACCATTGCTCTCAATCAATTTTGCCATGCGAAACACAAATTGATTCGTGCCATTATCTAATTGAAAACCACCTTTGGCAGAGGTGAGCAATCCCATCTCTTCGCCTTCAACAATAATAGGGGTCAAATCTCGATGAAAGTTAAGCCCAACTTCCGCATACGGAGTGAATGAAGTAGTCATTACACCAATCGCCAACAATGATTTTATTAGCTTCATTTATCTTCTCCTGATAAAAAACGAGCACTCACTATGAGTGCTCGCAATATTTGACAGTTAGACTAACTTTTAAGTATTAACTTAGAAGTAGTACTCTGCACCTAGAAGGATGTTAGTACCGTCACCTTCTTCTTTATCACCTAGCATGTCGTAGTTACGTACGTCCATGTATAGGTAAGTGCTTGGTAGTAGGTAACCTAGACGACCTGTGATAGCGCGAGAGTCATCGTTGTCACCATTTTTAGATTCACCAGTAGCAGCATAACCTGCTTTTAGAACCCATTGACCATTGATTACATACTGAGCTGTTGCAGAATAAGCATCTTGCTCATTGTTTGTTAGGTCATTTTGCATGTTTTTGTATGCAGCTGTCAGTGTAATATCACCTAGGAATAGGCTACCACCGACGATTGTGTAACTTACATCACCTGCTTTTTCAGTCTTAGCTGCAGAACCTGCAACACTTCCGTAACAAGTTGGATCAGCTAAATCCGCTTCAGATTCCTTATCACATGTAGGTAAGAAACCGAACGAAGGATCTGTTGCTGCTACTTTCTTGTCGTATTCATTTTGAGTGTAGTGACCGATGTGTGCACTGAATACACTGTTGGTGTACGATGCTGCAGCACTGAATACAACTGCTTCGTTAGTTTCAGCCATACCGCTTACAGTTGCTTGGAAGTTGAAACCATTCCAAGTTGCTGAATCAAAGCGAATTACGTCGTTTGCACGATCTTGGTAACTAGCTTTGATAGCGTTGTGCCAATCAAATACGTTACCTAGACCTGGGTTTGAGTGTGGCCAGTCAACGTAGTTGTAAGCAGCTACAAGTTGACGACCGATTTTTAGTTGACCAACGCCGTCAAACTCTAGACCTAGCCATGTATCACGACCACCGAACGCGCCTTGACCGTCGCCATTCGCGCCACGGTTCCATGCGTTACCAGTTTCGATTTGGTAGATGAAGTTCGGTGCAAAGTTATCAAACTCAACATTACCACGGAAACCGATACGTGATTCGATCTCAACTAGAGTATTGTTATCGCCAGCTTCAGGGTTGTTGATTTGAAGGCTACCAGCTGCTTGTCCGTAAAGCTGTAGTGCTTGGCCGTTTAGTTCTACTGCTGCGTTTGCAGAACCAGCAGCGAATGCTACTGCTGCACACACTAGAGTGCGTTTGAAAAATTTGTCCATGGAAAAAACTCCTAAAAATGGATATAGCTGTTTTATTGCCCTTTCCCTTAAGTTGGCCGCCGAAGGGAAAAGATTTTCCTTATAAAACCCAAAACGCCGTCATTGGTCATTTCGATTTTAAAGTCGTTGTACACTTGTTGTGTATCCGTAGCCCTAAGACTAACTTCGCGGCAAAAACATCAATCAGAACTTAATTTCTATATAAAAATATGACCCAAGACATACTTTTTCCAAACTAGTGATCTAGATCGCACTGATAAATTGAACTTTAGAGCACTATTTTAAAATAATAAAAACAATAACTTAAACACAATATCACTCAACTAAATTTGATCTGCGCCGCATATTTCTAGTGGTTGTAATTTGATAAAGACATAATTAGATCAAAGTCACTTTATTATTTTTGAACTTTATTAGTAAAATCCGCGCTTTATTTTGATGAAAAAAAGCATCCCTCAAAAGGAGATGCTCATTTGTTAAGCTAATATAAATCGATTTTTAGATATTTTACGCAAAATAATTCCGCTTAAATGCCATCGATAGATGAGTGATAAGACTCTACGCCATCAAATTAACTAAATCTTGCTCTGTTTGAACTTCGATACCCAGCTCTTGTGCTTTGGCTAATTTAGAGCCCGCATTTTCACCAACAAACAAAATATCAGTTTTCTTCGACACACTACCCGTCACTTTTGCGCCAAGCGCTTCTAAAGCCGCTTTCGCCTCTCCCCGAGAAAGCTGCGATAATGAACCGGTTAATACCACCGTTTTACCAGCTAAAGGCTGTGGCGTATCAGCCGAGAGTTCTGCGATTTCTGGCCAGTGAACGCCTTGCTCAATCAGTTTAGCAATCACTTGCTTGTTCTTATCCTGCGCAAAAAACGCTTCGATATGGCTGGCAACGACCGCACCAATATCGCTCACCTCAACCAACTGTTCATGCGTCGCTTCCATCACCAATTCAAGCGATTTAAAGTGGTTAGCCAAATTAGCCGCCGTTGCTTCTCCCACTTCGCGAATACCGAGTGAATAGAGAAAGCGAGGCAATGTGGTTTGCTTCGAGGCTTCTAGCGCATTGACAATATTTTGCGCTGACTTAGGTCCCATGCGTTCAAGAACGGTCAACACTCCTGCACTTAGATTAAACAAGTCTGCTGGCGTCTCAACCATTTCTCGGTCAACTAATTGCTCAATCACTTTTTCACCCAAACCATCCACATCTAGCGCTTTGCGAGATACAAAGTGTTTTAACGCCTCTTTACGCTGAGCTTGACACACGAGCCCGCCCGTACAACGCGCAACGGCTTCACCTTCTATGCGTTCAACTTCAGAGCGACACACAGGGCATTGAGTAGGAAATACAATGTCACGAGCAGATTCGGGACGGCGATCAAGCACCACAGAGACGACTTGAGGAATCACATCACCTGCGCGGCGAATGATCACACTATCGCCAATTTTTACCTGCAGGCGCGCAATTTCGTCAGCATTGTGCAGCGTCGCATTACTTACGGTTACACCACCGACAAATACAGGCTCCAGCTTAGCCACCGGAGTAATTGCGCCGGTACGACCCACTTGGAATTCCACATCATTCAACAAGGTGATCTCTTCTTGAGCTGGGAACTTATACGCAATAGCCCAGCGCGGCGCTCGAGCAACAAAACCAAGACGTTCTTGCAGCGCGATATCATCGACTTTGATCACCACGCCGTCGATTTCATACGCCAACTCGTCACGACGAGTCAGAATATCTTGATAATACGCTTTCACCTCTTCAAGAGACGCAACTCGCTTAGTTTCAGGGCACATAGGTAGCCCCCACCCCTTAAGCTGTAAGAAGCGATCGTAATGACTGCCAGAAAGCTCAACACCCTCTACCACACCCACACTGTAGGCATAGAAACTGAGTGGACGCGTTGCGGTAATACGCGAGTCCAATTGGCGCAAACTACCCGCAGCGGCGTTACGTGGGTTAACGAATGTTTTTTCACCTTTTTTGAGCGCGACTTGATTTAGTTTTTCAAAGCCCGCTTTCGGCATAAACACTTCACCACGCACTTCAATGCGTTGCGGCCAACCTTCACCTCGTAACTTCAGTGGAATCGCAGCAATGGTGCGCACGTTTTCAGTAATATTTTCACCTGTTGTGCCATCACCACGAGTTGCTGCTTGCACAAGAATCCCATCAACATACAACAAGCTCACGGCTAAGCCATCCAACTTAGGTTCGCAACAAAACAGATCAAACTTAGCCGCAGGCAAGCGGTCAATCATGCGCTTATGAAACGCATTCAGTTCACTGTCATCAAACGCATTGTCCAGCGAAAGCATTGGGATTTCATGACTGACTGTAGCAAAACCATCAAGTGGCATACCGCCCACACGTTGGCTTGGAGAGTCGATTGTGACGAGTTCAGGGTGTTGCGCTTCGATATCGAGTAGTTCACGCATCAGGCGATCGTACTCAACATCTGGAATCTCTGGGCTATCTTCTACGTAATAACGTACCGCATGGTAATGAAGAGTTTCACGTAGTTGTTCGAGTTTTTGTTGAATTTCTGTCGACATATATGACTCAATTTTCGATAGGATTTGGCTAATAATGAACGTGTGACGCACTCGGTTCAAGCGCAATTAAAAAAGGCCCCTGATTAGGAGCCTTAAACAAGAATGTTTACATTTAGCTGGCTTTGCGAGCTTTATACTCTTTGACTTGCGTTTTGTATCCATCAATACGATTTGGTGTAAGCAAATTACGTGCATCATCTAACACGCGGCCACCGAGATCATCCGCGATTTGCTGCGCGGTTTGAAGCATCAACTTAAAGTTTTGCTCTTCATCACCATAGCATGGCAGCATCATAAAGAACGAAATGCCTTTGGTGGTAAATTCCGCAGGGTCATTATGCTCTAAGGTGCCTGGATGCATCATATTCGCCACACTAAAGAGAACTTTACCCGTTCCAGATAAATCTGTGTGACGATGGAAAATATTCATCTCACCGTAAACCAGATCATGCTGTTGCATGCTATCAAATAGCTTGGTGCCCACAAATGGCTCTTCACCAGCGCAATGCACATTAATAATGATGACCTCTGGCTCGGGTTCAGCCTCTACCTGAGGCTCAGGCGCGACAACCTCTAGTTCTTCGTCAGGCTTAACGTCTTGCTCAACAGGCTCTGGCTTTGTCTCGGCTTGAACCATTGTAGGCGAAGAAACTGGCTCTAGATCGATTTCGATACGATCAAGTGCGGAAATTGAAGGAATATTATCCAAAGGTTCTTCCACTTTTTTTGCCGCTGGCGTTTCTGGCTCTTCTTGTACTGGGTAATCAGAAACCAGCGGATCACCCATTAAAGGATCGTCATTAAGCTCTTCATCACGGAAAGTCGATGGTTTGGTATCTTTACGAATGATTTCAAAATCGTCTTCAGGAGCAAAAGCGCGTTCATTTGAGCGATCAGAAATTTCATCGCCTTCCACCGCTAACTTCCCTAATGGCTTGTCACTAAATTTTGACTTGCCTTCTTTTTTACTCGTCCATAGACCGTGGAACAACAACGCGGCGATGGCAAGGGCGCCAACCACGATAAGTACGAATCGCAATTCCTGCATCTTCTGCTCTCATTTGCTTAGCCATAAATCGAACTTCGAGAACCGAACTTCGAGCCACTGCTAAGTTGATTAAACCTATTGGGCAATAACTTTACCAAAACTATCCTAGGTTTTAGAACAAATTAATGTTAGAAGTTCCAACAATGTTGTGATTTTGAACACGCTTTTTTCTTGTTAAGATAAAAAAAGCTCATTTTCTACTCAAACGAAACACTATGACAATGCAAACTACATCTCGCTCAGGGTTTGGCTATTTCTTTCACGGCATCGAGTTAGCACTTCGCCCTGGTATTCGCCGCTTCGTAATTATGCCTCTGCTGGCCAATATTATTTTGGTTGGTGGTGCGCTGTTTTATCTTTTTTCTCATTTAGACAGTTGGATTAATCAATGGGTTGGGCAATTGCCAGAGTTTCTCTCTTGGCTTAGCTATCTATTGTGGCCATTGCTAGTACTGACGATTCTCGCCACGTTCTCCTACTTCTTTAGCACCTTAGCGAATTTTATTGCCGCACCATTTAATGGTCTATTGGCAGAAAAAGTGGAAGAGCATCTAACTGGCGTGAAACTAAACGACGAAGGTCCTCTAGGCGTGGTAAAAGACATTCCTCGAGTTCTGGCTAGAGAATGGCGTAAATTGCGTTATGTACTGCCAAAAGCAATTGGTTTGTTCTTGCTATTACTCATTCCGGCATTAGGACAAACGCTTGGCCCGGTATTATGGTTCATTTTCACTGCATGGATCTTAGCGATTCAATATTGTGACTACCCGTTCGATAACCACAAAGTGTGCTTTAACGATATGCGATTAAGCTTGAAGCAAAAACAATCAAAGGCTTATGGCTTTGGTGTTTTGGTAAGTATTTTACTACTATTCCAATCTTAAACTTAATTGTAATGCCTGTAGCGGTATGCGGTGCCACCTCCATGTGGGTCAACGAGTTTAAGAAGTAACAGATAGCAGCGAGAGGGTTCTCATGCTCAGAACCCTCCCATTTCCAATCTTATAAACGTTATTTAGACATTTTAAATAAGATATAACTTTTAATCCTTCTCTCATTTTCGAAAAGTCCTAATCTAATCTCATTCAATTAATGTTTGCGCGGTCAGCATCTGACAGGCGAGCAAATAGCCATCTATATGAAGGACCAAACAATGAGCAAAATCTACGAAGACAACTCACTGACTATCGGCAACACGCCACTTGTTCGTTTAAACAAAGTATCGAAAGGAAACGTACTGGCTAAGATTGAAGCGCGTAACCCGAGCTTTAGCGTTAAATGTCGTATCGGCGCAAACATGATTTGGGATGCTGAAAAACAAGGCAAACTAAAACCAGGTGTTGAGCTAGTTGAACCAACCAGTGGTAATACAGGCGTCGCCCTCGCATTCGTTGCAGCTGCTCGCGGCTACAAATTGACACTGACGATGCCTGAATCAATGAGTCTTGAGCGTCGTAAGCTACTCAAAGCCCTAGGTGCAAAACTTGAGCTGACCGAAGCGGCGAAAGGTATGAAAGGCGCTATCGCTAAAGCAGAAGAGATCGTCGCAAGCAACCCAGAAAAATATCTTCTACTACAACAGTTTGATAACCCTGCAAACCCACAGATTCACGAAAAAACTACAGGACCAGAGATTTGGGAAGCGACAGATGGTGCGATCGATGTATTAGTGGCTGGTGTCGGCACGGGCGGTACTATTACGGGTACGAGCCGTTACATCAAGGGTGAAAAAGGTAAAGCGATTACATCTGTCGCTGTTGAACCTGCAGAATCACCAGTTATTGCCCAAGCACTAGCAGGACAAGACATTCAACCTGCACCACATAAAATTCAAGGTATCGGTGCTGGTTTTATCCCTGGCAACCTAGATTTGGAATTAGTTGACCGAGTCGAATCAGTAACCTCAGATGATGCAATTGAAATGGCACGCCGACTAATGGAAGAAGAAGGTATCCTTGCTGGCATCTCATCGGGCGCGGCAGTAGTTGCAGCCAACAGAATTGCGGAACTACCTGAATTTGCAGGAAAAACAATTGTCGTCGTACTACCAAGCTCGGGTGAGCGTTACCTAAGTACAGCGCTATTTGCAGGTATCTTTACAGAGAAAGAAAACCAACAGTAATACCTACCCAAATCAATTTTTCGTCTAAAAAAGCCCCGTTCAGGGGCTTTTTTGTTGATCCTGACCGCACCTTTGGTAATATCAGCAATGTTTTATTTTTGGCTTCAAAATAATATTGCCAAACGATATCTAAATGGTGATGATGACAGCGTACTGTTCAATCGTTACCAAAAAATTTCAACCGATATCGGCAGTGGCTCAAATTGCTAACTACTTTAATTAGCAGGTAGCAACAATAGTCGCTAAGCTAGATTTGGTTAATATACTATCTAAAATATAAATTAATTGGGTATACAAAATGTACGAGAAGCAAGTTGAAATCACTGCAGAAAACGGCCTTCACACTCGTCCTGCTGCGCAATTCGTAAAAGAAGCAAAAGCGTTTGACGCTGACATCACTGTGACTTCAAACGGCAAAAGCGCTAGCGCAAAGAGCCTATTCAAGCTACAAACTCTTGGCCTAGTTAAAGGTACTGTTGTAACAATTTCAGCAGAAGGTCCTCAAGCTCAACAAGCTGTAGACCACCTAGTTGCTCTAATGGATACACTACACTAATTCGGTATTCTATTTTCAAAGCCATTTTGTGAAAACAGAATGGCTTTGTTGGAAATAGACCCTAAGTTAAGCTACATATTAACGTTAGCACATCCATTTTTCCCAAATTAAAGTTGACCAATTTAAGGTAAGGCTATGATTTCAGGCATCCTAGCATCTCCTGGTATTGCTATTGGTAAAGCACTACTACTTCAAGAAGATGAAATTGTCCTAAACACAAACACAATCTCTGACGATCAAGTAGAAGCAGAAGTTCAGCGTTTCTTTGACGCTCGTAACAAATCATCAGCTCAGCTTGAAACCATCAAGCAAAAAGCACTTGAAACCTTCGGTGAAGAAAAAGAAGCGATCTTTGAAGGTCACATCATGCTTCTTGAAGACGAAGAGCTAGAAGAAGAAATCCTAGCACTAATCAAGAATGACAAGCTGACTGCAGACAACGCAATCCACACGGTTATCGAAGAACAAGCTTGTGCTCTAGAATCTCTAGACGACGAATACCTAAAAGAACGTGCAACTGATATCCGCGATATCGGCTCACGTTTTGTTAAAAACGCACTAGGTATCAACATCGTTTCTCTAAGCGATATTGACCAAGAAGTTATCCTAGTTGCTTACGACCTAACGCCATCAGAAACTGCACAAATCAACCTAGACTACGTACTAGGCTTTGCTTGTGACATCGGCGGTCGTACTTCTCACACTTCAATCATGGCACGTTCTCTTGAGCTACCAGCGATCGTTGGTACAAACGACATCACTAAGAAAGTGAAGAACGGTGACATGCTGATTCTTGATGCGATGAACAACAAGATTGTTATCAATCCATCAGAAGCAGAGCTAGCAGATGCAAAAGCAGTGAAAGCTGCATTCCTTGCAGAAAAAGAAGAGCTAGCGCAACTTAAAGACCTACACGCAGAAACTCTAGACGGTCACCGTGTAGAAGTTTGCGGTAACATCGGTACAGTAAAAGACTGTGACGGTATTATTCGTAACGGCGGCGAAGGTGTTGGTCTGTACCGTACTGAGTTCCTATTTATGGACCGTACTGCCCTTCCAACTGAAGAAGAGCAATACCAAGCTTACAAAGAAGTTGCGGAAGCAATGGAAGGTCAAGCAGTTATCATCCGTACTATGGACATCGGCGGCGACAAAGATCTTCCATACATGGATCTACCAAAAGAGATGAACCCGTTCCTAGGCTGGCGTGCAGTGCGTATCAGCTTGGATCGTCGTGAAATCCTACGTGACCAGCTACGTGGTATCCTACGTGCATCAGCACACGGTAAACTACGTATCATGTTCCCAATGATTATCTCTGTTGAAGAAATCCGTGCGCTTAAAGAAGCAATCGAAGAATACAAAGCAGAACTTCGCGCAGAAGGTCACGCATTCGATGAAAACATCGAAATCGGCGTAATGGTTGAGACTCCAGCAGCTGCTGCAATCGCTCACCACCTAGCGAAAGAAGTATCATTCTTCTCTATCGGTACTAACGACCTAACTCAGTACACACTTGCGGTTGACCGTGGTAACGAGATGATTTCTCATCTTTACAACCCACTATCTCCAGCGGTACTGACTGTGATCAAGCAAGTTATCGATGCGTCACACGCTGAAGGTAAATGGACTGGTATGTGTGGTGAGCTAGCAGGCGACGAGCGTGCTACGCTACTACTACTAGGCATGGGTCTAGATGAATTCTCTATGAGCGGTATCTCTATCCCTGTGGTTAAGAAAGTGATTCGTAACTCTAACTTCGCTGAAGTAAAAGCGATGGCAGAAGAAGCACTGTCTCTACCAACAGCAGCAGAAATCGAAGCAGTTGTAGAAAAGTTCATTGCAGAAAAATCTAACTAATCTGCATAACCACTCTAGTTAAGTAAACTGAACAAGTTACTACTTCACTGTAAACTGGGACAATAAAACCTAGTTTACAGTGGTTTAAATACCAAGTTGTAGCATCTTTATTAGCAATTTGTATTGTTAAAATAATTCGTTTATTCGACCAGATTGGTATACTATATTGCGAAAGAATAAAACTAAACCTTAGGAGCATGACACAATGGGTCTGTTTGATAAACTTAAGAAGCTAGTATCTGATGACAGCGCAGATGTTGGTGCTATCGAAATCGTAAACATTGAAGATGTGCCAGATGTAGTGTTCGCAGAGAAAATCGTTGGTGACGGTATTGCTATCAAACCAACTGGCGACAAGATGGTAGCTCCTGTAAACGGTACTATCGGTAAAATCTTCGAAACTAACCACGCATTCTCTATCGAATCTGACGACGGCGTTGAGCTATTCGTTCACTTCGGTATCGACACTGTTGAACTTAAAGGCGAAGGCTTCAAACGTATCGCTGAAGAAGGCCAAACAGTTAAAGCTGGTGACACTGTTATCGAATTCGATCTAGCACTTCTTGAAGAAAAAGCTAAGTCAACTCTAACTCCTGTTGTTATCTCTAACATGGACGAAATCAAAGAGCTAAACAAGCTTTCTGGTTCAGTAACTGTTGGTGAAACGCCAGTACTACGAATCACTAAGTAATTACTACTTAGCGAAACGAAAAAACGCTGCCCAGTGCAGCGTTTTTTGTATCTATTGCTTAATATTCCGGAAATTATAAGCCCAGAGCATATTTCAACACTTGTTGTTTTACAGGTCCGGTTTTATCGGCCAATTTTAGCGCTGCGTTACGCAACAGTTTGAGTGGTGCGATATCATTGCTAAACCCGATATAAAAGACATCCATCCCCGTTTGCATCAGTAAATTATCACCACGACGCTCACGCTCATATTTAGCTAAACGTTCATCACTCAACAGTTCCCCTGCCGTTGCCTTCAATAATGCATCCACATCTTTAAAACCGAGATTCACACCCTGCCCCGCTAATGGGTTAATGGTATGAGCGGAATCGCCAACCAGAATGCATCGATTTTTCACATATTGCTGTGCATGACGGCGCGTAAGTGGAAACGAACCAAATTGCAAAACTTGAACATCACCGAGTTCTTGTGGAAAGTGCGCCAATACTTCATCTCGCAGTTGGGCTTTACTCATATTACACAACTGTTTAATGCGTTTAGGCGAGTCGTACCAAACCAATGACCCTTGCTGTCCACATAGAGGTAAAAATGAACGAGGACCGGTTGAGTTAAATTGTTGCCAAGTAATATCTTGTTGTTCCAACTCGGTTTCTACATTGATAAGCATACAGTGCTGGCGATAATCCCAAGCGGTAATACCAATCCCTGCTTGCTGACGAACAAAAGAGTTGGCACCGTCAGCGCCCACAATCCACTCTGCGTTGAGTGTCGCGCCCGAAGTCAATGTAATCTGTACGTCTTGACCAAATTCAATTGATGCTAATGAATCTGGACAGATCACGCTCAAGTTCGGGTATTGCTTAAACTGTTGCCACAAACCAAGTTGAATCAGGCGGTTTTCGACGATATAGCCAAGTTGTTCCAATCCTAATTCATCGGAATGAAAACGAGTCCGACACTCAGGGTGCTCCCAAGTTTCCAAACGGCGATAAGGACAAACACGCATCGCTTGAATTGCATGCCAAGCGCCCAACTCTTCGAGAATCTGCACCGAATGATGAGAAATCGCTGATACGCGAATATCCATGGGTTGTTCTGCTGAATATGGCATTGGCTGTTGCCCTTCCACCATCACCACTTGGCGTCCTTGCTTGGCAAAACCAAGGGCGACCGCAGCTCCAACCATGCCGCCGCCGATTACTGCAATTTCAAATCTGTTCATTTTCTAAGCGTCATCATCTTGATTTGTGTATGAATTTTAATTGTACGTATTGATAACCACAATGTAACTAAAAACCTTATCACTTCAATGGGCAAAGCCCTTGTAAAATCGGGCTTTGATTGATTTTGCCACAACACTAGTCAGGTGCTTTTTAAAGCAGTACAATACGCCGCTTACCGCCGTGAGGGCGGCTATATATTGAGCTACCAATATCATAGTAGTTCAACCAATTTTAAGATTTAACACGAGCGAAAGTGAGATGAGTAAGAAACTGCTAATTAAAACTTGGGGTTGCCAGATGAACGAATACGATTCATCGAAAATGGCCGACCTGCTTAACGCTGCAAACGGCTACGAGCTAACAGAAGACCCTGATGAAGCAGACGTACTTCTACTTAACACCTGTTCGATCCGTGAAAAAGCACAGGAAAAAGTTTTCCACCAGCTTGGCCGTTGGAAGACACTAAAAGATAAAAAACCAGGTGTTGTGATCGGTGTTGGCGGTTGTGTGGCAACTCAAGAAGGTGACCACATTCGTGAGCGTGCACCATTTGTTGACGTAATTTTTGGTCCACAAACACTGCACCGTCTGCCAGAGATGATCAAGCAATCTCAACTAGACGAAGCGCCTGTAATGGATATTTCATTCCCTGAGATCGAAAAGTTTGACCGTCTGCCAGAACCTCGCGCGGAAGGTGCAACTGCATTCGTTTCAATCATGGAAGGTTGCTCTAAATACTGTACTTACTGCGTAGTACCTTACACTCGTGGTGAAGAAGTTAGCCGTCCAATGGATGACGTACTTTACGAAATCGCGCAACTTGCAGAGCAAGGCGTACGTGAAGTTAACCTGCTGGGTCAAAACGTAAACGCATACCGCGGTCTGACTCACGATGGCGAAATCTGTTCGTTTGCAGAATTGCTACGTCTAGTGGCGATGATTGACGGTATCGATCGTATTCGCTTCACCACAAGTCACCCACTTGAGTTTACTGATGACATCATCGCAGTATATGAAGACACGCCAGAGCTAGTGAGCTTCCTGCACCTACCAGTGCAAAGTGGTAGTGACCGTATTCTTACTATGATGAAGCGTCCACATACAGCTATCGAATATAAGTCAATTATTCGTAAACTGCGTAAAGCACGTCCTGATATTCAAATCAGTTCTGACTTTATCGTGGCATTCCCAGGCGAAACTGACAAAGATTTCCAAGACACGATGAAGCTAATCAAAGATGTTGATTTCGACATGAGCTTCAGCTTTATCTTCTCTCCTCGCCCAGGTACGCCTGCTGCAGATTACCCATGTGATCTAAGCGAAGAAGTGAAAAAAGAACGTCTGTACGAGCTACAACAAACTATCAACTCACAAGCAATGCGTTACTCACGCCTAATGCTGGGTACTGAGCAACGTGTACTGGTTGAAGGTCCTTCGAAGAAGAATCTTATGGAGCTGCGTGCTCGCACTGAAAACAACCGCGTTGTAAACTTTGAAGGTAGTGCCGATCTTATCGGTCAATTCGTCGATGTTAAGATCGTAGATGTATTTGCAAACTCACTACGCGGTGAGCTAGTACGTACTGAAAAAGACATGGACCTTCGTAGCGTGATTTCGCCAATGCAAATGATGGCTAAAACCCGCCGCGAAGATGAGCTAGGTGTTGCAACTTTCACGCCTTAAGCTCGTAAAACGCCATAGGAGAGCTGGTCGTTATCAGCTCTCCATCGTGTGGCAATAATGAGAGGTAACTTTGAGCAATAAAATCGTAACTCTAGAAATCGATCTAGAACCTGCCGATAACCGCCGTCTAGCCAGTTTGTGCGGTCCTTTTGACGACAATATCAAGCATTTAGAACGCCGCCTTGGCGTTGAAATCAGCTACCGTGGCAACTTTTTCACGATTGTGGGCAAACCTCACACCGCTGCTGCTGCACTAGAAATCATTAAAACGCTTTACGTTAATACCGCCCCTGTTCGTGGCAACATTCCAGATGTTGAGCCAGAAGAGATCCATCTAGCGATCAAAGAAACTGGCGTATTAGAGCAAGATTTCGAATCAAGCATCGAGCACGGCAAAGAAGTCTTTGTTAAGACGAAAAAAGGTGTCATCAAACCGCGCACACCAAATCAAGCGCAATACCTAGTCAACATGGTCACTCACGACATTAGCTTTGGTATTGGCCCTGCTGGTACGGGTAAAACTTACCTTGCTGTTGCTGCAGCGGTAGATGCGCTAGAGCGTCAAGAAATCCGCCGTATTCTACTGACTCGTCCTGCGGTAGAAGCGGGTGAGAAGCTTGGATTTTTACCAGGCGACCTGAGTCAAAAAGTCGATCCATACCTACGCCCACTTTACGATGCGCTATTTGAAATGCTCGGTTTCGAACGCGTAGAAAAGCTGATTGAGCGCAACGTAATTGAAGTGGCTCCACTAGCTTACATGCGTGGTCGCACGTTAAATGATGCGTTTATCATCCTTGATGAGAGCCAAAACACCACCGTGGAACAAATGAAGATGTTCCTCACTCGTATCGGTTTTAACTCGCGTGCTGTGATTACTGGTGACGTGACCCAGATTGACTTACCACGTGGCGCGAAATCTGGTCTGCGTCATGCAATTGAAGTATTGAACGAAGTTGAAGAAATTAGCTTTAACTTCTTCCTAGCAGACGACGTTGTCCGCCACCCAGTAGTAGCGCGTATTGTTAACGCTTATGAAAAGTGGGAAGCGCAAGACCAAAAAGAGCGCAAAGAGTTTGAAAAGCGTCGCCGCGAAGAACGCGAAGCCAAACTATTAGAAGCACAAAAAACTGAGCTAATCCAATCAGCTCCGGAGAATAAAGAGTAATGACTATCGAACTCGATCTACAACTGGCCGTCGAAGATGAAAGTGGCTTGCCTAGTTTCGATGAGATTCACTCATGGTTATCTAATGCGATTTCGATATTTCAACAAGATGCTGAAGTAACGGTACGTATTGTTGATGAGAAAGAGAGCCACCAGCTTAACTTCGAATATCGCGGTAAAGACAAGCCAACCAATGTACTTTCTTTCCCTTTCGAAGCGCCTCCTGGTATCGAAATCAATCTGCTTGGTGATTTAATCATCTGTCGCCAAGTTGTTGAACAAGAAGCAATTGAGCAAGATAAGCCTTTGTTGGCACATTGGGCTCATATGGTTGTACATGGCAGCCTGCATCTGCTAGGTTATGATCATATCGAAGACGACGAAGCTGAAGAGATGGAGTCGCTCGAGACTGAAATTATGCAAAAAATGGGGTATGAAGACCCATACATTGCAGAGAAAGAGTAACTACAGTTATTTGGTGTTGGCTAACACTCCAACCAATTTGCAGTTTTAGCCACCGATGTGAGCTATCACACTTCTGATAGCGATTTTGTAATGAGACACAATGAACGAAGACAATTCGCCCTCGTCTGTAGAAGGTAAGAAAGAAAAATCTGAAGGTCCGAGTAGAAAGTCCTTCTTTGAACGCCTAGGTCAACTATTTCAAGGTGAACCAAAAGATCGCCAAGAGCTTGTCGATGTAATTCGCGACTCTGAAGTCAATGACCTGATTGACCACGACACCCGTGATATGCTTGAAGGTGTAATGGAAATCGCCGAAATGCGTGTACGTGACATTATGATCCCGCGCTCGCAAATGGTTACCGTTGAACGCACTGATAATCTAGATGCTCTTGTAGCACTAATTACCGATGCTCAACACTCTCGCTACCCAGTAATTAGCGAAGATAAAGACCATGTGGAAGGCATTCTACTAGCGAAGGACCTACTTAAGTACCTAGGTTCAAACAGTGCAGAGTTCGATATCGAACAAGTGATTCGTCCTGCAGTGGTTGTTCCTGAAAGCAAACGTGTTGACCGTCTACTCAAAGAATTCCGTGAAGAACGCTACCATATGGCGATCGTAGTGGATGAATTTGGTGGTGTGTCAGGCCTAGTAACCATTGAAGATATCCTAGAAGAAATCGTTGGCGACATCGAAGATGAATTCGACGATGAAGAAGAACTGGATATCCGTCAGCTAAGCAAACACACCTTTGCTGTAAAAGCTCTCACCACTATTGAAGAGTTCAACGAAACGTTTGGAACTTCGTTCAGTGATGAAGAAGTGGATACCGTTGGTGGTTTAGTTATGACAACATTTGGCCACCTACCTTCTCGCGGTGAAATCGTTGAGATCGAAGGTTACAGCTTTAAAGTAACCGCTGCCGACAACCGTCGCGTAGTGCAGTTACAAGTCACTGTGCCAGATGAAGAGCAGTTAACTCAACCAATTGAAGAGTAATCCACCCTTCACTCAATAAGAAAAATACGATGATTAGTAAGCTAGTTCATCGCCTCAAGCGGCCCGTTGGGGCCGCTTTTGTTGGCGCCTTAACAACGTTCGCATTTGCCCCATACCAAGTCTGGCCTTTAGCCTTCATTAGTGTTGCTGCACTTTTATGGTTACTGAATGGTCAATCAGCCAAAAAAGCAGCTTGGATTGGTTACGCTTGGGGTATTGGTCAGTTCACTACCGGCATTAGCTGGGTTCATATCAGTATTGATACCTTTGGCGGAATGCCTAAGATTGCCAGCGTATTTTTAATGGCCATGCTGATTGGCTACCTCGCGATTTATCCGGCTTTATTCGCGGGTCTGCTAAATCGCTTTGCCCCGCAAAATAATCGCACCCGCTTCTTTATTCTTGCACCCGCATTGTGGCTAATTAGTGACTGGCTGCGTGGCTGGGTAATGACGGGTTTTCCGTGGCTATGGCTTGGCTACAGCCAAATAGACTCGCCGATGGCAAGCTTTGCACCAATTGGTGGCGTAGAATTAATTACCTTACTGATTGTAATGAGTGCGGCAGGGATCTGCTATGCAATCATCAACAAGCGATGGCTCACGCTCATTCTACCTGCGATCATTCTGGCGACTGGTTTTGGGCTACGCAATATTCAATGGGTGACACCGGATCCCGATAGCAATACAAGCTTTGCTCTGATTCAAGGCAACATTGACCAAACACTAAAATGGCAACCAAGCCAACGCGGTCCAACCATCAATAAATATACTGATCTCTCGGTTGCAAACTGGGATGCAGATATTATTGTTTGGCCGGAAGCGGCTATTCCAGCGTTTGAATACGAAGTTCAACCTTTCCTAAAAAGCTTAGATAGCACGGCAAGAGCCAATAGTAGCGCTGTCATTACCGGCGTGGTCAACCGCGATAATCAACGCCGTTTCTACAACAGTATTCTCTCCGTAGGCTCAACTGCATACGGTGACTACAACTACGATCTATCCAAGCGTTATCACAAACATCATCTATTGCCATTTGGTGAGTTTGTACCGTTTGAAGATTTTTTGCGCCCGATTGCGCCATTCTTCAATCTACCGATGTCATCATTTAGTCGTGGTGCGTACATTCAGCCAAATATCGATGCCAATGGTAAACAGCTCGCACCAGCGTTGTGTTATGAAATCATTTTTGGTGAACAAGTCCGTGAGAACATCGATGACAACACCGATTTCATTTTAACGTTGTCTAATGATGCTTGGTTTGGCCACTCGATTGGGCCACTACAACATATGGAAATCGCGCGCATGCGTGCCCTAGAATTTGGTAAACCGGTGATTCGTTCAACCAACAATGGTTTAACCGCGGTTACCGATTACAAAGGCAACATCACAGCGCAAATTCCTCAGTTTGAAACTGGTGTATTACGTGCACGAGTCAGTTCAACGAAAGGTCAAACACCTTACCATGGCGTTGGCAGCTGGCCACTCTATATCTGGGTTGTATTATGCCTTGCGTTGACATGGCGCATGAGAAGACAATCTAAATAAGATCAAAAAAGGGCTCGTTTGAGCCCTTTCGTTTATTTGACATTTGATTTATCGTCAATCACATCATTCACTATGGTTTCAGCGCCTTACGAGAAAAGGCTTTGTGTCCACATTGAGTACAAGGAATGATCACCGTTGGGTGATTGTATTGCGTTTGATGACCACAGTGGTCGCACACCAATGTACCTAAACCTATCACCTCACCTGCTTGGTAAAGTCCTTGATGCTCTAAATCGGCAAACAACTCAACCCATTCCACTTTGGTCCGGTCAGTAATTTCCAACAGTCCCTGCCAGATTGAATCGGCCACCATCAAATAAAATGGGCCTTTTTCGATTCCTCGTAGCTATCGGCAAATTCTTTGAGATCCGACTTAACGTAAGCCGAAATCAATGCCAATTCGTCTTTGGTCATATCATTGGCCGCCTCAACATATTTACCTGAGGTTTCTAGCACATGACTCACTTCTTCTGGACTATGTTTGAGTGCATCAACCACATCTTCAAACATTTCTTCATAACCCGCTTTACGTTTAGGCATAGACACCCCCTTGTAATTCTCGGTAGGCTGACTGCTCAGCCATGTCGTCATAAAAACAGGACTTCACACCGCACAATTTACTACGACACAAAGCGATAAAGCCGCTAACATCACCGCAAAGTCAACGATGAACAGTGTTGGCTATTGTTGAACTCTACTCCTTTATGTATTCTATGACGATCAATTATTGTCTGTTCTAACTGAACTCACATTTTCCACGATAACCGGATATCATCGATGCAAGAGCAATATAACCCACAAGATATTGAACAGAAGGTTCAACAGCACTGGGACAACAACAAGACCTTTGTTGTAAGTGAAGACCCAAACAAAGAAAAATTCTACTGTTTATCAATGTTCCCATACCCAAGTGGCCGACTGCACATGGGTCACGTGCGTAACTACACCATCGGTGATGTGGTATCTCGTTTCCAACGTCTACAAGGCAAAAACGTAATGCAACCTATCGGTTGGGATGCATTCGGTCTTCCAGCGGAAAACGCAGCAGTAAAAAACAACACTGCCCCTGCGCCTTGGACATACGAAAACATCGAATACATGAAAAACCAGCTTAAGCTGCTAGGTTTTGGCTACGACTGGAATCGTGAATTCGCAACTTGTACACCTGAATACTACCGCTGGGAACAAGAGTTCTTCACTAAGCTGTACGAAAAAGGTCTGGTTTACAAAAAGACTTCTTCTGTTAACTGGTGTCCAAATGACCAAACTGTTCTTGCTAACGAACAGGTGGAAGATGGTTGCTGCTGGCGTTGTGACACTCCGGTAGAACAAAAAGAAATCCCACAGTGGTTTATTAAGATCACTGAATACGCTCAAGAGCTACTTGACGATCTAGACAAGCTCGAAGGCTGGCCAGAGATGGTTAAAACCATGCAGCGCAACTGGATTGGTCGATCTGAAGGTGTTGAGCTTAAGTTTGAAGTTCAAGGTCAACAAGACCTTGAAGTGTACACAACGCGCCCTGACACGCTAATGGGTGTAACTTACGTCGGTATCGCAGCAGGTCACCCTCTAGCAACGCTAGCGGCTGAGAATAACCCAGAGCTAGCGAAATTTATCGACGAGTGTAAAAACACTAAAGTGGCAGAAGCCGAGCTTGCGACAATGGAGAAAAAAGGTATGGCGACTGGCCTTACTGCAATTCATCCATTAAACGGTCGTGAAGTGCCAATCTACGTTGCTAACTTTGTACTGATGGATTACGGCACAGGTGCGGTAATGGCGGTTCCTGCTCACGACCAACGTGACTTTGAATTCGCAACCAAATACGGCCTAGACATCATTCCAGTAATCAAGCCAGTTGATGGTAGCGAGCTTGATGTTTCTGAAGCGGCATACACTGAGAAAGGTGTACTGTTCGATTCAGGCGAATTCGATGGCCTTGAATTCCAAGCAGCATTCGATGCAATTGCAGCAAAACTAGAATCTGAAGGCAAAGGCACTAAGACGGTTAACTTCCGTCTACGTGACTGGGGCGTATCTCGTCAACGTTACTGGGGCGCACCAATCCCAATGGTAACCACTGAAGACGGTCAAGTTCACCCTGTACCAGCAGACCAACTACCAGTGATTCTTCCAGAAGACGTGGTAATGGATGGCGTAACGAGCCCAATCAAAGCAGACAAAGAATGGGCGAAGACCACATTCAACGGCGAACCAGCACTACGTGAAACTGACACCTTCGATACCTTTATGGAATCATCTTGGTACTACGCACGTTACTGTTCACCACAAGCTGATGACATTCTAGATCCAGAAAAAGCGAACTACTGGCTACCAGTAGACCAGTACATCGGTGGTATCGAGCACGCTTGTATGCACCTATTGTACTCACGCTTCTTCCACAAACTACTGCGTGATGCTGGTTACGTAACGTCTGATGAACCGTTCAAACAGCTACTATGCCAAGGCATGGTACTAGCAGATGCATTCTTCTACACCAATGAAAAAGGTGGTAAAGAATGGGTTGCTCCAACAGAAGTAAAAGTAGAGCGTGACGGTAAAGGTCGCATCACTTCAGCTGTTGATAGCGAAGGTCGTGACGTTGAGCACTCAGGCATGATCAAAATGTCTAAGTCTAAAAACAACGGTATTGACCCACAAGAGATGGTAGATAAGTACGGTGCTGACACGGTACGTCTATTTATGATGTTTGCCTCACCAGCAGACATGACGCTTGAGTGGCAAGAATCTGGCGTTGAAGGTGCTAACCGCTTCCTAAAACGTGTTTGGAAACTAGTGAAAGAGCACACTACAAAAGGCGCAGCAGAAACGGTTGATGCAGCAGCACTGTCTGGTGAGCAAAAAGCACTACGCCGTGACGTACACAAAACTATCGCTAAAGTGAGCGATGACATTGCGCGTCGTCAAACGTTCAACACAGCCATCGCAGCGATCATGGAACTGATGAACAAGCTAGCGAAAGCGCCACAAGAATCCGTACAAGATCGTGCCATTCTTGATGAAGCGCTAAAAGCAGTCGTGGCGATGCTATATCCTATCACTCCGCATATCTCTTACGAGCTATGGGTTGCACTGGGTGAATCAGACATCGATAACGCGGTATGGCCAACGTTTGATGAAAAAGCACTCGTTGAAGACGAAAAAACCGTTGTTGTTCAAGTGAACGGTAAACTTCGTGCGAAACTAACGGTTGCGGCAGATGCAACCAAAGAGCAAGTGGAAGAGCTTGGTCTAAACGATGAAAACGTGACTAAATTCACTGATGGCTTAACCATCCGCAAAGTGATTTATGTACCGGGTAAACTACTAAACATCGTTGCGAACTAATTGGTTTTGACCAATTAAGTCGCACCTTCCTCACAATGAAGATGCTGATAACTTGGCATCTTTGTTGGAGAAAGAGACAATATAAACAGGGTAGCTTTTCTACCCTGTTTAATATTTATCTCAACCTATTCAATACCATGATTTGATGAGTAGTTTGAGATAAATAACCAATAACAGAGAGCCGTACGTCAATGCGTCTATTTTCTTTTTCTTCTATCAAGTTAGCGAGTGTCGTGCTAACTGCTAGCCTTTTGACTGCTTGTGGTTTCCATTTGCGTGGTGATTACTCGATTCCTGAAGAGCTCGACACCATGTCTCTCACCAGCTACGACCAATACAGTACCTTTACTCGCATGGTGCGCTCACAACTGCGTATGAGTGAAGTAAAAATCGTTCCACCAGCCGCCAACATCCCGAATTTACACCTTCTTAGTGAAGGTGTGGGTGAACGTACACTATCGCTATACCAAAACACCCGTGCCGCTGAAAAAGAACTGACTTTCCGCGCTTCATATCGAGTAACAATTCCTGATCTTGGTGCGCGTACATTTTCAACTAGTGTAACTCGCAGCTATTTGGACAACCCATTAACGGCACTGGCAAAATCGGTTGAACGCGACATGATCGAAGATGAGATGCGCAAACTGGCTGCCACTCAAATTATTCGTCAAATGGGTCGTCTAAAAGCAGATATCGAAGCGGGCACGATGCTAACTGGCCAAGAACTGGATGAGCAACAAGCTCGCGAACGTGCTCAACAGCAAGAACAATACGAAATCAAAACCATCGAAAACGACACCAATTCTCTTGATATAGAGCAGCCATTGCTTGAGCAATAAGAGATAGTCATGCGTATTTTTGCTGACCGCCTAGCGGATCAACTGAGCAAACAGCTCCACCCTATTTATTTGTTGTTCGGCACTGAACCACTGCTACTGCAGGAATCACGTCAAGCCATTCAACAAACCGCGAAACAACAAGGATTCGAAGAACGGCATCGATTTGCAGTCGATGCCAGCTTCGACTGGAATCAGGTCTACGACTGTTGCCAAGCACTGAGCCTATTCTCTTCGCGTCAATTAATTGAGTTAGAGTTACCAGAGGCTGGCGTTAATGCCGCAATTGCCAAAGAATTAGTCAGCGTAGCAGAAATGCTTCACCCTGATATTCTATTGGTGATCATTGGGAGTAAACTGACCAAGGCGCAAGAGAGTGCGAAGTGGTTTAAAACCTTAAACAGTCAAGGCTGCTGGGTGAGTTGCTTAACACCCGATCTACAGCGTTTACCGCAATTTGTACAAAGTCGCTGCCGTTCATTGGGGTTAAAACCCGATGCAGAAGCGGTACAAATGCTCACACAATGGCATGAGGGTAACCTGTTTGCGCTCACTCAAAGCCTTGAAAAACTCGCGCTGCTCTACCCTGACGGAGAACTGACATTAATTCGCTTAGAAGAGTCACTCAGTCGCCATAATCACTTTACTGCTTTTCACTGGGTAGATGCATTATTGGCAGGCAAAGGCAATCGTGCCCAACGAATTTTGCGTCAGCTTGAAGCTGAAGGGACAGAAGTTGTAATACTTGTACGCACCGTGCAAAAAGAGTTAACTCAGCTTCTTCAGATGCAAATGCAGGCACAACACAGCACTGTCTCTCAAGTATTTGATAGTTTCAGAGTTTGGCAAAACAAGCGCCCGCTATACTCCGCAGCCATGCAACGCTTAACAATTCAACGGTTGCACGCCTTGATGCAACTTTTGGCCAAAATTGAAATCTTAACTAAAACTCAATATGACCAATCAAGCTGGCCATTATTACACCAACTGAGTGTGGAGCTTTGCTTACCTCAAGTGAAGCTATAAAAACGTGATATAATCCCCGGTCTATATTTATTCAAAGAAACTATGGCACTCATCAGTGCCTTTGAGGATATCAACTTGCAACACCAAACACTTAACGCCTTTTTAGTAGACAAAGCAGACGACATGAAAGCACAAGATATTCAAACTATCGATGTGCAAGGTAAATCAAGCATTACTGATTTTATGATTGTTTGTACGGGTACTTCAAAGCGTCATGTCGCCTCTATTGCTGATCACGTTGCACGTGAAGCGAAACTTGCCGGCCTTGAACCGCTTGCAATCGATGGTGAAAATGAAGGTGAATGGGTCGTGGTTGATATGGGTGATACCATCTTGCACGTGATGCAAGAAGAACAACGCGAAATGTACCAACTAGAAAAGCTTTGGGGCTAAGCGATGAAACTGCAGTTAATCGCCGTAGGCACTAAGATGCCTAAATGGGTCGAAGAAGGCTTTCAGGAATACAAACGTCGCTTTCCTCACGACATGCCACTTGAACTGGTCGAAATTACCGCAGGAAAACGCGGTAAAAACGCTGACATTGCAAGAATTCTGCAAAAAGAAGGCGAAGCTATGCTTGCCGCCGTGCCAAAAGGCAACCGAATTGTTACTCTCGATATTCCAGGTAAAAAATGGGATACGCCACAATTGGCCGAGCAACTAGAAAGTTGGAAGCTGGATGGGCGCGATGTATCCATTCTAATTGGCGGCCCTGAAGGTCTTGCGCCAGCTTGCAAAGCAGCAGCCGATCAAAGTTGGTCTTTGTCAGCCCTAACCCTGCCTCATCCTTTAGTGCGCATTGTCATGGCTGAGAGTCTTTACCGTGCTTGGAGTATTACTGCCAACCACCCATATCATCGAGAATAGGCGTAGATGTTGAGGAAGCGCACCAAAATTAGAGACTACCAAGAGGAGTCGCGACTGTTTGCCAGCCGCGCGATCGTCGCATTTCTTGGTATTGTGGTGATGATGGGTCTATTGATCACTAACTTGTATCACATTCAAGTTAATCAATACCAAGATTATAAGACTCGCTCTAACGACAACCGAATCAAAATAGTACCTATTGCACCAAACCGCGGTCTGATTTATGACCGTAACGGGGTGTTACTAGCAGAAAACCGTCCGGTCTTTAGTCTGGAAATTACTCCAGAAAAAATTAAAGACATGGACGACACCATCGCTCGTCTCCAGCAAATCCTCGACATATCTCCTGAACAAGTTGAACGTTTCAAAAAGGAAATGCGTCAAACACGCCGTTTTAAATCGGTACCTATTTTGACTCAGTTGACAGAAGAGCAAGTCGCTAAGTTCTCCGTCAACCAACATAAATTTCCAGGTGTTACCGTTAACGCTAACCTGAAGCGTTTTTACCCTTATGGTGAAGTGCTTACTCACGTTATCGGCTACGTTTCACGTATCAATGACCGTGATATGCAGCGCTTAGTGCGTGAAGAAAAAGACGCCAACTATCAAGCGACGCGTGACATAGGTAAGCTTGGTATTGAGCGCTACTATGAAGATCTTCTTCACGGCACGGCCGGCTATCAAGAAGTGGAAGTCAACAGCCGAGGTCGAATTATTCGCGTATTAAAATACGTTCCACCAGTGCCGGGCAAAGATATTGTGTTAAACCTCGATATCGACCTGCAAATGTACGTTCACGACCTCCTCGCTGGTCGCCGTGGTAGTGCGGTCGTTTTGGATCCAGCCGATAACGGCGTTTTGGCGATGGTATCGAGCCCAAGCTACGATCCGAACGCCTTTGTTCACGGTATTTCAGGTAAAGCTTACAACGCACTGTTGAATGATAAAAACCGTCCACTGGTAAACCGTGCAACTTTAGGTATCTACCCTCCCGCATCGACGATCAAACCGATGATGGCAGTCGCAGCGTTAACAGAAGGTGTTATCACTCCGTATACCACGCGTAACGATCCCGGTTACTGGAAAATACCAAACTCAAAAACTAAGCCATTCCGTGACTGGTTACGCTGGGGCCATGGTAAAGTTGATGTGGTTAAGTCGATTGAAGAATCCGTGGATACTTTCTACTACCAGGTCGCCTATGATATGGGTATTGACCGTATCTCGCGTTGGATGATGATGTTCGGTTTTGGCGACTATACTGGGATTGATATTCACGAAGAAAGCAAAGCCAACATGCCAACCCGTGAGTGGAAAATGGCTCGCCATCGCACGCCATGGTATCAAGGCGATACGATTCCGGTCGGAATTGGCCAAGGGTATTGGACGGCAACCCCAATGCAAATTGCTAAAGCAACTTCAGTGATCGTGCATCACGGTAAGGTAATTGCCCCGCACCTATTGCGCGCCACCATTGAGAATGGTCAAGAGTTTAGCACCAACTCAATGGCTGAGATTCTGACTTACCCGCCAGTAGAAGGGGTTAAAGAACGTTATTGGGATATTGCGATTGAAGGTATGCGCCTGGTAAACAATGGCCGTAAAGGTACAGCCCGACGTGCGTTTGCTGGAACTCCATATGTGAGTGCTGGGAAATCTGGTACCGCACAGGTATTTGGTTTAGGCGAAAACGAAGAGTACAACGCAGATGAGATTGCCGAGCATTTGCGTGACCACGCACTCTTTACTGGCTTTGCTCCGGTTGACGATCCTAAAGTTATCGTTACCGTCGTGTTGGAAAACGCGGGTGGCGGTTCAAGCAATGGTGCGCCTGTCGTGCGTAAAGTATTTGATCGAGTATTGGTAGAGAACAATATCGCTAAACACAAGGAAGAGTAATGGATTTTGCCCCGATAAATGGCCAGAACCGCTCGCTATTTGATCGCATCCACATCGACTTGCCACTACTACTTGGCATCATGGTGTTAATGGGATTCGGTCTAATCGTGATGTACAGTGCCAGTGGGCAAAGTCTTGCAATGATGGACCGCCAAGCAATGCGGATGGTTCTTGCCCTTGGGGTCATGGTGCTCTTGGCACAAATTCCCCCCAGAACCTATGAAAGTTTGGCGCCAATCATGTTTGTTGTCGGCGTGCTATTACTGCTTGGGGTGCTGTTTTTCGGCGAAATATCAAAAGGCGCACAACGGTGGTTGAACCTTGGTATTGTGCGCTTCCAGCCCTCAGAGCTCTTAAAACTTGCGGTGCCACTGATGGTGGCGCGTTATATAGGTCGCCGTTCTTTACCCGCCTCTTTTCAAACCATTGTCGCGTCATTGATAATGGTATTAGTTCCCACTATTCTCATCGCTAAACAACCCGACCTCGGCACCTCAATCCTCATTGCAGCTTCTGGGATTTTCGTTATCTTCCTCGCGGGTATCAGCTGGAAAATCATTTTCTCCGCCATCTTTGTTGCCGCAAGCTTTGTCCCAATATTGTGGATATTCTTGATGCGTGAGTATCAAAAAGTGCGTGTGCGTACTCTATTTGATCCAGAATCCGATCCGCTAGGGGCTGGCTATCACATCATTCAAAGCAAAATCGCGATTGGTTCAGGTGGTGTCTCTGGTAAAGGCTGGTTGCAAGGCACTCAATCACAGTTAGAGTTCTTACCTGAGCGGCATACTGACTTTATCTTTGCCGTAATTGCTGAAGAGTGGGGACTGATTGGCATTCTGATTCTACTGAGTTTGTATCTCTTTATCATTGGCCGAGGCTTATTGCTCGCCAGTCGTGCACAAACGCCGTTTGGTCGTATGATGGCTGGCAGTATTGTATTGAGCTTTTTTGTCTACGTTTTTGTGAACATTGGCATGGTTAGTGGTATTCTTCCCGTCGTGGGCGTACCACTACCTCTGATTAGCTATGGCGGAACCTCAATGGTCACCCTGATGGCTGGCTTCGGTATTTTGATGTCTATTCACACTCATAAAAAAGCGTTTTCAAAGGCAAATTAATGCAAACATTTTACAAAGTTGCCAGCTTAGCATTGCTAAGTAGTGTTATTGTTGGCTGTTCCTCTACGCCTACAGAACCAGAGCCAGTAGCTCCATCAACTCCTCCTCTTTCTCAATCGGATCGCTATCAAGAAGAGCGTTACGATCTCAAAGACGACACTGCCCCAGAAAAACCAATGTCGGTGGAGCACGTTGAAGACGCAATGCCTCAATATGAACCTTACAGTTTGGGTGGTACTCGTGATTACACCGTTCGCGGTAAACGCTACCACATCATTAAAGACCCTAAAGGCTTCAAACAAAAAGGCCAAGCATCTTGGTATGGTAAAAAATTCCATGGTCATCAAACTTCTATCGGTGAAGTGTATGATATGTATTCCATGTCCGCTGCCCATAAAGAGCTACCTCTACCAAGCTATGTAAAGGTAACAAACCTTGGCAATGGGAAGAGCGCCATTGTACGCGTCAATGACCGCGGACCATTTCATGATGGACGTATTATCGATTTGAGTTTCGCTGCAGCAAAGAAGCTGGATGTGATAAAAACGGGTGTCGCCAATGTTGAAATTGAAGTGATCACCGTTGATAAACCGAACTCTCAAACAAAAAAACAAGCACTGCCAAAGTACCAAATTCAGGTCGCTTCTTCGTCAAATAAAGAAAGAGTTGAAACTTTAGCGAACGATCTTGGTCAAAAGCTCTCGGTAGACAGCTTTGTAAACTCAGAAAATGAGATTCATCGTGTAATTTTAGGCCCATTTGATGACTATGAGCTGACGCAAAAAACGTTAGAGCAAGTTAAACTACTGGGCTATTCGAGTGCCTTCGTAAGAAAAATTTAGATTCCTATCTTCTCAATCCTCCGTCTTGACTAGTTTGAAGCGGAGTTTCTGTTAAGATATGGGCAGTTCAAGATAAATCTGTAGTCAATATGAAAAAAACAACGTTACTTAAAACCGTTTTTGCGTCTTCTATTGCGCTTTCAACCACTTTTGCTTCGCAAGTGATTGCATCTCCAGTAGTTGTTCCTGATCCACCACAAATCGCAGCAAAAGGCTACGTATTGATGGATTACCATTCAGGTAAAGTTCTTGCTGAAAAAGAGATGAATACTAAATTGTCTCCAGCTAGCTTAACTAAAATGATGACGAGCTATGTAATCGGCCAAGAGCTTGCTCGTGGCAACATTAGCGAAAATGATGATGTGACGATCAGTCAAAATGCTTGGGCGAAGAACTTCCCTGATTCATCAAAGATGTTTATCGAAGTTGGCACCACGGTAAAAGTAAAAGAGCTTAACCAAGGTATCATCGTTCAATCAGGTAACGATGCTTGTGTTGCAATGGCTGAGCACATTGCGGGTTCACAAGATGCATTTGTTGACCTAATGAACGCATGGGCAAACTCTTTGGGCATGAAAAATACCCACTTTGCTAACGTACACGGTCTTGATAACCCAGACCTTTACTCGACGCCTTACGATATGGCGCTATTAGGTTCAGCATTGATCCGCGATGTTCCTGATGAATACCGTATCTACTCAGAGAAAAAATTCACTTACAACGGCATCACCCAATATAACCGTAACGGTTTGCTTTGGGATAAAAGCATGAACGTTGATGGCATTAAAACTGGCCACACCAGCAATGCAGGTTACAGCCTTGTAAGCTCTGCAACAGAAGGCAAAATGCGTTTAGTTGCCGTAGTGATGGGTACCAAAAATGCCAACGCACGTAAAACTGAAAGTAAAAAGCTACTAAGCTACGGCTTCCGCTTCTTTGAAACGGTTGAACCACATAAAGCAGGTGAAACGTTCGTAGAAGAAAAAGTGTGGATGGGTGATAAAGACACGGTCGCTCTTGGCCTTGATCAAGACACTTATGTGACGCTACCACGCGGCCAAGCGAAGAACCTAAAAGCAAGTTTTGTACTTGAAAAAGAACTTGAAGCCCCAATTACTAAGGGTGAAGTCGTTGGTAAGCTATACTACCAATTAGACGGTGAAGATATTGCAGAATACCCGCTTTTAGCGCTTGAAGATGTGCACCAAGGCAGCCTATTTAGCCGCCTATGGGATTACATCGTAATGCTAGTGAAAAGCCTATTCTAACATCGGCGATAACGATCATTCAGAAAGCCGCCAATAGGCGGCTTTTGTTTTTCGTGTTGCTGCAGTGATAATCTTGAGATTCAATCTAATTGGCAGTAAGATTCCGCGCTGCTTAGATCAAACTTTCAACTTGGAGTTTCCAACATGTTGACCATCAACTCAGACGCTAAACTGAAAGACCTACTAGAGTTCCCTTGTAAATTTACTTACAAGGTTATGGGTTACGCTAAACCTGAACTACCAGAAAAGGTACTTGAAGTTATTCAACGCCATGCTCCAGGTGACTACAGTCCAACTGTTAAACCAAGCTCAAAAGGTAACTACCACGCAGTGTCAGTTACTATCAAAGCGACGTCTATCGAACAAGTAGAAACGCTATACAAAGAGCTGGGCGAAATCGACATCGTACGCATGGTTCTATAACTTTATTTGAAAAATAAATTATTTTTGAAAGCAGCTTTGGCTGCTTTTTTTTATATCATAAGGTTAAAATTGTAATCGTTTTCTAGGGTTAATATTCTGTTATCAACATATAGTTCAAAGTGTCAAACAGGTTTATAATCGAGCCCATTAAGACATAAAAGACGGACTTGGGAATGCAACATACTTTGGTTGTAAAACATCTTGGTAGACAAGATTACGAGCCAATTTGGCGCGCAATGCATGAGTTTACTGATACACGAACTGACGACACTTTAGATGAAGTTTGGTTGGTGGAACACAACCCGGTATTTACCCAAGGCCAAGCAGGCAAAGCAGAGCACCTGCTCAACACTGGCGACATTCCAGTGGTACAAAGCGACCGAGGCGGTCAAGTAACGTATCACGGGCCTGGCCAGTTGGTGGTCTACTTTTTGATCAACCTGCGCAGAAAAGGCTTAGGTGTGCGCGAGCTCGTAACTCATATCGAGAATCTCGTGATCAATACGCTAAAAGCCTACAATATCGATTCTGCGGCACGACCTGATGCGCCAGGTGTCTATGTAGATAATAAAAAAATCTGCTCACTTGGACTTCGCATTCGCAAAGGCTGTTCGTTTCATGGCTTAGCATTAAACGTTAATATGGACCTCTCACCGTTCTTACGTATTAACCCTTGTGGTTATGCCGGTATGGAAATGGTGCAAGTGAGCCAATTAGGCGGACCGGATAAGGTCGATAATGTCGCCGAGCAATTATTGAAACAACTTGTGGTTTTGTTGGACTACCAACAAATCGAAGTCAGCACACAAGTTCCAAACGATAAGAAATAGAAGCATGAGTAAACCAATTCAAATGGAAAAAGGCATCAAATATCGTGATGCTGACAAGATGGCACTAATTCCTGTTAAGAATATGCCAACTGAACAAAAAGAAGTGCTACGTAAACCTGAATGGATGCGCATTAAATTGCCTTCAGACAGCCAACGCATTCAAGACATCAAGTCTGCGATGCGTAAAAACAATCTGCACTCTGTTTGTGAAGAAGCCTCATGCCCTAACTTAGCTGAGTGTTTCAACCACGGTACTGCTACCTTTATGATCTTGGGTGCGATCTGTACTCGTCGTTGCCCGTTCTGTGACGTTGCCCATGGCCGCCCATTAGCACCAGAAGTGGGTGAACCACAAAAACTAGCGCAAACCATCAAAGACATGAAACTGAAGTACGTAGTAATTACTTCCGTTGACCGTGACGACTTACGTGATGGTGGCGCACAACACTTTGCTGATTGTAACCGTGAAATTCGTGCGCTTAACCCACACATCAAAATTGAAACATTGGTACCTGATTTCCGTGGTCGTATGGATGTGGCGTTGGATCTGCTCAAAGACAACCCGCCAGATGTATTTAACCACAACCTAGAGACCGCTCCTCGTTTGTACCGTAAGGCTCGTCCTGGCGCAAATTACAAATGGTCACTAGAGCTATTGAAGAAATTCAAAGAGCAACATCCACATATTCCAACCAAGTCTGGTTTGATGATGGGTCTAGGTGAAACTAAAGAAGAGATCATCGAAGTACTTAAAGATCTTCGTGCTCACGGCGTGACCATGTTGACACTGGGTCAATACTTGGCACCAAGTCGTCACCACTTACCGGTTGAGCGCTATGTTCCACCAGCAGAGTTTGATGAACTAAAACAAGTGGCACTCGATTTGGGTTTCACTCATGCAGCATGTGGTCCATTCGTTCGCTCTTCATACCATGCAGATCTTCAAGCTCAAGGTATCGAAGTTAGCTAACGATAGCTCACACTCGAGCTCTAATACACTATTTAAGGTCAGCATAATGCTGACCTTTTTGTTATCAAACGATTATTCAGTCTCTCTACTTGCACCTACTCATATGCACTTCTAGGCTTAATGAAGTGTTCAAACTCAACACGCCATGACAGGCAAATCATAAGAACAGGATAAAGCCATGGAAAAACTCATCATGCTGCTCTTTAGCAGCCTATTACTATTGGGTTGTCATTCAGTTTCAACGCAAGACCATTACCGAGAGGCCTCGTTTGAACTATGTAATGCCGAAGTCGATATCTATTCGGTGAGTGATGACGGCCGAGTGCGAATCGTCTGCTCTGATGGCGCTAAATTTGCTTTAGCTAAAGAAAACACCCTCTATACCATGCGCGATATCAACATTGAATACTGTGACGGTGAGGGATTAGGCAAATTCAGTGAAAGCTCGCGTTATTACTCATTTAAGTGCAAATCGGGAACGCTGCTAAGTATCACTAAGTAAGTGTTAAGAATTGAAAGCTAAGAAGCTGGAAAGACTAAGTTGCACCTTTTATTGGTGCAACTTGTTATTTCACTGCAGTTCACTGCCAATCCTCAGAAAACAAAAAAGAGCCCGTTAGGGCTCTTTCTAAACTCTCAATTTCAAACTAAATCGAATCTAGTTTTGACGCCACTTTTGCAACGAGTGGTAAGAAGTTCTAGGAGAACACGCGCAGTTTACAAGTGTAAATGAGCATGTTCGACAACGAAATTCACCCCACTCAGCAGCAGAATTATGCGTAAACCGGTAGACGCTTACAGATCTCTAGTACTTTCGCTTTCGTTGCTTCAATAACTTCTTGGCTTTCAAGGTTATCAAGCACATCACACATCCAGTTTGCTAGATCTTTTGAATCTTGCTCGGTAAAACCACGGCGAGTGATCGCTGGTGTACCGACACGAATACCTGACGTTACGAATGGGCTACGTGGATCGTTTGGTACTGAGTTTTTATTTACCGTGATGTTTGCTGCACCTAGCGCTGCATCGGCATCTTTACCTGTGATGTCTTTGTCGATGAGATCAACTAGGAACAGGTGGTTTTCAGTGCCGTTTGATACGATTTTGTAACCACGCTCTTGGAACTGCGCTACCATTGCTTTTGCGTTTTGTACCACGCGTGCTTGATATGCTTTGAACTCTGGTTCCATTGCTTCTTTAAACGCTACCGCTTTACCAGCGATAACATGCATTAGAGGACCACCTTGACCACCAGGGAATACAGCTGAGTTCAGTTTTTTGTACATGTCTTCACCAGCGTTTGACAGAATCAAACCGCCACGTGGACCTGCTAGTGTTTTGTGCGTGGTGGTGGTTACAACGTGTGCGTGAGGCACTGGCGTTGGGTATTCACCTGCAGCGATTAGACCCGCTACGTGCGCCATATCAACAAATAGGTAAGCACCTACTTTGTCTGCGATTTCACGCATGCGTTTCCAATCTACGATTTGTGAGTATGCAGAGAAACCGCCGATAATCATTTTTGGCTTGTGCTCAACCGCCAACGCTTCCATTTCGTCATAGTTGATTTGGCCTGCAGCATCAATGCCGTAAGGGATAACATTGTAGTGCTTACCAGAGAAGTTTACTGGTGAGCCGTGGGTCAAGTGACCACCGTGTGCTAGGCTCATACCTAAAACAGTATCACCTGGATTTAGCAGTGCCATGTAAACAGCACTGTTAGCTTGAGAACCTGAGTGAGGCTGAACGTTCGCGTACTCACAACCAAATAGCTGACAAGCGCGATCAATTGCTAGAGATTCTGCTTTATCAACGTACTCACAACCACCGTAGTAGCGTTTACCTGGGTAACCTTCAGCGTATTTGTTTGTTAGCTGAGAACCTTGCGCTTCCATTACACGTGGGCTTGTGTAGTTTTCTGAAGCAATAAGTTCGATGTGTTCTTCCTGGCGAAGAGTTTCCTCTTGGATAGCTGCGAACAGTTCCGCATCGTAATCTGCGATGTTCATATCACGCTTAAGCATCTGTATCTCCTGACTCAGATTTAGACTGAATGTTGCAAAAAACTGGCAAACGACCCCGACGCAAACGTTTTCGTCACCCTAATGGCGCGCATTTTAACTAATTTGATCTTGGTCATAAGAGAAAATTACATTTTTCTCATGCAGTTTTTCATACTGACTTACAAGGTAATTCATATTGTTCCGATTATTCTATAATCGACTGTCATTACTAGCTTTACACCTTGTAAAGTCATAATTACATAGATTTACCTCAATTTTCTATCAAGCTACCGAAAACTTAACTTTTCACTACTATGCCTGCCTTTCAACCAACGTTTAATAATCGGTAATGAACAAACATACTCGTAGAGAAGACTGGATTGCTATCCTAACTGGAACTCTGATCGTCGCACAAGGCATTTTCTTTCTTCAAACGAGTGGATTGCTGACGGGCGGAACGACTGGCCTTGCACTGTTGATCAGTCAAGTCGTGCCATTTTCGTTTGGTGTCATTTACTTTCTATGTAACACCCCTTTCTACCTTTTGGCATGGAAACGCTTTGGCGCTAAATTTGCTCTAAACAGTGCTATCTCTGGCGCACTTGTCTCTATTTTTACTGATCATCTTTACCTTGTGATCACTGTAGACAAGGTTGACCCTCTATATTGCGCAATAGCGGGCGGATTATTGATGGGGTTGGGAATGTTGATTCTATTCCGACATCGCTCAAGTTTGGGCGGCTTTAATGTGCTGTGTCTATTTATTCAAGACAAGTTTGGTATTTCGGTGGGTAAAACACAGCTAGCGATTGATTTTTCGATCTTAACGATGTCTTTCTTTTTTGTTTCTCCGCTGATTCTTGCCTATTCGGTGGTTGGTGCGTTTATCTTAAATGTTGTCCTTGGTATGAATCACAAGCCAAGTCGCTATATTGTAAAATACAGTTAATACGCCCCTAGGGCTTGGTAAATTATCAAGCCCATTTAAAGGCGGCATTTAACGTTCGGTACTTATTGGTTTACACAGTTAATGAATACATCTAAGCCATATTCCAAGCGTGCATAATCACCCTTGGTGTACAAATTAATCGGTGCCACTTCTGTTTGTGCGAATTCAGGTAGCATATAGCGCGTGCCTGAACCTGCCGGCACTTGCACCAAAGCATAATCTTCACCATCGACATTGACCAACGCTCCACGCTCTTCGATTAAATAGTCCGCTTGAAACGTTTTGTCGTCACTACACTGATAATGGTAGCCATAGTTTTCGCTATGATTATCTGCACTATTCGAACCATCACTATTGCTAGTCGAACAAGCAGAAAGTAGAACAGCACTGGTTATCAACATGCCGATTCTGATCATGATTACCTCCAATAAAATTAAAGGCTGCAAACGCAGCCTTTAAATAATAGTCTATTTATTTAAATAGTTAGGAACATCCCGAATACTGTCGAGTACCACACTCGCCAACGACTCACCTTGTTCGGTAATTGGTTTACCGGTACGCACGAGAATTTTCGTGCCGACACCAGCGGCTTCAGCGGCCATCATATCTTCCGCTTTATCGCCAATCATGACTGAATTAGCCATATCGATTTTCAGGAAATCACGAGCTGAGATAAACATACCCGGTTTTGGTTTGCGGCAATCACAATCTTGTTTGTAGTCACCTTGACCATGTTCAGCATGGTGTGGACAGTAGTAGATACCATCAAGCTCAACACCATTATCGACAAAGTTCCAATCCATCCACTGAGTCAGTGAAAGAAAACGGTCTTCTGAGAACTTCCCACGTGCAATACCAGACTGGTTAGTTACAAGTACTAGCAAGTAACCCATTTGCTGTAATTTTTTCGTCGCGTCAAAAACGCCCTCGATGAACTCAAAATCGTGTTCGTCATGCACGTAGCCGTGGTCAACGTTAATCACGCCATCACGGTCTAAAAAGACTGCTGGTTTTGCCAAAATTTCTATCTCTAATTACTGTCTATGCTGAGAATTATTACACGCTTTATTTCTTTCATCACTATCTAATTACTTAATCGATTGCTCCGATCAGTGCATTTAGACGTCTAGACGTAAAAATATCTATTGACACTAATTCAACAACACCATAGCATCATCTAACAAATGAGATATAGCTCAACATTATCTACTGGTTCAACTCGAGCTTAAGAAGGATTCTCAATGATTAAGATTAATCAGGTAAATAAGGTGTTCTATCAAGGCAAACAAGCCATTAATGCCCTGAAAGATATTAACCTTCATATCGCACAAGGAACGATATTTGGTGTTATCGGCGCATCAGGCGCTGGTAAAAGTACGCTGATCCGCTGTGTAAACATGCTTGAAGCGCCAACCAGTGGCGAAATCATTGTTGATGGTGTCGACCTAACTAAATTGAGCAAAGCCCAGCTGAGCGAAGCGCGCCGCAATATTGGCATGATCTTCCAGCATTTTAATCTGCTTTTATCACGCACGGTATTCGATAACGTTGCTCTGCCACTTGAGCTCGCCGGTAAAGAGAAGAATCGGGTTCAAGCTAAAGTTACTGAGTTACTGCAACTGGTTGGTCTTGCGGATAAACACGAAAGTTACCCATCGAATTTAAGCGGTGGTCAAAAGCAACGTGTGGCTATCGCTCGCGCTCTAGCTTGCGATCCAAAAGTATTACTATGTGATGAGGCCACCAGCGCTCTAGATCCTGCAACAACGCAATCTATTTTAGAGCTACTACGTGAAATCAACCGCAAACTGAAAATCACTATTTTGCTGATCACACACGAAATGGATGTGGTGAAAAGCATCTGTCACGAAGTGGCGATTATCGGTGGTGGTGAATTGGTTGAAAAAGGCACTGTGGGTGAAATTTTTGCCCACCCTAAAACGCAACTTGCCCATAACTTTATTCGCTCAACCTTGGATCTTTCGATTCCAGAAGATTATCAAGTACGTCTGCAGCCAACTCGTGTTGAAAGCAGTTACCCATTAGTGCGTCTTGAATTTACCGGAGCTACGGTCGATGCGCCTCTGATGAGTCAAATCTCTCGAAAATACAACATCGACGTCAACATTCTTAGTTCCGATCTCGATTACGCCGGTGGCGTGAAATTCGGCATGATGGTAGCAGAGTTGTTCGGCACTGAAGATGATGCAAATAACGCGATTACGTTTTTAAGCGATAACAATGTAAAAGTAGAGGTGCTTGGCTATGTCCTTTAAAACCATTACTGATTGGCTAAACCTCAATTCAGACTTACTGCTTAGCGCAACATGGGAAACGGTTTACATGGTTGCCGTTGCCGGCATCGTCGGCTTCGCGATTGGTATTCCTCTCGGTGTGATTCTGCATACGACCAAAAAAGGCGGCTTACTGGAAAACTCACGCCTAAACCGTACGCTTGGTGCCATCGTCAATATCGGTCGCTCAGTGCCATTTTTAGTCTTGATGGTCGCGATAATTCCAGTCACCAAACTCTTGGTCGGGACATTTATCGGCACTACGGCAGCGATTGTTCCACTCACGATTGGGGCGATTCCGTTTGTTGCTCGCTTAATCGAAGGTGCGCTGCTTGAAGTCCCAACGGGCTTGGTTGAAGCCGCGCAATCAATGGGCGCGACGCCACTACAAATTGTCACCAAAGTGCTACTACCAGAAGCGTTACCAACCATTGTTAACTCTGTAACGATTACACTGGTTACTCTCGTCAGCTATTCAGCAATGGCTGGTACAGTCGGTGGCGGCGGTTTAGGAGATGTTGCTATCCGCTATGGCTTCCATCGCTACGACGTCATAATTATGGCGGTTACGGTGGTGATGCTGATTGTCCTAGTACAAATGATTCAATCTATCGGTGATGCCGTTGTTCGCCGTGTGATCATCGATAAAAGTTTTTATAAGGAGATTGTTATGAAATTTAATGTAAAGGGTTTATTCGCTATTATCGCTGCGGCATCAGCACTTGTACTGACTGGTTGTGGTGAAAAGGAAGTCGATAACAGCAAAATCAAAGTCGGTGTTATTGCCGGTGCAGAAGAACAAGTGGCAGAGATTGCCGCGAAAGTCGCGAAAGAGAAATATGGTCTTGATGTGGAGCTAGTGACATTCACTGACTACGTAACGCCAAATGCGGCATTGGACGATGGTTCTATCGATGTGAATGCGTTCCAGCACAAACCATATCTAGATAAGCAAGTAAACGATCGCGGATACAAACTTGCGATTGCCGGTAACACCTTTGTTTACCCAATTGCAGGTTATTCTAAACAGGTTAAGTCTGTTGATGAGATCCAAGATGGTGCTCGTATTGCCGTACCAAACGACCCGACTAACCTAGGCCGCTCACTGATACTACTTGAGCAACAAGGTCTTATCACTCTACGTGAAGGTTCAGGTCTTGAATCAACAGTTCGTGATATCGTCGCTAACCCGAAAAATATCGAAATCATCGAACTAGAAGCGCCTCAACTTCCTCGTTCTCTTGACGATGTGACGCTCGCCATCATCAACAACACATTCGCTAGCACGATTAACCTTGTACCTGAGCGTGATGGTGTTTTCGTTGAAGATAAAGAGTCACCATATGTGAACTTAATCGTTGCCCGCGAGAACAATGTCGATAATGAAAATGTAAAAACGTTTGTGAAAGCATACCAAACAGACGAAGTTTACAATGCAGCTTCAGACATCTTTAAAGGCAGTGTGGTAAAAGGTTGGTAATCACTTACCTTGTTTACGCATAAACACAAAGCGGGCTTTTTAGCCCGCTTTGTTGTTTCTGTAACACCACTTCAACCAAGCCATTTTTACTCGTTTCTATTTGCCTGACTATTTCTGCACGGCTTTAAAACGTGGGTTTGCTTTGCAAATCACATAAAGACGGCCACGACGTTTAACAATTTGGCAGTCGGGATGACGACTTTTAGCACTTTTTAGCGATTTTAAAACTTTCATACACCTTACCTTAAATGAAATGTTATAACATAACAAATGATAATAACTATCAAATAAAGATCAAGCGATATTTTGCCGTTACTTCCCTACTCACGCCCAATGATTAGTATGCTATCTTGTGGCAAAGATTTACCACGAGATAATGGCATGTATTCCATTGAGCCAATTGGCATCATTCAAAGCCCCTATAAAGAAAAGTTTGCCGTCCCTAGACAGCCACGGCTGGTACCCGCCGCCACTGCTAGAGTGAAGCTACAAGGTGCTATCAACTGCGCTGAAGCAATACGAGGCATTGAGCAATTTAGCCACGTTTGGCTGCTATTTTTGTTTGATCAAAACCTAGCTGCAGGCTGGAAGCCAACTGTACGCCCGCCACGTTTAGGCGGTAATGAGCGTATGGGTGTATTAGCGACTCGCTCTACCTTTCGCCCTAACGGCATTGGCATGTCTGCCGTGGAACTTAAAGGTATCAGTCAGCAAGGCGATCAATTTTATTTAGAGCTAGGCAGCGTTGATTTAGTCGATGGCACCTATTGTTGACATAAAACCCACATTCCATACTCCGACGCTATTGTTGACGCCAAAGGCGGCTACGCCGAAGCAGAGCCAGAAAAGGCAAGCGTGGTGTTTTTGCCTGCTGCCGTCAATAGCTTGAATCAACAAGCGAATAGCGAACAAATTCGCCAAGTTATCGAGCAAGTGCTGGCGCAAGACCCTCGCCCTGCGTACAAAAAGAATAAGCCCGACAACAAAGAATATGCGGTTAATTTATTCAATTTGAACGTTAAATTCACCGTAAACGATAACTTAGTGTCTGTTACTGCGATTGAACGCTTTTGACAAAGCGATTTGGCTGATATTATAAGCGGCTAACAATTTCCCCTCTGGGGACCTTCCTACTTATGCCACTTGGCGTGAGTATTAACTTTAATAAACGGATAAATTTAATGCGTACCAGTAATTATCTTCTTTCTACTCTGAAGGAGACTCCAAACGACGCAGAAGTAGTGAGCCATCAGCTCATGCTACGTGCAGGTATGATCCGTAAGCTGGCTTCAGGTCTTTACACCTGGCTACCTACTGGTCTACGTGTATTGCGTAAAGTCGAAAACATCGTTCGTCAAGAGATCGACAATGCAGGTGCAATCGAAACTTTGATGCCCGTTGTTCAGCCGTTTGAACTTTGGGAAGAGACAGGCCGCAGCGAAAAAATGGGTCCTGAACTACTTCGCTTTACTGACCGCCACGTTCGTCCGTTTGTACTAAGCCCAACAGCAGAAGAAGTGATCACTGCTTTGGTACGTAACGAAGTTAGCTCGTACAAACAGCTACCAATCAACCTGTACCAAATCCAAACTAAATTCCGTGACGAACGTCGTCCACGTTTTGGCGTAATGCGTGCTCGTGAATTCTGCATGATGGATGCATACAGCTTCGACATCGACAAAGCAGGTCTAGAGAAATCTTACCAAGCAATGCACGACGCTTACTGTAAAGCGTTTGACCGCATGGGTCTTGAGTACCGTCCAGTACTGGCTGACTCAGGCGCAATCGGTGGTAACGGCTCTCAAGAGTTCCACGTTCTAGCGGAAAGCGGCGAAGACCTAATCGCATTCTCAACTGAATCTGATTACGCAGCAAATATCGAAAAAGCAGAAGCAGTAGCACCAGCAACTGAGCTTGCAGCTCCGACTCAAGAAATGACGCTCGTTGACACGCCAAATGCGAAAACTATCGCAGAGCTAGTTGAGCAACACGGTCTGCCAATCGAGAAAACCGTTAAAACGCTATTCGTTAAAGCATCAGATGAAATTGAAGCACCTATCGTGGCGCTAATCATCCGTGGTGACCACGAGCTAAACGAAATTAAAGCTGAAAACCTAGCAGAAGTTGCTTCTCCTCTAGAGATGGCAACAGAAGAAGAAATGCGTGAGCTAATCGGTGCTGGCGCAGGTTCTCTTGGCCCTGTTGGTCTAGAGCTACCATTTATCGTTGACCGCACTGTAGCGGTAATGAGCGACTTTGGCGCTGGCGCAAACATCGATGGCAAACACTACTTCGGTATTAACTGGGGTCGTGACGTAGAACTTGGTCAAGTGGCTGACCTACGTAACGTAGTGGAAGGCGATCCAAGCCCATGTGGTCAAGGTACGCTAATGCTTAAACGTGGTATCGAAGTGGGTCACATCTTCCAACTAGGCAATGTTTACTCTGAAGCGATGAACTGTGGTGTTCTAGATTCAAACGGTAAAAACGTAATCCTAGAGATGGGTTGTTACGGTATCGGTGTTTCACGTGTTGTTGCATCGGCTATCGAACAAAACCACGACAAATACGGCATCATCTGGCCTGACGCACTAGCGCCATTCCAAGTCGCTATCGTACCAATGAACATGCACAAATCTGAGCGCGTTCAAGAAGCAGCAGAGAAGCTATACGCTGAACTGACTGCTATGGGTATCGAAGTACTGTTCGATGACCGTAAAGAACGCCCAGGCGTAATGTTCTCTGATATGGAACTGATCGGTATCCCTCACACTATCGTGATTGGCGACCGTAGCATGGACGAAGGTAACTTCGAATACAAAAACCGTCGTAGCGGTGAGAAAACTGCAGTAGCGATGGCTGACATTGTTGAGCACTTAAAAGCGCAATTAGCGTAATTATTCGCTCAACATTGAAATAAAAGTCGAAAGGTTGATGTGTAAGCATCAACCTTTTTTATTACCTAATTACGGCTGTTTTGTTTAAATTTAATACTATTCGTTTTGCTTTCGACAAATAATATTTGCTGTCTTTCATTTCACAGATAACTGATATTTATGCCAATTTAAAACATATTCATTCACGGACGATTAAGTTGAATTGGAAATCTATCTTAGGGGCACTCACCCTTACTTTCATGACTAGCCACGCCGTCGCTAAAACAGAGCTCAATGTATATGCTTGGGGTGGCTATATTCCGACTGACGCCATCAAGCGCTTTGAACAGCAGCAGAATGTGGTGGTTAACTACTCGACATTTGAAAATAACGAGTCGATGTACACCAAAATGAAGCTAGTTAAAGGTCAAGGCTATGATGTGGTTTTTGCCTCTGCCTACTTTATCCAAAAGCTCGCTCGTGAAAACCTAGTCGCTAAATTGGATCATCAACTGCTACCCAACATGCATGACAGCATGGAGGGGTTACTGAATCAAGCACACGACCCTAACAACCAATACTCACTGCCCTACATCTGGGGCATCACGGGAATAAGCTACAACTCCGCTTTTGTTGAGAAACCCCTGACCAAATGGGCAGATCTATGGAGCAGTGATTTTGAACAACAGGTGATGCTGATTGATGATGTGCGTGATGTGTTTGGGATGACACTAAAAATGCTGGGCTATAGTGCCAACTCAACCAATCCTGATGAGATCGAACAGGCTTATCAAGCCTTAGTTCAACTACAAAACAATATCGTGGTGTACAACTCAGATGCGCCGCAAGTCCCCTATATCTCAGGCGAAGTGACCGCGGGAATGCAATGGAATGGTAATGCCTATCAAGGTATGTCAGAAATGCCCGAATTGGCTTACATCTTCCCTGAGGAAGGCCCTGTGATGTGGATGGACAATATGCTGATTTCGGCGGGAAGTACCAATCCCACCTTAGCCCATGCATTTATCAATCATATGTATACGCCACAAGTACAAGCAGAGATCGTACAAACGCTGGGTTATGCCTCTGCTACCAATGGCGGTAAAGCCCTATTACCGAACGAGCTAAAAAACAATGCGGTGATCTATCCAGCACAAAATTTGATTGCCAAAGGCGAGTTTACGGTTGAGGTTGATGAAAAGACGCTTGCGCTATACCAGAGTTACTGGCAGCGATTAAGGCTTTAACGCAAAAAGTTTCGCAGGAAACTGGCTCTTTATGAGCCAGTTTTTTTCATTATTTAAGTGGCTGTGTCGGCGCTTGACTTGCAATTTTTTTGGGTGCGAATGGCACATCCACCAGCGCTTGCTCGTTACCATCAACCAACTCACCAAAATGAAAAATTCCGAATTCACCCGGCTTCATTCGATGCCAAGTTTCGTTATCGGTCAATGGCTGAGTTGCCACGATTGACACGATATCATTCGGAGTGGTTTCTTCTTGAAAATTGATCGTCACATCTTCATCAATCAACGATGCTTGGCCAAACGGCGCACGACGAGTGATCCAATAAAGATGGTTGGTACAATATGTCATCACATACTCGCCATCTGAGAGCAGCATGTTAAACACACCTTTTTCACGCAACTGGTCGCAACATTGAGCAATAAATCGGAACACACCCACCATATCCTGAGGCGGTTCAGGGTAACGCTCTTCAAGCTGCTTCAATATCCAGCAAAACGAAAGTTCACTGTCGGTTTGCCCTACAGGACGAAAACGTCCCGTGACTAAATCTTGGTAATCGGTTAATTGACCATTATGAGCAAAGGTCCAGTAACGTCCCCAAAGTTCACGTGTAAACGGATGGGTATTTTCTAGATTCACCCCGCCACGATTAGCTTGGCGTATATGACTGATCACCGCCAAACTTTTGATTGGGTAGTTCTGTACCAATTCTGCAATCTTAGAGTCGCAACTTGGATTGGGATCTTTAAAGGTACGAAAGCCTTTGCCTTCGTAAAAGGTAATGCCCCAGCCATCACGATGCGGCCCGGTATTGCCGCCTCGCTGCATCAAGCCAGTAAAACTAAAACAAATATCGGTTGGAACATTCGCGCTCATGCCGAGCAATTCACACATGGCTTATGGTACTCCCTCTTTTCAATTTGCAGCCTCAAAGCACAAAGCTGCAAATGTAAACCGTGTGGTAGCAAACGGAGTTTACTTCTCCATTTCCTTTTCAATCAATTGGATCACAATATGGATGATCTTGATATGTACTTCTTGAATGCGGTCAGCATAACCAAAGTGAGGCACACGAATTTCGATATCCGCGCAACCCGCCATTTTGCCACCATCTTTACCTGTTAGGGCGATGGTTTTCATGCCTTTGGCTTTCGCAGCTTCAATGGCTTTGAGAATATTGCCTGAATTACCTGAAGTAGATAAACCAAATAGAACATCACCTTTCGAACCAACCGCTTCTACGTAGCGAGAGAAGACAAAATCGTAACCAAAGTCATTGCTTACACAAGAAAGGTGGCTTGGATCTGAAATAGCAATACCAGGGTAACCTGGACGATTTTCGCGATAACGACCCGTTAACTCTTCGGCAAAGTGCATTGAGTCACAATGAGAACCACCGTTACCACAAGACAGTACTTTACCGCCCTGTTTGAACGAGTCAGCGATCATTTTTGCTGCCGCTTCAATCTGCGCAATATTGTGATCATCACTTAAGAACTTGTTCAGTACTTCAGCCGCTTCCATCAGCTCGCTTTTAATCAAATCCTGGTACATAAGCTGTCTCTTTTATTGAATTAGATGGGCTTAACGCTGCCCTTAACTTTACTGAGTTTACTTGAACCACTGAGACTGTCGAGAGTTAGCCAGTAAGATTTCAACGATTGTTGCTGTTTCTTAGTCAGAATTTTGCTTCAAACCCTCAAAAATAGATTCTTTACTCTACACGGATCACTTTTTAATCACATTGCAGTTTTACATTTTATTAATATCTCGATTACAATTTAACTGGTTAGACCACTTAATTAAAACAGACGTATAAACCAATAATCAGTCTGAAAGGAACCTTTATATGGAAATCTTGCTCTCTATCCTCGGCTTCACCGCCGTCTTTGGTATCTGTCTCTACCATCGAACCTCATTATTTAAGGGGTTGTTTGCACTAACCTTAACCATGGCTGCCTTAACTCTATTTGGTAGCGTCGGCTCGATTAGTTGGATTCTATATCTCGCTGCGGTGGCCGTATTCGCCACGCCTTCTATCCGCCAATCTTTAATCAGCGCTAAAGCACTAACACTATTTCGCAAAGTGCTACCTGCGATGTCGCAAACCGAAAAAGAAGCGCTCGACGCAGGTACTGTGTGGTGGGAAGCAGAACTCTTTAAAGGTAAACCTAACTGGGATCAACTGCATGCGATTAAAGCGCCAACACTGACAGCAGAAGAGCAAGCATTTTTAGATGGGCCAGTGGAAGAAGTGTGTGCTATGGTCAGTGACTATCAAGTGACTCATGAACTCGCCGACTTGCCTCCAGAGGTATGGCAGTATCTAAAAGACCACAAATTCTTCGCCATGATCATCAAAAAACAATATGGCGGATTGGAATTCTCAGCCTACGCACAATCATTAGTATTGCAAAAGCTAACAGGTGTATCGGGAGTATTGTCCTCCACTGTTGGCGTACCGAACTCACTCGGTCCGGGTGAGCTTTTACAGCACTACGGCACCCCAGAACAGCAAGATTATTACCTTCCTCGCCTCGCACAGGGCAAAGAGATTCCTTGTTTTGCATTGACCAGCCCAGAAGCGGGCTCCGATGCTGGCGCAATTCCGGATTATGGCGTGGTTTGCTATGACGAGTGGCAAGGTAAGAAAGTGCTCGGTATGCGCTTAACCTGGAACAAGCGTTATATCACCCTAGCCCCAGTCGCCACGGTACTTGGCCTCGCATTTAAACTGCGTGATCCCGATGGTCTACTCGGTGAAACCGAAGATCTGGGCATTACCTGCGCTCTGATCCCAACTCATCTTAAAGGGGTTGAGATCGGAAATCGCCACTTCCCGCTCAATGTGCCGTTCCAAAATGGTCCAACCCGCGCCAAAGACTTGTTTGTACCGATTGATTACATCATCGGCGGTCAAGAGATGGCAGGCCAAGGTTGGCGTATGCTAGTGGAGTGTTTATCTGTGGGGCGTGGCATTACTCTGCCTTCAAACGCCACTGGCGGCACCAAAACCGCTGCGCTCGCTACCGGTGCCTACGCACGTATTCGCCGTCAATTTAAACAGCCGATTGGCCATATGGAAGGGATTGAAGAGCCATTAGCCCGCCTTGCGGGTAATGCATATGTTATGGATGCGGCGAGTGAGCTGACCGTTGCTGGTATCGATTTAGGTGAGAAACCATCGGTTATTTCAGCCATTGTTAAATACCACTGTACCCATCGCGGGCAACGCTGCATCATCGATGCAATGGACATCGTTGGTGGTAAAGGTATCTGTATCGGACCTTCGAACTTCCTAGCTCGCGGCTATCAAGGAGCACCAATCGCCGTCACCGTTGAAGGGGCAAACATTTTAACTCGCTCGATGATCATCTTTGGTCAAGGTGCGATTCGCTGCCACCCTTACGTGCTCAAAGAGATGGAGGCCGCCTACTCGACTCAATCTGATGCATTAGAGCAATTTGATGCCGCGTTGGCGGGTCATGTGAGTTTCACCATCAGTAACTTGGTTCGTAGTTTTTGGCTCGGTCTCACCGATGGTCAGCTATCTGCTTCACCGACGCAAGACGCAACTAAGCGCTACTATCAGCAACTCAACCGCTACAGCGCAAATATTGCCCTACTCTCGGATATTTCAATGGCAGTGCTTGGCGGTTCGCTCAAACGTAAAGAGCGTCTATCTGCACGCCTCGGTGATGTGCTCAGTCAGCTTTATCTTGGCTCTGCAACATTGAAGCGCTTTGATACTGAAGGCCGCAATCCGCAAGACTTACCATTGGTACATTGGGGCATGCAAGATTGTTTGCGACAAACTGAGCATGCGATTGATGAGCTATTAGCGAACTTCCCGAATCGTTGGGTTGCAGCAGCACTACGCTTTATCGTAATGCCGTTCGGTAGAGTGCGCAAAGCACCAAATGATCAGCTTGATAGCCAAGTAGCACAACTGCTGCAAACACCAAGTGACACTCGTTCACGCATTGGACGCCATCAATACTTTACGCCAAGCGAGCACAATCCTGCAGGCCGTATTGAGCATGCGCTGCATGTTATTCTCGAAGCAGAACCTGTGTTTGACACCGTATGTAAAGCACTTGGTAAACGTAAACCATTCTTGATGCTTGATAAAATTGCCGAGCAAGGGCTAGAACTTAAGGTAATTACTGAGCAACAAGCACAGCTATTGATTGAAGCAGAAAAACAACGCTTGTACGTGATTAACGTCGATGACTTTGACCCAATCGAACTAGCAGCCAAACCATTGCAACCTATCGCGATTGACGAAGTGGCCTAATCCAAGACCGATCAGAAAGGGCTGCCTATGCAGCCCTTTTTCTATTCTAATGCTCCGTCCTAAATACCCATTCTGATTGGTATATTTATTTCTTCGGCATCTCCAATTGCATTTCTGGAATTGTCGCTTTTTTCGCCTTAATTTTACGCAGCACAAACCAAGTGACAAAACCTAAGAACAACACGATCAGGTTGCCAACAACGATCAAAATCATACTATTGCGACGCTGTTCTGCACGCGCTTGTTCAATGCGCTTTTCTTCCAATAACTTGGCTTGTTTAAGTCTCTCAAGCTCTTGCAGACGACGTGTTTCCGCTAAGTCGATATCTTTGATCACACTATAAGTATGTTCACTCAACGGAAAAATCAGTTCTCGTCCAGAGCCCATCTCAGTCGCATACACTTCACCAGTCCATGAATATTGGCCAATGTTCATGCTAGATGGAATGGTGACATCCACCTTCATTGCCTCTGCGGTCGCGGCAGCCGCTTCGACAACATCCATCACATCATAATTATCGTTATGCTCGATATGTGCAGCCAAACTCCCCGGTGCGATCATCCCTTGTTCACCAACAAAAATAATTTGATGCGGCTTACCCTCTTGGCGTGATTGAATAAATGAGGTTTCAATTGGATTCGGATACACCAGCACTTCTTGCTCTTGAGCACGAAGGAAAACCCCATTACCCGAGGTAATTCGCACGCGATATTTCCCTGGTTGAGTTGAGATTGGCAGTTTTACGGTGAAAACACCATCACCTGCTTTTTCATCTAAACCGCGCCCATCATCAGCAAACTCGCCAATTTCAATGGGCACTGGGCGAGCTTCCTTAATCAAAGAATCTTCATTTTCAACATAGCGAGTAAAGGTAACTTTCAGTTTTACTCGATCGAGAAAATCGCGTAGCACCATTGGCTTACCGTCAGAGGTAAGGCGAGCAGTAAACTTAAGTTCTTCACTTTGAAATAAACGCGCAGGTAACGTATCCGCCGATAACTTAAGGTGAGAAATCAACGTGATTTTATTTTTCGGCGTAACTTTACCAATCGCTTGCCAAGGCCCTGGCATTGGCTTGTCGATCGAAACAATATCCATTGATGGCTCTTGATACCAACGAACATTGTCAGGGTGTCGATGCGAGTAGTACTTATGGCCATCCGGTCGCACTAACACCACAGGCTGAGATTTATCTGCACGATATATCACAAAAGTGATTTGGTTGATGCTGGAATCAACGCGAAAACGGTTATCGAGTAGAGAAATTGAGGAGCTTTCTGTGATTGAGGTATTCTGCGCGGCGAAGCACATTGAACTGATTAACAGCCCGACTAAAGCAAATCCGATCCTCAACATCTGGTCTCCTATTGACGCCAAAGGCAGCTTCCGTTTTTCTCAACAATATCTAAGCGACTATTATGCGCTTCTATTTCATCGGCAGTAGCGCGTAAAACCTTTAGCGCTTTTCGCTGGCTAGAGGCACGTTTTATCGACTCACCTCCCACGCCTTCGCTGCTGCTTCCTGCGTTGAATTGAAGTGACGTTTGGCCACCCGTCATTAATAGATAGACGTCAGCTAGAATCTCCGCATCGAGCAATGCCCCGTGGAGAGTACGATGCGAGTTATCAATGCCGTAACGGTCACACAACACATCAAGGTTGTTACGCTTACCCGGGAAGATTTTCTTCGCCATGGCAAGCGTATCGGTCACTTTACAATATTGCTCGGTTTTACCTATTTGCGGATCAAGCTTATCAAATTCATAGTCCATAAAGCCGACGTCGAAGGGCGCGTTATGCGCGACCAGTTCTGCGCCTTTAATAAAGTCGAGAAACTCTTGATGCACTTCTTGATATTGCGGCTTATCACGCAAAAACTCGTCGGTGATACCGTGAACTTCAACCGCTTCAGCCTGAATCTCGCGATCCGGCTTGATGTAGACGTGAAAATGACGCCCGGTCAATTTGCGGTCAATGATCTCTACCGCACCGATTTCGACAATGCGATGGCCGAGATAGTGTGGACCACCATCTTGGTTCATACCCGTGGTTTCCGTATCGAGAACCACAATACGATGCTGATTAGAATTGTTACTGGTATTCATTACAAACTATGTGTCAGACTATAGATGATTATGTGCAAACCTCTATAGTATCAAATCATGACGAAACAAGTGGAAATTTTCACAGATGGTTCTTGTCTGGGTAACCCAGGCCCTGGTGGCTATGGCATTGTCCTGCGCTACAAGCAAAATGAAAAAACTTTGGCTAAGGGTTACACCTTAACCACCAACAACCGCATGGAAATGATGGCAACGATCGTCGCCCTACAAGCGCTGAAAGAACCTTGCAATGTGATCCTCACCACTGACAGTCAATATGTTCGTCAAGGCATTACGCAGTGGATTCACAACTGGAAAAAACGTGGCTGGAAAACGGCAGATAAAAAGCCCGTAAAAAATGCCGATCTATGGCAGGCTCTAGATAAAGAAACCGTTCGCCACCAAATTGATTGGCGCTGGGTGAAAGGCCACGCAGGTCACCGTGAAAACGAAATGTGTGATGAGTTAGCACGTACAGCAGCGGAAAACCCGACCGATATCGATACTGGCTATACACCAAGCTAAATCAAGAAGATTTAGATGATACCTTGTAATTGACGCTCACCGGCGTCAATTTTCGTTTTAGCTTCCAGTGCGGTTTGATTGGCTTGAGCGGATAAGTACGCTTACGAGCGACGATATAATATAAGCTACCGAAAGGTGCTGCCCACTCACCAATGCCATTTTCCATCCACGTCCAAAGCGGACGATAGCGCTGCATCGGGAACAAACCGTAGCGATCACACTCAATCACCTGATAATTCAAAATACCCAACCAGTCTTTAATCCGATTAGGTGTGAACATACGTCCACTCCATGGCAAATTATTCTTTCGCCACGGCATTAAACTGGCAAGGCCTGAAAAGCTAATCGGGTTAAAACCCGTGATGATTAAGTAACCATCATCAATCATCACTCTATCAACTTCACGTAACATGCGATGTGGGTCATTGCAGTAATCAAGCTGATGGGCAAGAATGACAACATCGAAGCTTTTTTCAAGAAAGGGTAAATCGTAACCATCTGCAATCACATTATGCAAAGGATTGTAGATATCTAGGTTAACTTGATGTTGAATATTACAGTTACAACTGGTGAGTTCGCAGCTTAGTCCACCCAGCTTGAGCATATGGTAACCAAATAATCGTGGGCACCACTCATCGAGCCGAGTTTGGATTGATTCGTTAACCCATTGACCATTTTTCAACTGCTCCCATGAATGGGGCTTTTGCAGCTTTTTCTCACTACGTGCTGGTTTCATCGCTAGCTCGCTTTGAAGTATGGAGATCCAACCATGTTAGACATCAAAAGCATACCTGCATTTAACGACAATTACATCTGGCTGATCAAAAATAGCGATCGCCGTTGTGCTGTCGTCGATCCAGGTGACGCTGCGCCCGTGTTGGCATACCTCCAAGAACATGATCTTACTTTAGACGCAATTTTGATTACCCATCACCACCACGATCACATTGGCGGAATTCCAGAGTTAGTGCGTCAATTTCCCGGTATCGATGTTGTTGGCCCCGCGAACGAACCAGTACCAACCTTAACTCATCCGGTGAACTCAGGAGATCAAATCGAGTTGTTTGGTGAGGTGTTTATGGTGATCGGCCTAGAAGGTCACACTTTAGGCCACGTCGGCTATGTGGGAGACGAAAAACTCTTCTGTGGTGACACTCTATTCTCGGCGGGCTGTGGCCGCGTGTTTGAAGGCACAATGGAACAAATGTACTCATCGCTGCAAAAATTGGCGATGCTACCAGAAGAGACTCTGGTGTATTGTGCTCATGAATATACCGCCAGCAACGTCGCTTTTGCTCTCGCGGTCGAGCCCGATAACAATCAGTTACAAATTTATCGTGAAGAAGTGAATCGTTTACGTGCGCAAAATTTGCCAACAATCCCGACCACCATTCGTCGCGAAAAGTGGATTAACCCATTCTTACGTGTTGAAGAACCAAGCGTAATTAAATCGGTAAACACTCGAACTTCACAAATTGATCCTATATCAATATTTACAGCATTGCGTGAGTGGAAGAACGAATTTTAACGTTTTCCTGCTTGTCACATAACCAAGGTCGCAAGTATTATCAGCAGCTCATTTTTTAAAGGGCTGATCCATGCGATTGAAATACAGCTGGGTTGTGGCGCTGCTTTTAGCCGGCTGCCAAACAACCCAGCCTACTACTGAAAATTCTGATACGACGAAGTCATCAGAGCAAGCTTCTACTGCCGCAGTAGCTCCAGCAACACCGGTCACTACACCTGTAGAAACTCCAGTAGTTGTTAAGCCTGTGGTTACCCCTCAAACACAAGAAGATGTTTGGCAACGCATTGCAATGCAATTGGATATGCCAATCCCAGATCAAAAGAAAGTTAATTACTACCGCACATGGTATTTAAAGCATCCGGGACATCTAAAGACCGTATCTGAACGCGCGCAACCATTCTTATACCTGATCACCGAAAAGATTGAACAACGCGGCCTACCGTTAGAATTAGCATTGTTACCTGTGGTTGAGAGCTCATTTGATGCGTTCGCATATTCCCATGGTAGCGCGGCGGGTCTTTGGCAGTTTGTTCCTTCTACGGGCAAAATGTATGGACTTGATCAGAACTTTTGGTATGACGGCCGTCGTGATGTATCAGCAGCCACCGATGCCGCACTGGACTTCTTAACTGACCTAAACCAACGCTTTGATGGTAACTGGTCACATGCGATTGCTGCATACAACAGCGGTGGTGGTCGCGTTTCTAGCGCGATTCGTAAAAACAAAAAGCTTGGTAAGCCGATCGACTTCTTCTCTTTAGATTTACCAAAAGAGACCAGCAGCTATGTACCAAAACTATTGGCACTAGCAGATATCATCGCGAACCAAGAGAAATACGGCATCGAAATTCCACCCATTGCGAACAAGCCAGTGGTGCAATTGGTGCAACCAAAAGAACAGTTGGATCTTGTTATTGCTGCCAACTACGCTGGTATCAGCGTACGTGAATTACAGAGTTTAAACCCAGCGTACAACCAATGGGCAACCTCTCCAGAAGGCCACACTCAACTGCTATTGCCTGTCGACTCGGTTCAGCGCTTCAACAAAGAGCTGAATACCAATCGAGGCAAAGGCATGAAGATTGTCCGTTACAAAGTGAATTCAGGTGATACTCTGAGTGTGTTAGCGCGCAAGTACAATACCACCAGCAATGTGATTCGTAGCGCGAACAACCTTAGCGGCAGTAATATTCGTGTTGGTCAGTACCTACTGATCCCGACCTCGACCAAAGATGAAAAATCTTACACTCTAAGCGCAGCCAATCGTCTCGCGAAAACCCAAGCGACGACTCGTGGCGACTACAAACAAACCTACACTGTCCGTTCTGGAGACAGTTTGTGGAGCATAGCTAAAGCCAACAAAGTGTCACACACCTCACTAGCTAAATGGAACGGCATGGGGCCACGCGACACACTGCGAGTGGGTCAAAAGCTAGTGATTTGGAAAAAGAGTACCGATGGCGCTGTCATTCGCACCGTTTTCTATCAAGTACGAAATGGCGATACCATTAGCGCTATTGCGAGCAAGTTTAAAGTGAAAAGCCATGACGTTGTGAAATGGAATAACTTGCAACACAAGAAATACCTGCAGCCGGGCCAAAAGCTGAAGCTATATGTTGATGTTACTAAGGTGAGTGTATGACGCCTTCAAGTAACCCTTTAAGCATGCTGCTGGATATTTTCCGCTCGCCAAGTGCTTGTTTTCTTGCTTTACATCAACGCGGAATGTGGGGATGGCAGCCGTTTATCGTATTGCTAATTACACCGTTCTTATTTTGGGGCGCCTATTTTGATCTGGTTGATTTTGCTTGGTTAAAAGAGCTACTGCTTCCTCAATTGGAGCAAACCAATCCTGAACAACTCGCGTTACTGGATGCCAATACACTACTAGCAACGGAAGTCATTCTCGATATTTTTGGCCGTATTACCACCATTGCTTTGCTCGCATTTTGGTTTTACTTTGCCACGAAGCCAAGCCGTCAACCACAAGGTTTTTGGAAATGGTTTGCAGCCAGCTGTGTGATTTTATTTCCAGCGGTATTAGGTGATTTAGCCAGTTACATCAGCCTACTGCTCAAACATGGTCAAGTGGTAAGCTATGCCGCAGACCTTAATAGTTTGAATGGTTTAATCAAGTTACCAATGACCAGTCACTGGTTTGACTTTGCTAGTGCTCTACCGCTGCTTATGCCTTGGTATATCGCCCTAGGCTATGCTGCAGTTTTAACTTGGACAGAATTTGAACGAGGTCAAGCCCTTGTCATCGCAATCCTTCCTTGGATGCTTTACTTCTGTGTTTGGGCGCTGTTGCTCGTGATTTTCTAAATCACTTTAGCAAACGAAAAGAAACTTCCATTGGATTATGATCAGAGGCGTCAGAGATTGGCGCCTTTGCTTTTTCTAGCACTAACCCACGATAAAACAAATGATCAAGTGGTAAACCATTAATAAACTGTTTGCGATGATCAGGCGTGTAAACCGCTTCTTTTACTCCTAACTTATCCAACAATGACTTCATCACTTGCAAACGCTCTCGACTCCAAGAATTGAAATCCCCAGCCACAATCATTGGCCCATTGTGTTTTGCCAGAGCTGTCGCTAACTGATCCAACTGGCGATAATACTCTTCAGTACCATAAGTAAAGTTAATCGCGTGAATATTCACTACGGCAAGAATTTGCTGATTGGATAACGCGTAAGTGGCATAAATCGCTGATTTAGGAAGACGCAGCCAAGGCTCCATTTCGGTATATGCACATGCCTGTTTGGGTAATTGATGGGCAAGATTGAGCACCCCTGCCGATGTATCAAAAGCTTTAAAGGCATCGACGATATTGCCGCTCCATTTGCCGTTATCGATCCAAGTTCGCAACGCGGGTGTCAGACTGGCTTCTTGTAGCAGTAATAGTTGTTTATCTTTCGCTAGGTGCGTCAAGGCAGTCTGCCAATCACTACGATTTTGTTTGTAGATATTCCACACCAACACGTTCAATTTGCCATCATTGTCGATCGCTACAGGCTTGGCGTTGTTGTAACAAGCGAGCTCTGGAGTATTCACCTGCGCAGAAAGCGTGGAGACTTGAGCTTGTTCTGGGAGAGTAAATATGGTGTGGTAAGCAAGCAAGGTGGCTGCGCCAATAATGATTGGCAAACCGATAAGAACTTTTTTCTTCATTGTGTGGATTTCTCTGATCCTATTTTTATTCAGCTTATCTTAGACTCATCCTTTTGCCTAGGTTACCACTCTCCACGAGCCTCAGGGCTCTTAAAGAGCATGGATAAAACAAAAGAGCCATACGGCTCTTTTATTGATACTAAATCGCGTCTTCGTCTTCTTCACCAGTACGAATGCGAACAACACGCTCAACACTAGTGATAAAGATTTTACCATCACCAATTTTGCCCGTTTGCGCTGTCTCGATAATGGTATCAACACACTGGTCAGCAACTTCATCGGTAACAACGATTTCTAGTTTCACTTTTGGCAGAAAATCCACCATATATTCTGCACCACGGTAAAGCTCAGTATGACCTTTTTGACGACCAAAGCCTTTCACTTCTGATACTGTCATACCAGTGATGCCAACTTCTGCTAAAGCTTCTCGCACGTCGTCCAATTTAAAAGGCTTAATGATCGCCTCAATTTTTTTCATGTTCATCCCTTACACTTACGTTGGTTTGATGCATTTGCTGAAACGGCATTATTTCGTTCTCAGCCACTGAATAGCTAATGGGATATTATCCCAAAAAGCCCTACTAATAAAAAGCCTGAGTCTCAGAACTCAGGCTTGATTCAATCCGTTTGTGATTATCATTCACTTGGTTTCAACCAAACTAACTGGTAATCATTACCGACAAAGGCCTGATCGACAAATAAATCAGCAATCGCCACCACTCGCTCACCACACATCAATATGGGTAAACGGCGGCGCTGCCAACTGGGTACGCCATATTCTTGAAATAGCTTTTTAAGCTTACGGCTATGGCCTCGCTCGCTCGGGTGCGCACTTAACCCTTCGGGATTAAACATCACTCGTAGCTTTCCATCAGACAATGCGGCTGCAGACAGTTGCCCGAATATCGAAGCTCTTAATTGTAGCGTTCCCAACTCTTCTGGTAGTTCAACAATTTGCTCCAAACCTATATCTCGCTGCCAGGTTGAAATGTCTTTCACTGTCTCTAGCCAATATAAATCACCGCCTGAACGGCGAATCTGTCCCTGTGATAAATTGAGGATCGGATTGGCATCCTGACGGGCCAGCGCTACCTGAGACCATATCTTGTTAAGATGATCTCGACTTGGCATCTTTTGACCTAATCTAGCGAACCACATACGAATTAATTGACCACGGACTCGCTCACTTTGCGCCGCTAACGCGTCGATCGATAAGCGCTCATCGGCAACTAAGGCGTGTTGTAATTTCTCACTCAATAACTCTTCAAGCAATGCTTCCTGCTCGGCGCACAATTCGCTGCTGCGTTGCACCGCTTTACTAAAATGCGGCCAGCGCTGCTGCAACACAGGTGCGACTTGATGGCGAATAAAATTACGGTCAAAGCGAGTATCTTGATTACTCTCATCTTCAACCCAATTTAACCCTTTACTGTTAGCGTAACACTCGATGTCAGAACGGCTAGCTGTAAGTAATGGACGTATTATCTTTCCTCGCGCAAAAGGCATGGTTTTGGCCATTGCAGACAAACCTTTCGGCCCACTTCCTCGCTTAACTGCCAGTAAAAAGGTTTCTAATTGGTCGTCACAGTGCTGACCAGTCAGCAGCACATCACCAACCTCAATATGCTTAGCTAAAGCTAAATACCGTGCTTCTCGTGCGCTTTCTTCAATACTGCGGCCTGTTAATGCTAACTCAACCCGTTCCACCACCAACTCAATTTGGGCATCTTGGCACCACGCTTGGCATTGTTGTGCCCAACTATCCGCATTTTGGCTCAAACCATGATGCACATGCACCGCCAGACAATCGCTGCCAGTATCACGTCGGTACTGACTAAGAAGATCAAGCAATACCCTTGAGTCGACACCACCACTTAAGGCCAACACAACTTTTTGTGGCTGACTCTGTGCCAGCGTTTTACAAAATAGGGAATATAACGAGTCCATAGGGAAAAGCATCAATAAGTGATTAGCCGTTATTCTACATTAAAAAAAAGGGTTAAGCCCAAGCTCAACCCTTCATTATTTTTTTACTCATTTATTCTCTACTAATCGGAATGACAACAACGTTGTAATTCTGATTAGGCAGGGATCAACAGTAACCGTAATTCATTAGACGCTGATAACGACGCGCCATTAAGGCTTCATCATCAAATTGCTCCAGCTCTTCTAGCTGACGCAATAGTGTTTGTTTCATGTTTTCAGCGGTTTGTTTGTGATTACGATGAGCACCACCTAGCGGCTCTTCAATAATCTCGTCAATTAGCTCAAGCTCTTTTAGACGAGGAGCGATAAGGCCCATAGCTTCAGCAGCTTGTGGCGCCTTATCAGAATCACGCCATAGGATTGATGCACAACCTTCTGGTGAGATTACAGAGTAAGTCGAGTATTGCAGCATGTTAACGTAGTCACCAACACCAATTGCCAGTGCGCCACCAGAACCACCTTCACCAACCACGTTACAAATGACTGGCACTTTCAAGCCTGCCATAACCTTTAGGTTCATCGCAATCGCTTCTGATTGGCCACGCTCTTCTGCGCCCACACCAGGGTATGCACCTGCAGTATCGATAAAGGTAATGATTGGCATGTTAAAACGCTCTGCCATTTGCATCAAACGTAGCGCTTTGCGGTAACCCTCAGGCTTAGGCATACCAAAGTTACGTTTCACTTTTTCACGAGTTTCACGACCTTTTTGGTGGCCAATGATCATCACAGGGCGACCTTCAAGACGCGCCATACCACCAACAATCGCTTTATCATCGGCATAGTGGCGATCACCAGCCAATTCATCAAACTCGGTAAAAATGTTGTCAATGTAGTCTAGCGTGTATGGACGTAAAGGGTGACGAGCTAATTGAGCCGTTTCCCACGCACCTAAATCACTGAAGATTTTCTTTTTAAGCTCGAGGCTTTTCTTCTCCAGTTGTTCGATCTCTTTTTCAAGATCAACGCCCGCTTCACCACCGTGGCGAGATACACCACGCAGTGCTTCGATTTTGGCTTCAAGTTCTGCGATAGGCTTTTCAAATTCTAAAAAGTTTAGGCTCATCTATCGATCCTTTTTGATTCGGCAACAAGTGCCAAATTTAGTTAAATTCGAGTTCTACCTGGTCTGAACCAAGTAGTTGTTTTAAATCATCTAATAGAGCATCGCTCGGCGTTACTCGCCATTCAGTACCTAAGGTCAAACGTGCTCGTGCATCGTGACGTTGGTAGTATACGTGAACAGGAATAGTCCCTGCTCGGTGCGGCTCTAGAGCGCGGCTAAAGTTTTCAAAAAACTGACTGTCGATTTGCGATTCGCTCACCGAAACAGAAAGACCGCGAGCAAATTTTTCACGTGCGGCGCCAAGGTCCAATACCTCGCGCGCGGTCATTTTAAGGCCACCATTGAAATCATCAAAGCTGACCTGTCCAGATATTACTAGAATTCTATCGTTTTCAATCAGTTCTGCATACCTTTCTAATGCATCTGAAAACAACATCACTTCCATACGACCACTACGGTCATCCAACGTCATGATACCAATGCGTGTACCACGCTTAGTCGTCATCACACGAGACGCTATCACTAAACCAGCAATTGTTACCGATTGATCTCGTCTGGTTGGTGTTGCGTCTTTTAATCGACAACTGGTGTACTTACCAAGTTCCTTTATGTAGGCATTTATTGGGTGCCCGGTCAAATAAAGGCCAAGAGTTTCCCGTTCACCTTCAAGCCAAACCTTTTCCGGCCATGGTGGCACCTTAGTATATTTATGCTCAACTTCTTCTGGCGCTTCGGTCAACACACCAAACAGGTCTGACTGACCAAAAGCTTCTGCTTGGTGATGCTGGCTCGCCGCTTTTACTGCATCATCTAGCGATGCCATCAAAGCTGCGCGATGAGGCCCCAATCGGTCTAGTGCCCCTGCATAAATCAGTTTTTCGATTACACGCTTGTTAACTTTCTTAAGGTCGATACGTGCGCAGAAATCGAATAAATCTTTAAAGTGACCATCTTTATTACGCGCTTCTAAAATCGCTTCAATCGGACCTTCACCGACACCTTTAATCGCACCGATACCGTAAACAATGGCACCGTCTTCATCAACATTAAAGCGGTACAAACCGGCGTTAATATCTGGTGGCAGCACCTTGAGTTGCATACGGAAACACTCGTCGACCAAACCGACCACTTTCTCGGTGTTATCCATATCCGCGGTCATTACCGCCGCCATGAATTCTGCTGGATAGTGGGTTTTCAGCCAAAGCGTTTGATAAGAAACCAATGCGTATGCAGCTGAGTGCGATTTGTTAAAGCCGTAGCCTGCAAATTTTTCTACCAAGTCGAAGATCTTCATCGCCAACTCACCGTCGACGCCATTCTTCACAGCACCATCTTCAAAGGTGGCACGCTGCTTGGCCATTTCTTCTGGCTTTTTCTTACCCATCGCACGACGCAGCATGTCCGCACCACCAAGGGTATAACCAGACAGTACCTGTGCAATCTGCATTACCTGTTCTTGATACAGGATGATGCCGTAAGTCGGGTCGAGGATCTCTTTGAGCGACTCATGTTGCCATTTTTCATCTGGATAAGAGATCGCCTCGCGGCCGTGTTTACGGTCGATAAAGTTATCTACCATGCCCGATTGCAATGGACCTGGGCGGAACAAAGCCACCAATGCAATAATATCTTCGAAACAGTCAGGCTGTAGTCGCTTGATCAGCTCTTTCATACCGCGCGATTCTAGCTGGAATACCGCAGTCGTTTCTGAATTCTGTAGTACGCGGAACGAGGCGGAGTCATCAAGTGGAATTGACTCAATGCGCACTGGCGCTTCGCCATTGCGCTCTAAGCGCGGGTTAATCAACCCTAACGCCCAGTCAATGATAGTCAGTGTACGCAGACCCAAGAAGTCGAATTTAACCAGACCCGCAGTCTCAACGTCATTCTTATCAAATTGCGTAACTGGGAAGTGTCCTTCCGCATCAGCATAGATTGGCGCAAAATCGGTAATCGTGGTTGGTGAGATAACCACACCACCAGCGTGTTTACCGGCATTTCGCGTACAACCTTCAAGGATGCGACACATGTCGATCAGCTCTTTGACTTCCTCATCTGCAGCATACAACTCTGGCAATGCTGGCTCAGCTGCAAAGGCTTTTTCGAGCGTCATACCTGGGTCAGGCGGCACCAATTTTGAGATACGATCGACAAAGCCAAATGGGTGACCAAGTACACGACCTACGTCGCGGATTACCGCCTTCGCCGCCATAGTACCAAAGGTAATGATCTGTGATACCGCATCACGACCGTACATTTCTGCCACGTGATCAATTACTTGGTCACGCTTATCCATACAGAAGTCGACGTCGAAGTCGGGCATGGATACACGTTCTGGGTTAAGGAAACGTTCGAACAGCAGGTCATATTCAAGCGGATCAAGGTCGGTGATCTTAAGAGCATACGCCACCAACGAACCCGCACCCGAACCACGACCAGGACCAACCGGAATCGCATTATCTTTTGACCACTGGATGAACTCCATTACGATCAAGAAGTAACCAGGAAAGCCCATATCGTTGATTACTTTAAGCTCGACTTCCAAACGTTCATCATATTCTGGGCGACGTTTGAGTCTTTCTTCTTCATCAGGAAAAAGAAACTCAAGACGATCTTCAAGACCTTCTCGTGATTTCATCACTAAGAATTCAGTCTCTTCCATCCCTTCGGTTGGGAAAGCTGGCAGGAAGTATTCACCCAAGCGCACTGTGACGTTACAACGCTTAGCAATCTCAACACTGTTTTCTAGCGCTTCAGGAATGTCAGCAAACAACTCACACATTTCTGCTTCACTACGCAAGTACTGCTGTGGGCTGTAATTTTTTGGTCGGCGTGGATCTTCTAGTGTGTAACCATCATGGATAGCAACACGAATTTCATGAGCATCAAACTGTTCTTGATTGAGGATTACCACGTCATTGGTGGCAACTACAGGCAGATCTTTTTGCTCGGCCAATTCAAGTGCAAAATGGAGATAACTCTCCTCATCGGCACGGCCGGTACGAGTCAATTCAAGGTAGTAACGATCGGAAAAATATTGCTGATAAAAATCAACACATTGTTCGACTAATACTTGGTTACCCTTCAGTAGCGCTTTACCCACATCACCACTTTTTCCGCCCGAAAGCAGAATCAGACCTTCGGCTAAATCAATTAACCACTCGCGATCGATCACTGGTTGATGTTGAACATGACCACGAAGATAAGCTTTTGAAATCAGCAAGGTTAGGTTTTTATAACCAACATTATCTGCGGCTAATACGGTTAGTTTCGTCAGTTCTTCACCAAACCCGGGGGCTTGCATCACAAAGTCTGCACCGATAATGGGTTTGATACCGCAACCGTGCGCTGTACCATAGAACTTCACCAAGCCACACAGGTTAGTGAAATCGGTCAATGCCATCGCTGGCATGCCCATTTCGGCAACTTTCTTCACGAGAGGGGGCACTTTTGACAGGCCATCCACCATGGAGAAATCACTGTGAACACGAAGGTGAATAAACTTTGGATCTGACATTAATACTTTCCGGCTTTAACGCTTAACTGACTATTCTACGCGATTACTCTTCGAGTCCGAGCGCTTTTTTTACTGGTTTAAAACTTTTACGATGTTGGTCAATCACACCATGCTGCTCAATGGCTTCGAAGTGTGCTTTGGTTGGGTAGCCTTTGTGCTTAGCAAACCCAAACTGCGGATATTGCTTATCAAGCTCTTCCATTTCTTGGTCACGTACCACTTTGGCAATGATCGAGGCGGCGCTGATCTCTGCGACACGCAAGTCACCTTTCACTACCGCTTGCGCATCCATAGGCAATACTGGGCAGCGATTACCGTCAATCAGCGCAAGATCAGGTTGCACTTGTAAACCGGCAATCGCTCTCTGCATTGCGACCATCGTTGCTTGAAGAATATTAAGCTCATCGATCTCTTCTGGAGAACAACGCCCTACTGCCCAAGCCAGTGCTTTTTCTTGAATTTCAGGTAGAAGTGCTAAGCGTTTTTTCTCACTTAGCTTTTTCGAGTCATTCAAACCTTCAATTGGATTGTTTGGATCAAGGATAACCGCAGCAGTCACCACATCACCGACTAAGGGACCGCGGCCAACTTCATCCACACCAGCAATGAGCTGATAACCTTGCGGGTATTCAAACGGTGGTAACTCTTTTTTCTCTTTGGTCATAATGACTCTTTCTTTCCAATTAAATTCAGTACGGAATTCGCGGCTTGCTGATCGGCGTTTTTGCGAATCCAGTGATGTATTTCAGTAAAACGAGTGACCATTTGCTGACCTTGCTCACCAAGCAAGTGCTCAACTTCTTGGCTCAGGTTTTCTGGTGTGCACTCTTCTTGCAAGAATTCTTTTACTAATAACTCATCAGCAAGAATATTAGGTAGTGATACATACTTAGTTTTAAGCATGCGACGCGCCAAAAAGGCGGTAAAGGCATTCACTTTATACCCCACTACCATCGGGCGTTTTACTAACATGCACTCTAAAGCAACCGTACCAGATGCGAGCATCACCGCATCGGCTGCAGTAATCACGTTCTTCGCGGTATCATCGATAAGTTTAAAGTCCAACTCAGGTGCAAATTGTTGCCACGCAGCTTCAAATTGCTCACGACGCTTTTGATTGACTAGGGCTACCACAAAACCTAATTCAGGATCTTTCGCATGCAATAGCTTACAAGCCTGAATAAAAGGCTCAGCCAACATATTAAGCTCGCTGCCCCGACTGCCAGGTAATACTGCCAGCCAGCGTTTATTCTGCTCTAAACCAAGCAACTCTCTCGCTGGCGCTTGCTCGGAGACCATTGGAATCGCATCAGCTAAAGTATGACCAATAAACTCACACGGGACGTTAAATTTGTCGTAAAACGCTTTTTCAAACGGTAGGAATGCCAACACGAGATTGGTCGCTTTAGCGATGCCAAAAATGCGCTTTTGGCGCCATGCCCAAACTGACGGACTCACGTAATGTACGGTCTTAATGCCCGCATTTTTAAGATCAAGCTCAAGACGTAAATTGAAATCTGGTGCATCAATACCAACAAATACATCCGGTGGATTGGCAGTGAAATACTTAACCAATTCGGCTTTGACTTTGAGCAGGCGCGGCAGACGACCCAAGACCTCCACTAACCCCATAACGGCAAGCTCTTCCATCTCAAACAGAGATTGGCAGCCTTGAGCGATCATTTTGGGTCCACCAATACCAACAAATTCAGCGTCAGGGTACTGCTGCTTAATCGCTTTGATGAAGCCTTCACCTAGAGTGTCTCCAGACAACTCTCCAGCGACAATACCAATTCTTAACGGTCTTTCCATTGATAAATTTCCCAGCCTAAAAACAAAAAGACCGCAGCTCTACACTGCGATCTCTTTTAAATTACTCGAGTTTAAGTGCTTAAACGCTTAGCGAATAATACCACGTTCTGTTGATTCAAGCATTTTCAGCATTGGCTCAATTGATGACCACTCTTGCGCCATCTCTGCCAGAACAGGCTTCACTTCTTCCAGAGTTTTACCTGAGCGGTAAATCTCTTTGTACGCTTTTTGTAACGCGCGCAGTTCTGCTTTTTCAAAACCGTTGCGCTTCAAACCAACCAAGTTCAAACCAAATGGTGAAGCGTGGTTACCTTGAGCAAGTACGTACGGCAGAATGTCTTGCACCACCGCAGAACAACCACCAACGTATGCGTATGCGCCAACCGTACAGAATGGGTGAATCGCTGATAGCGCCATTACGCCAGCATAATCACCAACGGTTACGTGCCCACCAAGAATCGCATTGTTACCAATGTGAGTGTGGTTACCAACAATAACGTCATGTGCAACGTGAGCATTAACACATAGCAAGTTATCGTTACCAATCACAGTGGTCGCTTTGTCTTGCACCGTGCCACGGTGGATTTGTACCGCTTCACGAATAACGTTACGATCGCCAATCACTACCGTAGTATCTTCACCACCGTATTTCTTATCTTGGTTCTCTTCACCGATCACTGCGTGAGGAAAAATACGGTTCTCTTTACCGATTGTGGTGTGACCTTTGATCACCACATGCGACATGATTTCAGTGCCTTCACCAATCTCTACATTTGACGTGATGTAGGTAAATGGACCAACGATAACGTTAGCGCCAATTTTTGCACCTTCTTCAACCACCGCCATTGGGTGGATTTGAGCCGTTTCATGGATCATAAATTAAAATTCTCGACGAGCACATTTTAGGTCAGCAGAGCATACTATTTCTCCATCAACTTTCGCTGAACAAGAGAAAGCAGCAATGCCGCGACGCTCTTTAACAAACTCAACTTCGATCACCATTTGATCGCCAGGCGTCACTGGTTTGCGGAATTTTGCGTTATCTACGCTTGCAAAATAGTAAAGTTCATTACCCGATGGTGCACCAAACGATTTAAACGCCAAAAGGCCTGTCGCTTGCGCCATCGCTTCAAGAATTAGCACACCTGGAAATACAGGAAGCTGAGGAAAATGACCGGTAAATTGAGGCTCATTTACAGAGACATTTTTAATCGCAGTCAGATACTTCGCTTCTTCAAAATCCGTCACGCGATCAATTAATAAGAATGGGTAGCGATGTGGCAACAATTCCTGAATTTCAGTAATGTTCATCGATTTCTTTTCTGTCGTCAAAATCATAGTCCTATTTTGAATGCTAATCTGGCAGGCATTATACTCAAGTATGCGTCTGATGCTATGTTGATCAAGTATCAGATCGTCAACAAAAGCCCAAGAGACAAAAAAGACCCGCCCTAAGCGAGTCTTTTCCTTAAAAGGGGATTAGGAATCAGCGCTGTCTTCTAACTGCTTCTCCACCGCTTTTAGGCGTTTGTTCATGTCATCAATACGATGCACGCGAGTCGCCATTTTACGCCACTCTTTATTGGTTTGCAGAGGGATACCCGATGAGTAGATACCCTTCTCATCGATGCTACGCATTACCATACCCATACCCGTGATAGTGACACCATCAGCAATCTCGATATGGCCATTAAGTACACTTGCACCACCAATAATGCAGTACTTACCAATTTTGGTACTACCTGCGACAATCGTACCACCAGCCATCGCTGTACCATATCCGATCTCTACGTTATGAGCGATCTGCATTTGGTTATCGATAATCACATTGTCAGCAATAATGGTATCTTCTAGCGCACCACGGTCGATAGTGGTACACGCACCGATTTCTACACGGTTGCCAATACGCACTGAACCAAGTTGAGGGATCTTAATCCACTCCCCTTTTTCGTTCGCGTACCCAAAACCATCACTACCAATCACAGTATTGGATTGTACTAAACAATCGCTGCCGATTTGCACTTCATGATACACACTAACATTAGCCCAAAGCTGAGTATTGCTACCGATTTTTGCATTTTTACCGATAAAACAGCCCGCACCGATGACAACACCATCACCAAGCTCAACGCCATCTTCAATCACAGCGTTGGCACCAATTGCGACGTTTTCACCTAGTTTCGCAGTTTCAGCAATCACTGCGGATGGAGCAATCGCACTTGCAGCTTTCGGTGTCGTATCTAGCGCTTGAGCTACTTTAGCGAATGCCACATAAGGATCATCAACCACTAGCGCGTTACCTTGGCATTGCTCGAGTTGAGCATTTTTTACCATCACGACAGTAGCCTGGCACTCAGCTAAATGCTTTGCGTATTTTGGATTTGACAAGAAAGTCACATGACCTTGTTGCGCCTTGTCCATTGGAGCTACCATGGTTACAGTTGCGTTAGCATCACCATGTAACTCGCCCCCAGTAATTGTTGCCAATTCGGCCAATGTTAGTGTTTTCATAAAGTATTATTTTAGTGCTTTGATTACATCTTCAGAGATATTGTATTCAGGCTTAGAGTACTGCAATGCTGAAGCATCGATTACCATGTCATAGCCTTTCTTCTCTGCAACTTCTTTTACTGTTTTTTGAATAACTTGGAACAGTTTCGCTTTCTCTTGAGCTTCACGACGCGCTGAAGCTTGCTCTAGAGCTTGAGCTTTAATTTTGTATTTGCTGTCAAGTTGACCAATTTCAATACGAAGCTTTTCAACTTCATCTTGGCCAAGAAGCTCACCATCACGTTGAAGCTTTTCAATTTTAGTTTTCGCTTCAGCTTCAATTGCTCTCAGTTCATCGGCTTTATCTTTGAACTCTTTTTGCATTTGCTGAGCAACGGCTTCACGTTGAGGAAGTGCTTGGAATACTTGCGCCGTATTGATGTACGCAATTTTCTGTGCGGCTTCAGCTGCATTAGCAACAAGAGAAGACGTCAATACCAAAAGGCCTAGACCAGCCGCTTTCATCGTTTTGTTCACTATAAATTCCTCTAATTAGAAGGTTCTGCCGATTGTGAAAGTGAAGAATTCCTCATCATCACCTTCATAACTTTCAATTGGTTTAGCTACTGAGAATACCAATGGTCCCATTGGCGACATCCATTGCAGTGCGACACCGTAAGATGCGCGAATATTAGTTGGGTCAGAGTAATCATAGTAACGAGGATCACTTGTCACCCCTTCACGATAATTAAACTCGGTATCCCACACACTCGCTGCATCAATAAAAGTACTGGTACGAATTTGATTGCGCGCCTCTTCTGAAACGAATGGTGTTGGGAAAATCAACTCCAAACTCGCTAATGCAATCGCGTTACCACCCACTGAATCATCAGTAGTTGTCACACAACCATTACTACCACAAGATGCACCCGGAATATTACCTTGGTCGGTATATACCGCTCGAGGGCCTACACCATTAGATGCAAAACCACGCAACGTGGTAAAACCACCCGCATAGTAGTTTTCATAGAATGGGAACAAGTTGTCGTTACCATCCGTTTTTCCGTAGCCATTACCATAGCCAATACGTCCACGCATTAATAACGAGAACTCATGTTTTTTGGTTAATGGAATATAGTTACGTACATCGTACTGCAATTTGAAATATTTCGCATCCGACCCCGGAATTGTCATCATATAGCTGGCACGTTGATAGCTACCTGCGGTTGGGAAATAACCTTTGTTTAGGTTGTTGCGGGTCCATGACAAACTGATATCAAAATCGTTTGTAACGATATCACCATCGGGTTGGCCGATACTTGCGGCAAATTTCTCTGCCTGATCGTACTCTGGCACGTTACCGATTTTGTTATGAGTATAGCCGAACCCGAAATCAAAGCGGTTAAGTTCATCAAATGGGAAACCCCAAGTCAGGCTTGTACCATAGCTTTCATTGGTATAGTCAACAATGCCTGCTTCAGACGCCTCAAAAGTGTTATAAAACACTTTACCGCCCAAACTCACGCCATCAAGGTTCCAATATGGGTCACGATACTCAAGAGTTAAGTTTTTCTGGTAATCGTTCATCATTGCATTGATACCAACGCGATTACCCGTACCTGCGAAGTTGTCTTGTTGCAAACCAACTTGGAAACTTACACCCGATTCCGTACCGTAACCAACACCGAAGTTGATACTACCTGAGTTCGCTTCTTTAACGGAATAAACCAAATCCACTTGGTCTTCACTGCCAGGTACTCGTATCGTCTTAACATCAACCGTTTCGAAAAGCCCAAGCGGTTCAAGCGCGCTTTACTGGTTTCTATCGCTTTAGCGTTAAGCCAGCTGCCTTCCATCTGGCGCATTTCACGACGCAAAACTTCATCTTTAGTAGAATTATTTCCTGTGAAACGGATATCACGCACATAGATACGCTGACCAGGCTCGACGTTAATCACCAATGATACCTGTTTAGTCTCATCGTTGAATTCAGGAATAGTGCGTACTTGAGGGTAAGCATAACCAGCTTCGCCCAATACACGTTTAACCCCCTCTTCAAGCGCTGTGACTTGAGAGCCGCGATAAATTTCACCATCTTCAAAATCAACCAAGCGCTCAAAATCTGCTTCTTTGCCCGCTAAATCACCGCGGAAGCTTACGCCGTCTACTGTGTACTGCTCACCTTCATTGATATTCAGGGTGATATACACGCCTTTTTTATCCGGTGAAATCGCAACTTGAGTAGAGGTTACTTGGAACTTCAAGTAGCCACGGTCGAAATAGTATGAGCGTAATGCTTCAATATCGCCCGATAGGATTTGTTTCTGATATTTGTCATCAGACAAAAAGTTCCACCACGATACGTTCGCGTTTAGATTAAATCGTGATAGCAACTCTTCGTCAGTAAAGACGCTGTTACCAATGAAGTTAATCTGTTGAATTTTCGCTGATACACCCTCTGTGAAAACAAACTTCAGGTCAGCACGATTACGTGGTAGTGGTGTAACAACAGCTTTAACGGTCGCGTTATATTTACCCACACTGTAGTAAAAATCTTCTAGTGCCTTTTCAATATTAGACAGTGTGGTGCGATCTAGTGCTTCACCAACTCGAATGCCAGAAGCACTCAAGTTTTCTTGTAACTGCTCTTCTTTAATCGCACTGTTGCCGGAAAATGAAATACTTGAAATTGTTGGGCGTTCAGTAACTTGAATAACCAAAACATTGTTATCTCGAGAAACCTTGATGTCTTCAAAGTTTCCTGTTGAATACAATGCTCGAATGATGTCCGCTACGTCTTGGTTACTAACCGTATCCCCTATACGAATTGGCATTTTCAATAATGCAGCACCAAGAGCTACGCGCTGTAAGCCCTCAACTTGAATATCTTGTACTACAAAACTGTCTTCCGCGTTTGCAGAAACGCTTGTTGCCAATAACGTTGCCAACAGAATTTTTTTCATCGCCATATTTGTTTTAGTTATTCCTTACTACAACCTTTTATCACGTTATAAACGTGCAAAGTCGTTAAAAATAGCCACGGCCATAAGAGCAAATAAGATTGCGCCGCCAAATCGATAGCCCATTTCCTGAATTTTTTCTGGGACGGGACGTCGAATGATCGCTTCAATCGCAAAAATAGTAAGTGTCCGCCATCTAACATTGGTAGTGGCACCAAGTTTATAATGCCTAAATTGACACTAATTAGTGCAAGAAAGCCAAGAAAATAAACCAGACCATAATCAGCGGTTGTACCCGCGCCTTTGGCGATTGAAATCGGTCCACTCAAATTTTCTAAGCCAACATCACCAACCACCAATTTTTTCAGCATAGTCATGGTAAGACCAATCACTTGACCCGTTTTATCAATTGCTTTGCCGATAGATTCAAATACACCAAATTGCAGGTCGAATCGATAGTTTTGCGGCCATTCTGCGACTTCAGGAGCGATTCCGGCAAAGCCAATCACGCTACCGTCACTCAATGCTTTACTTTGCGGTACCAAAGTGAGAGACAATGTTTGCCCATCACGAATCACATCAAAGGTTAGTGACTTATTCGGATTACCACGAATCGCATCAACGATTTGCTGCCAACTATCTATCTTTTCGCCATTAATTACATCAATTCTGTCGCCTGCAATCAGACCCGAACTTTCCCCTGCACCACCTGCAGACACTTGTGCCAAACGTGTGGAGATCTCGGGAGTATAAGGCTTAAACCCAAGCGCAGACATAGCAGACTCTTTGTCTGGATCAAATTGCCAGTTCGAGATGTCCATCGTTACTGGTGTTCCGCCCCAATACTATCAGCAGGGACAACCGACATCGTCAGAGTTTCATCGCCGATGTGGGAAACGAGTCTCATGTTCACCGATTCCCAATCCGCGGTTTTGACGCCAGAAATTGCTTTTAGTTCCATTCCTGACTCTAAACCTGCTTCAGCGGCGATAGAATGCGGAGCTACGTGACCAACAACAGGCTTAACGGCTGGGACGCCAATTAAGAACACTAACCAATAGGCAAAAATTGCGAATAAAAAGTTAAAAGCAGGTCCCGCCGCAACGACGGCTGTACGCTTCCAAAGAGGTTTTTTATCAAATGCGTATTGCTGCATCTCTGGTGGGACATCATCAACACGCCCATCGAGCATTTTGACGTAGCCACCAAGCGGAATCATGGCGATGGTATATTCCGTACCATCCTTACCAACTTTACGCCAAATCGACTTACCAAAGCCGATCGAAAAGCGTTCAACTTTGATCCCACATTTGCGAGCAACCCAAAAATGTCCGAACTCATGTACCGCAACCAAAATACCAAGGGCTACGATAAATGAAACAAAGTTCCACAAAATTCCTGTCATGCGTTGCGTCCATCAATATAACTGGTTGCCAGAGAGCGAGCGATCTTATCGACCTCTAAAATGCTCTCCAAACTATCACACTTCGCCTGCTCATTCATCGAACAAATCTGTTCCATGACCCATTTATTGACACGAGCAATATGAGTGAATGAAATTCTGCGATTTAAAAACGCGTCAACCGCAATTTCATTGGCCGCATTTAATGCCGTTGTTGCATGCTGGCCGATGTAACACGCCTCAATCGCCAGTTTCAGACATGGATAACGTTCAAAATCTGGCTGCATAAAGGTCAATTGACTAATTTGCGTAAAATCTAACGGTTTCACGCCAGCTTTGACCCGCTGAGGATAAGAAAGCGTTAAGGCAATCGGTGTGGCCATATCTGGCTCACCTAACTGAGCCAAGGTTGATCCATCTTTGTACTGCACCATTGAATGAATCACAGACTGAGGATGAATCAAAACTTTCAACTGCTCACGGCTAGCGTTAAACAACCATTTCGCTTCGATATACTCCAACCCTTTATTCATCATGGTCGCAGAGTCGACGGAGATTTTAGGTCCCATCGACCAGTTTGGATGTGCAATAGCTTGCTCTGGTGTAACGTGCTCAAGCTCACTCAACTCGCTATAGCGAAATGGACCGCCCGAACCAGTCAGGAGAATATGTTCAATACCATGTTCGCTCAGGTTACAATGACCTAAGTTTGTTTGAACATCGCTTGGCAAGCATTGAAAAATCGCGTTATGCTCACTATCAACAGGCATTAATTCTGCGCCGCTTTCACGTACCGCATCCACAAACAACTGACCTGACATCACCAAGGCTTCTTTATTTGCCAGCAGCACACGCTTGCCTGCTTTTACTGCCGCCATGGTTGGCATCAAACCAGCTGCGCCAACAATCGCAGCCATCACGGTATCAACCTCATCCATCGAAGCAACATGGCACATTGCATCGACACCAGCTAAAACCTCGGTTTTTATCGCCAGTGAACTTAGAGCTTGAGCCAATTCTTGTGCAGATGCTTCATTGGCCATTACAGCGTATTGAGGTTGCCACTGTTGGCATAATGAAATCATTTTCTCTACGTTTTGACCGGCGACTAAGGCAACAATATCAAAATGTTCTGGATTGTTTTCAATGACCTTCAGCGTACTCGCACCAATGGATCCGGTAGCACCTAAAATTGTTAATTTACGCATAACGAGAAACCGATAATGAATAGAGCGAGACTATGCTCGCTCTATCTTAAGAGAAAAAGAAATATAAAAGTGTAAACACTGGGAACGCTGCGGTCAGACTATCGATACGGTCTAACACACCACCATGTCCCGGAATGATGTTACTGCTGTCTTTAATACCTGATACGCGTTTGAACATGCTTTCGACCAAATCACCAAGTACTGAGATCACGACGGTTGACAGCGTTATCGCGATAAATACGCCCGCATTCGCGAATTCAATATCAAACCATTCTGCCGCCCCCCAACCAACGAGCAGCGCAGCACACAAACCACCAATCAAACCTTCAATGGTTTTATTTGGGCTAACATGAGGTGCCATTTTACGTTTACCCATGCTTTTGCCCGCGAAGTAAGCACCACTATCTGCAGCCCAAACAAGCAAACAAACAAACAATACCAATTTAGAACCGTGGTAGTAATCGTTAGTGATACCCTCTGCGCGCAGCATAAAAATGCTCCACATAAAAGGTAGCAAGGTCAACATACCAAAAAGATGTCGACAAAGTTTCGACCCTTGCCAAATTGTGGCGGATTTTGGATAAGTGATCGCAAGGCCACTTGCGATTAACCACCATAGAGAACCGGCGATCAAAATTGCATAATGCGCGTTAGAGAGATGATTGAGGCTAAATGCATCAAAAGGAATGAAGGCAAATGTTATAGCCACCACTAACACACTTGGTAGCAGGGCTAATAGTCTGTTTTTAGCTTCAACAAATTGTGTCCATTCCCAAAAACCAATCAGAGTGACGGCTGCAATAACAGCAATGAAGAATGGCAAAGGTAACTTGAAAATTGCCAAAATAACCAGAGGAGCGAGGATTAGCGCGGTAATAATTCTTTGTTTCAAACTTGAGTCCTTATTGGCATTCCATGAGTGCTTTAACTTGCTCGCCGGTACAGCCAAAGCGACGTTCACGCTCGATAAACCAAGATACCGCTTCAATTAGGCTATCTTCGTTAAACTCTGGCCAATAAATAGGGGTAAAGTAAATTTCTGCATAAGCCATCTGCCACAACATGAAATTACTAATGCGACACTCACCACTGGTACGAATTAACAGATCCACTTCCGGCAGATCGGCCATGGTAAGATGTTGAGTAATAAGAGCTTCATCAATCTGCTCAGGTGAAATGTCACCCTGCTGGACTTGCTGTGCAAGCTGCTTTGCGGCTTGAGTAATATCCCATTTACCACCGTAATTAGCAGCAATATTGATCACCATGCCTGTATTGTTTGCAGTTAATGCTTCTGCTTGAGCGATTTTTGCTTGTAGTTTTTCATTGAAGCGACTGGTATCGCCAATCACACGCAGGCGAAGCCCATTTTTGTGCAGTTTTTTGACTTCTGTTGAAAGCACTGTAATGAACAGTTCCATTAGCACACCTACTTCTTCTTGAGGTCGGCGCCAATTTTCACTGCTAAATGCAAATAAGGTGATGGCTTTGATGCCCAAACGTGCAGCGGTTGAAATGGTTTTACGCACGGCTGCCACGCCATTTTTATGCCCGAAGACTCTTGGTTTGCCTTGTGCTTTAGCCCAACGACCATTACCGTCCATAATAATAGCGATATGTTTAGGAAGCACTTCAGGTGAGAGTTGTGAATTTTGCATAGGAGTTTAAGGGTTACTAGCAGGGGTCAAAGAGTAGCACAAAAAAGCACTGCGCGGTGAGCACAGTGCTTTTTTTTGAAGAAGGTTGAGAAATTAAACTTCCATCAACTCTTTTTCTTTTGCAGCTAGTACGTCGTCAACATTCTTCACTGCTGCGTCAGTAAGCTTTTGAATCTCGTCTTGGCCTTTACGCTCTTCATCTTCAGAGATTTCTTTGTCTTTAAGTAGACCTTTAAGATCGCTGTTTGCGTCACGACGGATGTTACGTACAGCAACACGTGCGCCTTCCGCTTCGCCACGAACGATCTTTACTAGATCCTTACGGCGCTCTTCTGTTAGCGGTGGAAGTGGAACGCGAATAATTGTGCCTGCAGACATAGGGTTTAGACCTAGGTCAGATTGCATGATCGCTTTTTCTACTTTCTGTGTTAGTTCGCGGTCAAACACTGTGATTGCTAGAGTACGTGCGTCTTCTGCAACAACGTTAGCCACTTGGTTAAGAGGCGTTGGAGCACCGTAGTACTCGACAGAAAGACCTGATAGTAAGCTTGGGTGTGCGCGACCCGTACGAACTTTAGAAAGGTTGTTTCTAAGAGCTTCTACGCTCTTTTCCATGCGCTCTTGCGCGTCTTTTTTGATTTCGTTAATCACGGTTTCACCTTAATAATTCTTCTTTCTCAAAAGAAATTCTAATCGGGTTATTCGTTAAAGCGCCGCAGGTTATATCTACGGCGATTTTCTCGATTAAGCTTTATCGGTAATTAGTGTACCTTCAGCTTCACCCATCACCACGCGGCGTAGTGCGCCTGGCTTGTTCATGTTGAATACGCGGATTGGCATTTTGTGGTCACGAGCCAGTGTGAACGCTGCTAAATCCATCACTTTCAGTTCTTTATCAAGAATCTCTGCGTAAGATAGCTTATCATACAGCTCTGCGTCTGGGTTTGCTACTGGGTCAGCACTAAATACGCCATCAACTTTGGTCGCTTTTAGAACTACGTCAGCTTCGATTTCGATACCACGCAGACATGCAGCAGAGTCTGTTGTAAAGAATGGGTTACCAGTACCTGCAGAGAAGATTACTACACGGCCTTGGCGCAATTCACGAATTGCATCAGCCCAATTGTAGTCGTCACATACACCTTTTAGAGGGATAGCTGACATCACGCGAGCATTTACGTACGCACGATGAAGTGCATCACGCATTGCTAGACCATTCATCACTGTCGCTAGCATACCCATGTGGTCGCCTACAACGCGGTTCATACCAGCTTCTGCTAGACCAGCACCACGGAACAGGTTACCGCCACCGATTACCACGCCAACTTGAACACCTAGCTCTACCAGCTCTTTTACTTCTTGAGCCATACGGTCAAGAATCGCAGGATCAATGCCAAAACCTTCTGAGCCTTGAAGTGCTTCGCCACTCAGTTTTAACAGAATACGTTGATATGCTGGTTTAGGGTTCGTAGTCATGGATTATACCTTCCAAAAAGAGAGTTATTAATTAACAGTCATGGATAGAGACTCTCAAAATCTGTATCCATCACGACTAATCGTAAAAAGACCGCAGCCTAGGCTACGGTCTTAGATTCTCTGTATCGCTAAGGATTAACCTTTTTGAGCTAGAGCTACTTCTTCTGCGAAGCTTAGGCCTTCAGCTTTCTCGATACCTTCACCAACTTCTAGGCGAACGAAAGTAGAAACAGCAGCGCCTTTTTCTTTCAGCATTTCACCTACAGTTTTCTTAGGTTCCATGATGAAAGCTTGACCAGTTAGAGAAACTTCGCCAGTGAATTTCTTCATGCGGCCTTCAACCATTTTCTCTGCGATTTCTTTTGGCTTGCCTTCGTTCATAGCGATTTCAACTTGAACTTCACGCTCTTTAGCTACTACATCTGCAGGTACGTCTTCTGGGTTAACGTATTCTGGACGAGAAGCTGCTACGTGCATAGCAACGTGTTTTAGAGTTTCAGCATCGCCTTCACCAGCAACAACTACACCGATTTTCTCGCCGTGACGGTAAGAAGCGATTGCAGTACCTTCAACGTATTGTACGCGACGGATGTTGATGTTTTCGCCGATTTTAGCTACTAGAGTAACGCGAGCTTCTTCGAATTGAGCTTGTAGCTCTTCTACAGATGCTTTAGACGCTAGAGCTGCAGCAGCAACTTCTTGTGCGAATGCAGTAAAGTTACCATCTTTAGCAACGAAGTCAGTTTGGCAGTTAACTTCAAGAAGAACAGCAGAACCGTTTTCTTCTTTGATGATGATCGCGCCTTCAGCTGCAACGTTACCAGCTTTTTTAGCTGCTTTAGCTGCGCCAGATTTACGCATGTTGTCAATTGCTAGTTCGATGTCAGCGTTTGCTTCTACAAGCGCTTTTTTACATTCCATCATGCCAGCGCCAGTGCGCTCGCGAAGTTCTTTAACTAGAGCAGCAGTTACAGTTGCCATTCTCTATTCCTCGTTTGGTTCGAATAAGGTAAAAAACAGGGGCCTACATTGTCGGCCCCTGCTGATAACTATAGCTCAATCTATGCACGAAAAAACGTGCAAATAGACCAAGTAGACTCGGAGCCGCTATTATTCAGCTTCTACGAAACCGTCTTTTTCAGCTACAACAGCAACGTCTTTGTTACGACCTTCAGTTACAGCAGAAGCTGCAGCGTTTAGGTATAGTTGTACTGCGCGGATCGCGTCGTCGTTACCTGGGATGATGAAGTCTACGCCGTCTGGGTTAGAGTTAGTATCTACCACTGCGTATACTGGAATACCTAGGTTGTTAGCTTCTTTGATCGCGATGTGTTCGTGGTCAGCGTCGATTACGAATAGAGCGTCTGGTAGACCGCCCATATCTTTGATACCACCAAGAGATTTCTCAAGCTTCTCCATTTCGCGAGTACGCATTAGAGCTTCTTTCTTAGTTAGTTTGTCAAAAGTACCGTCTTGAGACTGTGCTTCAAGATCTTTTAGACGCTTGATAGACTGACGAACAGTTTTGTAGTTTGTTAGCATACCGCCTAACCAGCGGTTGTTAACGTAGTACTGGTTGCTTGCGATAGCAGCTTCTTTAACAGCTTCAGATGCAGCGCGTTTAGTACCTACGAATAGAACTTTACCTTTCTTCTCGCCAACTTTAGCTAGTTCAGCTAGAGCTTCGTTGAACATTGGTACAGTTTTTTCTAGGTTAATGATGTGAACGCGGTTACGAGCACCAAAGATGAATGGCTTCATTTTTGGGTTCCAGTAACGAGTTTGGTGACCGAAGTGAACACCAGCTTTCAGCATATCGCGCATTGATACAGTTGCCATTTTAAAATCCTCTACGGGGTTAGGCCTCCACATCCCCCATGATTCCGACTAAGCTTCTGCTCAGCACCCCGGAATATGTGTCGGAATGTGTGTGATTTAAAGATAAAAGTTTATGGAGCTTACCAGCTTCGCCATCTCGACTAAGCAAGATGAAGAGAACAGATAAGGTATCCGGCGCGCTTTATACCATATTTCACCCTTATTTGGCTAGTATAAATTCCTTTCCAGCAATTTTAAGCCAAGTTCAAAAGCTCAGGTTTCGAGCTAGATACACTTTATGCTCGCTTAATGTTAAAATGTGCTAATTCGCACACTTCTGTGCAGTTGAATAAGTAGAGATCAGCCAATGTCAATCAAGATTAAAACGGCCACTGAAGTCGAACGTATGCGTCTAGCAGGTAGTTTAGCTGCCGATGTTCTAGAAATGATTGAGCCTCATATTAAAGAAGGCGTTACAACTGAAGAGTTGAACCAAATCTGTCACGATTACGCTCTAGAACGAGGCGCTTACTCTGCTCCACTCGATTACCATGGTTTTCCTAAGTCTATCTGTACCTCAATTAACCATATTGTGTGTCACGGTATTCCTGCAACTGAAGACCAAATGGGTGCAAACGGCCACATGAAGCCTGCTGTACTTAAAAACGGTGACATCATCAACGTCGATATCACAGTTATTGTTCCTGATGATGAAAACGCAGACCTAAGCGTACGCCCTGCAGGTTACCACGGTGACACTTCAAAAATGTTCCTAGTAGGTGATGTATCGCCAGAAGACAAACGCCTGTGTATGGTGACTCAAGAAGCACTTTATGTCGGTATGCGCCAAGTTAAACCGGGTGCAACCGTGGGTGATATTGGTACCGCGATTGAGAAGTACATCAAGACCAACAACAAAAATAACCCACGCAATAAATTCTCTATTGTGAAGGATTTCTGTGGTCACGGCATCGGCAATGAGTTCCATGAAGAACCACAAGTTGTGCACTACCGCAACATGGATCGCCGAGTGCTTAAAGAAGGCATGTGTTTCACTATCGAGCCGATGATCAATGCAGGTAAATTCGGTTGTACTGTTGACGCACAAGATGACTGGACGGTTTACACAGGCGACGGTAAAAAATCAGCGCAATACGAACACACCATCGTGGTAACGAAAGAAGGTTGTGAAGTACTGACACTGCGCAGCGACGACACCATCCCACGTTTCATGAAAAACGCTTAATCGACTTATCTATCCCCGCTTTATGCGGGGATATTTTTTTGTCGGCCATGATTTGATAAAGTGAAAAAAATCAGACATTCAGTTCGAATCTGTCGCATCTTCGAACTGAACTACAGCACGGATAGCCGCTATGCCTTTTCAATCGCCGCTTACCTTCAGTGACGAGCAAATCACAGTCAGTGAACTGAAATCCCAACTAGAAGTCTTCGCTGAATACCAAAAGCAAGAGTTTAGCAATCACCACCCTGTGAGTGACTTGGTGCTTGGCCGCTCAGAATACACCGATCTATTGCTGACCCGCTTATGGCAGCACTATGAATTTGACCAAATACCTCATCTTTGTTTGGTGGCCGTCGGCGGTTATGGCCGTGGTGAACTGCACCCACTCTCAGATATCGACATTCTCGTTGTATCACAAAAAAACTTACCTGAATCACTTGGGGCCAAAGTCAGTGAATTTATCACTCTGCTTTGGGATTTGCGGCTAGAAATTGGCCATGCGGTGCGCACGGTTGAAGAGTGTGGTCATATTGGCCGCACCGATTTAACTGTTGCGACCAATCTGCAAGAAGCTCGGTTGCTCACCGGATGTGAAGAGACTTTCCACCAACTTAAAATGTTGGTGCACTCTGAATCATTCTGGCCAAGCGAGATTTTCTACAAAGCCAAAGTTCAAGAACAGCGTGAACGCCATGCTCGTTATCACGACACCACTTACAACTTAGAACCTGATATAAAGTCCACCCCCGGAGGACTGCGTGATATTCACACGCTAAGTTGGGTTGCTCGCCGTCATTTTGGTGCTACCTCATTATTTGAAATGAGTCGTTATGGCTTTCTCACCGACGCAGAATATCGAGAACTGCTCGAGTGCCAGGAATTTTTATGGCGAGTACGCTTTGCTCTGCATATTGAATTAAGACGCTACGACAATCGCCTCACTTTTGCTCACCAACCATCCGTTGCGAGCTCTCTCGGCTTTGTGGGTGAAGGTAATCGCGGTGTCGAAATGATGATGAAAGAGTTTTACCGCACTTTGCGACGCGTGGCAGAGCTCAACAAAATGTTGCTCAAGTTGTTCGGCCAAGTCATTCTCAATCGCGGCGTTGAAAGCTCAGTACAAATCATTAGCGATGATTTCCAGCGCCGTGGCAATTTGATTGAAGCTCGCAAACCTGCGCTATTTCAAGCTCGCCCTGAAACCATTTTGGATATGTTTTTGCATATCGCCAACGACTCCACCATTGACGGTGTCGCACCGCCTACGCTGCGACAGTTGCGCACCGCAAGACGCCGACTCAATAAGTTTTTACACACCATTCCTGAAGCGAGAGAGAAATTCCTCGAACTCTGTCGCCACCCGAATGCACTACATAAAGCTTTTAGCTTAATGCACAAGCTCGGCGTGTTATCCGCTTACTTGCCTCAGTGGAACCAAATTGTTGGGCAAATGCAGTTTGACCTGTTCCACGTCTATACGGTCGACGAGCATAGCGTGCGCCTGCTTAAGCACATCAATACCTTCAGCTATGCTAAAAACCATAGCAAGCATCCGATCTGCTGCGAAGTGTTTCCAAGAATTCAAAAGAAAGAACTGCTTATCATTGCGGCTATTTTCCACGACATCGGCAAAGGTAGACCTGGTGATCACTCTGTCATCGGTGCAGAAGAAGCCTATGCATTTTGCCGAGAACACGGTTTATCAACACCAGAAGCTAACCTCGTCTCATGGCTGGTGCGCCATCACTTATTGATGTCTGTGACCGCTCAGCGACGTGATATTTACGATCCTGATGTGATCGCTGAATTTGCCAAACAGGTGCGCGATGAAGAGTATCTCGAATACTTGGTGTGTTTAACCGTCGCAGATATCTGTGCGACTAACCCAGAATTGTGGAACAGTTGGAAACGCACACTATTAGCCGAGTTGTTTTATTCTACTCAGCGAGCTTTGCGTCGCGGGCTCGAAAACCCAGTCGATGTGCGCGAGCGTATTCGTCACAACCAGCAAATGGCGTCAGCGCTGTTACGTAAAGAAAACTTCTCAAGTCGTGAAATAGAACTGGTATGGCAACGTTTTAAAGCGGACTATTTCTTGCGTCATACGCCAAAGCAAATTGCTTGGCATTGTACTCATTTACTGCGCCACGAAGACAGTACTCAGCCATTAGTGCTGATCAGCAAAAAACCAACCCGTGGTGGCACTGAGGTGTTTGTTTATACCCAAGACCAAAAAGGTATATTTGCCAAAGTCGTCGCAGAGCTTGACCGTCGCAACTTTAACGTTCATGACGCTCAGGTCATGACGAGTAAAGATGGTTATGTGTTGGATACCTTTATGGTGCTCGACCAAAACGGCAATCCTATCGAAGAAAACCGACATAATGCGGTCGAAAAACATCTGGTTTCAGTCTTACAAACCGCTGGTGCAATGCAAATTCGTACTCGTCGCATACCCAGAAACCTACAGCACTTTACTGTCAAAACCAAAGTGGACTTTCTGCCAAGTAAGAGCAAAAAAAGCACCACGATGGAGTTTGTCGCTTTAGATACTCCCGGACTTTTGGCAACTGTTGGCGCCACCTTTGCCGATCAAAATATCAATTTGCATGCTGCTAAAATCACCACCATCGGTGAGCGAGCTGAGGACTTTTTTATTATTACTGGCGCTGAAGGCGGCAAGTTAAGTGAGCAAGAAGAGTTACTGTTGCGAGAAGCCTTGATTGCCAATGTGGCTGAGCTGGCGCCAAACTGATCTCAACCACAATTTGCTAAAAATATAGGCAATTCAACTATATTGTGACCACATCGGCTGCTACATTAAAAGTGTTCAATTTATCAACACGATTAAGAGGCAGCCTATGTTTCCCTACCTTACCGGTCTAGGCATTCAAGATCCCCAGCAGATTGAGCGCTACTCATTACGTCAAGAAGCTCACAAAGACGTGCTCAAAATCTACTTTCGCAAACAAAAAGGCGAGTTATTTGCCAAAAGCGTCAAATACAAATACCCACGTCAAACTAAAAACGTTCGTGTCGACAGCAGTAGCAATAGCTACAAGCAAGTTTCTGAAATCAACCGTAACCTAACGCTGGTGATGGATGAGCTGAATAAAATCACCAAACCACAGAAAATAGCATATGTGGATGTGAAACAGAAAATTCTGTCTGACTTGCGCCATTTAGAGAAAGTCGTCTCAAGTAAGATAGCCGAGATAGAGGCGGACTTGGAGAAATTGAAATAAATTGAAGAATTGAAAAGCAAGAAATAAGAGTTGCGATGAAGCGTTATCGTATAGTTTGAGGCTCTTAAATCTCTAAACGAGGCTTTTCGAGTGTTCGAAGCTCCCAACGCAAGGTTCGACATTAGCGTACCTTGCGTTCTTTAGTTAGTGTATAGCTACGACTACATCCAACCTGCGTACTTGCCCACTAGATACAGAGCAATTCCGGCCATCGCACCAGCAACGATATCATCAAGCATAATACCGACACCACCATGTACACGCTTATCTAACCAGCCAATAGGCCATGGTTTTAGCATGTCAAAGAAGCGGAACAGAATGAAGCCAGTAATAAGCCACTTCCAATCGGTAGCAGAAAGCTGAAATACCGGCACCACCAGCATCGTGATCCAAAAACCAACAAATTCATCCCATACGATGGAGCCGTGATCATGCACACCCATATCTGTCGAGGTTACTTGGCAAATTTTAACCCCGACCAAACACGCTGCAATGACCACAATCACATACCAACTCAGAGGTAATTGAACCAACAGTAAATACAAAGGAATGGCAGCCAAAGTGCCCATAGTACCTGGAACAACAGGTGATAACCCACTACCAAATCCGGTAGCCAGCAAGTGCCATGGGTTCTTCAGTGAAATAAGAGAGAGAGGGTTGGGCATAGTCATTTCTTAATTAATTCTAAAATGGTCATAACCACAAAGCTGCCAAGATATTACTTGATCATTTTGGGTTAGCTCTATGGTATTACTATCAGTGATTCGACCGATACAAGTGATTTGGCAATCTAAATTTTTAGCTACCATTTCCAATTGCACTTGCTTGTCTGACGGCACAGTGAAACATAACTCGTACTCTTCCCCACTGCTCAAGGCGTATTGCAAAGCAAGATCTCGGTCACCAACAAAAGCGACCAGCTCTGGAGAGACAGGTAACGCCTCAACGTCAAGGCAAGCGCCAACATCAGAGCGCTTTATGATGTGGCCAAGATCGGAAGTCAAACCATCGGAAATATCAATCGCTGCGCTCGCAATATTACGCAGTGCTTCACCAACATGAGTACGCGGCAAAGAAAGATAATGGCGCTGTTCAAGATCCGCGGCAAACGGCTTAGTAATATTTTCAGGCGTAAGCACTACATCCAGCCCAGCTTTACTATCACCTAATGTACCAGTGACATAAATCAAGTCACCCACTTTAGCACCGCTGCGCAAAATCGCCTGCCCTTTTGGCATTAAGCCTTGCACGGTCAAGGTCAAACTGAGCGGCCCTTTGGTGGTGTCACCGCCAATTAACTGAATGCCATAGTGATCAGCAAGAGCGAAAAAAGCATCACAAAAAGGTTGCAGCCAAGCTTCATCTAACTCAGGCATGGTAAGTGCAAAAGAGACCCAAGCTGGCGTGGCGCCCATGGCTGCGAGGTCACTGATATTTGAAGCTAATGCTTTATGCGCCACCCAAGCAGGGTTCGCCTCAGCGAGAAAATGCGTACCAGCGACCAGCGTATCGGTACTGATTGCAATCACACTACCCGATGGGACTTCTACCACCGCGCAATCATCGCCGGCAGCGAGCAGTACATCATCGCGCTGCGCCTGACGACCAACTAAATACGTATCTATAAAATTAAATTCACCAGACATAGAATAACTACCTGATTTAGCATGGTCGTAGTATATAAAAAAGGTCAGCAAATGCTGACCTTTTTAGTTTTTAAATTCGATTATTTCTTACGAACGTGTGGTGCAGCTTTATCTAGCACACCGTTAACGAATTTGTGGCTGTCTTCCGCTGCGAATACTTTCGCAAGTTCGATAGCTTCGTTAATTACCACTTTGTAAGGAACGTCTTCACGACGAGTCATCTCATACATAGCTAGACGTAGCAGTGCAAGTTCCATTAGGTCAAGATCTTGCATTGGACGTGAAGTGTATGGACGAATCTTACTATCTAGCTCTGTGTGACTTAGCACAACACCTGCAAGCAGGTCACGGAAGTAAGCAACGTCTGTGTCTGGTGCAGCTAGTGCAGGTTCTGCAGCGCGATGTTCTTCTTCATCGTACTTATCACCTGATAAAAACTGCTCTTCAATTGTGGCAACATTTTCTTTAGTAATTTGCCAAGAGTAGATCGCTTGTAGAGCGAATCGACGTGCATTACGACGTGCGGCTGGTTTCACACTGGCCCCCATTAGGAATCAATTTCTGAAAGAACGTTAATCATCTCAAGTGCGCTTAGTGCAGCCTCTGCACCTTTATTACCAGCCTTGGTTCCTGCGCGCTCAATTGCTTGGTCAATTGTATCAACCGTCAATACACCAAATGCTACTGGAAGGCTGTATTCCAGAGATACTTGTGCAAGACCTTTGTTACATTCACTGCAAACATAGTCGAAGTGAGGTGTACCGCCACGAATTACTGTACCTAAAGATACAATCGCATCGTACTTACCTGTTTTCGCTACACGCTGAGCAACCAATGGTAGCTCAACTGCACCTGGACAGCGTACAACAGTGATGTTGTCTTCGCTTACTTGCCCATGACGCTTTAAAGTATCGATTGCACCAGACAATAGACTTTCGTTAATAAAACTGTTGAAACGAGAAATAACGATAGCAATTTTTGCGTGTGGAGCTGGGAAGCCACCCTCGATCACTTTCATAAGCCTTCCTTTAACTATGTTCATCAAGTGAGAATCGCCGGATTCTAGCACAAAACTGTGAGCAATATCTAATAGGTTTTTACAGAATAGAAACGAAAAAACGAGATGTCATCGACACCTCGTTTAATTAGTTGAAAATAAAAGCGCTTGCGAACACTATGCTCGCACTGCGATTTCATTATTCAGTAATGTACTCAACCACATTGAGACCAAAACCGCCCAACGCATGGTAACGTTTATTAGTTGAAGACAATAAGCGCATGTCGTGTACGCCAAGATCCGCCAAAATTTGTGAACCAACGCCGACTCGACGTGATGTGCCCTGTTTTTTTGCTAGAGTTGGCGCGGTGCCTTGATCTTGTGCTTCAAACATTTTCACGCGGTGAATCAGCAGATCCGTTGGTTCTTCATTACCAAGAATCACCAGCACACCACCCTCTTGGCCGATGCGCTTCATCGCTTTGTCTAACGTCCAACTGCGTTCTGCGTTGCGATCGCTGCGCAGCAAATCGGTAAAGGTATCTTGCAAATGCACGCGAACTAACGGGGCTTGCCCAGCTTTGCTTTCTCTGCATAGTGCGTAATGAACTTGGTTATCAATCGTGTCGCGGTACGTCACCAAATTGAACTCACCGAATTCGGTTGGCAATTTACACTCTGCCACTCGCTCAATCGTTGTTTCAGTATTATTGCGGTACTCGATTAGATCGGCGATGGTACCAAGCTTTAAGCCGTGTTTCTCTGCAAAAATTTCCAGATCAGGGCGACGAGCCATGGTGCCGTCTTCATTAAGGATCTCGACAATCACCGAAGCAGGTTCAAGACCGGCTAAACGCGCTAAATCGCACCCGGCTTCCGTATGACCAGCACGGGTTAAGACACCGCCCTCTTGTGCTGCAAGTGGGAAAATATGACCCGGCTGAACCAAGTCCGCCGCTTTTGCATTTGGCGCAACGGCTGCTTGCACCGTACGTGCACGGTCTGCTGCTGAAATGCCGGTGGTAACACCTTCCGCAGCTTCAATCGATACCGTAAAGTTAGTGGTATATTGTGCATTGTTGTCTTGCACCATTGGTGGCAAGCCAAGCATGTCACAACGAGCACGAGTCATCGTTAAGCAGATCAAACCACGGCCATATGTGGCCATAAAGTTGATCGCTTCAGGCGTGATATGCTCTGCGGCCATAATAAGATCGCCTTCATTCTCACGATCTTCATCATCCATTAGGATGACCATTTTTCCTAAACGAATATCTTCAATGATTTCTTGAGGCGTACTGATTGGCATGTTCTGTTCCTATTAATGGCTGATGTTATGGCTTTATCAATTAAGCAAAGCCATTTTGTTGTAGAAATTCCATCGTAATTCTTGATTCTGGTGCACTCGCCTCTGTTTGAGCCGTTAACAAGCGCTCCATATAACGAGCTAATACATCCACTTCCAAGTTTACTTTACGGCCAACATGAAAGTCAGCAATCGTGGTTTCTGCGCCAGTATGTGGCACGATAGTCAATTTAAAGGCGTTTTTGCGTAGGCCGTTTACTGTCAGGCTTATGCCATCAACCGTAATGGAACCTTTCTCTGCCACATATTTGCTTAGAGATTCTGGCATCGCAACCCAAAACTCGATCGCTCTGCCAACAGAATTACGCTCGATGATTTCACCCACTCCGTCAACGTGACCAGAAACAATATGGCCGCCAAAACGAGTGGTTGGCAGCATCGCCTTTTCAAGGTTGACACGATCACCCACTTGGTAATGGGCAAACCCGGTTTTTTGCAGGGTTTCTAAAGAAAGGTCTGCGGTGTAGCTGTTGCCATTAAACTCAACAACGGTTAAGCACACCCCATTGGTTGCGATACTGTCACCCAGTTTCACATCTAACATATCAAGTTTGCCACTGCGCACTGTTACGCTGATGTCTTCGCCTTTCGGCGTGATAGCAGCAAGCGTACCCACTGCTTCTACAATTCCAGTAAACATTAGTTTGATTCTTTATAAATCGGTGTAGCAATAATACGGATATCACTGCCCACTTGTGTCAATTGTTTAATCTCGAGTTCAATCACTTGTGACATCGCTTCGAGCCCCAATGCGCCAATCAAACCTCGACCATCACTGCCCATTAGTTTCGGGGCAAGATACAGTACGAGTTCATCAACCAAGCGGGCTTGGATAAATGCACCAGCGAGTGTCGCTCCAGCTTCCACCCAAAGATGGTTAATGTTGTATTCGCGAGTAAGCGCATCCAAAGTTGCGGCTAAGTCAATCTTTCCTTCACTGTTGAGCTCGGGAGCCATGTCGCCTTGGGGGCTGACTTGAACCACATCACCTTCCGTGTGGAATAGTTTCAAATCTGATGTCAATTGACCGGTTCGGTCGAGAATTACACGTAGTGGTTGGCGCAAGTTGCTACGATCATAACGAGCTTGAACTGAGGCTGGCAGATCATCAAAACGCACATTCAGCGAAGCGTTATCATCGATAACCGTCTTACTCGTAGAAAGAATTGCGCCAGATTTGGCGCGCCATGCTTGCACATCTTGACGTGCTTGCGAAGAGGTAATCCACTGGCTCTGACCATTGGCTAATGCAGTTTGACCATCCAAACTCGCCGCCATTTTCAGTTGTACGAACGGTCGCCCTGTTTCCATGCGCTTAATAAATGCAGGATTGAGCGCTCGAGCATCCTCTTCAAGTAAGCCTACTTGCACTTCAATGCCCGCATCACGCAACATTTGAATGCCTCTGCCGGCAACTTGTGGATTAGGATCTTGCATCGCACAAATCACTTTGGCGACTTTGGCTTTAATCAACCCTTCAGCGCAAGGCGGTGTACGGCCATAGTGAGAGCAAGGCTCTAGAGTTACATAAGCAGTAGCACCCACCGCTTTATCACCCGCCATACGCAGCGCATGTACTTCAGCGTGTGGCTCACCCGCTTTAAAGTGAAAACCCTCACCAACAATTTCACCATTATTGGTGATGACACAACCAACATTTGGATTTGGCGGAGTGGTAAATACGCCACCGCGGGCAAGTTTAATCGCACGCAGCATCATCGCGTGATCTTGTGGTGTAAATTGAGCCATTATCAAAACCGTCTTAGTCTTCTAATTTGGCGATCTCTTCACCAAATTCACGAATATCTTCAAAACTACGATAAACGGAAGCAAAGCGAATATAAGCCACTTTATCGAGCTCTTTTAATTGCTCCATAACTAAGTTACCGACCATTTCACTTGGTACTTCACGCTCACCTGTCGCTCTAAGCTTAGATTTGATCATGCTAATTGCTAGCTCAACCGCATCTGCGCTGACTGGACGTTTTTCTAACGCACGTTGCAACCCGCCAATCATCTTATCTTCATTAAATGGTTCGCGGTTACCGTTAGATTTGATCACACGTGGCATGACAAGTTCAGCGGTTTCAAAAGTGGTAAAACGCTCATTACACGTTAAACACTGTCTGCGACGGCGCACTTGATGACCATCGGCTACGAGTCGAGAATCGATAACTTTAGTATCAGTCTCGGTGCAAAAAGGACAATGCATATCACCTCCATATCAATGCTGCTAGTGTAACGGAATTAACAACTTGAGGAAAAGAAAAAGGGGCTAGACAGCCCCTTTTCACTACATATTTCGCAGAATACTGCCAATCGCTAACAAATTAGCTACGCGACAGATAATTCGCTTTGCCTACCCATTTGTAACTGGTGAGCTCTTCTAAACCCATAGGGCCACGTGCATGCAGTTTTTGCGTCGATACCGCCACTTCAGCTCCTAGGCCAAACTGCGCGCCATCAGTAAAACGGGTTGACGCGTTTACATAAACCGCCGCCGAACCGACCGAGTTAATAAAACGTTCAGCATTCTCTAGACTATTCGTCATAATCGCATCAGAGTGGCTCGCATTGTGTACATGCATATGCTCAATAGCTTCAGCTACGTCTTGCACGACTTTTACGCCTAGTGTGTAGCTCAGCCATTCAGTATCAAAATCACCTTCGCCTGCGTCACGCACATCTTGCGCATTACCAAGCAATGCTTTTGCTTTAGGCTCAGCAACAAAAGCCACTTTACCGTTCAGACGCTCTGCAAGCATTGGTAAAAACTCAGTGGCAACCGCTTGATGTACCAATAGTGTATCTAGTGAGTTACATGCTGATGGACGTTGTACTTTAGCGTTTTCTATCACATCGACAGACTTCGCTAAATCTGCACTGTCATCGACAAAGATATGACTGATACCAAAACCACCGATAATCACTGGAATAGTGCTGTTTTCTTTACACATTTTGTGCAAACCTGCACCGCCACGTGGAATGATCATATCCACGTAATCATCCAGTTTAAGAAGTTGAGAAACTAATTCACGGTCTGGTTTTTCAATGTATTGCACTGACGCTGCTGGTAAACCTGCTTTTGCGAGTGCCAATTGAATCACTTTCACCAACTCCATATTTGAGAAGAAGGTTTCTTTGCCGCCACGCAAAATGCTGGCATTACCGGTTTTTAGACATAGAGCTGCAATATCAATCGTCACGTTCGGGCGCGCTTCATATATCACACCCACCACGCCAAGTGGCACGCGGCGACGAGAGAGCGACATGCCGTTTTCCAGTACTTTGCTGTCAATTTCACTGCCAACAGGATCGTTTAGACTGATCACGTTTCGTACATCATTAGCAATCGCGCTTAAACGTGCTTCATTAAGCATTAGACGATCAATCAACGCTTCCGTTAGACCCGCTTGACGAGCCAACTCTAAATCTTTTTCATTTGCAGCCAAAATGTCGGCTGCATTCGCTTCTAGCTCATCGGCAATAATCGCTAAAGCCTGGTTTTTTTGCGCAGTCGCTGCTGTCGCTAGTTGAAAAGCCGCCTCTTTGGCCGCTTTACCCATAGTAATTAGTTCCACGTTACTTCCTTCTGTCCCTGCCCACTTGAAACTGCCTCTGGCACTAACCATATTTAGCATTCCAAGTGGTGGGATGATTACTTGTTATTCTTGAATCACGACCATATTGTCGCGGTGCATCACTTCTGAGCCATAGTCATAGCCTAAAATGGTTAGGATATCTTTACTATGATGACCAAGGATTTTATCCATATCGCAGCTAGAATAAGCCGAAATACCACGGGCAACCAATTTGCCCTGTTGATCATTGATGCGTACTACATCACCACGACTGAATTTGCCGCTGACTTTAATTACACCTTTTGCCAGCAAGCTACTGCCTTTACCGACAACCGCATTGACTGCGCCTTGGTCAATCACAAACTCGCCCGTTGCTGCAGGACCAGCCAAAATCCAACGCTTGCGGTTTTCTAACGACTCTTCACAAGGAATAAAACGTGTACCTTGCGGCTCAGCACCCAGTGAATCAAAAATCACGTTTGGTGCACTGCCTGCAGCGATAATCACTTCAATACCTGCGCGGCGAGCAATGTCAGCGGCTTGCAGTTTGGTTGCCATACCACCAGTACCTAACGTTGTACCGCTACCACCTGCAATTTTACGCAACGTATCATCGATAGTTTTGACTTCTTTGATCAGCTCTGCATTTGGGTCTTTACGTGGATCCGCAGTAAACAAACCTTTTTGGTCAGTCAGAAGCAATAGCTTATCCGCACCACATAAAATACCAACTAATGCAGATAGGTTGTCGTTGTCACCGACTTTGATTTCGTTGGTTGCAACGGCATCGTTTTCGTTCACGACCGGGATAATTTCATGTTCGATCAGGGCATTAATGGTGTCACGCGCGTTAAGAAAACGCTCACGATCATTCAGATCGGCACGCGTTAGCAGCATTTGACCAATTTTCATGCCGTAAATAGCAAACAGAGATTCCCAAGTTTGAATCAACTGGCTCTGACCAACCGCCGCAAGCAACTGTTTGCTCGACATCGCGTTGGGCAGTGCGGGGTAACCAAGGTGCTCACGACCTGCCGCAATGGCGCCAGACGTTACAATAACCACTGAGTGGCCAAGTTTCTTGAGCTCTGCACACTGACGTACCAACTCCACCATATGAGCACGGTTTAGTTGTAGCGTACCGCCAGTTAATACACTGGTACCTAGTTTTACAACCACTGTTTGTGGCTGTGCAACTTTTCCGCTTTGTTGATTCGTTGTCATGATAAATTGATTTAATAAAAAACAAGAGCTGTTGTTTTATCAATCAAAGGAAATTAGACAAGCAGAAAAGGCGCTTTCAAGCGCCTTTTATTCGTCAATGAGAAATCTCAATATCAATTACACAAATTCGACCGATTCTTGGTGTAAAACCACTTCAATTTCATATTCATCTTTGAGCATTTCAAGCAACGACTGATGAAAACTGTTTTGAATGCGATAGACATCTTCAATCGCCGATTTTGGCAATGATTCTTCGACCCACTCACCGGATTTATTATATTTACCAATCCGATAACGCGCGGCAAATTGAGATTCCTGTTGCTCAAGTTCAAGCCACCAGCCCCAAAACTCGCGTTCTTCCGGTGATTTCTTGTCACTGACACAAACGCCAAGACAATCAAATAAATAATAACCTTCCTGACTTTGAGGCTCCCTTAAATAAGGCCCTAGCGCGCGTAAACTGGTTAGCAAGCGAAAATGAGTCGGAATTTTTGTCACTTTTGACATTGGACTCTCCATGTTTTTAGTTATTAATCAACGTGTACCCTAACTACAACTGTTAACTAATTTTACAAACATGTCACCTTAATAACTCATCTTCTAGCCATTTAATCGCTAAATCGAGGGATTGCTCATATCCTTGTGAAATTGTCTTTGCACTTATTTTCTTTGCTTTGCCGTAATCACTAAATAATGCCACCAATTGATTATCGCTATAAGGTGAGACCGGATCGCCCTCTAAACTCATTGCTAAAATTGGCACTCGAGTCTTACGGCTCGCCAAAATACCTTGAGCTTTCAAAGACCAAGCTCGCATTTGTCCTGCCAAGCTATTGATGTCCACCACTTCCTTACCCAAACGTGCCGCCAATAAATCGAGATACATTTTCGACATTTTCTTCAATTTATCCGGCGAAGAAAGCACATCATGAATTGGAGCGCCCATGGTCACGCAGGCTTTAATTTTCGTTGGTTCCATAAAAGACAAACGCACCAACGCATTGCCACCAAAGCGAAAACCGATTAAGCCAACGCGGTAATGATTACCCATGGGATTGACGGTAATTCATTGAGTACCGCTTGATGCAAACACGACGAATCCTCGCTCAACGGCCAGTGACTAGAATAACCGACCGACGGCATGTCCACGGTTAACATCGCAATATTTTTCTTTGAAAGATAATCACGGAATAATCGCCACATATCCCCTTGCAGCGTATCCAAACCAGCACTAACGATCACCACGGGTTGAGGTTTTTCAGTGCTTGTCAGATGAAGATGAGCGGTGATTTTTTTGCCTTTGTACGGCACTTCGATACGTTTAATAACAAATTGCGTTTTCTTAGCAGCATCATTATAAGCCTTAGTGGCTAGGGTTTGCGCTTGAAGTGCAAGATTGTCATTTTTGAGGTGTGGGTAACCAGCAATACTAAAACACAGTGAGGCGGTAAACAGTTCATTCGCCCCCTCATCGCCGACTAATTCATGCCCTTTTTTTTGGTGCTCCATACCCAGTTTGGTCCACTCATAAGTCCAGTTGCCACTGTGATAACCCATTACCGTGTCGAGCCATTTATCATGCGTACGAGAGTGTTGTGAGCCAGCAATCCTCGCTAACACTTCTTCCATTTCAATCGGGTCGATACCCTGCCATGACCATTGCAGACGATGTAAATTGCGGTACCAGTTGGATTGCCCTTTCTCACGCATTTCATCCAGCAACTCTTGGTTGGTTGGCATGTAACGCGTTAACTCTGACGTTTCTTTAGCTTGTTTATGTTTCACAAAAAGAGTTTCAGAGAGGTTGGTGTTATCTGTTTCTGACATGGTGCTACCTAACTAAGACATTCGTAATCATAATAAACCTAATCAGCAATAACAGAGAAGGCAATTCATGGCTTACCGTATTATGAATTCACACCATAAATAACGAATAGGTAAAAAAAATGACCCTTGCGGGTCATCTTTGAATATCTGCAAACTTTATTTCTGCTTGCGATTGATAGGCTCAACGTACTGAACAGTTGTATCCCATGGTTGCTCAATCCATGTGTCTTGAGCGATATCAACCACGTATTCGTCCAGCAGTGCAGCACCTGATGGTTTAGCACAAACCGCAATCAGTTTTGCTTTCGGGTACATTTCACGCAGTTTACGTGCAGTATCACCGCTATCTACTAGGTCTTCTACGATTAGGTAACCTTCACCATCACCTTCTGGCGCTTTTAGTACACTCATATCACGTTGGTGATCGTGGTCGTAGCTTGAGATACAGATGGTATCTACGTAACGAATACCCAGTTCACGCGCAAGGATTGCGCCAGGAACTAGACCACCACGGCTAACCGCCCAAATACCTTTCCATTGTTCAGCAGGCATTTGTTTTTCTGCCAATTGACGGCAGTAATTCTGCATGGTGTCCCAAGTGATAACGAATTTTTTACTCATTGTAGTAACCTAATTATTTGAAAGTTTTACGTCCCGCTGATACGCCAAATTAGCGTTCATACAGCAACCAGCAGAAAGCGAACAGCTATACGGGGACAGAAGCTACGCAAACGATTATTCTACCTAAACAGCGTAACAATACCAACTATAAAAAAAGCCATAGTAGACAGTTCCACTATGGCTTTCGCTCCCGATAAATGACTTAATTCCACTAATCGTCAATTGGTTAGTGGAATCTACCTACTACATTGCTAGGTATTTAAGAATAAATAGCGCGGATAGACACCATACACTGATCGATACTTCACGACCTTTACCACTTAGCAATTTGATTGCCGCGTAAGAGATAAAGCCAAACGCAATACCTTCTGCAATCGAGTATGTCAGTGGCATCAGCAAACACGTTACAACCACTGGCGCCGCTTCTGTTAGGTCACGCCAATCAACGCTTACCAAACCAGACATCATTAGAATTGCAACGTAGAACAGTGCACCTGCCGTCGCATATGCTGGGATCATGCCCGCTAGCGGAGCAAAGAATAGCGCTAATAAGAATAGTACGCCTACAACCACTGCCGTTAGACCAGTGCGACCACCAGCAGCAACACCTGCTGTTGATTCAACAAATGATGTCGTGCTCGAAGTACCTAGCATTGCACCCACTGACGTTGCTGTTGAGTCAGCCAATAGCGCTTTACTTAGACGAGGTAACTTACCGTCTTCAGTCATTAAGTTTGCTTTAGTCGCAACTCCCACCAAAGTACCTGCGGTATCGAACAAGTCGACAAATAGGAACGCAAATACAACCGTGATCATGCCAACTTCAAATACGTCAGCAATGTTCATTTGCATAAATGTTGGTGCGATGCTTGGAGGTGTAGACATGATGCCGCCGTACTGAACATCACCCACCACAATACCGATCGCAGTGATGATAAGAATGGCAATTAAAACTGCACCGCGAACGCCACGATAAACAAGCGCTATTGTTAAAAAGAAACCCAGTGCTGCTAGCGCAGGCTTAAGGCTAGTGATATCACCACGACTAACCAGTGTTGCTGGGTTATCCACTACAATACCCGCATTTTGCAAGCCGATGAATGCAAGGAACAAACCGATACCGGCAGAAATACCTGTACGCAGTGACAGTGGAATCGAGTTAATGATCCATTCACGGACTTTAAAAACACTCAATGCCATAAATAGCAAACCAGACACAAAAACTGCGCCCAACGCAACTTGCCAAGTATGCCCCATGCCCAAAACAACACCGTAAGTGAAGAATGCGTTAAGACCCATACCCGGAGCCAAAGCGATTGGGTAGTTCGCCACGATACCCATAACAAAACAGCCAATAGCAGCAGCAAGACAGGTAGCAACAAACACTGCACCCTTATCCATGCCAGCATCAGCCAACATTGCAGGGTTAACAAAGATGATGTAAGCCATCGTCAAAAAGGTAGTAATACCCGCGACGAGCTCAGTTTTTACGTTCGTGCCGTTTTCGCTGAGCTTGAACAGTTTTTCGAGCATGATTGAATCCTATTGGAAAATTAAGTAAACGTTTGCGTAATCGATTGGCACGGATTATAGAGTTATCAAAAAGCAAATTCTAGATAGAATTATCACTCTAAGTTATATTTTCTTTCAAATTTTTCATCCCTTGCAAAACATCATTCGAATCAAACAAATATTTTCTTTATTTTCAACAAATAAGATTAAATTCGTTGCAAGCATAAAATTGTAGATTTAGCGAGCGATGTAATAAATTTTCAAGGTAATTTGACTCGAAGTGGCCAAAGAAAAGCGTGGAATATGGTCAAGCAAAGCGAAATATCTCTGCCTCGGTAGGATTTGAAGAGGAATTTTGCTCAAATCATCAAACTGCAGATAAAAAACGCCACTCAATTTGAGTGGCGGTTGAATCATGTCAGCAAAAAACAGGCTGCTGTAAAAAATTCTAAAAATAGGGGGTGAACAAAACTGTTCGAAACAAACTAAAACTTAGTAGCCAAAGCTTGTTGGGTATACAAAATTACTAGTATAAACAGAGCTGTTTATCCAGAACATTGCACTTGGTAAACCTTTCATGCTATCACCTTTTAAATCAATGCAATTAAACAAAACGTTGATTTCTCGGTTCCTTGGAGGCGATAAATCGGACTCATCCTTTGAGCATTTTTTCCTTCGAATAACGAAGTTGGTGCAAATATACCCTAAAGAAATAAAATTACAATAGCATTGATGATAAAAGTCACACTTTTCTTAAAAATGATCTAGATCAAGCTTATTCTGTAAGTAAATTACATTTTCAGAACGTTTTACGACCAATCACAACAAAACCATACGCACACGATTGGGCACACGATTGGCTAAGCACCGCCGGCAAGATTTCAACAATAAAGCTGTAACAAATCGTCTTTATCCCCTACTCACTAATAAAGGAGAGTGATATGCTAGCTTCTTCTAATTTTGTAGACCAACCCTAGTATTTCATGCCATCCGTGGCAGTTATCACTTCAATATACTCTGGTCTTTAGTATTTTAAGGAGTCATCCGTGTCTGAATTCCATTCTGAAATCAGTAAATTATCACCTGCTCCACTTTGGCAGTTCTTTGACAAAATTTGTTCTATCCCTCACCCATCAAAACATGAAGAAGCGCTAGCGCAATACATTGTTAGCTGGGCACAAGAGCAAGGTCTAGATGTTCGCCGCGATCCTACTGGTAACGTATTTATCAAAAAACCAGCGACACCAGGCATGGAAAACAAAAAAGGTGTGGTACTACAAGCGCACATAGACATGGTGCCGCAAAAAAATGAAGACACACAACATGACTTCACGACTGACGCAATCCAACCATATGTAGATGGTGAATGGGTTACAGCGAAAGGCACTACGCTCGGCGCAGATAACGGTATGGGTATGGCATCTTGCTTGGCAGTGCTTGCATCTACTGATATCAAACACGGTCCAATTGAAGTTCTGCTAACGATTGATGAAGAAGCAGGCATGACTGGTGCATTTGGCCTTGAGGCGGGTTGGTTAGAAGGTGACATCCTTCTTAATACAGACTCAGAGCAAGAAGGTGAAGTCTACATGGGTTGTGCTGGCGGTATTGATGGTGAACTGACTGTCGCTGTTGAGCGTGAAGCAATCCCTGCAGGTTACACCACACGTCAACTGATTCTAAAAGGTCTAAAAGGTGGTCACTCAGGCTGTGACATTCACACTGGTCGTGGTAATGCGAACAAGCTTCTTGCTCGCTTCCTAGCTGGTCACGCACAAGAGCTAGACCTACGCTTGGTGGAATTCCGTGGAGGCAGCTTACGTAACGCTATTCCTCGTGAAGCATTTGTGACTGTTGCTGTTCCAGCCGCGAACGAGGCAAAACTTGCCGAGTTATTTGAATTCTACACAGATCTATTGCGCGCTGAACTAGGTCGAGTTGAAACCGATATCGTGACATTCAATCAAGACGTTGCTGTTAACGATGGCGTATTCACTCAAGCAACTCAGCAACGCTTGATTGCAACGCTAAATGCGCTACCAAATGGCGTTGTACGTATGAGCGATGATATTCAAGGCGTGGTTGAAACATCACTAAACGTTGGTGTTATCACGACTGATGCAGATAAAGTGACTATCCTTTGTTTGATTCGTTCTCTGATTGACTCAGGTCGCCAACAAGTAGAAAGCACGCTAACCTCTGTTGCTCAACTGGCCGGTGCTGAAATCAAATTCAGCGGCGCATACCCTGGCTGGAAGCCTGACGCAGATTCAGAAATCATGCATGTCTTCCGCGATCTGTATGAGAACATCTATGGTCGTAAGCCAAACATCATGGTAATTCATGCCGGTCTTGAGTGTGGTCTATTTAAAGAACCATACCCACACATGGACATGCTGTCATTTGGCCCAACGATCAAGTTCCCACACTCACCTGATGAGAAAGTAGAAATCAGCAGCGTGGCACTATTTTGGGAACAAATGGTTGCACTATTGGAAAATATTCCAAACAAATAGTGAATAAGCCATTTCGCATAAGTTAAATTAATCTGAAAAACCAGCTTGCATTAGCTGGCTTTTTACTGTAACAAATAAATTTTATCGTAACGATAGTGTATTTTCGTTAGTCACAGGTAAGTCAGGTTGTTACAGTCCCCCACCTTGAAGCGTCTTTGGGCAAACCATCTTGCCTTCTTCAAGCCATAACACCGTGTTGTTATGTTGGGAGCACTCCATCCCGGAGTGTCTTATTTCTCTCATGTACTAATCTGTAATAGGTAGTCGTTCTCAAGCGCACACTTTGAGACATTGATTGTTGGCATTGATTATAAATCAAGCTAATTCTAATGTGCTCTCGGCATGCCTGCCATATTTGGTAAAGGACGATATTGACACTTTTTGGTACTAACAAATAACTGAATGACTGCGATGAAGAAAGAAAAAATGCTCGTGGGTTGGCGTGAGACGCTAAGCCTACCAGGCCTAGGTATTGATAAAATTAACGCTAAAATCGATACCGGTGCTAGAACATCTTGCTTACACGCGTTTAAAGTAGAGAGCTTCTCAAAGGAAGAGACACAATGGGTGCGTTTTTGGTTACACCCAATTCAGCACAACACGGAAGTAGAAGTGGTATGTGAAGCAAAAGTAATTGACGAACGTGTTGTTCGTGATTCAGGCGGCCACGAAGAAAAACGCTACGTAATCGAAACAGAAATGAGTCTAGGCGGCCAAACTTGGCCAATCGAGTTGACTCTAAATAACCGTGAAAACATGGCGTTTCGTATGCTACTTGGTCGTACAGCAATGCACGATCGTATTCAAGTGGACCCTGTTGAATCGTTTTTAATCCCGTTTGAGGAAAATAATTAATGAAAATTGGTATTCTGTCTCGCAATGCGAATCTGTACTCAACTCGTCGTCTGATCGAAGCGTGTGAGATTCGAGGCCATGAAGTAAAAGTCGTTGATGCTCTGCGCTGTTACATGAATATCAATTCCGAAAAGCCAGAAATTCACTATAAAGGTGAAGAGCTTTCGGGCTATGATGCGATCATTCCTCGCATCGGTGCATCAGTAACTTTCTACGGCACAGCAGTACTACGTCAGTTTGAAATGATGGGTGTTTACCCAGTCAACGAATCTGTAGCGATCACACGCTCTCGAGACAAACTGCGCTCAATGCAATTGCTATCTCGTCAGGGCGTAGGCATGCCTATTACTGGCTTTGCGAGCAAGCCGGATGACGTTAAAGACCTACTAGAAATGGTTGGTGGTGCACCCGTTGTAATCAAATTGCTTGAGGGTACTCAAGGTATCGGTGTTGTTCTAGCTGAAACTCGTAAGGCAGCAGAGAGCGTAGTTGAAGCGTTCATGGGCCTAAAAGCGAACATCATGGTTCAAGAGTACATCAAAGAAGCCGGCGGTGCGGATATCCGTTGTTTCGTTATCGGTGATAAAGTGATTGCAGCAATGAAGCGTCAAGGTGCAGAAGGTGAATTCCGTTCTAACCTTCACCGTGGCGGTACTGCGTCATTAGTAAAAATTACTCCTCAAGAACGCCGTACAGCGGTTGCTGCTGCGAAAATCATGGGGCTAAATGTGGCTGGGGTTGACCTACTGCGTTCTGAACGTGGTCCACTAGTGATGGAAGTGAACTCATCTCCAGGTCTTGAAGGTATTGAGGCCGCAACTGGTAAAGACATTGCTGGAATGATTGTCGAATTTATTGAGAAAAATGCGGCAAGCAAAAGGACTAAAACACGTGGCAAAGGCTAAAAAGAATCGTGCTTTTGAATTTCTCGGTGCCGTTGTGGCACCGGGAGAAAGAAAGGTCATCGAGTTAGAAGCTGCCAAGCTTTACACTCACTCTCCTTTATCGATTCCGGTCGAAATCATCAATGGCAAACTGGAAGGCCCTGTATTGATGGTGAACGCCGCTATCCATGGTGACGAGCTAAATGGCGTAGAAATTGTGCGCCAACTGATCAACACCATTGATGCTAATAAGTTAAAAGGCACGCTAATTGCTGTGCCTATCGTTAACGTCTTCGGCTTTATCCATAAGTCTCGTTACTTACCGGATCGCCGAGATCTTAACCGCTGCTTCCCGGGAAGTGAAAAAGGTTCGCTGGCTTCACGTATGGCGCATACCTTCTTCTCTCAAGTAGCAAAACGTTGCGACTATATCCTCGATCTGCACACAGGTGCAATTCACCGAACTAACCTGCCACAAATTCGTGCTGATTTAAGTAACCCTGAAACGTTACGCATCGCACAAGCATTTGGCACACCAGTAACGGTTGATGCACCACTTCGCGATGGTTCATTGCGCAGTGAAGCTGAGCGTCTAGGCATTCCGGTACTGACTTATGAAGCGGGTGAAGCGCTACGCTTCGAACCAATTTGTATTAATGCAGGTTTCCTTGGCGTACAGCGTGTCATGCAGGCGATTGGTATGCTTCGTGCGAGCCGTAAAAAGCTCCCGACAACAGTGATTGCTAAATCAACCAGTTGGTTGCGAGCTGAAAGCGATGGCATTCTGCGCACCCTCGTTACTTTGGGTGAAAAAGTAGAAAAAGGCCAAGTACTTGCTTATATCAGTGCACCTCTAGGCCATAGTGAAATTGAACTAAAGGCCAGTAAAGGTGGCATTGTCATTGGTCAACAAACGCTCCCTCTTGTTAATGAAGGTGACGCAATCTTCCACCTTGCTTACTTTGAAGGTGATGACGAAGAAGTAGAACAAGCAGTAGAAGAATTTATCGAAGATGTTATCGATGCCGACCTTGAGCCTCTAACGACCGGTCAAATCGTGACACCATCTTAATTAATGACTCGATGCCAAAAAGCCCGCTCTCAAAGCGGGCTTTTTATTAGCTGAACGTTAGTGATTGTAATTAACCAAATGAAGCCCAAATAACCGTTGCCACCAATAATGGGCAAACAAACTTCACGTATACTGGCCATACTTTGCCAAACCAACCTTGGGTGAACTCAGGGAAACCTTGTTCCAGCTCTTTGATTTTGGCATTACGGCTCCATACCCAACCACCAAAGATACAGAACAATAGTGCAGCAATGGGTTGTAAATATTGCGTCGCTATCATCGCAACAAAACCAAACATCGAACCAAAGTTAAATACAATGACGATACTAAATAGAGCGATCAAACCACCTAGCACCCAGCTTGTTGGCCCACGTTTGGTGTTAAAGCGCTCACCAACTAAAGCAACTGGACATTCCAACATTGAGATTGACGACGTTAATGCCGCAATCGTCAACAGAACAAAGAACACCATCGCAAATACTTGACCAAGTAAACCCAAGCTATCAAACATCAATGGCAGTACGGTAAATACCAGCGTATCTGAACTGAGTAGTGAACCATCATCTGCGTAGATTTGAACCCCTTTTTGCATTGCGACAAACATCGCAGGCATCACCACTAGACCAGCAATAAATGCCACTGCAGTATCGACCAAGGTCACGTTGAACGCCATCTTTGGTAGGTTCTCTTTCTTACTCAAGTATGAACCGTAGATAAGCATTGAACAGCCGCCGATCGTCAATGAAAAGAAACCTTGACCCATTGCAGCAAGAATCATCTTACGATCGAGTAACTTGTCAAAATCAGGAACCAAGTAGTGCTTTAAGCCTTCCATCGCACCGTTTTGTGTCATGATGTACACAAACAATACCGCAAACAAAATAAATAGCGCAGGCATTAAGCGAGTCGACCATTTTTCAATGCCTTGTTTCACGCCGCCTTGAACGATCAAAATAGTGAGAACATAGAAAACGACAGTACCAAACAGATTGCGTTCTACACTAAACCCTTTCAACCAAGCCGTTGCCCCTTCCAAACCTAAAATGTCAGTAAATGCGCCTAACAAGAAGCAGATCAACCAACCGCCAACGATGCTGTAAAAAGCCAATACGGCACAAGGAACACTTAAGCCAATCCAACCAACAAGGCTACCAACATTCTTACCTAAAGGATTGGAAGTGAGTGAACGCATGCTATCAACTGGGTTTGCTTGACCATAGCGACCAATAGCCATCTCTACCACCAGCATTGGAAATGCCACAACAAAGATCAGGATAAGGTAAACCAATAAGAATGCGCCGCCGCCATTGCTCGCCGCTTGGGTTGGAAAGCCCCAAATATTACCTAAACCTACCGCAGCACCCGCTGCGGCAAGAATAAAGCCGAGACGCGAACCAAACAGTTCACGATTTGAATTTTCTTGCGCCATACTACTCACACAAACATCAACAAACTAGTTGACTAGTACATTATATCGTTCGGTAAATTAAATCAATATCCGATAGTGAAATATTTCGGTGATTCAGCGAGCTTGCAGGTCATATCACTATTCAATAACGGCACAAAACAGACTAATCGTGACTCACAGGTATAAAAAAAGGCACTCGAAAGTGCCTTTTCATCCTCGATGTACTAAATCAAGAACACCTGATAATCTTTTAACTCGGGAACTTTTTTCAACACATCCTGCTCTTGCTGTGCCATGTCATCGAGAGATTCACAGAACTCTTTGCTCTGCTGTTCTGTCTGTTTGGAATATTCCGCCATGCGCTGTTCGATACGAGCTTTCAATGCATACAACTGCTCGGACAGTTCAGTTAAATTCAGACCACCATCTTGCTGCATCTTTTCTGACAAGACCCCCATCGCATTACCAATAAACTCATTGGTAAAAATCTCTTTCGCTTTAGCAAAATCATCGACCCACTCTTGAGTCATCTCATCGAAGCTTTGAGCTGGTAATACAAGATCGCCATTTTTGTAGTAACGTGCTTCTACATCGGCATAAAACTCTTTTACCGCTTCTTTCACATCATCAAACGCCCCTGGGGCATCGAGACTTTGGGCAATATCGTCAATCATCTTATCTGCCAAAGCGATACTATCACTGGCAATACGTTTCGCCTGAGGGAGGTATTCATTCATCTTTTGACGATAAGCAGCGATAGCAGCCTCTTGTTCAGGGGTTAAGTTCAGCTTTTTACCATCAATAAAGACGTTATTGTCAGCATCAACCGTTGCCACATCACCATCGGCTTGAGTGATAGCGATTTTTTCACCATCTAAAGTGACTTGATTTTGCAAATCAACACGACACTGAGCGGCATAGCTGCCGCTGCTGATCAAAATCAATGATAACGCTAGTAACTGCTTCATAACTTACTCTTAATCACTACTTGTCTTTACTTCACTATAACACCATTGCGAACAACAAGTGTTAGCGTACTGTCACTACCTGATAAACAGTTGATAAGTCGCCCATTTTAAGTACAACCTCATCGCCTTCATACGCACCCTTAAGTTGCTTTCCCAAAGGAGATTGAGTGGTAAGTAGATAGATTTTCCGCTCCTCAAAACGAACCTCAAGCCCGCCGGCACAAGGAGCAATAAAAAAGCACTGCATCATGCCTTCATCATTCTCCAATTCAACATAAGCGCCCACACCGACAGCTTGCTCCCTATAGTCACGCATTTGAAATTGTTGGATTGAGGCGAGTTCCGCTTCGCAAGCTTGTACCCGCATAGCTTGACCATGAGCAAGATAAGAGGCTTCGAGCGCTAAAGTATCGTATTTATGTTCTGGGATGGTCTCTTCGTCCGTTGCTGCATCAATCGCTCTTTGAGTCGATGAGCGAGCCACTTCAAGCTTATCTTGCAATGCGGCAATGATGGCATCGAAAATTGGTTGTTTATCCATAGGAATTAAAGAAAGTGTTCAATAAGGCAAGAATATCACGTTGACTCAGAAGAAGCTTAATTGCTTAGTCTGCTCTTCCGGCTTTAACATCACGTTTAAAACAAACGAATTTCTCGCCCATTTTGCCTTTTAAGCACGTCTCGCAGCAGATACTAAAATCTTCCAGCTCCAAATAAGGATGAATATGCTCAATCGTCGTTAACTGAAAGTCAGCGAACTTCACCTTAATCCCCTGCTTGATGATGGCTTTATCCGGACTGGCTTTGGCAAGACGCACTTCTAGCTCTGGATAGAGTTTTTCCTCTATTACTTGCCAACACTCTTCATAGCTAGAAATATTGTGCGTGAATGTACGTTCAACCCCGACCGATTTGCGTTCTCGTTCAACAATCACTTCACGCTCATCAATACCATGGCTGCGCTTCCACAATGATTCGCCTTGGCGACCAAACTTACGTAGCAAATCACGATAATCGCTGTTCTTAATGTCTTCACAGACGAAAAAACCCGCTTGGTGCAACTTCTCTAAACTCACTTTGCCAACACCGGGAATTTTTTCCAGTGGCAGTTTATCCACCATTTGCTGTACTTGATCCGGCGGGATCACGCATTGCCCGTTAGGCTTATTGATATCTGAAGCTACTTTGGCAAGAAACTTTATTGGCGCAACGCCCGCTGAGGCAGTCAAATTGAGTTCATTAAAAATATCGCGACGTATTGCTTCAGCGATTAAAGTTGCAGAGCCGCGACACGCCGTTGCATGAGTGACATCAAGATAGGCTTCGTCGAGTGATAACGGTTCAATGATAGGCGTGTAACGCTCAAAAATGGCTCGGATTTGTTTCGAGACTTGTTTGTATACATCCATTCGCCCAGGCACAACCAACAACTCAGGACATAATTGCAGCGCGCGTCCAGTTGGCATCGCACTACGCACGCCGAAGCTACGTGCTTGATAATTGCACGTACTAATCACTCCCCGCTGTTTTTCACTGCCACCGACGGCAAGAGGTCGGTTACGGTATTGAGGAAAATCGCGCATTTCAACAGCGGCATAAAAACAATCCATATCAACATGAATAATTTTTCGAACCAGATCTGACATTTGCGCCCTGAATGGTACTGTTTAAAAACAGTATATTCAATATAACCAATAAAGAAAACCGATATTCTTTACACAAGTATCATTTACGCTACCAGTCGTTAGCGCTGACGATCATAACTCCCTATGATGGTTGACATAATTCAGTAGCAGATGGATGTCGCGTGAATAAGAAAATTTTACTGATTGAGGATAGCCTTACCTTTAGAAACTACTTGGAACTGCAATTAACGCAGGCTGGCTATGACGTATTCAGTGCCGTTAACATTGCAGAAGCACGAGAAATTCTCGCTCATCAGCCTGATTTTTTGTGCTGTATCCTCGATTTTTGCCTACCTGATGGACCCAATGGGGAGGCCATTGAGTTAGCACTAACTTACCAACATAAAGTCATCGTGCTTAGTGCTCGCTTTCAAGCTGAAGTCCGTGAACAGATGCTGGCAAAAGGTGTTGTCGATTATTTACTTAAAGACAATACCGCTTCTGTATCTTATTTACTCGCGCTAGTGCAAAGACTTGAAAAGAACAAACACCACAAATGCCTCGTTGTCGATGATTCCGTTACTATTCGCAATCATGTAGTGCAATTACTTCAGCACCAATATATCGATACCATTGAGGCGGAAAATGGTGAGCAAGCACTTACCCTGTTGAAGCAAGATCCTGCGATTACCTTTGTCATTACTGATCATGACATGCCAGAAAAAGATGGTATCGCGATGATTCAAGAAATACGTCAAACATGGAATAGAAATCAACTCGCTGTACTTGGGTTGTCGGCCTCCGATGACCCAATTTTAACAGCTCAATTCCTCAAAGCTGGGGCAAACGATTTTTTGAATAAACCCTTTCATCCAGAAGAGTTCTATTGCCGAATTCATCAAATTCTCGATATGAAAGAGGCAAATGATGAGCTTTATCGTATGGCCAATCAAGACGCCCTTACTGGTTTGTGGAATCGTCGCTACCTGTTTAACCAAGCCTGTAATGGTTGCCAGGACAGAAATATCGCGATGCTAGATATCGACCATTTTAAGCAAGTTAATGACACCTATGGGCATGATGGTGGCGATAGTGCTCTTATCACGATCGCTAAAATTTTACAGCTCTATTTTCCGGAAGATGTGGTAGCACGATTTGGCGGAGAGGAGTTTTGCATTCAAGCATGTGGCGAGTTCGATAACTTTGTTGAACGACTCGATAAACTGAGACAGCGCGTAGAACAAACGACCATTTATCACAATGGTACCGAAATTCGTGTCACCATCAGCATTGGCGTTGCTATAGCTCAGCCCTCATTGGATACACAGATTAAGTTAGCTGATGACAGGCTCTATATGGCTAAAGAGAACGGTCGCAATAGAGTGATCGCTCACTAACTTTTATCAACACAAAAAAACCGGCAAACGCCGGTTTTTCTTAAACTGTCACCTGATTAGGCAATACGGTCTTTTTCCCACGCCGCCAATTTTTCTGCACGAGCCGCTGCGCGAGCTTCACGCTTTTTACGTGCATCACAAGGTTCAGGACAGTTACATACCTTTTCGATACCCACTGACCCAAGGCCGCCACAACTGCCTTTTACCACCTTCTTTTGGAAAATATAACCCACCGCCATCGCAGCGATAACTGCCAAGAAGACGCCGAAAGTAATCAGAAATGTATTCATATTGATTCGCTCACTTAGCTCATTATTTATTGATATATGGCTTATAGGCATCAGATGCCAGCTCTTTGAAGCCATCTGGTGTTTTGATAATCATGAAAACTGGAATGTTGTTTTCATTGGCAATCTCAATACCACGCTTTTCGCCTAACACCATCAAACCTGTTGCCAGACCATCTGCTGTCATTGATGATGGGTTAAGAACCGTTACTGACACCACTTTATGATTGATTGGTTTGCCAGTCTTAGGATTAATGATATGCGAATAACGCACACCATTGCTTTCAAAATAGTTACGGTAATCGCCACTGGTTGCAATCGCCATATCACCCGGCTCGATGATCTCTTGGATACTGCGTTCATTCACGGTTGGCTTTTCAATCGCAATACGCCAAGGTATACCTTCACGGTTTACCCCTTTTAGACGCATCTCACCACCGACTTCTACCATGTAGTTTTTAATGCCTTCTGATTGAAGGTAATCAGCCACCACATCGACACCCCAGCCTTTAGCAATCGGTGATAAGTCAACATACAAGCCTGGAATGTCTTTAGACAGTTTATTGCCCTCAAGTGATAGATGATGGATACCCACATTCACACGACGCGCAGCGAGTTCTTCATCGCTTGGTACCACATCAGGACGCGCTTCGGGGCCAAAACCCCAAAGGTTAACTAACGGCCCAACGGTAACATCCAAACCACCTTCAGTAAGACCGTTAAGGCGAATTGCTTCTTTCACCACTGTTGTCATCTCTGGTGAGATTTCTACCGGATCATTGGCTTGATGCTGGTTAAAACGGCTCAATTCCGAATTTTCTCGGTAAGTCGACATCTGATCATTAACCTTCTCTAACAGGCGGTCAATTTCAGTTTGTAGCGCTTCCGGAGTTGGTAACCCTTCTTGCTCGATATACTTAATATTATAAGTGGTCCCCATCGTAGGACCAGTTAGATGAATTTGTTCTACAGGCTGCTCACAACCGGCCAGCACCAAAAGAGAAGCAAATGCAACAAGCCACTTTTTCACTTGTTTACTCCTATCTCAAAAAAGAAAACATAAGAAAACTATCGAATACAACCACTGTTGCTATTCATCCGCTCTCTTATATTCACTAAGTTAATAAAATTATGGCTGACACAAACGTCAGCCATATTAGATGGTAATTTCGAGTAGTTGTCGCGGTAGCTAGGCAGTAGTGTCTACTTATCGCTATGAGCATAGATAACTATGTGATTAGCGTAAGTTGACACTACTAACAACGCTACAGTGTCAAATACGAAGAAATTTAGCCACCGAAGTCATCTAGAAGAATGTTCTCATCTTCTACACCAAGATCTTTCAGCATGCCGATAACAGCTGCGTTCATCATCGGTGGACCACACATGTAGTATTCACAGTCTTCTGGCGCTTCGTGATCACGTAGGTAGTTCTCGTAAAGCACGTTATGAATGAAGCCTGTGTAACCATCCCAGTTATCTTCTGGTAGTGGATCAGACAGTGCACAGTGCCATACAAAGTTTTCGTTCTCTGCCGCTAGGCCGTCGAAATCTTCTACGTAGAACATCTCACGTTTAGAACGCGCACCGTACCAGTAAGACATCTTACGAGTAGACTTAAGACGCTTAAGTTGGTCAAAGATGTGCGAACGCATTGGTGCCATACCTGCACCACCACCAACGAATACCATTTCTGCATCCGTTTCTTTCGCGAAGAACTCTCCGAATGGACCAGAAATTGTACACTTATCGCCCTCTTTAAGAGACCAAATAAACGAAGACATGATACCTGGTGGTACGTCTGGGTTATTTGGTGGCGGAGTTGCGATACGTACGTTTAGCATGATGATGCCGTGCTCTTCTGGGTAGTTAGCCATAGAATATGCACGAATCGTTTCTTCATTCACTTTAGACTCGTAACGGAACAGGTTGAACTTGTCCCAATCTTCACGATATTCCTCAGGAACGTCAAAATCTGCGTATTTCACGTGGTGAGCAGGCGCTTCAATCTGGATGTAACCACCAGCACGGAAAGGTACTGATTCGCCATCTGGAATTTGTAGCTTAAGCTCTTTGATGAATGTTGCTTTGTTATCGTTAGAGATAACCGTACATTCCCACTTCTTAACGCCGAAGATTTCTTCTGGAAGCTCGATGTCCATGTCAGTTTTCACTGCCACTTGACACGCTAGACGCTCACCTTCACGTGCTTCACCTTTAGTAATATGGTCAAGCTCGGTAGGTAGGATGTCACCACCGCCAGATTTAACTTTTACACGACACTGGCCACATGAGCCACCGCCACCACAAGCAGAAGATACGAATACGCCAGCACCTGCTAGAGCAGTCAGTAGCTTGCCGCCTGGTTGTGTAACGATCGCTTTATCAGCGTCACCGTTCACAGAAATTGTAATGTCACCTGTTGGTACTAGCTTAGATTTAGCGAAAAGAATCACTAAAACTAGCGCCAGTATAATCAGGGTAAACATTACTACAAAAATAATAGTAGACATTAACTATTCCTTATTTGCTGCGGTTTACCCGACTTACAGTTGAACACCAGAGAAAGACATAAAGCCCAACGCCATTAGACCTACAGTGATGAACGTGATACCAAGACCGCGTAGACCAGGAGGAACGTCAGAGTACTTCATTTTCTCACGGATACCTGCAAGAGCAACAATTGCTAGCATCCAGCCCACACCGGAACCGAAACCATACACGATAGATTCAGCAAAGTTGTAGTCACGTTGTACCATGAATGATACGCCATCGACAGATTACACAGATCAGCGGATCAGGAAGATGCCTAGCGCGTTGTACAAAGGTGGGAAGAAACGGTCTAAAACCATCTCTAGGATTTGTACAAGTGCTGCGATTACACCGATAAAGGTGATGAAGTTTAGGAATGTTAAATCCACACCAGCAACCAATGCATTTTCTTTCAATACATAGGTATAAACTAGGTTGTTAACCGGTACCGCAATTGTTAGAACAACAACTACAGCAACGCCTAGACCGAAAGATGTCTTAACTTTCTTAGATACGGCAAGGAAAGTACACATACCTAGGAAGAAAGACAAAGCCATGTTTTCGATGAAAATCGATTTAACTAACAGACTAATGTAATGTTCCATGTCGTCCTTACTCCTTCGCTTCTACTTGTTCTGGTTTCAGAATACGGATTGCCCAGATCATGAAGCCGATTAGGAAGAATGCTGATGGTGCTAGTAGCATCAGACCGTTTGGCTGGTACCAACCACCATTGTTCACTAGAGGAAGCACTTCCATACCAAACAGTTTGCCTGAGCCAAACAGTTCACGGAAGAACGCCACTGTGATAAGAACGAAACCGTAACCAAGACCGTTACCGATACCATCAATAAATGATGGGATTGGCTCTGATTTCATTGCGAAAGCTTCAGCACGACCCATTACGATACAGTTCGTAATGATAAGGCCTACGAATACAGATAGCTGCTTAGAGATATCGTATAGGTATGCTTTCAACACTTGGTCTACCACGATTACTAATGATGCGATAATTGCCATCTGAACGATGATACGCACACTGTTAGGAATGTGATTACGGATTAGTGAAACAAACAAGTTAGAGAAAGCAGTAACGAACATTACCGCTAGCGTCATAACAAATGCTGTTTCTAGTTTAGTTGTTACTGCAAGAGCAGAACAAACACCAAGAACCTGCAGCGCGATTGGGTTGTTATCCAACACCGGCGCCATAATGCTCTTTTTAATGTTTTGTGCACTAGACATTAGTTCAGACCTCCGTCACGTACTTTTGCAAGGAATGGACCGTAGCCCAATTTACCAAACCAAAAGTCGAATGTGCCCTGAACACCATTACCAGTTAGTGTTGCGCCTGATAGGCCATCAACACCGTGCTCAGAACCTGCTGGTGCGCCACCTTTTACAATCTTGATTGCAGGATTGTGGTTTTCGTCGAATAGTTTCTTACCAACGAAAAGGTTACGCCAAGCTGGGTTCTCAACTTCACCACCAAGCCCCGGAGTTTCACCTTGCTCGTAGTAAGTGATACCTGCAATTGTGTTACCGTCAATTTCTACAGCTACGAAAGCGTACATCATTGACCATAGACCAGTACCGTGTACTGGAATGATCACTTTCGATACTTTGTCGCCTTGTTTAACTAGGTAAACAATACCAGTGTCAGCACGACGAATGATCTTCGCTTTGTCGTCTTCAGCACTTAGCTTCATTGACTCAGCTGGATTTTTCGCTGCGGCACGTTGGTTGTAAGTGTCTGCCGTTGAACCGTCTTTTGCAGTATCAACGAAGTCACCCGTTTTGAAGTCAACCAAACGAGGCTCAATGTACTCTTTGTAAAGAGTAGGGATACTTTGGCCTTCAGTTTGAATACCAGCGACTTCGATGATTTTAGATTGCTTATCTAGCACAGCGTTTTCTTGTTGCTTGCTGCGTAGAGCAACCGCCGCAGTTGATACTACGATTGAGCACACTAGGCTCAATGCAATAACAACAAACAGCGTCTTTTTAATGCTATCGTTATTACTTGCCATAGCGTGCTAGTCTCCGCTTGATGTTCTTCTCGATGACTACATGGTCAAACAATGGTGCAAATAGGTTTGCGAATAGAATCGCCAGCATCATACCTTCTGGGTATGCTGGGTTAACTACGCGAACTAACACACACATCACGCCGATCAAAATACCGTACCACCATTTACCACCGTTGGTGAATGATGCCGATACAGGGTCAGTTGCCATGAAGAACATACCGAATGCGAAGCCACCTAGGACTAGGTGCCAGTGCCAAGGCATGCTGAACATTGGGTTAGTATCTGAACCGATAACGTTGAATAGTGTTGAAGTAGCAATCATACCGATCATTACACCAGCGATAATGCGCCAAGAAGCGATTCGCATGTAAACGATCATTGCTGCACCAATCATTAGTGCTAGCGTCGATACTTCACCAATTGAACCTGGAATGTTACCGATGAAAGCATCCATCCAAGTAATTGGAGCACCAGTGATAGTGTTTACTAGCGCACCGTTACCACCTTGAGCCCATTGGCTTAGTGCTGTTGCACCTGAGAAGCCATCCGCTGCCGTCCAAACTAGATCACCCGAGATTTGACCTGGGTAAGCAAAGAAAAGGAAAGCACGGCCAGCAAGAGCTGGGTTTAGGAAGTTACGGCCTGTACCACCAAAGATCTCTTTAGCGACTACAACACCAAAGGTAATACCCAGCGCTGCTTGCCATAGAGGTAGAGTTGGCGGAACAATCAATGCGAACAGAATCGAAGTTACGAAGAAACCTTCGTTTACTTCATGCTTACGCACCATACAGAACAATACTTCCCAGAAACCACCCACAAGGAATACCGTTGCGTAGATTGGTAGGAAGTAAGTTGCACCTAGTAGCATTTTGCTGCCAACACCTGCATCAGCAGCCATTGTGCCGCCAAGCATTTCAGTTAGCCAGTAGTGCCAGTTACCTGCCACAACTGCTGCTAGTTGCTCACCAGTGTATAAATGGTTAAGTGCTGCGATAGCTTGGCCACCCGCGTTGTACATACCCCAGAACATTGCTGGGAATACCGCGAACCAAACCATGATCATGATACGTTTCAAGTCAACGCTATCACGAACATGCGCACTACGTTTTGTTACTGTGCCAGGAGTGTAGAACAGGGTTGCAGTTGCTTCGTACAAAGCAAACCACTTCTCATGCTTACCGCCGGGCTCAAAATGATGCTCGATGTCTTCAAAAAACTTTTTAAGCATTGGAATTACCCTTCCTTCACGATCTTGTCTAGGCATTCACGAAGTAGTACACCGTACTCGTATTTACCCGGACACACATAGGTACACAGTGCTAAATCTTCTTCATCCAGCTCAAGCGCACCCAACGCTTGCGCGCTGTCTGTATCGCCTGCACACAGGTCACGAAGAAGTAAAGTCGGCTCAATATCAAGCGGCATAACGCGCTCGTAGCTACCGATTGGCACCATTGCACGATCACTACCGTTGGTCGTCGTTGTCATGTTGTACAACTGACCTTTGAATAGGTGACCAAGGAAAGATTTCGTAACAGAGAACTTGTTCTTACCAGGCATTGCCCAACCGAACAGTTCTTTCTCACGACCTTCGCGTAAAACAGAAACTTGTAGATGGTAACGACCAAGGTATGCAAGAGGACCAGTAGCTTGAGTACCAGAAAGTACTGAACCAGAAATCACTCGAACTTCACCTGGCATTAGCTCATTGTCTGTTAGCTCATCTAGGCTTGCACCAATAACAGTGCGAACTAGACGTGGCTTATTCACAACAGGACCCGCTAGAGCAACAACGCGCTCAACACATAGCTCACCTGTTAGGAATAATTTACCGAACGCGATCACGTCTTGGTAGTTGATGCTCCACGCCACATTGTTTGCATCTACTGGGTATAGGAAATGCATGTGGGTACCCGCAAGACCTGCAGGGTGAGGGCCATCAAAGACGTGTTCTTCTACATTAGATTGAGAAGAGCGAGGTAGACTTGAGCCAGATTTACATACGTAAACCTTACCTTCAGTTAGGGCTGAAAGAACGTCAAGACCAGCGACGAACGCATCCTTCTCTTCGTTGATAATCAACTCAGGCTGAGCCGCAAGTGGATTAGTATCCATTGCAGTTACAAAGATAGCCTTTGTAGAAGAAGCGATAGCTGGAACCTTGCTGAACGGACGAGTACGTAAAGCTGTCCAAAGACCTGATTCAATTAGTTGAGTTTTGATCGCTTCACGATCAAGACTTGCCAATTGAGCAGCTTCAAACTTGTCGAAAGTTACCTGTTCGTCACCTGCAGCTTCAATCACTACTGATTGAAGCACACGCTTCGCACCACGGTTCACTTCGATCACTTTACCGCAAATTGGAGAAGTAAATTTAACGCCTGGGTTCTTCTTGTCTTCAAAAAGAACTTGAGCTTTCTTCACTTCATCACCTACGCGGACATGCATAGTAGGACGCATGCCGACGTACTCTTCGCCAAGCAAGGCGACTTTTGTGATGGTTTTACCATCATTAATCACCTGGGTAGGAGTTCCTGCGATAGGAAGGTCCAGACCCTTCTTTATTGTAATCATACGCACTTGCACTACTTTATCGGGAAAAAGATTCTTTAATTGCGTAACGTTTAGACACGACATTTGTGTCCGGTCCCGGCGCATCACTCGCACCGAAATCGCAACATCCTATTAAAATTCTCGTCACATATTATATGCGAGATTTGTCAGGGGCGTCATTCTATCATCAATTCTCAATATGATGCCATGACCAAAGGGAGAGATACTGCGATTAAATGACGGTATTTGAGTTTGAAAGGTTAAACAATAGTCATATTTTTGAGCCATCGCACATCGAAGAAAATTGTCGCCACGCCCGCCCGTTAACAAAATTTAACATAATGCAACATCTGCAATTAATTGCGTTTATTTGTTAGATATATGTTGCTGTTGTTTTTATAGAAAAGAAAAGCAGCAACGGCTGCTTTCAGATATTTAGTGTGAACCACCTAAACACATTGGACTATTCGGGGCTGATTGCTGTGTTTTCCACTCCTCTGGAGTGTAAGTATGAATCGCCAACGCGTGAATGGAATTGGCTAATTCATCCGCTAAAGTTTGATTAACTAAACGGTGCCTCGCAAGTAGTCTCAGACCTTCAAATTGCTCACTGACCACGACCACTTTAAAGTGGCTTTCCGATCCCGTAGCAACATTGTGCATATAACTCTCATTGATGACATCAAGATGAATCGGAGACAGTTGCTGATGCAGCTTAGTTTTTATCGTTTCTTCTATCATCGTATTTCTCCACTTCCTATTAACAGCGTGATAACGCACTATAATCCCGCGATGCAGAAATCAAAAGGTTTTAGTTTCCACTTCAGCCCTCATCTGCGACAATTTCACATAATTTGAAATATACCTAGCGTTCCACTTATGAAATCTGAGCTTACCCTGTTTGACCGCACTTTATCTCTCTTACGTTACCCGGAAAGAACGAACGAAACACTTCAAGCATGGGACGCGGGTGATGAATATCTAATTAGCCATATCGAAGAAAAAGATCTCGCTAACGGGCAACATATTTTGGTCCTAAATGATAGCTTTGGCGCTTTATCTTGTTGGTTATCAAACAAACACCATGTCACTGTCATGAGTGATTCATATATCGCTCACCAAGCAATACAACGCAATCTTGAACGCAACCAATGTAACCCGGTTGCGATTATTGATAGCCTAGCGCAATTACCTGCAAAAATAGACTTAGTGTTAATGCAGATTCCACGTAACAATCGCTTTCTGACGTGGCAATTAAGTCAATTGCGCCAATCTATCGCACCTGAAATCCCAGTAATTGCGGTAAATAAGGCCAAAGAAATTCACTCATCAACACTTAAGTTGTTTGAAAAATATCTCGGTGAAACAAAAACTTCATTAGCTTGGAAAAAGCACCGATTAGTATTCTCTTCAGCGACGAGCATTCAGCCTCAACCTGTCGAACCATTTACCACATGGGACGTAGCCGAACATAACATCACGCTCAATAACTTGCCGAATGTCTATTCAGGTGAAAGCCTTGATCAGGGTGCACGCTTTATGTTGGAAAACTTACCTCACGGTGACAAATACCAACGAGCGATTGATTTAGGATGTGGTAACGGTGTGCTCTCGGTTAAGTTGGCGCAGCAAAACCCAACAATGCAAATTAGCTGTGTCGATGAAAGCTACATGGCCGTCGCCTCAGCCAAACAAAACTTAGCTGACAATGTTGGCATGGATCGCGATTTTCAGTTTATCGCCAATAACTGCCTCGATGGATTTACGGCAGGTCAATACGACTTAGTCGTATGTAATCCCCCTTTCCACCAGCAACAAGCGATTACCGACCATATCGCTTGGCAAATGTTCTGTGATGCAAAGCATGTTCTTGACAATGGTGGACAATTATTAGTTATCGGTAATCGCCACCTCGGATACGATGTCAAACTAAAGCGTCTTTTGGTAAGTCGAATGTCAGCTTAGTCGCCGCAAATAAAAATTTGTGATTTTACAAGCAACTAAGTAGTCATTTATTATCCACTTAAATTTGAGCCTTTAATAGTTTAGAAAAGGAAACAACAATGAGAAAATTGGTTCTAGCTGCATCAGTCGCATTATTGGCAGCGTGTTCATCTCCTCAAGAAGAACAGCTTAACTTTTCGCCTCGCGCAACGCTAAGTAACAGCAACATCGTTAATGGCAGCACGTTCATGATTACAAGTCAGGATGTACGTTCAGCACAATACGTGGCTTTAGTTGACAGTGGCCGTTCTAACATTGAGCCTATTCACGCAAAACAAAACGTACGCATTACACTCGAAAATGCATTACTAGAGCAATTCCAATCGCAAGGTTTCCAATCTTCTGTTAGCAGCAAAAACACGATTGAAGTAGAAGTTCAAGAACTGTTGGTGTCAGTGAAGCATTCTGTAATGGAAAACGAGATGGATGCTAAGTTAGTTATGTCTATCACTGCAGAAACGCCGCAAGGCAAACTGGTAAGAACTTACACTGGTACTGCACAACGCACTGGCGCTTTGAGTGCATCAAATGAAGAGATCGAGCAAGTGCTGAATGACGTTACCAGCCTTGTACTGCGTGAAGCGGCAAATGATCGCGAGCTACAAAATTACATGCAGGAGCGCTTCTAATGTTGAAATACGCCATTGCTGCTTTAGCACTGGTTTCTAGTATGGCTTTTGCCGCTCCGAAAGTTGAAATGGAAACAAATTTAGGCTCATTTGTAATCGAGCTGAATGAGCAACAAGCTCCTGTTACCGTGGCTAACTTTCTGAAGTACGTGAAAGATGGCAGTTACGTTGGCACGCAATTCCACCGAGTGATCCCTGGCTTTATGGCTCAAGGTGGCGGTTTTGATAGTAATATGAACCGTGCAAACACCTACGCTCCAATCAAAAATGAAGCGAGCAACGGTTTAGAAAACAATGCCGCAACGATTGCGATGGCGCGAACTAATGATCCAAACTCAGCGACACGTCAGTTCTTCATTAACTTAGTTGATAATGATTTCCTTAATTACAATTCACGCCCACCAGGTTACGCGGTGTTTGGTGAAGTAGTACAAGGTTTTGATGTAGTGCAGAAAATGGCTCAGCAATCAACTCATACTGTAGGCCGTTACCGTGACGTTCCAGTCACCCCAATCGTGATCGAAAAAGTCACACTCATCGATTAAACTCAATGGCTCTCACGATGTGAAGAGCCATTTCTCTTTCTCATTCGATTTAAACCTCATCAACAAGCAGGAATTTTTCCATGGCTAACGCTTCTCTATCTTGGCGAGAGACCGTACGTAGTTACCTTGATAAGCGCTTACTCTGGGTCTTTATGTTGGGTTGTTCCAGTGGCTTTCCATGGGTTTTAATCGGCTCTAATATGTCTGGTTGGCTCAAAGATGCGGGCTTAACTCGAGCTGCGATTGGGTATTTTGGTAGTGTGTTTGCAGTCTATGCGATCAACTTTCTGTGGGCGCCACTGGTTGACCGTGTCAAACTGCCGATACTACATAACCGCTTAGGTCAACGACGCAGTTGGATATTCCTGTGCCAGTTTTTGGTATTAATCTGTACCTTAGCGATTGCTGGCGTCGATCCGGCGCACAATCTGATGCTGACTTCAATGTTAGCACTGTGCATCGCCACCGCTTCTGCAACACAAGACATCGCCATTGATGCATTTCGTATCGATACGTTTCCAAAATCAGAAGCCTCAAAACTACCTCAGGCATCTGCAATGGCAGTCATCGGTTGGTGGACCGGCTATTCGCTACCCGGTTATATCGCATTTATGAACGCCGATGATATCGGTTGGAATGGGGTCTACTACGGCATGGCAGGCATTGTTGCTTTGCTAATGCTATTCACGCTGCTTGTCGGCGAACCTCATACCAAACGTGAAGCTCTGCAAGCTGAGGCAGAACAGCGACACAGTAAAATACTGCATGGCAAAATCACCGCATGGTTTAGTGTGACCGTGCTTGAACCATTTATCGACTTTTTCCGCCGTAACGGAACACAGGTAGCACTGACCTTATTGCTGTTTGTGTTCCTATTTAAGATTGGCGAAGCCTTCTTAGGCCGAATGTCGATTCCATTTTACAAAGAGATCGGTTTTACCAACGAACAAATCGCCTATTACCCTAAACTTATCGGCTGGGGTTTAACCATGCTATTTACCCTATTGGGTAGTATGGTCAATGTGAAGTTCGGTATCGTACGTGGTTTAATGATTGGCGGTATTGCCATGGCAGCGAGTAACTTAATGTTTGCTTGGATTGCCAAAGTAGGCCCAAATGAGACACTTTTCCTTGCGACATTAGTGGTCGATAACTTTACCTCTGCATTTTCAACCGTCGCCTTTGTATCATTTTTAACAGTCGTGACTGGGCAAGCGTTCTCTGCAACTCAATATGCACTGCTCGCTTCACTGGGTAATTTTGGTCGTACCACACTTGCCTCATTTAGTGGTGAGCTGGTTGATTACCTCAATGATTGGTCAATGTTCTTTATTATTACCGCATTAATGGTTATTCCGAGCTTAGTGATGCTCTATTCATTGCGACATTACTTCGCAGATATGTTAGAGCGAGCCAAGCAGCGCAACGATTAAGTGGTGGTGATGATTCATATTACGCACCAGCCAACAAAAAGCCCCGTTGTCAAACGGGGCTGAACATGAAGCGTGAGAAGTCTATGGGTACAATCCCTTACCAAACAAATTGAACACCCGAGCCACACCTTGTGTGAACAGCAATGGCTCGGTTAACACGGTCATACACAAACAATCTTCTCCAGGTCTGGTAAACGGACTGTGCTTAACCGAAGCATCTTTAATCAGATAGTCACCTGCCTCGTAATGTCCATCTTCGTCACTAAAACCGCCATGCAACACCAGTGTAGACTCGTATCCCTTATGAGTATGCTGGGGAATTTGAACGTCTTCTGCAATATACAATAAGCTCACTCGTGCTTGTTCGCCGAGTGGAACTTCGGCGCTAAACACCTTTCCACCGTAGTTTTTCCACTCACCAATGTGATCAGAAAACCGGCTTAAAGATAAGGGCAGAGTAAATTCCTTACCGTTGACGACCACAGTTTTTGCTTTGCGATTAAAATCAAATGGCTCTGGCGCCTCTTCAAGCGCCACAATCTTGTCGAACATGGCATCGAATTCGTCACTCGCCGGAACATCAGCGAAAGCGAATGATTCCGCTGCGCTAGTCTCTAACTGAGCGCACTTTTGACGGCAAATGGGGCATGATTCAACATGGGTTGCAATCGCGAATCCATCAGTTGGGCTGACCTCACCTTCAACATAAGCGCGCAACATTTCAATACTTGGATGATAACTCATAGATGCTCCGCCTCAATTTCGTTTCTCAACTTTTCAACAGCCAAACGCAATCGCGATTTAACAGTGCCTAAAGGAATGTCAAACATGTCTGCCACTTGCTGGTGAGGCAGATCTTCTAAATACACAGCTTGCACAACCTTGCGTTGAGCTTCGGGTAAAATATCCAAAAACTTTACCACTTGCTCTTTTAGCATTTCGTGCTCGGGGGCATAGTGATCGACCAAGTCGGGCGGCAGAAAATCAGACGGCCAAATGTCATCCGCTAAAATATGCGCATCGCGTCCTTTTTGCTTACGCAGCAAATCAAAACACTGATTTCTCGCTATCGTGTATATCCATGTCGATAACGAGCTTTTGCTGCCATCAAACAACGCGCATTTTTGCCACACTGTCGCCATCGTCTCTTGTACAAGCTCTATCGCAACTTGCTCGTTACCCATGTGCTTGTATGCGAACTGTTTTAACCTCGGCGAAAAATGGGTAAATATTTGAGCAAACGCAGATTTGTCACGCTGCTTTACACGCTCCATGCACTCGTGCCAATCAGCTCGAGAGAAGGAACTAGTATCTTGCTTTATCATCTCCGCATCCTTGAATCGATTACCAACAATTACCTTACGTAACTATACACACTATCGATCACTCAGGCTCGATCGCTGATGTCAAAAAGTGCAAAGCTTCACGGCAATCCGGTTGACGCATTAGGTAGTCAAACTGCGCCATGTTCACAGGCAAAAGCTCAAGCCAACGCTGTGTCACCCAAGAAGCATCATCGAAAAAACATTGGTCGTACAACTGCCCGACTTGCGGGAATTTGGCGTATACCCGCTGCAACTGCTCGCTAATGTAATTGTTCTCATCTGATAGCGAGCTCACGTCCCAACTTGGTAGCCAATCCACTTTTGCAAATCGTAATCCGTCAGGTTCGACGCGCATTCTGCGAATCGACAAACGGCGAATTCCAACGACCGTGATCCCAAGTAACCCATCCTCTAGAGTTTCAAAATCCACAATTTTTACTTGTGAGCCGCTGGTAGACAACCCTCCTACTTGGTTGCTTTCATCACGCTCAAACAAGCAAATAGCGAAGGTGCCGTCACCCAAACTGGCTTGTTTTACTAGACGTTTATACCTAGGCTCAAAAATTCTCAGGCGCATTTTCCCTTCGGGTAACACCACCGTACTGAGAGGAAATAGCATTAATTCAGTCATGATGTTTCCTAAATTTTTCACTCAGTTATGTCTACGTAAGCACATCAAGCTTCGATCATTTACCGATCCTGTTGGTTATTCGATTACATTTAAATTTGCTGTAAGCGTTTGCGTAATCGATGTCCCCAACAAATTTTATGCAACACAATACAAATTTTACATTTCAGTTAAGTTTTAGCTCACTCCGTGATCTAGTGCACACATAAATATCGCTTTTGCACAATAAATCACTTTATTTCGAGATAAATATCAATATCATTGCCGCAACCAAATCAAGCACACAACAGTAGTGCAACAGTTTTATAAACATATCGTTTCACAAAAGAGAGTTCACCTATGCGTAAATCACTTTTAGCTCTTGGCGTAGTAACAGCAGTGTCAGCAGTACCAGCACAGGCTGAATACCTATTTGGCTTTGGTAGTATGTACCTTGATTACCAAGTTTGGGATCAAGGCTTTGGTAATGACAACGACAACTTTGGTAACGATGTTTCAGACCGTAATCAGGCGGTAATCGGTATTGAAGGTGGTGCGGTATTCGATTGGGGTCAAATTTACGGCTTCTACGACTATGAAGGTGTGGATCGTGCCGGTGATGACCGTGGTGCTTCTGCAAAAGGTACTATTCATTACAACCTAACAGAATCTGGTATCTCTCTTTACGCGCAAGTGTACAACACCGATGCAGATAAAAGTGCTCTGCATGAGCAAAACCGCGTATTAGGTTTTGGTTACACCGGTCTTAAAGGTGACGGTTGGGCATTTACACCATTTATCGGTGTGCACCAAATCAATACTGATGGTGGTATTAGCGGTAACAACGGCGGTATGTTTGGTTACGTTGGTTACTACAACACCGACATCGGTGGCCAAAACTTTACCTTCTCTACTTGGAACGAACTCGAGTTTGCTCGTAATGATGAGTATTCTGATTTGCAAAGTACTGATTTTAATTCTGGTATTGATTCAGAGAACTGGGGTTTAAACGGTAGCCTAAATGCAATGTGGAATGTTACTGATCACTTCTCAACAGGTGTTCTTTACCGCTACACGGTGAACAAGCTAGCACGTAAAGATTACCAAGACTTAATCATCTACCGCGTACAATACAACTTCTAATTGATATTGATGCGATTCAAGAAAAGTTATCTGTAACGAAAAGGCACCCTTAGGTGCCTTTTTTATTTGCTTTCCCTCAATCAATCATTATTCTCTGGGCAATATGATTGATTGATGCTGACAGCCTTTATGAATATTACCGTGATAGGCCCTGGAGCTATTGGCTCATTATGGGCAAGCTATCTTACAGAAGCTGGGCATAGTGTTAATGTTTGGAGTCGCAGCTTTGATGAACAAATACGAATCCAACGAGATGATCACGACGCTATTGAGCTCGCAAACAATAATATCAACCAGCTAAACAATGCAGATGTGATATTAGTGACGCTAAAAGCGCCTTATGTTACCCAAGTTTTGAGCACATTAGTGGAACACATCAACAGTGATACCATTTTGCTACTAATGCATAACGGCATGGGGACGGCAAGCGATGTACAACAAATGCTCCCAGCCAACCCACTACTGCTTGCGACAACCACTCATGGCGCTTATCGTCCCTCGAGCAAGCAAGTATTGCATACTGGACAAGGCAAAACGTTGTTTGGTGCAGTAAATGAATCAGGTCAGCAATGTCAGTTCCTCGTCGATGTGTTTAATCATGCGTTACCAACTGTTGACTGGCATAGCAATATCGAACAAGCGCTGTGGAACAAACTGGCAATCAACTGTGCCATCAATCCCCTTACTGCGCTATATGCGATTCCTAATGGTCACTTAGGTCAAAGCCAATACCGAGCACAACTTGACTCAGTGATCGATGAAGTGTGCCAAGTAATGCAAGCTGAAGGTATCGAAGTCGAGAACAGTGAACTGCATGCAAGCGTGCATGACGTTATTCGTGCCACCAGCGACAATTATTCTTCGATGCAGCAAGACATTGCCCATCAGCGCTTGAGCGAGATAGACTTTATAACAGGCTATGTCGTGGCAAAAGCTGCGCAACATCGCATTGATGTGCCAAGTAATACTAAGCTTTATCAAGCGATTAAACAGATTGAACAGAGTTGGTAAGTTATGACTAAAAAAGTACTGGTTCCGATTGCCCAAGGCACGGAAGAGATGGAAGCGGTCACCATCATCGATATGATGGTGCGTGCGGGTTATGAAGTCGTGGTAGCAAGCGCAAACTTTGATGGTCAACTGACGATGAAAGCCTCTCGAGGCGTAACGCTAACCGCAGATTGTCGTCTAGTCGATGTGGCGGACGATGAATTTGATGCGGTAATACTGTCTGGTGGTGTCGGCGGTAGTGAAGTCTTTCGTGATAGCACCGTATTGATTGAGATCGTTCGTCAGCAAATGTATGAAGGCAAACTGGTCGCCGCTATTTGCGCAGCACCTGCACTGGTACTCGCTCACCACAAACTCTACCCTGATGCGCTAATGACCTGCCATCCAAGCTTTGAAAGTCACATTGACGCTAACAACTGGCGAGTCAAACGCGTCACCTATGACGTCAACCACAATCTGCTTACCAGCCAAGGCCCTGGGACGGCACTTGAGTTTGCTATGGAAATCATTATTCGTCTTTCTGGAAAAGCACATGCATGGACAGTGGCAGAACCGATGGTGACAATCCCTACACTCCACTACCATGAAATCGGTGACGCATAATGCTTGATATTGCAACAATTCGTCGCCAGTTCCCGGCACTAGCACAACAAGTTAACCAGCAAGCATTGGTGTATTTGGATAGCGCTGCGACCACACAAAAGCCCCAAGTTGTTATTGATGCGATCACTGATTACTACAGCGCACAAAATGCCAACGTCCATCGCGGCAGCCACAGCCTAACAGCAAACGCGACCAGCCAATTTGAAGCGGCTCGCCACTGCGTGGCTGACTTTATCAACGCCAAGAGTGATAAGGAAATCATATGGACTCGCGGCGCGACTGAAGCGCTTAATTTAATCGCTCAAACCTACGCCCGCAGCACGTTACAAGCTGGTGACGAAATTCTCATTGGTGAAATGGAACATCACGCCAATATTGTGCCGTGGCAAATCGTGGCAGAGCAGACTGGCGCAACAATTGTTAAAGCACCAATGACTCCAAATTGCCAGTTAGATACGGCGGCTTTTGAGGCTCTGCTCTCTGATAAAACGAAAATCGTAGCGCTTGCCCATACCACCAATGTCACTGGCACCCGCCAACCGATCGAGAGCTTAATTACTCTTGCACACCAATATGGCGCTGTCGTTGTTATCGATGCGGCACAAGGGATCGTGCATGAAAAAATTGACGTTCAAGCAATGGATGCGGATTTTGTAGTCTTCTCTGGACACAAGATCTTTGCTCCTGCGGGGATTGGGGTTCTATACGGAAAATTATCCATTTTAGACGCTATGCCTCCTTGGCATGGCGGCGGTAAAATGGTGGAAAAAGTATCGTTTAGTGGCACCACCTTTAGCCAACTTCCCGGCAAGTTTGAAGCGGGGACACCCAATGTTGCAGGTGCAATTGCGCTTGCAAAGGCGATTGACTGGTATAGCCAATTTAACCGTGAGCACGTTGAAACTCACATTCATCAATTGGTTCAACAAACGTACCAAGCATTATCTCAATATGACGACGTCAAAGTGGTTGGCTATCAAGAGAATGCCTCGGTCATTTCATTTATCGTCGACGGTGTGCATCATCAAGATGTGGCGACACTACTCGACCAACAAGGTATTGCCGTACGCTCAGGAAACCACTGCGCCCACCCTTTAATGGATGCACTTGGGATAAGTGGTACGATTCGTATTTCCTTCGCTATCTATAACGATCAGCAAGACGTGCAACGTTTACTAGCAGCAATCAATAAATGCCTTGATATGTTGTGATCATCCAACACAAACGAAAAGAGCCTCGATTGAGGCTCTTTTTGATTGATATCGACAATTATCGAGGGCAGATTTCCGACTCAGGAAAGAAAAACGCAATTTCGCGTTCTGCCGATGCAGGGCTATCAGAACCATGGACAGAGTTGTGACGCATACTCAGTGCATAGTCAGCGCGAATGGTGCCGCAAGCCGCTTCTTCTGGGTTAGTTTTACCCATTAGCTCACGGTAACGACAAATCGCATCCTCACCTTCAAGCACCTGAACCATAATAGGACCAGAAGTCATAAATGCCTTCAAATCAGGGAAAAACTCTTTACCTTCATGCTCCGAGTAAAATCCGCTCGCTTGTTCTTCTGTGAGATGAACCATTTTAGCTGCGATAATACTCAGACCAGCTTTTTCAATTCGATGGTAAATTTCGCCAATGAGGTTGCGTTTCACCGCATCAGGCTTAACGATAGAAAAGGTTCTTTCTAGAGCCATAAGGGTTTCCTTCTACTTATCTCTTTTAATTGTCATTGAGCAGTCTAATCGCTACTTAAGTAATTGTTGTATTTAACGGGTTAAAATATGAGCTAGTGTGCGCACACCCATACCTGTGGCACCCGGAGCCAATTTTTGTGTTGCTGACTTACGATAAGTACCAGCACAATCGAAATGTAGCCAGCCTTTTTTGTAGTCTTCAACAAAGAAAGATAAGAAAGCTGCCGCCGTGCTTGCGCCAGGGCTAAAGTCACCGCTGCTGATGTTAGACAGATCAGCAAAGTTTGATGGCAACATACCACGATGGAAATCCGCAAGAGGCAGTGGCCATAGCCCCTCTTTCTCTGCGGTCGCAGCCGTTAACGCATGATGAGCGAGCTCATCATCAAAACTCATCAACGCATGATAATCATTACCCAATGCGTATTTCGCCGCGCCAGTCAGTGTCGCGCAATCAATGATCAGTTCAGGTTTTTGCTCGCTGGCATAAATCAAGCCATCAGCCAACACCAAACGCCCCTCAGCATCGGTATTCATGATCTCAACGGTTTTACCATTTTTGTAGGTAATGATATCGCCAAGTTTCAGCGCACGACCTGAAATCATGTTCTCAGCACAACAAAGAATCAACTTAACGCGCTTGTTCAAACCGCGCATAATCGCCAAGCCTAGACCACCAGTAATCGTTGCTGCTCCGCCCATGTCGGCTTTCATTGCTGTCATAAAATCTGAAGGTTTGATGCTGTAACCACCGGAATCAAAGGTGATGCCTTTACCCACCAAGCAAGCATAGACTGGTGCATTAACGTCGCCAGTTGGGTTGAAGTCTAATTGCAGCATCGCTGATGTACGCTCAGAACCGCGGCCAACCGCATAAATACCTTCCCAGCCTTCGGTAAGAAGATCTTTATCTTTAACGATACGTGCCGTTACCGTGCCTTCTGGAGCAATTGACTTAATAAACTCAGAGGCCATGGTTGCCAATTGACGTGGCGCCACCTCTTCCGCTGATTTATTGATCACATCGCAAGTGAAGTTAGTCGCTTTAATGCGAGCTTCTAACTCTGCTTGATCAGTTTCATTTAATTCTGGCCATTCAAAAGATGTACTTTTCTTTGGTTCACGAAAGCCTTGATGAAAAGCCCAAACACTCTCCAGATCCCATCCTTCACCGGCTAGTAAAACATTCTTAATGCCTTGAGTTACAAATTGACGAGCCGCACGTTGAATCGCACCGAGATCATGCCCTTCACCCTGATGAATATAAGCGCCTTGTTCAGAGAATGAAACAATCGCTTTATCACCCCATATTGGAGCTGCGGTTACTTGGGATAAAAATACTGACATTTGTGTCGACATGGTTACTCCTTGTCTGAATCTTTAGCATTACTCGCTATCTACGTTGTGATGTTAGCATTTTGTCAGATAAAAGTATCAAATCTAAAAAAAACGAGCCATTAGGCCCGTTTATTTACGTAAAAAGTGTTAGCTATTCGAGGTTTTATCGCAACTAATCTGCTTCATCCATCCAGCACAAAATAACCGCTTCAAGAATCTTTTCATTTGAGTGATTTGGTTCATCATCAAAATCTTCCAACTCTAAGATCCACTGATGCAAATCAGTGAAGCGAACTGTTTTTGGATCCATGTCTGGATATTTATCACACAGCTCGATAGCAATATCGCGCGAATCTGTCCATTTCATAACCTATTCCTTATTTAGTTCTTTACTCACATCCATCGATGCAAAATACTCAAAATAACTGGAGTTGCAGCTAGGCAACAAATAAGCTCCCCCCTATGAACATAGGTATTCTATGTGATTAGGGCGGCCGGCGTTCCGGAGATCTTACGCAGTTAACGACACGGCAGTTTCAAGTATGAAAAGTATTTAGTGATCTTCTGAAGCGTGGTTAAGCGTGTACTTAGGAATTTCCACGACTAAATCTTCATCCGCAACACGTGCTTGGCAACCCAGACGAGATTCTGGCTCTAGACCCCATGCTTTATCAAGCATATCGTCTTCCAGCTCATCGCTCTCTTCTAATGAATCAAAACCTTCACGGATAATGACGTGACAAGTAGTACAAGCGCATGATTTCTCACACGCATGTTCGATACCAATACCATTTTTCAGCGCAACATCTAGTACGCTTTCACCTGTTTCTGCTTCTAGTACAGCACCTTCAGGGCATAGGTCTTCATGTGGTAATACGATAATTTTAGGCATAACTTCTACTCTTAAATATCATCGACAGACTGACCTGACAGCGCAGCTCGAATCGATTTATCCATACGACGTGAAGCAAACTCTTGGCTCGCCTTGTCCGTCGCCTTAATTCCTAATTCAATTGCGTCAGCATCATCACCATTACGCAATTCAATCAGCGCTTCAATCGCTTTCAATAAGTCTAGGTTTTCTTGCTCAGACAGTAGTTCTTCACCATCCATCTGCATAGCAGCAATCAGACCTTCTATCACTCGGTCTGCTTCAACGCGTTGCTCGGCGAGAGCACGAGCCTGCATGTCTTCTTTGGCATAAGTCATTGAGTCGCGAAGCATGTTGGCAACTTCATCATCGCTCAGGCCATAAGAAGGCTTAACTTGAATCTCTGACTGTACGCCGGTGCTCTTTTCCATTGCAGTCACTGACAATAGACCATCAGCATCCACTTGGTAAGTCACACGAATGTGCGCAGCACCCGCCGCCATTGGTGGAATACCTTTTAGAGAAAAACGCGCCAATGAACGACAGTCATCAACCATTTCACGTTCACCTTGAACGACATGCACGCTCATTGCCGTTTGACCATCTTTAAAGGTAGTAAACTCTTGTGCTCGAGCAACCGGAATGGTGGTGTTACGAGGAATGATTTTTTCAATCAAGCCACCCATGGTTTCAATGCCCAGTGACAATGGAATTACATCCAAAAGTAGCATTTCTGCATCCGGCTTATTACCGACAAGAATATCCGCTTGAATACCCGCACCGATAGCTACGACTTCATCAGGGTTGATGCTGGTTAACGGCGTACGATCAAAGAATTCACCCACCATTTCACGTACCAGTAATGTGCGAGTTGAACCACCCACCATCACTACTTCGTTCACTTCATCAAGCTCAACGTCTGCGTCTTTAAGCGCTCGACGGCAAGACATCAGCGTTTTCTTCACTAATGGGCGGATCAGCTCTTCAAATTGTGCACGGGTTACGTCGCCTTGCCAGCCAAACACATCAACCATCACTGAGTCTTGCTCAGAGAACAGCTGCTTCGTTTTCTGTGCAATATTAAGCAACGTACGATTTTGCTCTGCGGTAAGCGGCGTCGAAAGCTCAGTTTTCTCAAGTAGGAAATCAGCCAGCAGATGGTCAAAGTCATCACCACCAAGCGCAGAGTCACCACCCGTGGCCAACACTTCAAATACGCCTTTTGACAGGCGTAGAATAGAAATATCAAACGTACCGCCACCTAGGTCGTAAACGGCAATCACACCCTCTTGACCAGAGTCTAAACCATAAGCAATAGCAGCGGCCGTTGGTTCATTCAGTAGGCGTAATACATGTAAGCCTGCCAATTTCGCTGCGTCTTTTGTGCCTGCACGCTGCGCATCATCAAAATACGCAGGTACGGTAATCACCACACCAGCAAGCTCACCGCCAAGTGTATCTTCAGCACGTAGTTTTAACGCTGCTAAGATATCTGCTGATACTTCGATTGGGTTTTTATCACCGCCAGCCGTTGCCAATATTGGCAAGCCGTTTTCGCTGGCTTTTAGCTGGTATGGTAAAGATGGGTAACGCTGCTGAATGTCAGCTAGAGAGCGACCAATCAAACGTTTTACTGAGATAATAGTGTTGGTTGGATCCACTTCTGCACTTTCAAGTGCTAGGTAGCCTACTTGATTCTCATCAGCAGTGTAACGAACGACTGATGGCAAAATGCGACGACCTTGCTGATCCTCTAATGGCGTCACGTTGCCACTACGCGCCGATGCAACCAACGAGTTGGTTGTACCAAGGTCGATACCCGCTGCAAGTTTATGCTCGTGGGGAGCAGAGCTCTGACCCGGTTCTGCAATTTGAAGTAATGCCATTGTTAGTCCTTGCTCTTGGGTTAACCGAGTAGTTTGTCTTCAACTAACTCAATTTCATTTTTTAGTTTGGCAATAAATTTAAGTTTGCGAACGCCATCAGCAGCTTCTGCCCATTGCGCTTGCAATAGTTGCTGTTCAACACAGCTGAGTTGCTGCTTGTACATTTTTGAAACCTTAGCATCAAAATCAAACAGCATGGATTCAGGATCGGAGCAACCTGGAATCTCTTCTAATTCTTCACGCAGTTCCATCTGTTCCATTAAGAACATCGGATCTTGCATTGTTTGTTGCTCACCGCGAATTTCAGTGCCATTCAGTGACAGAATATACTCTGCACGAGTGATAGGATTTTTCAGCACCTGATAAGCATCATTAATTTGTGCCGCTTTCTGCACAGCCAACAAGCGATCTCGTTCTGAGGCCGTAGCAAAATTATCTGGATGAAAACGCTTTTGTAAATCACGGAATTGAGAAGAAAGAAGGCTACCATCCAGTTCAAACTGAGTTGGTAGCCCAAATAATTCAAAGTGGTTCATGTAAATTCGACCTTTGAGAAAGTCTCTCCCACTTTAGGATGTAGCAGGAGAGCAAGAATTAAACGTTGAAGCTCTCACCACAGCCACATTCGCTTTTCGCGTTAGGGTTGTTGAATTCAAAACCTTCATTCAATCCCTGTTTCACGTAATCAAGCTCAGTGCCGTCTAGGTATACAAGGCTTTTCTTATCAATAATGACATTGACGCCTTTGTGCTCAAACACTTCGTCTTCTTCTGCATTTACTTCATCGACAAACTCTAGTACGTAAGCCATACCAGAACAGCCTGTTGTTTTAACTCCAAGACGCAAACCTACGCCCTTTCCTCGGTTATCTAGGAAAGCTTTTACTCGGCTTGCTGCTGCATCTGATAGTGTTATGGCCATACTGCACCTTGAATAAATTTGTACCAATGCGATGGGAGCCTATCGCTCCCATCAATTTACGTCGATTTTACTGATGTTTTTTCTTGTAGTCAGCAACTGCTGCTTTAATTGCATCTTCCGCTAGGATTGAACAGTGCACTTTCACTGGTGGAAGTTCTAGTTCTTCTGCAATTTCAGAGTTTTTGATCGCAGCGGCTTCATCAATCGATTTACCTTTTACCCACTCTGTAACCAGTGAACTTGATGCGATCGCACTACCACAGCCGTAAGTTTTAAACTTCGCATCTTCGATAATGCCTTCTGGCGTTACTTTGATTTGCAGTTTCATTACGTCGCCACATGCTGGTGCACCCACCATGCCGCTACCTACTGATGGATCTTCTTTATCGAAAGAACCAACGTTACGTGGGTTCTCGTAGTGATCAATTACTTTTTCGCTATATGCCATAATCTTTACCTCGAATCCTCTACATAAACTGGGAGATTAACCGATTAGTGGTGTGCCCACTCAACCGTGTCTAAATCAATCCCTTCCTTGTACATATCCCATAGAGGAGACATGTCACGTAGCTTGATTACTGCTACGCGGATTTGTTCAATTGCGTAATCCACTTCTTCTTCAGTCGTAAAACGACCGAATGAGAAACGAACTGAGCTGTGTGCCAATTCATCATTCAGACCAAGAGCACGTAGAACGTATGAAGGCTCTAGACTCGCTGATGTACAAGCACTACCTGACGACACTGCAAGATCTTTTAAAGACATCAGTAGAGATTCGCCTTCCACAAACGCAAAGCTCACGTTAAGGTTATGGGGTACACGTTGCTCTAAATCACCATTAACAGTCACGGCTTCTAGGTCTTTAACACCATTTAGCAGGCGATTGCGTAAGCTAAGTGCGTGATCGTAATCTTTCTGCATCTCTTCTTTTGCGATACGGAAAGCTTCACCCATACCCACAATTTGGTGAGTAGGTAGTGTACCCGAGCGGAAACCGCGCTCATGACCACCGCCATGCATTTGTGCCTCTAGACGAATGCGTGGCTTACGACGCACGTATAGAGCACCGATACCTTTAGGGCCGTAAATTTTGTGCGCAGACAATGAAATTAAGTCTACTTTCATTTCCTGTACGTCAATTGGTAATTTACCTGCAGATTGTGCTGCATCAACGTGGAAAATGATTTTGCGTGCACGGCATAATTCGCCAATCGCAGCGATGTCTTGTACGACACCAATTTCATTGTTCACGTGCATAATTGACACTAAAACTGTGTCTTCACGCATCGCAGCTTCTAGTTTGTTTAGGTCAATCAAACCGTTAGTTTCAGGCTCTAAGTAAGTCACTTCAAAGCCTTCACGCTCTAATTGACGGCATGGATCTAGAACTGCTTTATGTTCTGTTTTACACGTAATTACGTGCTTACCTTTCTTCGAGTAGAAATGAGCCGCGCCCTTGATTGCAAGGTTATCCGACTCAGTTGCACCTGAAGTAAATACGATTTCTCGTGGATCTGCATTTAGCAGGTCAGCAATTTGCTCACGAGCATTGTCGACTGCTTCTTCGGCTTGCCAACCGTAACGGTGTGAACGAGACGCAGGGTTACCAAACGCACCATCCATCGTCATGTACTGAACCATCTTTTCAGCAACTCGAGGATCTACTGGACAAGTAGCTGAATAATCAAGATAAATCGGCAGTTTCATTCTTTACTCCAATGTAACATTGCTGAACGCTTAAGAGCGGACATTTAGTCCCACAGTCGCACTAAACGCTGTGCGATTAGCCAAACCATGGTTTACCGCAAGATCGATATCTTGTCGGTCAGAAATCTCGATGACTTCGTTGTCTTTCATCAACTCACCAAGGGTGATGTTGTTGAGGAAGTCGCTGATACGCGAACTTAAATCACGCCAAAGTGTATGAGTTAAGCAACGAGTTCCACCTTGGCAATCTCCTTTGCCATTACATTTTGTTGCATCAACAGATTCGTCCACGGCAGCGATAACTGTACCAATTGCAATCGTATTTGCGTCTGCGCCTAGACGGTAACCACCACCAGGACCACGCACACTAGCAACCAGACCAGCTTTACGTAACTTAGAAAATAGCTGCTCTAGGTATGAAAGAGAAATACCCTGACGCTCTGAAATGTCGGCTAGCGGAACTGGACTCTGCTGTGAATGTAAAGCTACATCTAGCATAGCTGTAACCGCGTATCTTCCTTTAGATGTAAGTCTCATATAACACCATATCCACTTCGTTTATGTGGTATGAAGTTTTTCATACCTGACAAAAATGGTCAAGTATTTATTTGAGTAAAACAGTCAGGTATTAGACCATGATGTTTGCATGGAATTAACGACTGCCTATTTTTTTCTCAATAGCAGTCAATACGCCGCGAAGAATGTTGAGCTCTTGCTGTTCTGGGCGCGCACGACTGAATAAACGACGTAGTTTATTCATTACCTTGTTGGGTTGGTCTACCGCTATAAATTGGGTATCCATCATCACTTTTTCAAGGTGTTCAAAGAACATTTCTAACTCTTCATGGCGAGGATAAGCTTCTGGGGCTTGAGGTGCGTAATCTTGCTTTTGCTTCTCTAAATGCGCGACGCGAATTTCATAGGCAATTGTTTGTACTGCCATCGCCAAATTCAGTGAACTGTATTCTGGATTGGCTGGAATACACACATGGTAATGGCAAAGCTGAAGCTCTTCGTTAGTAAGACCGGTGCGCTCACGACCAAAAACGATCGCTACCTGACCAGCTTGTGTTTCAACTGCACATTTTTCACCACACTCGCGAGGCTCCAGCATTGGCCAATCAAGTGTACGAGAGCGTGCACTAGAACCAATAACTAAAGAACACTCTTTTACCGCCTCTTCCAGAGTCGCAACCACTTGAGCATTAAGCGCTATTTCACTCGCACCGGCCGCAAGAGCAACCGCTTGACCATCAACCTCACACGCAGGCGCAACTAATGTCATGTTGCTCAATCCCATTACTTTCATCGCGCGAGCTGCAGAACCGATGTTTCCTGAATGAGATGTGCCTACTAGAACGACTTTGACGTTGCTAAGCATGAGAGATTACCTGTACGAAATAAAGTGGTTGATATTATCACATCCCTGAAAAAAATGGTTAAAGTGATTCATATTCCCCAGCCAATAGTGCAACATTTAACCACTTCCATTTATCGAATATTCTGTTATACTGCGCGGCGTTTTTCTGTTCTTTAACATCCGTTGGGAAATTTTGTATGCATCCTATGCTTAATATCGCTATTCGTGCTGCACGAAAAGCTGGCAATCATATTGCTAAATCACTAGAAAATGTTGAGAAGATTGAATCTACTCAAAAAGGCACGAACGACTTTGTTACTAACGTAGACAAAGAAGCAGAAGCAATGATCATCGATACAATCAAAGCCTCTTACCCAGAGCATTGTATCGTGGCAGAAGAAAACGGTCTTATCGACGGTAAAGATAAGGACGTTCAATGGATCATCGACCCACTGGATGGCACTTCTAACTTCGTTAAAGGTCTACCTCACTTCGCTGTATCTATCGCTGTTCGTATTAAAGGCAAAACAGAAGTAGCGTGTGTTTACGACCCAATGCAAAACGAGCTATTCACTGCACAACGCGGTGCTGGAGCTCAACTGAACAATGCACGTATCCGTGTTAAACAAGTTAAAGATCTACAAGGCGCTGTTCTAGCAACAGGTTTCCCATACAAACAGAAGCAACATTCAGAATCTTACTTCAAGATCCTATCTGCTCTATTTGTTGATTGTGCTGACTTCCGTCGCACTGGTTCTGCTGCGCTAGACCTATGTTACGTAGCAGCTGGTCGTGTAGACGGTTTCTTCGAACTTGGTCTAAAACCTTGGGATATCGCAGCTGGTGAACTAATCGCTCGTGAAGCTGGTGCTATCGTAACTGACTTTGCTGGCGGCACTGATTACATGCAATCAGGTAACGTAGTTACAGCTAGCGCTCGTGGCGTTAAAGGTATTCTTAAGCACATCCGTGAAAACGGTAATGCTGCAATGCTTAAATAATCGATCGACTTCTTAGTAGATTGAACAAAAGCTCTGCTCTTTGAGCAGGGCTTTTCTGTATTAGCTGATTCTGGTAAATCTAAACGTCTGAAGTTTTTGCTCTTGCCCATCTATATGAGCATAGCTATCGATTAACCATATTTGATCACCAATAAAGCTTAACTCTAAACGCACATCTTGTGATGGGATATCAGAATAGATCACATCGCTAACGTTGGTAGGATAAAACGAAATTTTGTTATTTCCATTTTCCGCATCACCAACAAAATTTACCACCACATTTTTTGTCTGGTTTTGAACCTGCATTTGATAGCCATTAGCCTGCTCATAGCTAAACGAAGCATTTATGGCTAAGCCTTGCTGATTCGAAATAACGACATTTGCTTTTGATAGTGAAGCTAATTGCCCCTGCGCCAAAATCTGTTGATGCTCAGTTGTCACAACATGGCTTTGAATATTAACGTTCCACTCACCAACAAAATTCTCTAGCTGTTGCCACTGCTGCTGAATTTGTGTTTTCTTCCCATCGCTACCAATAGCAGCCAACGCATCGTTGCGGCTATCATGGCGAATGTTTTCCCGATGACTGTGTAGATCTTGAGTTGCTCCTGCAACTCCTCCCGTGACACCGCCAGCAATAGCCCCTTTGACTGCTAGATCCGATTCCCCAGTCAAAGCCCCCATAGTCAAACCAAGCAAGGCTCCACCAACAGCGCCTTGCTTAGTTGCTGCATTAGGATCATCCTCTCCTAGGGTGACACAGCCAGCTAGAAAAGGAAGTGTGATAAATGATGTTAGTACTAGCTTGTTGTTGAATATCATAGGACACCTCATCTTTTGAACTGCTTGTATGGTAAATAACCAGTGTCAGCGGAACTTCAGACAATGTCCGGGCAATTTAAAAGCAACCACGAGAAATGTTACTGGTTGTTGCTAAAAACGAAAAATAGAGATGGATATCAGAGCGCTGTATAGTTCAGGAGAGAGCAAAGTTGAGAATAGCGATTCGGCGGGCCTGCGTACAAGCTCCCAACACTTACTTTGCAAAAGCAACAGATGTAAAAGCCCCAGCATACTGCTGAGGCTTTAGAAGATAACAGGGGGAGAGATTCGAACTCCCAACACGCGGATTTGGAATCCGCTGCTCTGCCAATTGGAGCTACACCCCTATCTTCAGTTTTAAAGAGCTGAAACTCTAAATAAGTGGCGGAGTGGACGGGACTCGAACCCGCGACCCCCGGCGTGACAGGCCGGTATTCTAACCAACTGAACTACCACTCCGCAGTGGACTACTTGTCGTCGTTGACAAGTGTTCATAATTTAAAGCCTGGCGATGTCCTACTCTCACATGGGAAGCCCCACACTACCATCGGCGCTAATTCGTTTCACTTCTGAGTTCGGCATGGAATCAGGTGGGTCCAAATCGCTATGGTCGCCAAGCAAATTCTTTAATTCGGAAAGCTGTTTTTCAGTTCTTACACATTCAATGTTCTATTTGAGTCCAATCAAAACCCTTGGGTGTTGTATGGTTAAGCCTCACGGGCAATTAGTATCAGTTAGCTCAATGCCTCACAGCACTTACACACCTGACCTATCAACGTCGTAGTCTCCGACAACCCTTTAGGATACTTAAAGTATCAGGGAGAACTCATCTCAAGGCTCGCTTCCCGCTTAGATGCTTTCAGCGGTTATCGATTCCGAACTTAGCTACCGGGCAATGCGTCTGGCGACACAACCCGAACACCAGAGGTTCGTCCACCCGGTCCTCTCGTACTAGGAGCAGCCCTTTCATTCTCCAACGCCCACGGCAGATAGGGACCGAACTGTCTCACGACGTTCTAAACCCAGCTCGCGTACCACTTTAAATGGCGAACAGCCATACCCTTGGGACCGACTTCAGCCCCAGGATGTGATGAGCCGACATCGAGGTGCCAAACACCGCCGTCGATATGAACTCTTGGGCGGTATCAGCCTGTTATCCCCGAGTACCTTTATCCGTTGAGCGATGGCCCTTCCATTCAGAACCACCGGATCACTATGACCTGCTTTCGCACCTGCTCGAACCGTCATTCTCGCAGTTAAGCGGGCTTATGCCATTGCACTAACCTCACGATGTCCAACCGTGATTAGCCCACCTTCGTGCTCCTCCGTTACTTTGGGAGGAGACCGCCCCAGTCAAACTACCCACCAGGCACTGTCCGTAACCCCGATTAGGGTCGACGTTAGAACATCAACACTACAAGGGTGGTATTTCAAGGACGGCTCCACAAATACTGGCGTACTTGCTTCAAAGCCTCCCACCTATCCACACATGTAGGGTCAATGTTCAGTGCCAAGCTGTAGTAAAGGTTCACGGGGTCTTTCCGTCTAGCCGCGGGTACACTGCATCTTCACAGCGATTTCAATTTCACTGAGTCTCGGTGGAGACAGCGTGGCCATCATTACGCCATTCGTGCAGGTCGGAACTTACCCGACAAGGAATTTCGCTACCTTAGGACCGTTATAGTTACGGCCGCCGTTTACCGGGCTTCGATCAAGAGCTTCGACCGAAGTCTAACCCCATCAATTAACCTTCCGGCACCGGGCAGGCGTCACACCGTATACGTCATCTTACGATTTTGCACAGTGCTGTGTTTTAATAAACAGTTGCAGCCACCTGGTATCTGCGACTCTCAATAGCTCCATCCGCGAGGGACTTCACCGTCAAGAGCGTACCTTCTCCCGAAGTTACGGTACCATTTTGCCTAGTTCCTTCACCCGAGTTCTCTCAAGCGCCTTGGTATTCTCTACCCGACCACCTGTGTCGGTTTGGGGTACGATTCCTTACAATCTGAAGCTTAGAGGCTTTTCCTGGAAGCATGGCATCAATGACTTCACTACCGTAGTAGCTCGACGTCGTGTCTCAGCCTTAAAAGAGCCGGATTTACCTAACTCTTAAGCCTACGCACTTGAACCTGGACAACCGTCGCCAGGCCCACCTAGCCTTCTCCGTCCCCCCATCGCAATTGTAAGAAGTACGGGAATATTAACCCGTTTCCCATCGACTACGCCTTTCGGCCTCGCCTTAGGGGTCGACTTACCCTGCCCCGATTAACGTTGGACAGGAACCCTTGGTCTTCCGGCGAGGAGGTTTTCACCCCTTTATCGTTACTCATGTCAGCATTCGCACTTCTGATACCTCCAGCATGCTTTACAACACACCTTCAACGGCTTACAGAACGCTCCCCTACCCAATAACTAAAAGTTATTGCCGCAGCTTCGGTTTATAGCTTAGCCCCGTTACATCTTCCGCGCAGGCCGACTCGACTAGTGAGCTATTACGCTTTCTTTAAATGATGGCTGCTTCTAAGCCAACATCCTAGCTGTCTAAGCCTTCCCACATCGTTTCCCACTTAGCTATAATTTGGGACCTTAGCTGGCGGTCTGTTTCCTCTCCACGACGGACGTTAGCACCCGCCGTGTGTCTCCCGGATAGTACTTACTGGTATTCGGAGTTTGCAAAGGGTTGGTAAGTCGGGATGACCCCCTAGCCTTAACAGTGCTCTACCCCCAGTAGTATTCGTCCGAGGCGCTACCTAAATAGCTTTCGGGGAGAACCAGCTATCTCCAGGTTTGATTGGCCTTTCACCCCTAGCCACAAGTCATCCGCTAATTTTTCAACATTAGTCGGTTCGGTCCTCCAGTTGATGTTACTCAACCTTCAACCTGCCCATGGCTAGATCACCTGGTTTCGGGTCTATATCCAGAGACTGAACGCCCAGTTAAGACTCGGTTTCCCTACGGCTCCCCTAGATGGTTAACCTTGCCACTGAATATAAGTCGCTGACCCATTATACAAAAGGTACGCAGTCACACCACGAAGGTGCTCCTACTGCTTGTACGTACACGGTTTCAGGTTCTATTTCACTCCCCTCACAGGGGTTCTTTTCGCCTTTCCCTCACGGTACTGGTTCACTATCGGTCAGTCAGTAGTATTTAGCCTTGGAGGATGGTCCCCCCATATTCAGACAGGATAACACGTGTCCCGCCCTACTCGATTTCACTGAACACACATCGTCAACTACGGGACTATCACCCTGTATCGTCGGACTTTCCAGACCGTTCGTCTAACGCGTGTAAAGCTTAAGGGCTAGTCCAATTTCGCTCGCCGCTACTTTCGGAATCTCGGTTGATTTCTTTTCCTCGGGGTACTTAGATGTTTCAGTTCCCCCGGTTCGCCTCGTTACGCTATGTATTCACGTAACGATACTTACTTATGTAAGTGGGTTTCCATTCGGAAATCCCAGACTCAAGTGGCTTTTACTGCTAATCTGGGCTTATCGCAAGTTAATACGTCCTTCATCGCCTCTGACTGCCAAGGCATCCACCGTGTACGCTTAGTCACTTAACCATACAACCCGAAGGAGTTTCGAGTTGATGTTCAAATCACCAAAGTTGTCTGCAATTTTATACATGATGCAGACTCGATTTTGCCGGACTCAAATTCCAAGAACACTTGAATGTGTTTTAGTTGTATTCAATAAATGAATACTTTGAGAACTTTACAAACAACAATAAATTGTTGTTTTGTCAGCTTTCCAAATTGTTAAAGAGCAATGTGCATTCCGAAGAAAACACCATTTTTAATAGCACTAAATGTAAATGCTTTTAAAGATGGTATCCCGTAGGGGAGTCGAACCCCTGTTACCGCCGTGAAAGGGCGGTGTCCTAGGCCTCTAGACGAACGGGACACATGGTGGAGCTAACCGGGATCGAACCGGTGACCTCTTGCCTGCCAGGCAAGCGCTCTCCCAGCTGAGCTATAGCCCCACTAAAAATGCTCTAACTAAACATATCAATCTGTGTGGACACTCATCGCAATAATCATCGTATAAGGAGGTGATCCAGCGCCAGGTTCCCCTAGCGCTACCTTGTTACGACTTCACCCCAGTCATGAACCACAAAGTGGTGAGCGTCCTCCCGAAGGTTAAACTACCCACTTCTTTGCAGCCCACTCCCATGGTGTGACGGGCGGTGTGTACAAGGCCCGGGAACGTATTCACCGTGGCATTCTGATCCACGATTACTAGCGATTCCGACTTCATGGAGTCGAGTTGCAGACTCCAATCCGGACTACGACGTACTTTTTGGGATTCGCTCACTCTCGCGAGTTGGCAGCCCTCTGTATACGCCATTGTAGCACGTGTAGCCCTACTGTAAGGGCCATGATGACTTGACGTCGTCCCCACCTTCCTCCGGTTTATCACCGGCAGTCTCCTGAGTTCCCGACATTACTCGCTGGCAAACAAGGATAAGGGTTGCGCTCGTTGCGGGACTTAACCCAACATTTCACAACACGAGCTGACGACAGCCATGCAGCACCTGTCTCATAGTTCCCGAAGGCACCAAAGCATCTCTGCTAAGTTCTATGGATGTCAAGAGTAGGTAAGGTTCTTCGCGTTGCATCGAATTAAACCACATGCTCCACCGCTTGTGCGGGCCCCGTCAATTCATTTGAGTTTTAATCTTGCGACCGTACTCCCAGGCGGTCTACTTAACGCGTTAGCTCCGAAAGCCACGGCTCAAGGCCACAACCTCAAGTAGACATCGTTTACGGCGTGGACTACCAGGGTATCTAATCCTGTTTGCTCCCCACGCTTTCGCATCTGAGTGTCAGTATCTGTCCAGGGGGCCGCCTTCGCCACCGGTATTCCTTCAGATCTCTACGCATTTCACCGCTACACCTGAAATTCTACCCCCTACAGTACTCTAGTCAGCCAGTTTCAAATGCAATTCCGAGGTTGAGCCCCGGGCTTTCACATCTGACTTAACTAACCACCTGCATGCGCTTTACGCCCAGTAATTCCGATTAACGCTCGCACCCTCCGTATTACCGCGGCTGCTGGCACGGAGTTAGCCGGTGCTTCTTCTGTCGCTAACGTCAAATCCGTACGCTATTAACTACCAACCTTCCTCACGACTGAAAGTGCTTTACAACCCGAAGGCCTTCTTCACACACGCGGCATGGCTGCATCAGGCTTGCGCCCATTGTGCAATATTCCCCACTGCTGCCTCCCGTAGGAGTCTGGACCGTGTCTCAGTTCCAGTGTGGCTGATCATCCTCTCAGACCAGCTAGGGATCGTCGCCTTGGTGAGCCCTTACCTCACCAACTAGCTAATCCCACCTAGGCATATCCTGACGCGAGAGGCCCGAAGGTCCCCCTCTTTGGCCCGTAGGCATCATGCGGTATTAGCCATCGTTTCCAATGGTTATCCCCCACATCAGGGCAATTTCCTAGGCATTACTCACCCGTCCGCCGCTCGCCGCCCAACAAATCCCCCGAAGGTTCAATGTTGTCGCTGCCGCTCGACTTGCATGTGTTAGGCCTGCCGCCAGCGTTCAATCTGAGCCATGATCAAACTCTTCAATTTAAGATTTTGTGACTCAATGAATACTGATTACATTACATAGTAATGTTGAATTGACTGTGCCGATACTAAGTATCGAATTGGTCACTCAGTTCATTGAAATCAATTTGAAGCCCCTCTTCATTTAGAGGAAGTTTCTAATTGGATTATCATCAACGAGTGCCCACACAGATTGATAGGTTTATATTGTTAAAGAGCTGCTTTAAGTCTTTCTCTCAAAGCGGACGGCCATTTTAGCGATATAACCTTTGGTGTCAAACACTTTTTGGTTATTTCTCTGAAAGTTAATTAACTTTCTTAGACCATCTGTCGTCTTGCTATTTAGCTCGGTATCCCGTGACAACGAGAGCGGATTATAGGGACAAAATTTACGATGACAACTGTTATTTTGTGCACCAAGAATCGTTTGTCTGCTATTTAATCAAATCACGCAATTATTAAACAAAAAGGCTTAACAGCCCTTTTCCTATCAGTCGCCTTATTGATGAGCCACTATTTGGTCGTTGTGTACGATCAACTTAATCGTTTTATCTGGGACGACACGTCCTGAAAGAATCGCTTTCGCCAATGGGTTTTCAACACTTTGCTGAATGGCACGTTTTAGTGGACGTGCACCATACACTGGGTCAAACCCTACTTGAGCGATAAGATCCAACGCTTTTTCTGATACTTCCATATGGAAGCCTCGCTCTTCCATGCGTTTTGATAAACGTAGTAGTTGAATCGCAGCAATCGACTTGATGTGGTCTTCACCTAATGGATGGAATACCACGCTCTCATCAACACGGTTCAAGAACTCAGGTCTAAAGTGTTTGGTAACCACTTCCATTACTTCATCCTTAATACCTTGGTAGTCCAAAGTATTGAAGTTCTCTTGAATACGAGAGGAGCCCAAGTTCGACGTCATAATTACAACGGTATTACGAAAATCTACCGTACGGCCTTGACCATCAGTTAAACGACCATCATCGAGTACTTGCAGCAGAATGTTAAACACGTCCGGATGCGCCTTTTCAACTTCATCTAACAAAATTACTGAATAAGGTTTGCGTCTAACCGCCTCGGTTAAATAGCCACCCTCTTCATAACCAACATAGCCTGGAGGCGCACCAACCAATCGAGCAACAGAGTGTTTCTCCATAAACTCCGACATATCAATACGTACCATTGCATCTTCACTATCAAACATAAAGTTAGCCAGTGTTTTGCAAAGTTCAGTTTTACCCACACCCGTTGGGCCCAAGAATAAGAACGAACCAATTGGTTTATTTGGATCTGATAACCCCGCACGACTACGACGAATCGCATTGGAAACCACTTCTACCGCTTCTTTTTGACCGATCACACGTTTGTGCAGCACTTGCTCCATACGCAGCAGTTTTTCTTTCTCAGCTTCGAGCATTTTCGACACAGGAATACCCGTCTGTTTCGACAATACTTCGGCAATTTCTGCATCAGTGACTTTATTGCGCAATAACGTCATCTCTTGCATTTCAGCTTGAGTTGCCAAATCAAGTTGTTTCTCAAGCTCTGGAATACGTCCATATTGCAATTCAGACATACGACTCAAATCACCGGCACGACGAGCTAGCTCCATATCAAGACGCGCTTGTTCTAATTCAGTCTTAATATGTTGTGTACCAGATAGTGCTGCTTTCTCGGTATTCCACACTTCTTCCAGTTCTGCAAACTCACGTTCTTTTTCTTGCAGTTCTTGATTGAGGATATCTAAGCGTTTTTCGCTCGCCTCATCTTGCTCGTTAACCAGTGCTTGTTGCTCAATCTTAAGCTGAATAATTTTACGTTCTAGCTTATCTAGAGATTCTGGCTTTGAGTCCATCTGCATGCGAATGCTTGATGCAGCTTCATCGATCAAATCAATCGCTTTATCTGGTAACTGACGGTCTGATACATAACGATGAGACAACGTTGCGGCTGCCACAATCGCAGGGTCAGTAATTTCAACGTGATGGTGAAGCTCATAACGCTCTTTCAAACCACGTAAAATCGCCACTGTATCTTCTACCGTTGGTTCATCCACCAACACTTTTTGGAAACGGCGCTCTAGTGCCGGATCTTTTTCCATATATTGACGATATTCATCGAGCGTAGTGGCACCCACACAGTGCAGTTCACCACGAGCTAGGGCTGGTTTTAGCATGTTACCGGCATCCATTGAGCCTTCGCCTTTACCTGCGCCGACCATGGTATGAATTTCATCAATAAATAGAATGATGTTACCTTCTTCTTTGGCAAGTTCATTCAATACCGATTTTAGGCGTTCTTCGAACTCACCACGATATTTCGCACCCGCAACCAGTGCGCCCATATCTAATGACAGGACACGACGGCCGCGCAGACCTTCTGGCACTTCATTATTAATGATGCGCTGAGCGAGACCTTCAACAATAGCGGTTTTACCTACACCAGGCTCACCGATGATAACTGGATTATTTTTAGTTCGGCGTTGCAATACTTGAATGGTACGACGAATTTCATCATCACGCCCAATAACTGGATCAAGCTTGCCCTGCTCTGCCCGTTCAGTTAGATCCACGGTGAATTTTTCTAACGCTTGACGCATTTCCTCTGCGTTAGGATCATTAACTTTTTGACCACCTCGAATCTGATCAATCGCATCACTGACTTTTTTCTCGGTAATACCAAACTCTTTAAGCAGTGCCCCTAGCGGACCACGATCCTCAATTGCTGCAAGTAGGAAGATTTCGGATGAGATATAGGTATCTTGGCGTTTTTGAGCAATCTTATCGCACATGTTAAACAACGTGCCCATGCTACCTGACAACTGCACATCACCACCAATACCACTGACTTTCGGTAAGCGATCTAGCATCTCTCCTAGTTTTGAACGTACTTGAGAAACATCAACGCTTAGCATCGTCAATAGCGGACGGATCGGGCTGCCATTTTGGTCCATCAGCGCCACCATCAGGTGCACTGGTTCAATGTATTGGTGATCACGACCTAACGCCAAAGACTGCGCGTCAGAAATAGCGATTTGGAACTTGCTAGTAAATCTGTCTAGACGCATTTCAACCTTCCTAACTCAACTGAGAAAATCTAATAACAGTAGAAAGATGGCTACGCTGACAATGTTTTTCAAGAGCGTAAAAATGAAAAAAGGCTGACATATAGTCAACCTAATATTACCTAAAGCATTATTCAATCCAGATGAGACTGGCTTGACGCCCTGTCACGCCATCACGGCGATAAGAGTAGAATCGCTCGGGATCAGAAAACGTACACATGCCACTGGCAAACACTTGGCTAACGCCAAGTTTGTTCAAGCGCTGCGCGGCAATTTGGTCCATATTTGCCCACCATTTTCCAACGCTGCCAGTAGGTTTAAATGCCGTACTGGCTTGTGGATCGAAATCGCAAAATGCTTCTAAAACATCCTCACCAACCTCAAATGCCGAAGGACCAATCGCAGGGCCGAGCCATGCAATCACTTCACCATCAAACATCTCGACTGCATTTTCCACAATGCCATGTGCCAGCCCGCGCCATCCAGCATGCACCGCTGCAACTTGTGTACCTTGAGTATTGGTTAATAATACGGGTAGGCAATCTGCCGTCATCGCAGAGCACACCACACCTTGAACTGAAGTAAACAAACCATCTGCATCCAAAATTGAATTTGTTGGTTGATTAACTTTTGCCACCTCGGTTGAGTGTGTTTGGTTTAACCAAATCGGCGCACTTGGCATAGAAGCGAGTTCTATCAATGCTTGGCGATTACTCAATACTGTCGTTAAATCATCCCCAACGTGGCTACCAAGGTTGAAGCCTTGATAAGGCGCAGCAGAATAACCACCCAGACGCGTGGTCGAAATCGCTTTCACCTGCTTTGGCACTTTCCAGTTAGGAATAATCAGCGACATATTAGTACTCTTCTTCTAAACCGTGCTCTTGAGCATCTTGGCGCAGCGCTTCCGTCATTGCCACCATGTCATCAGGCACTGGAGCGTGGAATTCTAGCTCTTCACCTGTGATTGGGTGTTCAAAACGTAGCATCACTGCGTGCAGTGCTTGACGGTCAAAGCCACGAATCATATCCGTCAATTCTTGCGTTGCACCTGCTGGAATACGAGCACGACCGCCGTATGCAGCATCGCCTAGCAGTGGATGCTGCAGGTATGACATATGCACACGAATCTGGTGCGTACGGCCGGTTTCTAGACGAAGGCGAATACGTGTATGTTCACGGAAGTGTTCAGCCACACGGTAGTGCGTCACGGCTGGTTTACCCATTGGGCTTACTGCCATCAAGGTACGCTTAGTCGAGTGGCGACCAATTGCTTTGTCTATTTTTCCGCCCGCAGTCATACGACCGATGGCAATCGCTTCGTATTCACGGGTGATATTACGTTTTTGTAGCGCTCGAACAAGGCGAGTCTGTGCCGGAACGGTCTTCGCCACCACCATCAAACCGGTAGTATCTTTATCTAGGCGGTGCACAATACCCGCACGAGGTACTTCCGCGATGTCAGGGTAGTGATGTAGCAATGCATTAAGCACTGTACCATCTGGCGTACCCGCACCTGGATGCACCACGAAATCACGCGGCTTGTTAATTACAATGATGTCATCATCTTCGTAGACGATATCCAATGGGATATCTTGCGCTTCCCAGCGCTCTTCATCTTCAAGCTCCGCTTGTAGTGTGATGATTTCGCCGCCCATTACCTTAGTACGCGGTTTGGTTACGACCTCGCCGTCAACTTGTACTTTACCCGCAAGCAACCACTCTTTGAGTCGCGAACGAGAGAAGTCGGCAAAAATTTCTGCGATAGCTTGGTCAAGACGTTGACCTAGTTGACTATCTTTTACTGTATCTGTTAATTCAATCTGCTGAGCCATATCGAACTTTTTTAAAAACTATGGGACTAATTGTCACTAGTATGGAAGAATATTGCTCCATTGTATCTGCTACCGACAAGAAAGTAACGGAAGCGAGAGAATTATTTACTTCAAGGAATCGACTCCTGACATGAAACAGCATAGTTTATCTGGATTATTGGCACTTACTTTACTCGTCGGTTGTACTAGCAGCGAAGAGATTGTTCCAGATGTTCCACCGTCAGAGCTTTACACCGAAGCTCAGACATTACTGCAAGAAGGTAGTTGGACAACCGCGATTGAGAGACTCGAAGCGCTTGATTCTCGCTACCCGTTTGGCCCATATTCTGAACAAGTTCAGCTCGACCTAATTTACGCTTATTACAAAAATGATGATTTAGCATTAGGTTTGGCCACCATTGAACGTTTTACTCGCCTCAACCCAACCAACGATAAATTGGACTGGGTACTCTATATGCGCGGGTTAACTTACATGGCGCAAGATCGTAACTTCATGCACGATCTGTTCAATATGAATCGTTTTGACCGAGATCCAGAGCCGGTAAAAGCCGCTTTTGCTGATTTTAAGAAACTATTAGAACGTTATCCAAATAGCCCTTATGCCGAAGACGCCCAAAAGCGCATGTACGCGTTAAAAAATCGCCTTGCTGAGTATGACCTAGCGACTGCAGATTTCTATTTACGTCGTGAAGCATGGATTGCTGCCATTAATCGCTGTCAAGAGTTACAAAAAACCTTCCCGAATACGGAAGCAGCACGTAAATCTCTTGCGATTCAGCTTGAAGCATACGAAAAACTTGGATTGACTGAAGCTGTTGAGCGAACTCGCGAACTCATGGTATTAAACCCAATTTAAGTTGCAATAAACACTCACTCTGATGCCAAAGCCACGCGTTACTGCATGGCTTTTTTATGGTGGTAAGCCAAGCAAAATTGCTGGAAACGACTACTTTTAAAAGACAAAAAGTAGAAAGGTCAGACAATGCTTCGCACTCTCATAGTTTCCGTCATACTCATGCTTAGCACTCATTTTAGCTACGCACTCTCATTAAGTCCTTTAGACAAAGACCCTCACTTTGGCGATCTTCCCGCACTAGAAAAACAAGGGGTGATTCGCGTGTTGGTTGCTGCTGATATTGGGTTTTATTATATCGAAGCCGGCCAACCAAGAGGTATTTTGGCAGAACTGCTCTATCATTTTGAAAAACGGCTTAAACAGCGATCTTCGTACCTTAATCTGCAAATCATCCCCGTAACTCGAGATGAGCTTCTGCCTTCATTAGAAAAAGGTCTCGGTGATTTAGCGGTGGCGAATCTCACTATCACCCCACAAAGAGAGAAAAAGGTATCTTTTAGTATTCCCATCAGACGTGATGTAGAAGAATGGGTAATTACCAACCGCACCCAACCGTCATTTAAAACCATCAACCAACTCAGTGGCAAAGAAATATGGGTCAGAGCCAGTTCAAGCTACTTTGAGAGCCTACAAGCGCTCAACCATAAACTTAATATCGTCGGCAAACCGCCAGTCGTCGTACACTTTTTAGATGAAAACCTGCAAGACTACGAAATTATGGAGATGGTCAATCAAGGGATCATTTCAGCCACTGTACTCGATAGCCATAAAGCCAAACTGTGGTTACGTGTAATGCGCCACTTAAAAGCACATACTTCCGTTCCGTTAAGAGAGCAAGGTCAGATTGCATGGGCGATGCGTAAAGACAGCCCAAAGCTCAAGCAATTTGTGGATCAATACCTAAGTAAATATCGCTCAGGTACATTAATGGGGAATGTAATTTATGGAAAATATCTGAATAACACTGGTTGGCTAAAGGCGTTACTTAATCCTAAGAACATTGAAAAACTAAATTCGATGTCTCAGGTATTCGTTCGCTATTCAGATCAATACGATTTCGATCCACTTATGATTGCTGCTCAAGGTTATCAAGAGTCAGGCCTCGACCAGAGTAAGGTATCACCGAAAGGTGCCGTTGGGATTATGCAAGTTTTACCTAGTACAGCTCGTGACCCTAACATCAACATTCGTAATATTTATCGACTGGATAATAATGTACATGCGGGGGTGAAATACCTCCGTTTTCTTAAGAATCGATATTTTAGAGATAGAGAGATAAACGAAGAGAACCAAGTTTATTTTTCTCTGGCAGCTTATAACGCAGGGCCCGGCAACATCCTAAAAATGCGCCGAATAGCGAGACAACAAGGATTCGATGACAACAAATGGTTTAAGAATGTCGAAATCGTTACACGGCGTAACATAGGCCGAGAACCCGTTCACTACGTATCCAACATTAATCGCTACTTCATCATCTATACCCAATTGTCCAAACTGCAAAAAGCAGCTATCCGCAGCAACGACTCTCCACCGCTGATTTTTCCGATTGAATCTCAACGTTAACATCACTCATCGCCACTAGGTTGAGAAATGGTTAGCGCGTATAGAAAACAAAATGACAGGGATCACATTTAGTGACTGAGCAAGAATTGAACGATGACTTTATTTAGGCCGCATAAATGCCCTAAAAAACTGCGGATTTTTAGCTAGATACCTTTACCAATCTAGCGCGTTTTTTTACTTTCACAAGCTTTTTTGCATGAATAAACCAAGACACTTTGAGTAAGATCACAAATGGCTTGGAGAGCAAAAAAGTTGCGACTTTATGTGATATAAATCACATTTTTCATGGTTGAATCAGTAATCTGAGTTAACCCATGAGGGATGCTACAGAGGAAAACATCTATGAAAGTAAACATCACTGGTAAAAATATTGAAATCACCTCTGCAATCCGCAATCACATTGAGAGCAAATTTAAGAAGCTTGAAAAGTGGCAAGTAGACATTATTGGCTGTCAAACTTCGTTCAGCGAAGAGCCAAACAAACAGATGAAATTTGAGGCGGTTATTACTATTCCAAAAGGCAAGCTCGTCGCTTCCGCCATTCATGAAGATTTATACGCTGCCGTTAATGAGGTCGAACAGAAGCTAGAACGTCAGCTAAACAAACTACGCCACAAACCCGAAGCTCGTCGTACTGATAAACCTGAGCTCGAAGAGGAAGAAGCGGAATAATCCACTTTGCAGAGAAATAGCGCCGATAGGCGCTATTTTTTTGCTTGACGCTGAAAACTCGGTTGCTTATTGTGTTGAAGAACTTAGGAAATGAAGAAATATTATGCAACGCTCTCAACTATTCTTTTTTGACTTGTTTTTTCTCAAGTAATCTTGGGGGCTAACTCGTTTTCGAAAGATAAGTCAAAAACGAATAGGAAGCCTCCCTAAATGGGAGGCTTTTTCATGTAAGGATCTTAAAATGACTGAACAGCAATACTCACTTGATGAAATTCGACTTCGACTCAACGAGCTTGATGACAAACTTCTACAGCTTTTGTCTGAACGTCGTAAGATGAGTATTGAAGTTGCCAAAAGCAAAGTTGAAACCGCAAAGCCCATTCGTGATGCAGAGCGTGAGCAACAACTTTTGGTAAAGCTTATCAATAATGGCTTAAAAAAATACGACCTTGATGCCCAATACATCACCAAGCTGTTTCACACCATTATTGAAGACTCAGTCTTACTTCAACAGGCTTATTTACAAAACTTAGCCAACCCAGAACTCAGTCGAAAACCACTGGCTCGTGTCGCTTTCTTGGGCTCAAAAGGTTCCTACTCTCATTTAGCTAGCCGCGAATATTTCAGTCGTAAAAATACTGAGCTCATTGAGTTGAACTGTGATGGGTTTAGAGAAGTCGCAAAAACCGTAGAGTCAGGTCATGCTGATTTTGGAGTGTTACCGATCGAAAACACCAGTTCGGGTTCGATTAATGAAGTCTACGATCTACTGCAACACACCACACTGTACATCGTTGGGGAGATCACCTTACCGATTGAACATTGTTTAGTTGCCACTGACGATGTTCGTTTAGAAGACTTAACCACGCTTTATTCACACCCTCAACCGCACCAACAATGCAGTGAATTTATTGGTCGACTAAAAAATATCGAACTAAAAACCTGTGCCAGCACAGCGGATGCAATGCAAAAAGTACGCGAGCTAAATCGTAAAGACGTTGCTGCCATTGGCAATGCGTCTTCCGGCAAAATTTATGGCCTACAATCGATTCAAGGTAACATTGCCAACCAAACCGAAAACCATACGCGCTTTATAGTTGTAGCAAGAAAACCGGTCGAAGTATCAGCTCAGATTCCAGCGAAAACAACGCTCATCATGTCTACCTCACAAGAGGCAGGTTCACTGGTAGAAACATTGCTTGTACTGCAACGCTACCAAATCAACATGACAAAGCTCGAATCTCGCCCAATTATGGGGAATCCTTGGGAAGAAATGTTCTATGTGGATGTAGATGCCCACTTAGGTGCAGACAACATGCAAAATGCGCTAGCTGAACTGACTAAAATAACAAAGCACTTAAAAGTGTTGGGTTGTTACCCAAGTGAAAACATCAAACCGACCCAAGTAAAATTAATGTGAATTAATTTTACTTCGCTCAAAAAAAACACATTTCACACCTGACATACAGCCGCTTTCTTAATAGCATGCCAAACCTCAATGAGCTTGCTGCTGTGTGTCGGTGTTAGACTCTACAAAGCTCGGCGTTATCCAATATAAATAAGGATTCGGTAACTCCGCTATGACTTTGAAGCCCCTACCTGTTTTTTCCATTGTGTTGGCATTTTTATACAGCAATTCGGTCGTTGCGAAACAACTGAACTTGTTGATGTGGCAAGACACACTATCAGAACAAGTCATTGACCTCTGGCATCAGCAAACCAATATCACTCTCAATATCACATATTTCGACAACGATGATGATAGAGATTCCTTGTTGACGAACAACCGCCACCAGCACTTCGATGTATTAATCTTGGATAACATTGCGACTAATGTTTTTGGCAATTTAGAAAAACTGACTGATCTGTCACAACTCACTAACCGCCAACACCATAATGAAGTTTGGAATCAAATGTGCGGTGATTATGGACAGCCATACTTTTGGGGCACTCTCGGTGTTGTCTATCGGCAAGACAAAGTGCCCTCGCCTCCAGAGACTTGGCAACAGTTTATCAATCCAGTACCGGAGCTATCCGGGCATATTGGAATGCTTAACGATACTACCGACAGCTTTGTCCCATTTCTGCTTAGTCAAAAACATGACCTGTATACCGCCGATTCAAACGCACTAAAAAACAGCTACGCTGCAATGCAACAGTTTAGTCGCCATATACTGACATACGAATACCCGCTTAGTTACATCACTCACCATAAACAAGATGAACTGCATATGGCATTAGCCTATAGCGGTGACGAGCATCAACTCAACAAAGTGCAAAACACCCATCATTGGCAATTTATCCAACCACTTGAGCAACCCCTAATTTGGCTGGACTGTTGGGCGATAAGTAAAAACTCTGCGAAAAAAATACAAGCAAAACAGCTGTTAAATTTTCTAGCTGATCCAAAAATTGCTGCAATCAATGCAACAGACATCAAAGCTGCAACGACCAATGTAAGTGCGTTAAAACTTATGCCGGATTGGTACTTAAATAATGCATTATGGCAGCAAGAAGAAAAAATACTGACGGAAGGAAAAATCGACAGCGCACTATCGGCGGAAAATATTCGATTGAGAGCAAAGATTTTGACCCAACTATTAAATATTCATGAAGCTCAATACTAGAGTCTTATTATTGGTAGCGCCGGTAATTTTATTAAGTGCAGCAATTTCTAGCTACGGCATCTATCAAAACCAACAAGACGCATTAATCAAACGAGAACACAGCTATCTTCAACTGACAATGGAAAAACTCGCTGGTCATTTCAGGCAATCTTACGCATTAGTTAATAGCTACGCCCAGACCCTGTCCCGAAGCGAGATCGTACGGCAGTACTTACAACATCAAAGCAATCCACTGATTGAAATAGACATGTTAGATAATATGCAACGTATCATAGACAGCTTTCAGTCCATTTCTCAAGATTCTATTGGTATCGCCATACTCGACAATAAACTCAAGACTCGTTTTTTTGTCGACAATCAAGATGATCCATTTTCGCAAATTGACCCCAAAGCATTGGCTTACGTCAAAGACGTGTTTCAGCAGAGTGGTGATAAAGAGCATATCGGCTATAGCAAAAACGCCCAAGGTCAAAGCATTCTCATCCATTACCAAACCATAGAGAACGAGGCCTTACTGACGCCGAACAACCAAACTAATTACCCTGCTTACTTTGTGGTTTATTTGACTCTAGAGCACTTTGATCAACTACAACGACTCATCGAGTTCGACAATGACAGTTCAATCTTCTTTACCGCTCACCCTGTTGAAGAGTCTGGGCTTACTCAATCTATTGAACTCAAATCAGGCCTGTTCGCGACCCTTGACCCAGCAAAATACTTAGTAGATGAACAGCTAATTAAAATCAAAAGTAAACTGTTGCTGTTTTTCGTTTCATCTTCGTTTGTGACTTTATTAATCTTATTGATGTTGCTTTATCGTCACGTAACCAGTCCATTAGCCAAACTTGACCGTCAATTACTAGAAGTCGAGAAAAACCAAAGATATAACATCGAAAAACTCCAAAGCAATGATGAAATTGGCCGGTTATCTCAACGCTTTTACTCGATGTATCAAGAGTTGCAATCAAGCTATCAAAAAACCAAAGTGTTGGCAGAAAATGACCATCTCACGGGTTTACCAAACCGATATCAATTTCAGACTTATGTCGATAAGTGCTTGTCGTTTAACCCCGCTAACCATCAGGCGTGGATGCTTTATATCGACTTAGACAATTTTAAGTACGTGAATGACAAATACGGACATAGTGTCGGTGATGAATTACTAATAAATTTTGCTAACCACATTAATCACTTATGTTATGACTGGCAGAATCTTCATCAACTAAAATGCCTCGCAGCGCGGCTATCCGGTGATGAGTTTTCTATTTTCATCATGGCAAAAGAAACCGCGGCCCATGCTGACATGCTTGCTCAGGCGATTCTTAATCCGTTAAAGCGCAACTCAAAGTCCTCACTGAATCGCTTTCCAATCACTGCAAGTATTGGTATCGCAACATACCCAACAGATGGAGAAACCCTTGAAGGCTTGCTTTCAAATGCCGATACCGCGATGTACCAAGCGAAAGGAGCCGGCAAAAACCAGATTTCTCACTACTCTCCAGAGCTAGATAAAACAATACGTCGGCAAACTCAAATCGAACGTGAACTGCGTTGTGGTGAGTTTAATAAAGAGTTCTCGTTACGCTATCAACCGTACTACGACCGAGCTGGCGATAAAATCGTTGGCGTCGAAGCATTACTTCGATGGGACTCTCCTAAATTAGGTAGCGTGCCTCCTGAAGAGTTTATTCCGATATCCGAACAAATCGGTATGTTTGGCACCGTTGACCGATGGGTAATAGAGCACGCTTTTCAGGACTTTGCCCACATACAATCCAGTGTTGAGCATGACATTCAGCTTTCAATCAACCTCTCTTCTGCTGAGTTGGACTCAAAACAACTCGCAGAGTTTATTCAAACAGTGACGATTCAATACCAAGTCACTCCGCACTTGATTGACTTTGAAATCACCGAAACGTTTGCAACTAACTCTCAAAGTTATTCTTTACTCCACGAACTGACCACCATGGGTTTTAAACTCACGATAGATGACTTTGGTTCAGGCTATACTTCCATCGCACAACTAGTAGAATATCCGGTACAAAAAATTAAGTTAGATCGTGAATTCTTAGCTGCGCTAATCAAAACAGACAATCGGAAAGTGATCAAACCTCTCGTCGATCTATGCCATTCACAATCGATGATTGTGACGGCCGAGGGTATTGAGTCAGAAGATATGCATACATGGCTTGCAGACAATCAATGCGATTACATGCAAGGTTATTATCTCTCTCCTCCCGTTGAACTTAGCCAGTTAAAGCATTTCGTCATATCCCAAAAGGTAGAGAAGGATGTCCTGCAAAACTGTTATAGTCGCCTCGCTTAACCCAGCAAAAATCAACGCGGTAAAAAGTGCATTTGAATCCACGTTTCCCGAACAGGATTTTGAGTTCATTGGTGTGAGCGTAGCCAGTGAGGTTGCCGAGCAACCCATGAGTGATAGTGAAACCTATCAAGGGGCATGCAATCGTGTACGCAATGCAAAATTACTGCGCCATGATGCCAACTACTACGTGGGTTTAGAAGCGGGCGTCGAAGAGGGCGTCACGTTCGCGTGGATGGTGATCGAATCAGACACGCATCGAGGCCAATCTCGCTCTGCAAGTATGATGTTACCGCCCAAAGTGGCCTCACAGTTATCAGCAAAGATGGAATTAGGTACGGTTATGGACCAAACCTTCAATACCACCAATATTAAACAGCAAGGTGGAGCCATCGGCTTGTTAACTCAGCATCAGCTAACTCGTAGCTCAGTTTATCATCAAGCCTTGATTCTGGCTCTCATTCCTTTTACCAACCCAAATCACTACTCAGCTAACTTGTAACATTCAAACCCGCTCAGTAGAAAAAAGGCACCATTGGGTGCCTTTTAATTCGTCTTTATTTGCTGTCTAACAACTCGATTATCGCTTGCTTTTCTTGCTCGCTTTTGGATTTCAGCTCGTTCGAACCTCGAGTGATGGTCGCAACACCAACCCCCAGCATCTGACTGATTTGACGCTGAGATAATTCACCTCGTAACAACTCTCGCAAAATATTGACTCGAGCGACTAATGAGTCTCTTTCATCCGGCGTTAAAAGCATAGTTAGCAGGACTTCATGCTGCTCTTTTTCCATACTTTGTTTCATCAAATCGAGGATTTGTTGCCAGTCAGTATACTCAGGTTGTTGTGACATGTTTTACGCGCCCACTTAATAGCTAGTCTTCATTTCGTTTGGTTTGAGAAAAGCGCCGTCTGCACTGAGCAGATCTCGATAGTAAAGTTCAAACATTAAAATGTTCTGAACATAACCTCGCGTTTCATTGAACGGGATAGCTTCGATAAATGCGTAAGCATCTAATTTTCCCTGCGTTCTTCCACGCCACGTTTTTACTCTTCCTGGCCCAGCATTATACGCAGCGAACGCAAAAATTCGATTGTTATCGTATTTATCCAACAAACTCTGCAAGTAGCGACTGCCAATCTCGATGTTTTTACCCACCTGATACAAATCATGACTGCCTTGATACGATAACTCGTATTTACGCGCTGTGTATTTTGCGGTTGAAGGCATGATTTGCATGATACCTCTGGCCCCTACTGGTGATTTAGCCTCAATATCCATCGCACTCTCTTGACGCGCTAGAGACATGAGAGTGATTGGATCAACATTGTGTTTTTCACCATAGAAGTTAAACCACCAGCGATGAGCAAGCGGAAAACGCAACTTCACGTTGTCCCACATTTTGGCTTCAATACTGCCTGTGACGGTTAAGTGATGCCAATTTTTATGCGCCGCGTAAGCAGTGAGCATTTCCTGCTGTTGTTTATCGACTCTACGCAGCAGGTGACGCCATTCACTTTTGGCTGCGCTTATCTTGTCGCGCGCAATTAACTCGTCAATACGAAGCAGGGCTTTGTTATACGGTTTGACAAGTGACATATCGAGCTCAAGCGTAGACGTCGGGTAATCAATTGAACGACCTAATTCTCTTGCCGCGGCGACGCTATAAAAATTACGTTTACCGACAATTTTCTCTAAGCGTTCTTTTCCTTGCTTCTGCTTTCCTTCAGCAAGCTCTGCGCGCGCTAACCAATACTGCCAACGTAAATTGTTTTGGCTTTGACTTGGTAACAATTCGATCCATTGTATCAACCCAGGCCAATCGGCTTGCTGAATCGCTAAACGCGCTCGCCGCTCAATCAATTTCACGTTACTTGACGTGGTAATCTGCTGATCACGCCATTTCTGTAAAGTGCTAGAGTCCGTATTGATTAAGCGAAACGAAATATAGTCCGCTAATGCCTGAGCCTGCTTGGCTGGGATCTTTTGACTCTTCACCACATTCGCCCATGCCTGCTGGGCATCAACAACATCCATTCGCGCCAATTTTTCCAGCGCCATTTCACTCTGTTGTCGATTAAAATCATTCACTGCTTGTTGCTTGGCAAACTTTTCAACACTGTTGGGTTGATTAAAAAGAGCCAACATATGCTGCGCTTGCTGCTTCGCTTTCGATGAAGACAATTGCTTGGATAGGTACTTTAATAAACTGCCATTTCGAGCGTCGAAAGCCAGCAACATTCTCTCCAGCACTAACTGATCAGTGCGCAATCCAGCTTTATCCCAAGCATCAAATAACGGATCACATGCCTTGGAAACACTGCTACCGTGCAACCACATATCTTCCGCACCTTTAAAAGCGAGCTGTGAATGACCCGTTTTCAACTGAGCATAGTAATAATGACATTGGTAGCTCTCACCACGGGGTAACTCGGTTTGAAACTCCAGCAGCTTGGTCCACTGTTTATTGCTGGCTAAGCGATCAATATATGGGGCTCGAATTCGCTTAGAGAAAGGAAAATCACGGTATTGTTCGATGAAACCTTCCACTTGTTGCGGTGACTTTTGGTCTAGGTCAACTAAAAATGCACGATAGTCCACGTAAGGCGTCAATGGATAATTCGCGATCTTATCTCGCATCGCGAGATACGCATCGACCTGTTTCTTATCCAATAAAGTTTGAGCTTGGTCATACCAATCTCGTTGTTGTGTCAAGGTGCTATGCGAGCTAGCACTGCCAGTTGCGCTGTAGATCATCGCAGAGATAACGACTAACGATGAAGGAAGACGATACAGCGTCTTAGGAATTTTTGGCGTCATGTGTTCTCGTCCTAGTGAGAATCGATTTGTCCGTTCTAAGCATTCCCGTAAGACGGCAAACTGATAAAGCTGAATGCACGGGCTGCTTGGAATAAACAACTTCTATACTCAAGTGACCTCAAAGGCTCGGGTATAAAAAGTATTTTAATTATTTCCGCTGGGTATAAAGCGATATGCTCAGATTATTTCATATAAGTGTGACACATTTAATGAAATCCGCTTCCCTGATTAGCAAATTTCGCTAGTATGCTTTGTCTGTCTACACCAATTGTCAGGATCGGTAACATTGCTTGTTCGGTTGGTGTAAAATACACGTTTATGTATATGGAAAGTTAGGAACGATCGGCAATGGCTGAATACGTATATACCATGTCGCGGGTGAGCAAAATTGTGCCACCGAAGCGTCAAATTCTTAAAGACATTTCTCTAAGCTTCTTCCCGGGTGCAAAAATCGGCGTACTTGGTCTAAACGGTGCAGGTAAATCGACTCTACTACGCATCATGGCCGGTATCGATACTGATATCGACGGTGAAGCACGTCCACAACCAGGTCTTAACGTAGGTTACCTACCACAAGAGCCTGTACTGGATGAATCAAAAACGGTTCGTGAAGTAGTAGAAGAAGCCGTAGCCGATGTCGCTGGTGCACTAAAGCGCCTTGACGAGGTATATGCTGCTTACGCTGAAGAAGATGCTGATTTTGATGCGCTAGCAAAAGAGCAAGGTGAACTTGAAGCGCTTATTCAAGCGAAAGATGGTCACAACTTAGAAAATGCTCTAGAGCGTGCAGCTAATGCTCTACGCCTACCGGAATGGGATCAAAAAATCCAATTCCTATCGGGTGGTGAGCGTCGCCGTGTGGCTATCTGTCGTCTACTACTAGAAAAACCAGACATGCTACTACTCGACGAACCAACCAACCACTTGGATGCTGAATCCGTGGCATGGCTAGAACGTTTCCTAGTGGATTACACCGGTACTGTAGTGGCTATCACGCACGACCGTTACTTCCTAGATAACGCGGCGGGCTGGATTCTAGAACTTGACCGTGGTGAAGGTATTCCATGGCAAGGTAACTACACCTCTTGGCTAGAGCAAAAAGATGCACGTCTACAACAAGAAGCATCACAAGAAAGCGCTCGTCAAAAGACCATCGAGAAAGAACTTGAGTGGGTACGTAAAAACCCTAAAGGTCGCCAAGCAAAATCTAAAGCACGTATGGCGCGCTTTGAAGAACTGCAAAGCACTGATCACCAAAAACGTAATGAGACCAACGAGCTGTTCATTCCGCCAGGTGAGCGCCTAGGTGACAAAGTTATCGAAGTTAAGAACCTGACCAAGTCATTTGACGGCCGTGTTCTGATTGATGACCTGTCATTCAACATGCCTAAAGGTGCAATCGTCGGTATCATCGGTGCCAACGGTGCAGGTAAATCGACTCTGTTCAAAATGCTAAGCGGAACAGAACAACCTGACTCAGGTACTATCGAGATGGGTGACACTGTGAAACTGGCGTCAGTGGATCAGTTCCGTGACTCGATGAACGATAAGAACACCGTATTCCAAGAAATCTCGGAAGGCGCTGATATCATCAAGATCAACAACTTTGAAATCCCAGCACGTGCTTACTGCTCTCGCTTTAACTTCAAAGGCTCTGATCAACAAAAAGTGATTGGTGAGCTGTCTGGTGGTGAGCGTAACCGTGTTCACCTCGCGAAACTACTAAAAGCAGGCGGTAACGTACTGCTACTCGATGAACCAACCAACGACCTAGACGTTGAAACTCTACGTGCACTTGAAGAAGCGCTACTAGAATTCCCAGGTTGTGCAATGGTTATCTCGCACGACCGTTGGTTCCTAGACCGTATCGCAACACACATCATCGACTACCGTGATGAAGGCCAAGTTAACTACTACGAAGGTAACTACTCTGAATACATGGATTGGTTGAAGAAGACATTGGGTCCTGAAGCTGCTGAACCGCATCGCATCAAGTACAAACGAATTGCGAAATAATTGAATTAAATTGCAACGCAGAGCGTGTGAGTTCTGTGCTTGAAATTTATCCAAAGGCCGCTATCATAGCGGCCTTTCTTATAATGAAGGGCGCGTATGCATCCGGAAAACGACCTTCATCACTAAGTTAAAATAAATCCAAATGGTAACTGGACATCTTCTGTTAAGCTGAATAAAAACCGAAGATAGAGAGTAAATCATGATTGAACGTCGCCGATTTTCACGCATCGTATACCAAGCTGTCGCATTGATTACCCAAGGTAACCAACAAGTAGAAGCGAGCGTCAAAGACCTTTCATTGCATGGTTTATTACTCCATTGCCCAACAAATCATCAACTCAATCGTGACCAAGCTATCAAAGTGAAATTTCCACTTGCAGACAGCCATATTGAGATTGCTTTGCATGGGCGCATTGTCAGTGACATGAACGGACTTACCCGCGTGATCATTGAACACATAGATGTCGAAAGTATCAGCCACCTCAAACGCATTGTGGAACTCAACGTCGGTGACGACGAGTTGCTACACCGCGAATTAGAACAATTATCAGACCTCGGTCCATTTTCATAATCAAGCTGTATGAGTCGTAAAAAAATCACCATTTCCATTCCGACTAGCCAAGGTGCTCAACACTTTTTTGTCAGTCGAAATACTGCCCTAATCTCTATTGTCACTCTAATATCGGTTGTTATCTTTATCGCCAGTTACATGGGATATCGTACCGTACAGATTGAACATCTGAGTCAAGCGTACACTGACACAAACGCGAAAAAACTGGCTTTAGAGCAGTTGTATGAAGAACAACTCGACACGTCGCATACTCTGTCACAAGAACTAGAACAAAAGCGCGACCAATTACACCTATTAGGCAAACGAGTTTATGATGTTGAAAGCGTGCTCGGCCTGTCTGACGATACGCCATTAGATGAAAACAATCTTGAATATCGCCTAGACGCAGCAGCGATTGATTCTGCAGTACGTGCCACCATGTTTCGCATGATCCCTAATGAGTCTCCTCTTGATTATCAACGTGTTTCTTCCTCTTACGGCAGACGCACTAACCCAATCAGCGGCAAACGCCACACGCATACTGGGATTGATTTAACTTGTAAACGTGGCACTGTCATCATTGCCCCTGCGGATGGTGTTGTGGAGACTGTGCGACCAAGTAAAAAAGGCTTTGGTAACTTCCTTACTGTCCGCCACGCATACGGCTTTATGACCTCCTATGCTCACTTGGATAAGTTTAAAGTCAAAAGCGGACAATTTGTCACTAAAGGGGAAGAAATTGCGCTATGTGGTAACTCAGGAAACTCAACGGGCCCACATTTACATTATGAAGTGCGTTTTTTAGGTCGTTCACTCAATCCGCAATACACTATGGACTGGACACCAGAGAACTTTAACTACTTGTTCGAAAAAGAGAAGAAAGTAAAGTGGAGCTCATTGGTTAAATTAATCGACGACAATGTGCGCCTTCAAGTGAACCTCACCCAGAAACCTTTTGTTGAGCAGGCGGTCGATACAGTAAAAAACACGACCAAACAAGCGCAACAAGTCAGTGTTCAGTAGCTAATAAAGCAAAAAAGCTGCCTTTCGGCAGCTTTTTTTAGCTTCTTTGGATTGCGTCGTTTGCTTGTTTTAACAAGTTTTGACTCTCTTGCATAAACTGATGCGAATAGTCACCAAACCAATCTCCAACCTGATTAAAGCTATCAATAAACGCCGCTTTATCGTGATTATCCAACACCTGAATCGCTTCACCAAAACGTTGATGGAAACGTTTAATCATATCGATGTTCTCTTGAGACGAGAGAATGATATCACCGTACAGATTGGGGTCTTGGCCAAATAAGCGTCCAACCATTGCTAATTCCAAGCGATAAATTGGCGAGCTTAATTGCATCAATTTATCGATATTTGGGTTTTCTTTGCTCAAATGCAAACCGTAGGCGTACGAAGTAAAGTGACGCAATGCCTGAATAAGCGTCATACCATGATCATGCTCTTCTGCATCAATTTGACACAGACTCGCCCCCCAGATGACAAACTGTTTGAGTAACCATTGGTATTGCTCTTCTCCACGACCATCACAGTACACGATCACCTGTTTAGCAAGACTAGGTACGTCAGGGCCAAACATTGGATGTAAACCAATAACCGGACCTTGATGCACTCTCAACATCGCATTGAGTGGTTTCGATTTGATGGATGTTAAATCACACAGAATACAATCCTGCGGCAAGTTACCCAGTTTTTCGATCACACCCTCAGTAAGATGAATCGGTACCGTGACCACCACAAGCCCTGCACCATCGAGTATTTCCTCAGCTCGATGCCAATCTTGGCTGCCGAGAATTTTCACCTGATAGCCAGAAAGAGTAAACATACGCGCAAATAAACCGCCTAATTGGCCTTTACCACCGATGATCACCACAGAACGTAACTCAGGGTTCAAACACTTAAATCCTGAATCTTTTTCACTGGCATACGACTCACGCATAGTGCGACGCAAAATATCTTCGATCAGCTGAGGCGGAACGCCGATCCTCTCAGCTTCAGCTCGGCGCGAGGCTAACATCGCCGCTTCGCGATCAGGGGCATAAATGGGTAAGCCATGCTGACTCTTAACCTCACCCACTTGCTCTACCAGCGCGAGGCGCTGAGAGAGAAGATTCAGTATTTGCTTATCTACTGCGTCAATTTGATCGCGCAGTTGGTTTAACTCTTCGGCCATGGGTATCCTTACTCTGCTACTTAGGCTGGCAAACGGTCTTTCAAAAATGGGACTAATGCGGTATGCGCATGACGTAATAATGTCTCAGTTGTTTGCCAGTCAATACAAGCATCTGTTATCGAAACACCATATTGCATCTCATTTATTGGCAAATCTGACGACTGATTACCCGCATTGATATGGCTTTCGATCATTAAACCAATAATCGATTTGTTACCTTCACGAATCTGATGAATCACATCTTCAGCCACTAAAGGTTGGCGACGGTAATCTTTACGAGAGTTCGCGTGGCTGCAATCCACCATTAGCGAAGCGTCTAACCCCATCTTCGCCATTTCCTGTTCGCACTCAGCGACTGACACGGAATCATAATTGGTTTGTTTACCGCCACGTAAAATCACATGACCATTTGGGTTACCTTGTGTCGTCAGTAACGCGACTTCCCCTTCACGGCTGATACCCATGAAGCGATGGCTTGATGATGCTGCTTGCATCGCATTAATCGCGGTAGAAAGACTACCATCAGTGCCATTTTTAAAACCGATCGGCATCGAGAGGCCACTGGCCATTTCACGGTGCGTTTGTGATTCCGTAGTTCGAGCACCAATCGCGGCCCAGCTAAATGTATCTGCTAAGTATTGTGGACTAATTGGATCCAGCGCTTCGGTCGCAAGAGGAATCTCCATTTCAGCCAGCTCGACCAACAATTGGCGTCCCACATGCAAACCATGCTCAATATCAAAGCTGCCATCAAGATGTGGGTCATTAATTAGCCCTTTCCAACCAACCGTTGTACGAGGTTTTTCAAAGTAAACGCGCATCACAATGTAAAGTTGGTCGCTTAATTGTTCAGACAATGATTTTAAGCGTTTGGCGTATTCTTTTGCCGCTTCGACATCGTGGATTGAACATGGACCGCAGACCACGAGCATACGGTGATCTTTCTTGTGAATAATATCAGCGATAGTTTGACGGGATTGTTGAATAAAGCGACGCGCTTTTTCACTAAGAGGCAATTTGGCTTTCAATTCATCAGGAGTAATAAGTACCTGTTCATCGATAATATTAACGTTGCTCAATTCACTTTTTTGCATGACCCACTCCGTGTACTTATTTATTTACACCTTAATTTCCATTTAGTTAAGGTTCGTATGAGCAATAAGATAACAGGTCGATTTATATTTTCAAGCGTAAACATTAATAAACATTTGGTGTAAAAGTTAAATTACACACCAACAGTGAGCGGCATTAATTGCCCAATATAACGAGCCGTCTACTCAGACGGCTCTATTAATCATCGTGTAAATAGACGTTATTGGTCCAGAATACGCTTCATCGCATCAGAGGCTTGACGCCATTTGTCACTACTTTGTAGTTCACCCAGAGTAAATGACTGCTTTTTCAGCAACTGCATCGCTTCAGGGAATTCTAAAATAGGTAAGTTATCCAAGACTTCAATTTGCGAATCACGATTATTGCAAACCAGCACCATATCGCATCCAGCCACTAATGCTTGGTGAGAACGTTCAGCAGGCCCGCCCATCACGGCAGCACCTTCCATGTTTAAGTCATCCGAGAAAACAATGCCTTTAAAACCTAATTGTTCACGCAACACTTTTTTTAGCCAGAACTGAGAACCACTGGCAGGTTGATCATCATAATTAGGATAAATCACATGCGCTGGCATCATGGCATCTAACGTTCCTGCTTCTATCTGTGCTTTGAAAATCGCCATGTCGCGCTCAAGAATGGTTTGACGATCATCATATGGAGTTTCAAGATGTGAATCGGCCAATACGCCGCCATGCCCAGGGAAATGCTTACCCGTCGTCGCCATACCTACCGATTTCATACCACGCATGTAGGCGCTGCTGTGACGTAAAACGGTATCGATATCCTCACCAAAAGCGCGATCGCCAATCGCCTTACACTCAAAACCTTGGTCTAAAACAGGGGCGAAACTAAGGTCTATATCATGAGCGATTAACTCCGCTGCCATTAACCAACCACCCAGCTCCGCCATCTGTTCGCTGTTTGATTGCTCTGCATATAGCTTGGCTGCTGGAATGCGAGAGAAACCGTCACGAAAGCGCTGAACGCGTCCCCCTTCTTGATCAACACCAATCAAAATAGGTCGTTTTGCTGCTTTACGAATTTCATGATTCAACGCTAATAATTGTTTACTGTCATGATAGTTACGCGCAAATAGAATCACCCCACCCACGGTTGGGTGCTGCAAAATTTCTTTGTCTTCGGCGCTTAACTCATATCCAGCCACGTCCAGCCATAACGGTCCCATAATTTCTCCTCTTTGCGCTGTAATTTCGCTTTGGGTTTGAGGTTATTCTGATTATTCTAGGTTTACAACGGATAAGTGAGCGAGTGGTGAAAAATTGGATATGAATACAAAACAGCGCTTTGTAGGTGTGATGTCTGGCACCAGTATGGATGGTGTGGATACCGTTTTAGTTGAAATTGAAAACAACCAAATAAGACTGCTTAATTCCCTTGATTTCCCATTTCCGGATCAACTCAAACAGCGTTTGCTAAATATTTGCCTTGGGCAACCTACCAATCTCGCCGAGGTTGGAGAACTCGATCACCTACTTGGTCATCTCTTTGCCGATGCAGTCAATGCTTTGCTTAAGCACGCAAATTGCCCGGCCGAAAGTGTTACGGCCATCGGTAACCATGGACAAACGGTTTATCACCGCCCTGACGGTGATGCGCCTTTCACCATGCAAATCGGTGATGCCAACATTATTGCTACCAAAACTGGTATCGATACTGTTGCAGATTTTCGCCGCAAAGATATGGCGCTAGGCGGACAAGGCGCACCTTTGGTCCCTGCTTTTCATCACTCTATTTTTGCCACTAGTGAATCAAGCGTCGTCGTCCTCAATATTGGTGGCATCGCCAATATTTCCGTATTGCGACCAAATCAGCCCGTCATTGGCTATGATACAGGGCCTGGCAACATGCTGATGGATGCTTGGTGCAGCATTCATCGCGGCAGTAAATACGATAAAGACGCACAATTTGCTCGTGAAGGTGTGGTTGTGCCTGAGTTATTAACTCAATTGATGACAGAACCTTATCTACTACGCAGTGCGCCCAAAAGTACCGGGCGCGAATTGTTCAACCTGCCGTGGTTAGAACAGCAATTAGAAACCATGACACTAACTAGTCAGGATGTTCAACGTACTTTATGTGAATACACAGCTGTCACGATTGCAAATGAAGTTGAACGCTATAGCGTTGGGGACAAACCTGAATTATTAGTCTGTGGTGGTGGTGCTTATAATCCGCTATTAATGGAACGTTTGACTGAATTATTGCCGCAATGGTGCGTGTTAACTACCGATCAAAGAGGGGTAGATAGCAACAATATGGAAGCGATGGCATTTGCATGGCTTGCCCAGCGTCGCATTCACAATTTACCGAGCAACTTACCGGAAGTGACAGGGGCCAGTCAGCTAGCTTCTCTTGGCGTTCTTTACCCTGCATAACCATCAGTCTCTTCTGACGAACGAAAAAGGCTTGGATTTCACCAAGCCTTTTTCTTAAAAACCGAATTTACTTAATACGAGAGCCGCGAATCATCCCAACCACGCTGCCATTCCATGCGAAAACGTTGTGCATCCTCTGTACCTTCGCACACACCTTCATAAAACTGCCCAGATAAACCGATTTGATAAGCCGCATTTGGATCGCAGTATTCCGTTACCCCTTGAAGGTACCCTTGGTCATAATCCGCAGTGTTTACATTCCCCATGCTTGATAGCTCATTAATACTACGAGCTGTTACCCCTCTTATCCCATCTTGATAACCAACTTGATACCAATCACCAGCCTGAGCGAAATCTTCAATTGAGCTACTGCAGCCAGCAAGAGCGCTCAGTATCATCACGCTAAACAGCTTTTTCATTATTTTTCCTTGTCATACACACTATCGAATTAGTGTAACTAGTAATCGCTATCGTTGAGAACAACAAACTTAAATTATCGTGAATTTAGCGAAGTATTTATTAAAGAGTCACCTTCAAAAAAAATGAAAGCCCCTTCTGGAGCTCGCAATAATAGTCACTATTGCTTGGGAGTTAACAACGCTGTGGCTTTGAAACTCCCCATTCCAAACGTCCATAATGCTCTTTGCTGCATGTAATCGAGTGAAATATTTTGAGCCGTTTCTTCAAGCTTCAATAAGGCATCAATGCCGTAGCCATGAACTAAATAGCGAGAATAGAACCAAGCGCGTTGCGCAGGATCGATATCCAGAGGCTCAAGCGCTAACGTCAATTGTTTCGCAGCGGTTGTCACTTCTTGCTGTGTCAGTGATGTACTCAAACCTGCGACAAATTGTTCCAATTCTTTCTCTACAATGGCAACATTTTTACTGGCGACATTCATTTCTATCATCCAGTCAGAAATAGTTTCACCATCCGCCGCGACAGGAAAAATTTTCGGCGCATAATCGAAACCATGCTTTTCCCTAATATGGCGATACAAGCGTGCGCTACTGATCCTCTGCAGCATATCATCAGCAAAAACAGCTTTGGCAGTTCTTGGTTGTGGGGAGGTATTGATAATACGTTGAACGACAGTAACTTTATCTTCGTGCGCCTCTGCAAGCGCAAGAGCAGGTTCTGCTGCAGTATTAAAGCCACTACCCAAATCCAACGGTGCTTTCGGTGTCGTCATATCAATAGAGGCAACATATTGACGCAACAATGGGGCCAGTTGAGTCGGCTCCATATCGGCAATAATCACCAGTTTATTGCCTCGCTGATATGAAAATAAATGATGATGCACTTGCTGTAGCTGTTCGACCGTCACAGACGCAAAATCATTATCGGTAAGAAAGCGATAACGACTCTCTGGAAGATAAATATTATCAACTTGAGCTTTGGCAAACTTACCTTCAGGTGTATTTAGATAAGTGTAGCTACGTAGTTTCGCTTCTTGTTTCACCGCATCTAATTGACGCGGCTTTATGTTTAGCTCGGTAGCAATATTGAACATCACATTAAACACTAATGCGAGATGCTCTGTCGCCGCATTGATCTCCAAACCATGCGATGTTGGGTGAATAAAGGGGTAAATGGCGCTATCGTGCTTACGCATCAAACGATCTAATTGCGGGCCATCTAAGTGGCCTAAGCCACTACGCATACCTACATCAATCAACAACATACTGGCAGGATGAAGATCTTGAGGGAGTGCAGCTCTCCCCCCTTGGCTGACGTAAACAATGTGCGCGCGCTGACCTGCTTTCGAATCTTGTTGTAGCCATACTTCGACCCCGTTGCTTAAAGTCCAAACGGTCAGATTACCATCGTGTTGTGTTCTTGAAAGTAACTCCCCTTTATGGGCCGGTTGAACCAAATCTGCCACTTCGGTGGTTGTGTTAACCGGTTTAAAACCTTGTTTGGCATATAAGGTTGGTAGTGCATCTAACCGACTAGAAAGTTGTGCAGGATCCTCCCCCTCACCTTGCCCAATTACCCACTGTATTGGTGATGAAAGTAGTTGAGTCAACTGCTGGTTTACCTCTTTTAGCGTCGCTAACTCGATAAATTCCTGTAAGCTATCTCGTTGTTTTTCCTGGCCTTGAACAATAAAATCATGCTCAATTGAATGGGCTTTTTGCTGGGCAATTTGTGCCGGTTTGCGCTTATTCCACTGAGTATCAAAGTTGCCAAGGCTATCTCGATAATATGACATCGCAGCATCTAACTCATCCTGATTCACGCCGTGATCTCGAAGAGAACGTAACGTGGCCAAAAACAGCGCTTCGACCTGCGCCCTGTGCTCTGGCGCAAATGAAATTCCCCCCGCCGAATAACGTTGATAATGAATCAGCTCACCATACGCTCGTGCATACTGCACAGACAGTGCTGAATCATTAACGGTCGCCATTAAACGCAGGTTGATCAACTGCTCACTGAGTGCGTCAAACCACTCTTGATTGAGTTGTTGTTGAGTACGAGAAGCGCTACTCGAACGCGCAATGAAATAGTTCAAGCTCGGCGATTCTTTTGAACTGACAGAAATGAGTTGTGGCTGCGTATTGATATTGAAGACGCGCTGTTTAACTAATGATTCATCGCCTTGGTTTTCCCAATTCGAAAAATGTTCAGTAATGAGTTGCCCCGCGGTGGCGGCATCGATATTTCCCGCGATAATCAACTCAACATGTTGGGGCTGGTACCATTGCTGGTAATATGCTTCTAATCCATCCGCAGTTGCTGTTTCAATCGACACCTCAGTGCCAAGCGGGTCGGCATGCTCAAGCGGGGTTGACTTTATTAAGTTTAAATAGGACTGCTCAAACAGACTCTTGTTTTCTAACCTTGATAAACGGAATTCCCCAAGAATGACTCCTTTCTCTGATTCAACCTGCTGAGGGTCAAACTCAATGCCATCTCCCACATCTCTCATCCAAGTTAAAGCCATCGTTAAATCAGCTGCGCTGGCTAAATCTAGCTGGTAATGCGTTAATTGATAGGCAGTAAATGCATTGATATCCCGACCAAAAGATTTTCCGGATTTCTCCACTAACTGAATAATCTCGTTGCCACTAAAGTTACGCGTACCATTAAATGCCATATGTTCGACAAAATGGGCATACCCCTTTTGATTATCATTTTCTTGAAGAGAGCCGACATGTACCAGCATACGTACCGAAACTTCTTCATCACTGGTTGGGTAGATATGATAACGAAGTCCATTTTCCAATTGTCCTTGCGTCCAATTTTCATCAGCGATCAGTGCTTTTTCCTCATGACGCTCACACGCAGAAAGAATGGCCACAATGAACACCAACATCACTTTAAAAATGAATTGCATATCAGTCCCTTACTTCACAGTTAGAGCTTTACTATACTTTCAAATATCAGCGCTATGACTTTCATTCCCGATGACAAAGAGAAAAACACCATTGAGAACACAATTTCATGCAATCATTCATCTTAATGGGTGTTCAACTCTGTGCTCACGCGCAAAAAAAACCGCTGAACTTTCGTTAACAGCGGCTTTTTTATTTTAGTAGATTGAATCAATCAACTTGCTTAATTTGTAGCTCTTTTGGCACTTCAAAGAACATGTTCTCTTCACGGCCCGTCACTTCTTCTACAGAGCGCGTACCTACCAATTCTTTGATGCGCTCCATGATTTGGTTAACTAACTCTTCAGGAGCTGAAGCACCCGCTGTAACGCCGACTTTGCGCTTACCCTCAAACCACTGGGTTTGAATATCTTCAGGGCAATCGGTGAGATAACCAGGCGTACCCAGCTTTTCAGCCAACTCTTTAAGGCGAGTGGAATTTGATGAGTTTTTAGAACCCACCACGATCATCACATCGACTTTTTCAGCGATTTCACGCACAGCGTCTTGGCGGTTTTGCGTAGCGTAGCAGATGTCATCTTTACGCGGGCCTTGGATCTCAGGAAATACTCGGCGCAGTTCAGCAATTACATCTGCCGTTTCATCAACTGATAGCGTGGTTTGACTTACATAATGTAAATCGCTTGGATCTTTCACGACATCAAGTAACTTCGCTACATCAGCAGGCTTTTCAACTAAATACATGCCACCCGTTGCGCTTGAGTATTGGCCCATCGTGCCTTCCACTTCAGGATGGCCAGCATGACCAATTAGCACCACTTCCAAGTTGCGACGACTCGCTCGTGCTACTTCCATATGCACTTTGGTCACCAATGGACAGGTAGCATCAAAGACCGTCAATGCACGTGCTTTGGCTTCTTGACGCACAGCTTGTGATACACCATGAGCAGAAAAGATCACAATGTTGTCGTCTGGCACTTCATGCAGTTCTTCAACAAAAATAGCACCACGCTGTTTTAGCCCTTCTACGACAAAGCGGTTGTGCACCACTTCATGACGAACGTAAATTGGTGGCTGGTAGATTTCCAGGGCACGTTCTACGATGCTAATGGCTCGGTCTACACCGGCACAAAAACCGCGTGGATTGGCTAACAGGATTTTCATTTCATTGCTCATGGCGTCATTTCTTCTATGGGGCATTATTCTACTGACAAAATTTCAACTTCAAAAGTCACATCTTGTCCTGCCAGAGGGTGGTTAAAGTCAACCGTGACCGAATCGCCAGCAATATCGGTAATAATTCCGGGAATTTCCATCCCATCAGGGCCGCTAAATGCCATGATGGTACCCACTTCTACCTCGGCATCACCAACAAACTTGGCGCGATCCATATAATGGATGTTGTCTGGATTTGGCATGCCAAAAGCATCTGCTGCGGCAAGTTCGATTGCTTTGTTGTCACCAGAGTTTAACCCCAGCAAACACTGCTCAAAGTTATCACTCAAGCTACCATCACCAATGACTAACTTGGCAGGCTTTCCCATATTATGGGTACTATCGGCAACGGAGCCGTCTTTCATCTTAATGGTAAAATGCAAAGTAACGGTAGAGTTATGGGCTATTGCGGTCACGTTCTGACTTCCTTGTGAATATTATTATCTTCGTAAACTGACGTTATAAAAAAAACGCTGTCGAATCAACGGACAGCGTTTATGGTTATTCATTTTTTTGCCACTTTTAGGCCTTGGTTTTATCTTTGCTGATAAAACCGTCTAAAATGATCATCGCAGCACCAATACAGATCGTAGTATCGGCTAAGTTGAATGCAGGCCAATGGTAGGTACCCCAGTAAAAATCTAGGTAATCCACCACAAAACCATGTACAACACGGTCGAATACGTTACCAACCGCACCACCGATGATCATCGCATAGGCAATGTTATTCCATTTCTCTTTGGCTGGTAACTTACTCATCCAGTAAGTCAGCATTGCTGTTACCACAAAAGCAATACCAGTAAACAACCAACGTTGCCAACCCGCTTGATCGCTCAGAAAGCTAAATGCTGCGCCATAGTTATGCACATACAGTAGGTTAAAGAATGGCAGGATTTCAATACGGTTATTCCAGCCATACCCCATGGTGTTCATCACCACCAATTTGATCGCAATATCAGCCACAAAGATAATTAAGGCCAACCACAGCCAACGTACGCCAGACTCTTTCAGTGTTAGTGCTTTTTCACTCATTTCATTACCTAAAAACAACCCCAGTAAAGACTGGGGCTATTTGAATGTTAAAAAGTTCCGAGCTTTCGCCTATCTTATTCAAAATTATTGGTTTTATCGTTAAACGTAGTCGATAACGCTATAGAACCAAGAATGATGAGTAATTATGCGAATTTGCGAACTTCACCTTCACCATCAATATTCGACACACAACGACCACACACTGTCTCGTGACCTGCGATTGTGCCTACATCTGGCGTGTGGTGCCAACAACGGTCACACTTCTCAGCTTCAGTTGCTTTTACTTCCACAAACAGACCTTCAATATCTGTTGCTTTCGCTGCATCTGATTTCTCGCTTAGCGGTTTAACCACTGCTGCTGAAGTTAGCAGTACAAAACGCAGTTCATCTTCAAGCTTGTTGATTTTCGCTGCTAGTGCGTCATCTGCGTATAGCGTTACTTCCGCTTGTAGCGCACCACCGATTACTTTTTCAGTACGTGCTGCTTCTAGCAGTTTGTTTACCCACCACGAACTTTTGGATTTCAGTCCAGAATTCGTTGTTAAGCTCTTCGCCTACAGCTAGACCAAATAGACCATCGAACCACTCACCAGTGAATACGAATTTTTCGCGCTCGCCTGGCATTTCGTTCCAGATTTCATCTGCTGTGAACGACATGATTGGCGCCATCCAACGAACTAGTGCTTCTACGATGTAGTAAAGCGCAGTTTGACAGCTACGTTGTGCGTGGCCACCTAGTTTCGCGGTGTATTGACGGTCTTTGATCACGTCTAGGTAGAATGAACCCATTTCTACTGAACAGAAGTGCATCAGACGCTGCATAACGGCGTGCGTGTTGTACTCTTCGTAAGCTTTTACGATTTCTTCTTGTGCTGCTAGTGCGCGGCCTACAGCCCAACGATCTAGCGCCACCATTTCTTCAGCAGGAACGATGTCTGTTGCTGGGTTGAAACCATTTAGGTTTGCAAGGAAGAAACGTGCAGTGTTACGAATACGACGGTATGCATCTGCAGAGCGTTTTAGGATTTCATCAGAGACTGCCACTTCACCTGTGTAGTCCGTTGATGCAACCCATAGACGTAGAATATCTGCACCTAGCTTGTTAGTTACGTCTTTAGGCGCAACAACGTTACCGATAGATTTAGACATCTTACGACCATGACCATCGACCACAAAACCGTGGGTTAGCACTTGTTTGTATGGTGCTACGTCTTTCATCGCAATTGATGAAATGAGAGACGACTGGAACCAACCGCGGTGTTGGTCTGAACCTTCAAGGTATAGGTCTGCACTATGGCCGTTGAACTCTTCACGAGCATCAACGACTGCGTAGTGAGTAACACCTGAGTCGAACCATACGTCTAGAGTATCGAGTACTTTTTCGTATTGGTCTGCGTCTTCACCTAGTAGTTCTGCGTTATCCACATCCCACCAAGCTTGAATGCCTTTTTGCTCAACTAGTTGTGCTACTTTTTCAATTAGCTCTAGTGAGTTAGGGTGCAGTTCAGCGGTCTCTTTGTGTACGAATAGAGCGATTGGCACACCCCAAGTACGTTGACGAGAGATACACCATTCTGGGCGACCTTCGATCATACCTTCGATACGGCTTTGACCCCATTCTGGCATCCATTGAACACCTTTGATTGACTCTAGTGCTTTAGCACGTAGGCCAGCTTGATCCATTGAGATGAACCATTGTGGTGTTGCACGGAAGATGATCGGAGTCTTATGACGCCAGCAATGTGGGTAGCTATGCTCGTAAGCGTGATGGTGTAGTAGTGCACCAACTTCTTTTAGCTTTTCAACCACAGCATCATTTGCTTTAAACACATGTTGACCAGCAAATAGCTCAGTATCTGGTAGGTAAACACCGTTTGAACCCACTGGGTTTGCTACTTCTAGACCGTATTTTTGACCTACTGCAAAGTCTTCTTGACCGTGGCCAGGTGCTGTATGAACCACACCCGTACCTGAATCCGTTGTTACGTGATCGCCAAGGATCGCAGGAACAGTGAAGTCGTAGAATGGGTGGTTGAACTGAGCAAGCTCGAGATCTGCACCTTTAGCAAAACCAAGATTATGGAAGTGCTCGATACCCGCACGATCCATCACATCTTTCGCAAGCTCAGATGCAACGATGATACGCTCAGGGTTTTCGCCTTCAATTTGAATTAGCACGTATTCTAGATCGTCACGTAGACATACTGCGCGGTTTGCAGGCAGAGTCCATGGCGTTGTTGTCCAGATTACGATAGATACGTCGCCGTGACCTTCATGACCTTCGTTAAGGGCAAATTTAGCAAGTACTGCTGCTTCATCTGCGGCTTTAAAACGTACGTCGATAGATGGCGATACTTTGTCTTTGTACTCTACTTCTGCTTCAGCCAATGCGCTGCCACAGTCCGTACACCAGTGAACTGGTTTGAAACCTTTTAGTAGGTGACCTTTATCAGCGATTTTACCTAGCGCACGAATGATGTTTGCTTCAGTAGCAAAATCCATTGTGCGGTATGGCTTATCCCACTCACCCATGATACCAAGACGCTTGAAGCTCTCTTTTTGACCTTCAACTTGGCCTGCTGCGTATTCGCGACATTTTTCACGGAACTCAGCGGCCGTTACTTTTTGGCCTGGCTTACCTACTTTCTTCTCTACCATTAGTTCGATAGGAAGACCGTGACAGTCCCAACCAGGAATGTATGGTGCGTCAAAACCTGAAAGTGTTTTGGATTTAATAATAATGTCTTTAAGAATCTTGTTTAGTGCGTGGCCAATATGAATGTCACCGTTCGCATATGGAGGACCATCGTGCAATACGAATGACTTTTTGCCTTTTTTAGCTTTACGGATTTCACCGTAAAGATCTTCTTTATACCAACGCTCAAGCATTTCTGGCTCACGTTGTGCCAGATTGCCGCGCATCGGAAACCCTGTTTCAGGTAAGTTCAGGGTATCTTTATACTCACTCATCGATTCTTAATTCCGTTATATTGGGCGAAAGTTAGACATTACGTTAATCGGTGGAATAAACCGATCAACCCTTAAACTGACGCAGCCACACCCTAGCTGCCTCAGCATCCAATTCAATTTGCTGTTTAAGCGCTTCAAACGATTCAAACTTATGTTCATCGCGAAGCTTTTCTAGAAGTACGATTTCTAGCTGCTTGCCATATAAATCGCCTTGAAAGTCGAATAAATGTACTTCTAATTGTTGGCGAACACCATTCACAGTTGGTCGTTGACCAATGTTCGCTACCCCACCAATTGCTGAGTCACCAAGACCTAAGGCTTGAACAACATACACCCCAGAGACTGGAGATACACTGCGTTTTAGCGGAATGTTGGCTGTAGGAAAACCAATAGTTCTTCCTAATTTGCGGCCATGAGAAACACGACCACTAATACTGTAATCACGCCCAAGCATGTTTGCCGCTTGCGGCAAATCATCTTCAGCCAGCGCAGTGCGAATCGCAGTACTGCTTACACGTAATTGCTGTAAACAGAAGCTTTGGGTACTTACGACCTCAAAACCATACTTTTTGCCGGCTTGTTGCAGCATCGCAAAGTTACCTGTGCGGCCACGGCCAAAGCAAAAATCATCACCCACTACGAGAAACTTAACACCCAATCGCTTGACCAACAAGTCACTAATAAACTCCTCCGCGGTTAAAGCTGAGAAATGCTTATTAAAGATAACGCACAATAAACGATCGATATTGAGCTTACTTAATTGAACAAACTTATCACGTAAACGAGTTAAACGTGCTGGCGCTTTGCCCTGAGCAAATAACTCCAATGGCTGCGGTTCAAAGGTCATCACCATTGAAGGTAAATTAAGCGCCTTCGCTTGTTGTGAGACCTGTTGTAAAACGGCTTGGTGACCAAGATGAACACCATCGAAGTTTCCTATGGTTAACACACACCCTTGATGATGTGGCTGAATATTATGAATACCTCGTATCAATTCCATGGGAAGCTACACTTGCCTTTTCAATTTACACTGCGTGAAACCGACGGATTATATATCAACAACGACTAGTCTGTCGCTGCTTTTAAATCTTTTAGGCGCACACCTAATACTAATAGACTCACTAGGTAAACCAGAGCTCCGAGGCCAATTAACGCCGCTAACCACATCACTCGATGAGCAAAACTCCAAGATAACCAAACACTCATCTCTTCTAATTGCCAAATAATCGCCGCCACCATTAAGCCACCAGCAACAATGAGACGCGCAGCAAAAAGTGCGGTTTTCTTTGAAATTTGATAAACACCTTGTAGATGTAAGCCTCTATATAGCAGCGCCATATTGACGAAAGCAGATAGTGCTGTTGCCATCGCCAGTCCAACATAACCATAGAAATAAGCAAAGATTGCGTTAAAGCCCATATTAGTGACCATAGCAACAATGCCGTATTTCACTGGCGTTTTGGTGTCCTGACGTGAGTAGTAGCCCGGAGCCAATACCTTAATCAGCATGAAGTTGAGTAGACCCGATGAGTAAGCGAGTAATGATAATGAGGCTTGCTGAACATCATGAGGTGAAAACTCACCGCGCATAAATAGTACCATTAGCATAGGTTTCGCTAATACCATTAAGCCAAGCATGGCAGGTAAGCCTAGCAGCATCACCATACGCACGCCCCAATCCATGGTACTAGCAAACCCTTCGCTGTGCGCATCGACATGCTTGCGTGATAACGCGGGTAAAATCACAGTCGCAATAGCAATGCCAAACAAGCCCAATGGAAACTCGAGTAAACGATCTGAGTAATAAAGCCAACTGATTGAACCGGTTTGTAGAAAACTGGCAATAAAGGTATCAAGTAATAGGTTGATTTGACTCACCGAGACACCGAATAAAGCAGGGATCATCAGGGTGCGAATTTTAACGACACCCGGATCGCGCCAACCCCATTTGGGCTTAACCATTACGCCTGCTTTTATAAGGAAGGGAATCTGGAATAAAAACTGCACCAAACCACCTAAAAACACGCCGATCGCTAGGCCGATTTCTGGCTGCGCTAGTTGTGGTGCAATAAACCAAGCTGAGAGAATGATCATCACGTTGAGGAAAACAGGGGTAAATGAAGAGACCGCAAATTTACCTAGCGTATTGAGAATCGCACCCGATAGCGCAACAAAAGTGATAAACCATAAATAAGGGAAGGTAATTTTAAGTAGGAAACTAGCTAACTCAAATTTTGGTGCTGCTGGCCCATCATTCAGCCAATCTAAAAACCAGCCAAAACCAAACAGCGCGGTCACCACACCCGAACCTAAAATACCTAATAAGGTAACAATAGAGACAATCACGCCAAGCGTGCCGGATGCTTTGGCAATCAAATCACGGGTTTTATCCATATCACCTTGTGCGTGGCTTTCAGTAAGCACGGGCACAAACGCTTGTGAAAAGGCACCTTCTGCAAACAAGCGACGCAGAAAGTTAGGAATTTTGTTAGCAAAGAAAAATACATCCGCGCTAGCGCCAGCACCCATGAGGTTTGCAACCACCACATCACGAACTAAGCCCAAAACACGAGAAATCAAAGTCATTGCACTGACGATCATGCCAGACTTAAGCAGACGTTTACTCACAACTACCTCAAATATCTGCAATACTTAGTCACTCTGCCAAAATTAGATGAAGGAAAGTCGTTTTCAAGGCAGATAAGTATTAGCATTAAAAAAAGAATACTGATAGAATCCCCGCCATCTTAACCGCGATGACTCGTCGAATCCAAAAATTGTTTGGGCCAGACTGGTTTTGCACAAATCATTTGACATTTGGGTGCAAATAGGGGATATTCCCTGCCCTTAAATTGTCACCGAACTAAAGTTTTTGGGAGTTAGACCCTTGGCAAATAGTAAATCTGCTAAGAAGCGCGCTATCCAAGCTGAGAAACGTCGCCAGCACAATGCTAGCCGTCGTTCTATGATGCGCACTTACATGAAGAAAACTGTTGCTGCTATCGAAGCAGGCGACAAAGAAGCTGCAACTGCTGCATTCGCTGCAGTTACACCAATCCTAGACCGTATGGCGACTAAAGGTCTTGTTCACAAGAACAAAGCTGCTCGTCATAAGTCTCGTTTCGCTGCTGCAATCAAAGCTCTATAATAGAACTTGGATTTCCAGTGAAGAAAAACCGGCCTTGCCGGTTTTTATCTATACTCAAGTAGTTTGACGCAGAAATCTAGGCAGTAACTTGCTCCCAAAGGGCGAGTTTAGTTGACTCGCATACGTCGTTAACGATTTTTGATTTAGAACCACTAGATCTTCAAATCATTGCCTTATCTGCAATTCAAGTCATTCTCGCTGAACCACGCACCTTGAGGTTACTTGAGTATAAATTATCGTGCTTAATTCAAATTACGCATCAAACAATTCTGTAAAATCCGCATCACACACATTTTTTACTGCCGGATGCTGAATCATACGCTCAGCAAAGATCACGTAATACTCTTCTTTTAACTCATCAATGTGACCTAACAGTTGTGACGATTGGTCATCTTGTATTTCTTTACTATAAAGCGTAGGTGCTAAAAAAATCACATCGTCATGATAACGAGCAAATGCTTTCATCAATGCCACATCATCAAACTCTCCCAAAATATCCGGTTGAATACCTTGGCGATCGAACCACTCTAAGACTTTGCGCCCCATTGCCGTACGACTACCTGGGATTAACAATTTACGTTGCTCGAGTATTGCAGGGAAACTTACATTATCGACATTGCCCGAACAGAAAAAGCTCATACAACTCTCTCCGAGCTTCTTACTAAAGAGACCAGGGCTTTGACTCGAATCAACTGGACAGTCAGACAAAATCATATCGAGCTTGTGCTGAGATAGTTGCTCAAGCAACATTTCATGGGTCGACTCAAAGCAACGTAAGTGAATACTGTTATCACTCGGAACAGTCGTCATCAAAATCTTGCTGACTAGTCTTTTTGATAACGCGTCAGCCACCCCAACATCAAATAAAATATTGGAATGCTGGCTGTAATTGACGATATCGAGCAATTCATAACTGAGGCCGAACATGCGATCCGCATATTTAAATACCAGTTGGCCTAATTCTGTCGGTTCAACACTACGACCATTGCGCTTAGTGAGTTTACCGTCTAGGCGATCTTCCAACGCTTTAATTTGTCCAGTTACCGTCTGTGGTGTCAGGAATAAGGCATCTGCTGCTTTGGTTACTGAACCTTGCTTACATACCATCCAGAAATAATAGAGGTGATTGTAATTTAAATGAGACATACCACTTTGCTTCGAAGAAATATTCAGCCCTCAGTGTAATGCAGCGCTGATAAATGACAACAAAACATCGGTAAAACCGAGCCAAATATCATAAAACAGCTATTTTATCCGAATATATACACACTAAAATATTTCACTGTTGTCATAAAAAGGAGGCAAATTCTGACCTAACGCTGACTTTTTTGACATTTTTGCGATAAAAGGCCAATAAATAAAAACCACATTACAATCCTATATATCAATAAGATAAACAACAAAAATGACAAAAACAGTGTTCATAATGAGTGACAATTTGAAAAAATCACTTTGTTACACTCCACTGTAATATTACTGAAATATTTCCTCTCTACTATCGCCCTCAGATTCAACTTACAGACCAAATCAATAAAGTTAACGGTCCAACGGAGATAAAATTATGAACCAAGCTACTACTACAGCAGCACCAATCTCGAGCACCGCTCGTTGGTTACGCTGGGCTAACTTGGCATTCATGTTGTATTTGCTGCTTCTGGCAGTATCTATGGTAGGTACTGGTTTTAAATGGTCAGTGGGCGACCAAGCTAAAGTTCTTTTTGAATTCGCCGCTCACCCAGTTGCAGGTTTGATGATCGGTTTGGTGGCAACTGCCCTAATCCAATCTTCTAGTACAGTAACTTCTATTATCGTCGGCCTTGTGGCTGGTGGTCTACCAGTGGAAACTGCAATCCCTATGGTTATGGGTGCAAACATTGGTACAACAGTAACAAACACTCTAGTTTCTCTAGGTCACGTTCGTTGCAAAGAAGAATTTCAACGCGCTTTCGCAAGTGCGACAATTCACGACTTCTTCAACCTACTAGCTGTAATGATCTTCCTACCGCTAGAGATGATGTTCGGTATTCTAGACAAAGTGTCACACTGGTTAGTTTCACCACTACTAAACACTGGTGACATGAGCGTGGGTGGTTTTGACTTCATCAAACCAATCACTAAGCCAGTAATCAGTGCACTACAAGGCCCTCTAGGCACATTTGGTAACACTGTTGGCGGCGTACTACTTATCGCTATCGGTATCGCAACTATCTTCGTAGCTATCACTGTAATGGGTAAGCTAATGAAAGGTCTAATGGTTGGCCGTGCTCGTGAGATTCTTAAGAACGCTATCGGTCGTGGCCCTATCCACGGTATCGTATCGGGTTCTGTAGTAACTGTACTAGTTCAGTCTTCTTCTACGACAACGAGCCTAATGGTTCCACTAGTAGGTACAGGTGTTCTAAAAGTACGTGATGTTTACCCATTCACTCTAGGTGCAAACATCGGTACATGTATCACAGCTCTACTAGCAGCTACTGCAGTATCAGGTGAGTTCGCAGTATTTGCTCTGCAAATCGCTCTAGTACACTTAGTGTTTAACCTGATGGCAACGGTTCTAATCTTTGGTACTCCGTTCCTACGTGAGATTCCAGTGAAGTGTGCTGAATACCTTGCAGCAACAGCCGTTAAGAACAAAGCCATTGTTGCAGCATACCTACTATCTGTTTTCATCGTGCTACCAGGCGCAATCCTAGCACTGACAGTATAATTACAAATTAATACACCATCGCTTGCTAAGCCCCAGACTTCGGTCTGGGGCTTTTTTTATGTACAACAGAAATGGACGCGCTTTACTTAAAGATATGAGAAGGAAGAAATGGGAATTGAGGTACAAGGAAAAGTAGAAATAGAAACGCCCTATCGCGCACTACCGCGCTTTAGGGAATGAGAGTATTGAGGGCGAAAGATTGATACCACTCACCTCAACAAAGTATCATCGTGCGTGTAAGACGCAGCCGAATAGGGAATTTCGTCCCAATATGCACGTCAACTCTTGTTGACCACCAGCGGCGACTGACACGCTATGTCATGACTAATCTGACTCTGCAGAGTCACGGCTAAGCTCAAAGATCAGCGTTATCCTCTCTCATTGCTGCGAGGCAAAAAAAAGACTGACACAAGGTCAGTCTTTTTCGTTCAATTTATCGCTTACACCGAGAACGGATATTGGATAGGGTCATGGCATTCGTAGCCTTCAACCCAAAAATCATCCAACGTTACCCATGTTTCCAAGTCTTCTAATGACTTAATCTCAGGGTTAATATGGAAAGTCGCAGGTGATAAAGGCTCACGCTTTAGCTGCACATCACGCATCAATTCCAACTGATCTTCATAGATATGCGCATTCACAATCTTATGGTAAGCAACACCCGGTTTCTTGCCGGTAATTTGCGCCATAATCGCAAGGAACACATAAACTTGCACCATATTGAAGTTTAAACCTAACGGCACATCGCATGAACGTTGTGTACTGTTTAGGTACAGCGTATCACCCAGTAACGAAAAATGGTGACTGTACATACATGGACGCAAGCAACCCATGTGGAATTCACCTGGGTTATAGAAATTTAGAATCTCACCACGATCGTCAACACCGCGACTTAGGTCATCAACAATTTTACGTAGTTGGTCAATATGGCCACCGTCTGGTTTTGCCCAGGCACGACCTTGTACACCATAAACTCGGCCCATGTCATCCTCACCTTTGCGGTAAGGGTTATTGAGCCATGCTTCATTTAGGTTGGCATTGGCATCCCACGTTTTGGTGCCTAACTTACGAAAATCTTCTGCGTTGTCGTAACCACGAATATAACCAAGCAACTCAGCAACCGCAGCTTTCCAAAAGCTCTTGCGTGTGGTCACTAAAGGAAATTGGTTATTCGCTACATCATACGTCAAATCAGCGTTGATCACCGTTAAGCAGCGCTTACCGGTACGTTCGTTTGCAATCCACTCACCATGGTCAACAATTCGCTGACAGAGATCTAAATACTGTTTCACACCAAGTCCTTATTTCGCATTCTGTTGTGGTAATTCGTCTTTGTACTGACCACGTTTGTATGCCCAAGCTATCAACAGCGCACCACCAAAAATCATTGGTGTCGATAGAATCTGCCCCATTGAGATAAAGCCGCCAAACAAACCTAACTGCGCATCAGGTTCACGCACGTACTCGACTAGGAAACGGAATGTACCATAACCCATTAAGAATAGACCTGATACAGATCCAAGTGGACGTGGTTTTCGAATAAACCAGTTCAAAATTAGGAACAACACCACACCTTCTAATGCCATTTCATAGAGTTGTGATGGATGGCGAGGCAATGGGCCACCATTAGGGAAAATCATTGCCCAAGGTACGTCTGTTACGCGGCCCCATAACTCACCATTCATGAAATTACCTAAACGGCCAGCGGCTAAACCAAATGGTACCAAAGGTGCGATAAAATCAGCCACACCAAAGAAAGTACGGTTGTTTTTACGTGCATACCAGAACATCGCGGTAATCACACCAAGTAAGCCACCGTGAAATGACATGCCACCTGTCCAGACTTTAAACAGGTAAAGAGGATCTTGTAGGAACAAATCGAAGTTATAGAACAGCACATAACCTACACGGCCGCCAATCACTACGCCCAAAAAGCAAGCAAACAGCATGTCTGAAATTTGCTCACGAGTCCACCCACTGCCCGGTTTGTCGGCACGACGATTCGCTAACCAAAGCGCGAAAGCAAAGCCGATTAAGTACATCAAACCATACCAACGTACTGACAAAGGTCCTATCGAAAAATAACAGGATCGATATGAGGAAATTCTAGATATCCTGAGACATAAAAGACTACTCGTTTAATAATGATTTATGTGAGAGTGTGTTACAGCAACATAGTTCCTGCGACAAACACTAAAAATACTGCAAATATTTTCTTCAATGCAGCGGTCGGTAAACTGGTCGCTAATTTTGCACCGATACGAGTCGTAAGCATTGAGGTTGAAGCGATGGCAACAAGTGCAGGCAGATAAACATAACCGACACTGAATGCTGGTAAGTTGTCCGCACTATAGCCATGGAGGATGAAGCCTATCATGCCAGAGACAGCAAGAACACAACCACATACCGAAGAAGAGCCGACCGCTTTACGCATTTCGACGCCATGACGATTTAAAAATGGTACCGATAGAGAGCCACCACCAATGCCAGCTAAGCTCGACACTAATCCAATACCTGAGCCATAACCGATGGTTTTCGCACTAGAAGGCATGGTGCGTTGTGTGGTGCTTTTAATGGAAAATAGCATCTGTAGTGCTAAACCAAGCACGATCACACCAAACACTTTGGGTAGATATGCCGTGGGTATCCACTCCGCCAAATTGGCACCAACAAAGCCACCTACGACCACGCCCGGCATGAGCCATTTGATGACGAACATATCAACATTGCCCAATTTGAGATGGTTTAACGCTGACGATCCTGAAGTAACAATAATCGTTGAAAGTGAGGTTGCCAGCGCGATATTCATCGTAATCGAAGGGTCGATACCCGCGTGCGGTAACAAAAGTACTAACGCTGGTACAACAATCAAACCACCGCCAATACCCAACAAACCTGCCATGACGCCCACAAATGAACCGAGCAACAGCATCAATACAACCAGCTCAAGAGTCACAATATTTCCTTACTTCTTACCAGCTCGAATAAAACCTGAGAACCCTTTTAACTCAAAAAAGTCCTGCATCATTGAATAAATGTTATAACCATATGGTTGTTGAAGAGCTTGTTGTGCCAGTGCGTTCAACTCCTCAATACTGGTATGTCGCAGCAAGTACTTCACTTTAGCTACGTTGGACGTGTTCATGCTAAGGCTACGATATCCCATCCCCACCAACAACAAAGCGCCAATCGGATCGCCTGCCAGTTCACCACAAATACAAACGGGCAATTTTAGCTTACTGCAAATCTGATGGATGTGTTCAAGAGCCATAACCACGGCCGGATGCATACTTTCATATACATCCGAAACACGTGAATTGTTGCGATCAACCGCCAGTAAGTATTGGGTTAAGTCATTGGTTCCCACTGACACGAAATCGATCTTGTCGGCAATAAATGGCAACAAGTACAACATCGAAGGTACTTCAATCATGATACCGACTTGAGGACGAGAAATGTCAGGATTCAGTTCGGCAACTTCACTATGGGCTTGATTGATCAACGCCAATGCATCATCTAATTCTTGTGCACCTGACACCATCGGCAGCAATATGCTGAGATTTTTCGTCTCTGCACTCGCCTTCATCATGGCGCGAATTTGCATCAAGAAGATATCGGGATGATCAAGCGTAAAGCGAATGCCACGCCACCCTAAGAAAGGATTATCTTCTTCAATAGGCAAGTAGGGTAAAGGCTTATCACCGCCAATATCGAGCGAACGCATAACAACGCGTTTATTGGGGTAAGTCGTCAGTACGGACTTATATTGCTGCGCTTGCTCATCTTCCGACGGAAAGCGATGCTGCAGTAAAAAACTGATCTCAGTTCGATATAAACCAACACCATCCACCCCCTGATTAACGGCAATATTAGCATCGGCGCTCAAGCCTGCATTAAGCAATACTTCAACGCGTTCACCGTCACTGGTTTGGGCAGGTTCTTCAATGCGCTGATTGACCATATTGGCCAACTCGCGTTCTTCATTAGCCAAAGCTCGGTATTCATTAAGCAGCTGGCGGCTCGGAGAGACCAAAATCTTACCACTGTAGCCATCGACGATACCTTGCTTACCGTTAATGCTGTCGAGGTTTAAATTGACCCCCATCACCGCAGGAATGCCAAGCGCACGAGATAAAATGGCAGCATGTGAGTTTGCCGCACCTTCCAAAGCGATGACGGCTAACAACTGTTCTTTTGGGATCGATGCAATCAAAGATGCCGTTAACTCTCGAACGACAAGAATAACCGGTTGTTCAAAGTTATGTTGCTCTTGCTCAGTATTGCTGAGGAAATAGAGTAAACGCTGGCCCAACTCTCGAATATCTTGTGCTCGTTCACGCAGATAGGTGTCAGACATACGAGCAAAACGATTGGAGTATGACTCAACGACTTGACGAACAGCCCAATCAGCACGATCGCCTTTCTCGATCTGAGCTTTCAGATCTTTACGCAGCATCGGATCGTTCAGTAGATGCGTAAATAAATCAAAAATCGCTAGAGTATCTTTGTTGATGTCGCTATCCAATTTCTTGCGCATACGGCGAAAATCGTTCAAAGCGGCTTCCACAGCCATCAACAACCACTCTTGCTCACGATCGATATCGAGCGTAGAAGCGGGACTGACATCAGACAAAAGGGGTTGACTATCATCCCACCAAAACTGACCAATCGCGACCCCTGATGATGCTGGAATACCTTTGATGGCCTGTTGCGCTTTCTCTAGACGCCATTGCCCTTGTGTTTGAGCGTGCGCAATGATCACCGCTAATTGGGCAGCAAGTGTCACCAAAAAAGATTCTTCTATTTCATCAAACAGACGTGATTGCTTTTGCTGAACGACCAGTACGCCGAGCACTTTCTTGCGATGGATGATCGGAGTACCAAGGAAGCTTTGATATACCTCTTCACCAAGTTGTGAGAAATACTTATAGCAGGGATGTTTTGATGCTTCAGCGAGGTTAAGTGGTTCGGCACTCCGTTTGACCAAACCCACTAAACCTTCATTGAAATTGATATGTATTTTGTCGCCTTTAAAGCGCAAGCCTTTCGTTGCCATTAACTCAAGGCGTTGCATCTCTTCATTGGCTAAGTAAATCGTGCAGCACTCCGTGTGCATAGCGAGACAAGTCTGCTTCACTAACAATTGCAGCGCGGCATGAACATTTTCAACCCGTGAAACCTGTTCAACTATGTCCCTTAGTTGAGAAAGCATCTCTAGCCTCTTCGTGATTTACGTTTGCCTTTTACGCGACGTTCTTTAAATGGCATTGCCATTGAAGCGAACTCTTTCATCGCACGGCGATAAACATCGCGCTTGAAAGAGACGACTTGACGCACTGGGTACCAATAACTAACCCAACGCCAACCATCAAACTCAGGGGAATTACCACGTTGCATATTGATCTTTGATTCATCGCAATCCAATCGCAGTAAAAACCATTTCTGTTTTTGACCGATACAAACAGGTTTTGAATCCCAACGCACAAGTCGTTTTGGTAATTTATATCTTAACCAATGACGACTAGTCGCTATGATTTTAACGTCTTTTTTAGTAAGACCGACCTCTTCATACAACTCTCTAAACATGGCTTGTTCGGGGGTTTCACCGTCGTCAATGCCTCCCTGAGGAAACTGCCATGAGTGTTGTCCGTATCGCTTAGCCCAGAAGACCTGACCATGGTTGTTACAGATTACAATTCCCACATTTAAGCGGTAACCATCGCCATCTATCACTGGCCAACCTCTAAATAATCTTTAATTACGGTAATTTTTCCACATATCCCCAGGCGGAGCAAACTTACTAGTGTGACTAGCACAGAAATTATCGTTGAATCTTTCGTTTCTGAATAAGTAATCACCGAGAATACCGTTATACACACCCACATGAGACATGCCCCACATTTATTCACCTTTTCTGTGTATAAGTATGTGAAAAAGCAGCACCCAAGCGATCATTAATTCAACAGGACAACGTTGCGCAACAAAAGCAACAACCACAACAAAGCAATAAAACCTTTAAATACATAAAGATAATTTAAATAAACTTAACTTCCATCAACTCAGCAACGAATGATATTCGAACTTGTGGCAAACTGTTCAAAGATCAACCACTCCCATTTTATCCACATAGCAAATAGCTAAAACGCTAATTCGCAGAAAAACAAGTAAAAATACCGCAAAACCCTGTTAATTTATACATAACCCGTACCGAGTGACATTTTTCGACCAAATTCTGTGGATAACTAAATCATGGTGATCTTTTGCACAGTTAGATCGATCTTTGCTCAAGTCGTAATTTTGCCAAATATGGTTAAAATAGAGCGATATTTGAAATCGATGAAAAACCATGAAAGCAGAACCCACCTCAGAGCTTGAATTATTACAACGCGCGTATGACATTGCCGGCCTTACATTTCAGCAACTCGCTGATGAAGCGGGCATTGCTGTACCAGCAGATCTTCGTCGTGATAAAGGCTGGGTTGGTCAATTACTCGAATGGCATTTAGGTGCAACGGCGGGCAGTAAGCCGCAGCAAGATTTTGAACAGCTCGGCATTGAGCTAAAAACGATTCCGATCGGATATAACGGCAAACCTCTCGAAACAACGTTTGTCTGTGTCGCACCACTTATTGGTGTCCATGGGTTAACGTGGCAAACAAGCCATGTGCGCAATAAGCTCTCTCGAGTTCTCTGGATACCCGTTGAGGGTGAGCGTGAAATACCATTAGCAGAACGTCGCGTTGGTTCACCACTAATTTGGTCACCTAGCGCTGAAGAAGAACAACAGTTACAAACCGACTGGGAAGAGTTGATGGAATTGATTGTTTTAGGGCAAGTTGAGAAGATCACAGCTCGCCATGGTGAAGTCCTGCAATTGCGGCCAAAAGCCGCCAATAGCCGAGCGCTAACCGAAGCCTATGGAGCAAGTGGTAAGCTCATCAAAACGCTACCGCGAGGCTTTTATCTGCGCACCCAATTTACAGCTCGGATTCTCGAAAATTACTACGCTTAAACAAAAATTTCCTAGTGCGTAATCAAGGTTAACTCTTGATCGAAATAACGTGGTGCATCTGGACAGCCACATTCATCATAGCAATTTTGTGTGCGCAAATAGGCACGCTCAACATCAAGGCGTCTAAGCTCTTCACGCACTTCCGCTAGCGAAGAAAAATGAATCGGTTTCCCTTCAAGAGAGATCGGTTCAACTTTGTTCTTGTACTCAACCGCTAACAAATATTGTGAGAGATCAGAGCAACTAATGACAAACACTTTAGGTGGCTGGTAACTCTTCTTGTGGAAGCCATGTATCCACTTATCTAACTGCTTTCGCTGCATACCTACACTCCTTCTCATTCCCTGAGGTCACTCTCATATTGATAATTATAGCTATAGAGTGCACATTTTTGCGCCAATTCAACTTTCCATCGATACAATTCCTCGCTTATATTGATACATACCACTAGGGTCAGTAATGAATTGAGGCTCGCTTTAGTAAGGACACTCTATGAAATATCATCAACTTCCACACTCCAGCTTAGAAGTCAGTAAAATCTGTTTGGGAACAATGACATTTGGCGAGCAAAATTCACAAGCCGAAGCATTTAATCAACTCGACTTTGCTCTAGAGCGAGGGGTCAATTTTATTGACACGGCAGAGATGTACCCAGTGCCCCCAAAGCCAGAAACGCAAGGTTCAACGGAGACACATATCGGTAACTGGCTGGAAAAATCAGGAAAACGAGATAAAGTCATCCTCGCAACAAAAGTCGCCGGCCCACGCAACGTGCCGCACATTCGCGATGAAATGAAACTGGATAGACGCAACATTCATCTTGCTATCGATGATAGCCTAAAGCGCCTTAAAACCGATTACATCGACCTGTATCAAATCCACTGGCCGCAACGCAAAACCAATACCTTTGGACAGCTTAACTACCCCTATACAAATGACCATGATGACGTTGCTTTGGTTGAAACGCTGGAAGCAATGGCAGATTTAGTGAAGCTCGGAAAAGTCCGTTATATTGGCGTATCAAATGAAACGCCTTGGGGTGTGATGAGTATGCTAAAACTAGCGGAAAAGCACGACCTACCAAGAATCGTTTCGATTCAAAACCCATACAATTTACTCAACCAAAGCTTTGAGGTTGGTTTATCTGAAATCAGTCAACGAGAGGGCGTTGAATTGCTCGCTTATTCTCCGCTTGCCTTTGGCTGTTTAAGTGGCAAATACCTAAACGGCCAAAGACCACCAGGTGCTCGCTGTTCACTCTTTGAACGCTTCGTGCGCTACTTTACTCCGCAAGGTATTGCCGCAACAGAAGCCTATGTTCACTTGGCAAAAAAACACCAACTCGACCCATCACAAATGGCATTGGCATTTGTCAATCAACGTCCTTTTGTTGCCTCAACTATTATCGGGGCGACAAATATTAGGCAATTGGAAGCGAATATTGAGAGTGTTGATATTGAACTCAGTGATGGCTTACTGAGACAAATCCAAGCGATTGGTAGTACCTACTCCAATCCGTGCCCTTGATAGAACAGTTTTGATAAGTGACAGAGGGGGATAGATCATCCCCCTCGCCTCACTACGTGTGCAGTCGCCACGATAGAGCACGGCGTAGATGGCGTACATGACGTTTTGCTTTGCTTTCTGGAGCAAGCGTATTGTGTAGAGGGCGCCCTTCTTTATCCAACCCAATATCGCGCAACAAATACTCATTGTGCCAAGGTATATCATACGCACTTCGGCGTACCTTTCTTTTCCAAATACGCTCCTCGCGCTTCAAATCGGCTTTAACTAAAAAAATAGCAAGTTTTAAGTAAATTGAATGGTTCATTGTTTTCTCCAGTTGAGGTTATTACTGGTGGAAAAACAGCGAGATAAGAAGGAACTATTCAGGAGTTAAATCGGCTGCTTTTCCGCAGCCAATAGAAGTTAGCTAACGGGCTAGATAATGATCGGTTGAGGTTTTCGCATGTTCTTTGCCATCGCTTTGGTCGGAAACCACATCGATGTCAAACGACAAGCTACAGAGGCAAACACAAATGAAATCGCAGTAAATCTTTTCATCACAAGCCTCCTAACCGTATCTAATCCGTATGGTGAATTTATGAGCAATCGCTCACTCTTCCATCATATGTATTGCTGTTCAATCAACCAGCAATCGTAAATAAATTAGAAAACACTTCATTGGGTTTAAAATTCAAACTCAACGACCAAAAACAATTTTCCTTCTTGATATGAGAAACAATTCGCTACCACAGGAGCTGTCTGAAAATAATTTTTCAATATGAACCTAAGCTATTGAATGGTAGAAAAACAAAAGCCAGTTATTTAAACTGGCTTTTTGAGCAACTTAAACTGCTTAATATACTGTATCGATCGCTACGTTCTTTTCGACCATCCACTGTGTTTGCTGCTGATGCGACAACTGCACTGCTACATCAACGGGTTGCTCATTATCAACAGCAAGAGGTTGAGCAAAGACTAATTCCCACTGGTTCTCATCATGGGTTCTCACTTCTATTGCATCCCCCTCAATTAGCCAAACTTGCTCACCTTGACGAATTGAGATACTTGTAATCTCCATATCAGCCGCCAAAGGTTGGGTTGATTCTAGGTACAAAGCACCATGAACATTTTGCAGCTGCAACTCTCCAATGGTCGGCATTTTGTTTAACCATAAATTACTCGTTAGCTGCACGTCGGCCCCGTCAACCGTGATAGATTCATCTTGATCCCAACCGATTTGAGGTGATGAACACCCTGCCAACCATGCTACTAACATGGAAAGTATTAAGATTTTTTTCATATCACTACCTTTGTGCTAACCATTCTTTGAGTATCTCAATGTCACTCTGATACTCCTTCTTAATTTCATCAACCCAATCATCAATATTCTCCCACCAAGCAGGGAGATCCGGCGACTGTGCTTTTTGAGCCACTCTTTGGATATGTTTCAAACCAATCGAACCGGCAGCGCCTTTGATCTTGTGCGCTTCAGACACAATGCCTTCTTGGTCTTTTGCCACCATATTAGAGTCTAACAATTCAAGATAGCCCGGCATCATTTCTTCAAACATCTTGATGCTCTCGAGAACTGGACCTGCACCTACTATGCCGACATAAGAGTCCAACATCTCCAAATCAAGAATCTTCTGATACATTTCTTCGGTATCAATCATAGGCGTCGGCGAAGGTAAATGGGGCATCGATTGCTGTGATTCATAATCACAAAATAGAGCGATAACTTCCTGAACCGCATGAGCAGACAATGGCTTACTGATCGCCTCATCCATGCCCTTTTCATAGTACTCTTGTTTGTTTTTCAAAACATTAGCGGTTAACGCGACCAAAGGCGGTAACTCTGAGTAGTGTTCTCGGTAATACGCAGCAACGTCAAAGCCCGTCATATCTGGCAATTGAATATCAAGGAAGACCAGATCATAGAGCTTGGGATCGAACATATCGATCGCCTCTTGACCTGTCATCGCGACGGTCACTTTATGTCCCATACTTTCTAGTAGAGAGCGAGCAACCGTAATATTGAGCTCGATATCCTCAACCATAAAGATATTCATCTTACATTCGCAAGGTAATACATCGACTTTTGCAATTTCAGCTTCTTCAGCAAGCGGCACGCAAATGGTGACCGTAAACGTACTACCAAAGCCTAGTTCGCTATTGACCGTAATATCACCATGCATCATTTCAATCAGCTGCTTAGAAACCGCAAGGCCAATGCCAGTGCCCACTGCATGCAAGTTGTCTTTCTCAGACTTCACTTGATAATACATGGCGAAAATATTACTCAACTCAGATTCAGGAATACCGACACCGGTATCTTCTACTTCAAGGGTAATGTGCGCCTGTTGATCTTCGATGACAGAGCTAACAGACAGTACGACGCCACCCTCTTTGGTAAATTTCATCGCATTGCTGATCAAATTCCAAATCACTTGACGTAAGCGAGTCGCATCAACACTGATTGCGCTCGGCAACGTATTGAGGCGTTCAAGATCGAATCTTAATCCTTTCTGCTGGGCCATCAAGGCCGCAATACTATCTATTTCAACGATGAAATCTTCAAAGTTAAGTGGTGCTGGATAAAGCTCGAGTTTGCGGCGGTCGAACTTATCCATATCAATGATATCGTTGAATATGTTACCGAGTGTTATCGCACTCACATTGATGGTCTGCATATGATGACGCTGTTCGTCCGTCATTGGTGTATCCAGCAACATTCGGCTTAGACCAACAATCCCGTTCAACGGTGTACGCAGTTCGTGACTGATCGTTGAGATAAACGTGGTTTTATCACGGCTCGCTTTTTCTAACGACTCTTCATGACGTTTACGTTCGGTAATATCACGGCCAAAACCCACTAATCCAAGGTGACGTCCTTCCTTGCTATAAAAAGGCACTTTGCGCAGTTCAAAATAAATCTTGCGCCCATCGGGATATTCCAACCACTGTTCATAGGTGATCGCTTGGTTGTCAGCAAAAACGGCGTCATCGGTTTCTACAACTTGTTGTGCGACTTCTTTGGTGTAAACATCCCACGGGGTTAAACCAACCAGTTGCGATTCTTTTTTACCCGTTAGCTCTTCCATTGCTCGGTTACAGCCAGAGAAAACGCCTTCTGCATTGCGGTAATAAATCAAATCTGGTGACGCATCGATAAATGAACGAAGTAATGCCGTTCGTTCCGCCAATTCGACTTGTGTTCGCTCACGCTGATACACCTCGTTTTCGAGGTCTTTCATCGCCTCTTCACGGCCTTCTTCCGCTTTAATCCGTTCTTCAATCTCTTGGTTAAGCTTTTCGATATTGAGTTGCAGCTCTTGATTTAACTCTAAGTCGCGCGAGCGCATCACTTTCAGTTTGGCCACGAGTTTGGAAAGTCTTTGGCGAGATTCTTCTAATTGATCCACCACAACCGAGAGGAAATACACCGCCCAAGGGGTAATAACTAAACCAAAAAATACCGAACGAACGATATCTATGTTATCGACGTGACCACTTAAAAAGAGAGTAATGGCAACTTGCACTACAACAGCAAGAGAGATCAATGCCAGTGCAAGTAGAATAGAAAAGCGCAAGATACCCAGTTTGACGAGTAAATCGACATAGTATTGAGCGAGGCTTTTTATGGTTTTCATTGGACGCTCCGAGCGAAACAATACAGCACTCGTCGCTCCATGCTGAGATGTTCTAAAAAAGTGAGTAAGAAGCGACTTATCGCACTATTTTAACTTTTTTCACACATGACTGCTAAACAATCCCTTGTGTAGCAAGCGTTAATTACTGGATGTGTGATGTATGCAAGTTTGGTTACGACCATTTGCCTTAGCTTGATACAACGCGCTATCGGCCATCGCAATCATGACATCACAAGAGTGCTGACTTTGAGGCGTTAACGAGACGACACCAATGCTGACCGTAACGCGATGACCAACTTTAGAGTTAAGATGATCTAGTCCAATCTCCATGACCTGTTGATGAATTCGTTCAGCGATTAGCTCTGCCCCAACTTGCGATGTGTTCGGCAAGATCAGTGCAAACTCTTCACCACCATAACGTGCAACACAATCACTCGAGCGCGTAGCGACTCGCTTAAATGCTTGCGCCACTTCGACTAATGCATCATCACCGGCTTGATGCCCATTGAGATCATTAAACTCTTTAAAGTAATCAATATCACACAGCATGACCGTTAAGGGCTGCTGCTCGCGCAGATGAATATGCCAAAATAGCTCCAACTGTTCATCGAATCGACGACGGTTAGCGATTTGAGTCAAACTATCAATAAAGCTCAAACGCTCGAGTTCTAAATTCGCTTGCGCGAGTTGTCGTTCTGCTAGGTATCGCTCAGTCACATCTCGCGCCATCACTAAAGCACCGTTAGTACCAGACACCGGATCGCGAAATGGTGTTTTTACTACGTCATACCAAATCACCTCACCATTACTTTGAGACACTTGGTCGACGTAACGTAACGATGCACCTTGAGACAGCACTTGTTCATCCGATTCATTCAAGCGTCGATAATTCTCAATAGGAATCACATCTTCCAGTCGACGCCCAATGAGCTCATCAACTTCGGCAATCCCTAAGGCTTTAACAAACGGCTGGTTACAGGCTTGATAGACTTTGTTCTGATTGAAAATACCAATCGAATCCGGACTCGCATCAAGAATGTTTTGCAAAATGGTTTCACGCTGGGCTAGCTCAACTTCCGTATCGCGTCGTTTCTCCATTTCATCGCGTAAATTCCTCTGCATATCATGCCAATCCGTCACATCATGGCTCATTCCCAGCATGCCTAATAGATTACCTTGAGGCGAGAGCAATAAGCTTTGATGGGTTTCCAGCAGACAACTGCGTCCCGATAAGTCAACCGTCCAGTGCCTCAACGATACTCTCCCTTTATCGATACCTTTGATGTCGCTCATTCCCTCATCAAATCGCTCACCCCAGAAGCGCTCAAAAGCTCGATTGATAAACAGTTTTTCACCGTCTGGCCCTTTGATGAATACCGGCGCTGACAGATGTTCAAATGCACTTTTGACCACTGAAAGGGATTCTAATTGCTGATTGATTTCATTCGAGTTGACCTGATATGGCGCGACATTAAACAACCAACACTCTTTACCTTGGTATTGCGTTTGACGCCCATAAATTTCAACACTGATTGATTGGTTAGCCGTAATGGGCCAGTCAAAACGATAAGCTTCTCCTTGGTTAATATAAAAATGATCAAGGAGCTCAAATAGGAATGAGGCAGGTAGCGTGCCGGGTAGTAAATAGTGTTTACCTATTTGGCGAACACCAAGTTGTTTGGCACAAATAGGATTAGAGATGAGGATACGACCGGTATGACTATCCACCAGCATCATCGATACTGGTGAATCTTCAATCAGCTTCTTAATTTGGCGGCTATATCGCAAACGCTGCTGAGCCAGTAAAAGCAAAAACCTAAAATAAAAACAAGTTCAAATCCATGATAACTCATAGATGAAAATAGGTTTTGACTCAGAATATCGATCATAAAATGGCAATTTAGCGCAATTATCGCAAAGGGATTCTGTTTCTATTCGAGAGCACAAAATAAATCAAGCAATACCATCGCTAAACAGTATTATTTTATAAAACTTTCTCGTATTGGAATGCATCGCCGATTAAAGAGCCTTGTGCGCCATCACGATCAAGTGCTCGACCGATTTCCGTCATCGCAAGCCAACGGTTTTCACACCAAAGTGGTGACAACAACATCGGGCGACGTGATGCCGATGAAACTCGGTGATAAACCACATTTGATGGCGTACTACGAATCATCTCACTCGCAATGCTGACATATTCCTCGAGCTCTGGTGCTTCTAATTTTCCCGCTTTCCACGCTTTGGCCATAGTGCTACCTTCAACGATATGCAGACCATGCAGTTTGATCCCATCAGTGCCGACCGCGAGTACTTTTTGCAGCGTCTCAAGGTTATCAGTACGAGTTTCACGAGGTAGGCCAACTATCAGGTGTGTACATACTTTGATGCCAAGGGCGCGAGCACGCTTGGTGATTTCGGCGTAACATTCAAAGTCATGGCCACGGTTAATGCGCTTAAGTGTATCGTTGTTGGCCGTTTGTAAACCCAACTCTAGCCAAATTTCGTACCCTTGTGCCACATACTCTGAAAGTAAATCTAACACCGCATCTGGCACACAATCAGGACGAGTCCCCACACACAAGCCGACAATATCCGCTGCTTTTAACGCTTCTTCATACATGTTTTTTAGTACCTGCACTTCTGCGTAGGTACTGGTATAGGCTTGGAAATAGGCAAGGTATTTCTTCGCGCGTTTTATCTCACCAGCGCGATCAGTAAGCTGTTCTTGAATAGTTTTGACTTGCGTCTCTTCATCGGCAAATGACGCCACATTACAAAATGTACAACCACCACGACCAATCGTGCCGTCACGGTTAGGGCAACTAAAGCCACCATGTAAGGTGAGTTTATGGACTCGCTCGCCATAACGACGGTGAAGATCTTGACCAATAGTGTTAACTAATTCATGTAATTGCATGTCAAACCAGTAATGAGAATGTAAATCATTGATAACCGTGTAATCGAATTACACAATTCGTGTGCTTTTTCGCCGAGTGAGATTTAAACAAATTTTACAATTTGATCCCTATCACAAATCAATAAACATTCATTTTATAAAGCCTGGAGCTAAGATTTAGGCAAAAATCCAACATAAACCAAACCACATGTAAAAAAAATGCGCAACATTGTTGCCTTTTGATTGCATTTTGACCTCAAGAAATTGTAGGATACTTACAGATCTCACTTGCAAAACGTTAGGGCTAAAATCACAACAAGCGCAAGGAGTTCGGTGATAATCCAATCCCACCTAAAAAATCACCACATAAGTGATGCAGTTAAATGGATGTCACCAAAGGATTATCTTTCTCGCAACATTTTTCCTGTGAGAAGAGAAGGGAATCAAACCTAGCCAACCTCGGTTAGGTGCGAATCAAAATTATAAAAGGAAGTGACGCGCGATTAAGTTCGCTTGATGGAAGTGCGTCCAAATTTAGATTGGAAGGATGTATCTATGGTAGATAGAGAGCAGAGCACGCAAGGTCTGTATACTCCTGAATTGGAACATGACGCTTGTGGTATCGGTTTTGTCGCTCACCTCAAAAACCGTAAATCGCATGCAGTTGTAACTCAGGCCCTTGATATGCTGGCACGCATGGAGCACCGTGGTGGTCAAGGCTGCGATCCTTGTAGCGGTGATGGTGCAGGTATTCTACTGCAAAAACCTCATGAATTTCTTTTGGAAGAAGCCGTTAAGCTTGGTATCAAGCTACCTTCTTTTGAAAAATACGGCGTTGGTGTGGTGCTTTTCCCTAAAGACCAACACAAACGCGAGCAATGTCGTGATATTTTAGAACGCAATGCCAAACGCCTCGATCTTGAAGTGATCGGCTACCGTGTATTGCCAGTCGACAACTCAATGATTGGTGCCGATCCACTTAGCACAGAACCTCAATTTGAGCATGTATTTATTAGCGGCGGCCCAAGCACTACACCAGAAGAGCTGGAGCGCAAACTGTATGTACTGCGTAATTACACGGTACGTGTATGTCTAGAAAGCGTGTCAAACATTGGTGATGATTTCTACATCAACTCAATGTCATACAAAACCTTAGTGTATAAAGGTCAGTTAACTACCGAGCAAGTACCGCAGTACTTCTTAGACCTGCAAAATCCAACTATGGTTACGGCTCTAGCGTTGGTTCACTCTCGCTTCTCAACCAACACCTTCCCTAAATGGCGCTTAGCGCAACCTTTCCGCTACATTGCACACAACGGTGAAATCAACACCGTGCGCGGCAACCTTAACTGGATGAAAGCGCGTGAAGCGATCCTTGAATCAGACTTGTTCACTCAAGCTGAAATTGACATGCTGCTACCAATCTGCCAAGAAGGTAGCTCAGATTCCTCTAACTTCGATATGGCACTTGAGCTCCTAGTTTTATCTGGTCGTAGCCTGCCACATGCGTTGATGATGATGATCCCTGAAGCATGGCAAGAAAACAAAACTATGGATCCAAAACGTCGTGCATTCTACCAATACCATGCAAACGTAATGGAGCCATGGGATGGCCCTGCATCAGTCTGTTTTACCGATGGTGTTCAAGTCGGTGCGACGCTTGACCGAAACGGTCTGCGCCCATCTCGCTACACAGTGACCAAAGATGACTTCCTAGTGATGGCGTCTGAGTCTGGTGTGGTCGATATTGATCCAGAAAATGTTGAGTTCCGTGGCCGCTTACAACCAGGGCGTATCTTCGTTGCAGACCTAGAACAAGGTCGCATCATCTCTGATGAAGAAGTGAAAGATGGTATCGCCTCTGCTCAGCCTTATGACAAATGGGTAGAAGAGAACCTACTTAACCTCAATAAACTACCGGATGCGAGTAACCAATTCAGCCAACCATCACCAGAGAAGTTGATGCATCGTCAACAAGCCTTTGGCGTGAGCTCTGAAGAAGTGAATGAAATCATTCTTCCGCTGGCACAAACTGGTTATGAACCACTATCAGCAATGGGGGCAGACTGGCCTTTGGCTGTGTTGTCGCATCAATCGCAACATCTTTCAAACTACTTCAAGCAGTTATTTGCACAGGTTACCAACCCGCCAATCGACCCGATTCGTGAGCGTATGGTTATGTCACTTAACACTTACTTGGGTAGCGATCAAAACCTACTCACTGAAACGCCTCAGCACTGCCAAAAAGTCGAACTGGAATCGCCTGTACTGGCAAACTCTGAGCTGGAAAAACTGCGTGCGATCGACAACGTTCACTTGCAAGCCAAAACCCTGGACATCGTATTCCAAGCCAACGAAGATCCCGGCAAACTTGAGCGTGCGCTAAAACGCATCTGCCAATACGCTGAAGATGCGGTCATTGACGGTTACTCTATCATTCTATTGACTGACCGTGCGGTGAACTCAAACCACGCCGCGATACCTGCAATGCTTGCAGTTGGTGCTGTTCACCACCACTTAATCCGTAAAGGTCTGCGCGCCAAATGTGCCATCGTAGTTGAAACCGGTGATGCACGTGAAACGCACCACTTTGCGACCTTGCTGGGTTATGGTGCCAATGCGGTTAACCCATATTTGGTGATTGAAACCATTATCGATCTGCAGCGCACTAAGAAGCTAGATCCAAACGTAAGCCCGACGGAACTGTTCAATAACTACCGTAAAGGGGTGAACGGCGGCCTACTTAAAATCTTCTCGAAGATGGGTATTTCAACCCTGCAGTCTTACCAAGGCGCACAAATCTTTGAAGCGCTAGGTATTCACAAATCTGTGGTTGATAAATACTTCACAGGTACAGTATCTCGTATCCAAGGTCTAACTTTGGATGATATCGCTAAAGAAGTGCTGATCCGTCACCGTGTGGGTTACCCACAACGTGAAATCCCAGTGCAAATCCTAGATGTCGGTGGTGTCTATCAGTGGAAACAACGTGGCGAGAAGCACTTGTTCAACCCGGAAACTATCTCGCTACTGCAAGAATCAACGCGTAACAAAAATTACGATCAGTTCAAGCAATATGCTGCGGCCGTCGACAAACAAGGCGATAACGCAGTTACACTACGTAGCCAACTGGAGTTTTTGAAAAATCCAGCAGGTTCAATCCCACTGTCAGAAGTGGAACCGATTGAGACCATCGTTAAACGCTTTGCTACTGGTGCGATGTCGTTTGGTTCTATCTCTTACGAAGCGCACTCTACCCTCGCTGTAGCGATGAACCGTCTAGGCGCCAAATCAAACTCGGGTGAAGGTGGTGAAGACCCAATTCGTTTTGAACCAAAAGAAAACGGAGATTGGGAACGCTCTGCAATTAAACAGGTTGCTTCTGGTCGTTTCGGCGTAACCTCTTACTACCTCACCAACGCAGAAGAGCTACAAATCAAAATGGCTCAAGGCGCAAAACCTGGTGAAGGTGGTCAGCTACCTGGCGATAAAGTTGATGACTGGATCGGGGCAACCCGTCACTCCACCCCTGGAGTTGGCCTAATTTCACCACCGCCTCACCACGACATCTACTCAATCGAGGACTTGGCGCAGTTAATCTACGACTTGAAGAACGCGAACCGTAAAGGCCGCGTTAACGTCAAGCTAGTATCGGAAGCAGGTGTGGGTACCATCGCTTCAGGTGTAGCAAAAGCAAAAGCTGACGTTGTACTGATTGCCGGTTTCGATGGCGGTACGGGTGCATCACCAATGTCTTCGATTCGTCATACTGGTCTTCCATGGGAACTTGGTCTGGCGGAAACTCACCAAACGCTACTGAAAAACGGCCTACGTAACCGTATCGTCGTGCAAGCGGATGGTCAGATGAAAACACCACGTGACTTAGCCGTAGCAACCCTGCTAGGTGCTGAAGAATGGGGCGTAGCGACAGCTGCACTTGTAGTTGAAGGCTGTATCATGATGCGTAAGTGTCACAAGAACACTTGCCCAGTTGGTATTGCAACCCAAAACAAAACACTGCGTGAGCGCTTTGATGGCCGCGTAGAAGACGTCGTTACCTTCTTCCAATACATGGCTGAAGGTCTACGTGAAATCATGGCAGAGCTTGGCTTCCGCACTATCGATGAGATGGTAGGACAAGGTCAAAAACTGAAGATCCGCCAAGATATTTCTCATTGGAAATACAAAAACCTCGATCTGTCACCAGTGTTATTCGTTGAAGAAGCTCGTGCAGAGGATGGCGTATTCTGCCAAACCCAACAAAACCATAATTTGGAATCGGTACTCGACCGCAAACTGATTCAAGCGGCTATTCCTGCGCTTGAAAAAGGCGAAGCAGTGAATGCTGAATTCCCAATCGTCAACACTGACCGCTCCGCTGGTACCATGTTGTCGAACGAGATTTCGAAAGTTTACAAAGACCAAGGCCTACCTCAACCAATGAACGTTAAGTTCAAAGGCTCTGCGGGTCAGTCATTCGGCGCTTTCCTTGCTAAGGGCGTGAAGTTCGAAGTAGAAGGCGATGCGAACGACTACTGGGGTAAAGGTTTGTCAGGTGGCACGCTAGTGCTTTACCCTGACGCTAAATCGACCATCGTTGCAGAAGACAATATTGTAGTCGGTAACGTTTGTTTCTACGGTGCTACATCTGGTGAGTCATTTATTCGTGGTCTGGCTGGTGAACGTTTCTGCGTACGTAACTCAGGTGCGAAAGTGGTAGTAGAGGGTGTCGGTGACCATGGTTGTGAATACATGACTGGTGGTGCGGCAATTATCCTTGGTTCAACCGGCCGTAACTTTGCTGCAGGTATGAGCGGCGGTGTGGCCTATGTTTGGGATAAGTCGGAAGACTTTAAATCGAAACTCAACCCAGAACTGGTTGATCTCGACCCAATCGAACAAGAAGACAAAGACCTACTACTCGACATGTTAACCAAGCATGTTCAGTTCACAGGAAGTGAAGTCGCTCAGTCTTTCCTCGACAATTTTGAAGCAAGCCTTGAAAGCATGGTGAAAGTCATGCCACGTGATTACAAAGCAGTGCTACAAAAGCGTAAAGCGGAAGCTGAGCAAAAAGAAACGGAGGCAGTGTAATGGGTAAGCCTACTGGATTTTTAGAGCATGGTCGTGAACTCCCACAGAAGATCGACCCAAAAGAACGTATCAAGAACAATAAAGAGTTTGTTCTTAATGAGGAGTTTGGTGACAAAATCAATACTCAAGCTTCTCGTTGCATGGACTGTGGCGTGCCGTTTTGTCATAACGGCTGCCCTATCGGTAACATCATTCCAGAATTTAACGATGCGGTTTATCGTGATAGCTGGGAAGAGGCTTGGAACATTCTAAGCTCAACCAACAACTTCCCAGAATTTACTGGTCGCGTGTGTCCTGCTCCATGTGAAAGTGCGTGTGTGTTAGGGATCAACCAAGACCCAATCACCATCTGTAATATTGAGAAGACCATCGTTGAGACGGCCTACCGTGAAGGCTATGCGAAGCCGAAAACACCTCGTTCACGTACGGGTAAAACCGTGGCTATCATCGGCTCTGGCCCTGCTGGTTTATCTGCAGCAGAGCAGCTCAATAGCGCTGGCCATTCGGTCACTGTATTTGAGCGAGATGAAAAAGTCGGCGGCCTACTACGCTTTGGTATTCCTGACTTTAAACTGGGCATGGACATCATCGACCGTAAGATCAACCTGATGGCAGAAGCAGGCATCGAGTTCAAAGTGAACCAACACATCGGTGTAGACGTCAATGCACAGCAGCTACGCCAAGAGTTTGATGTAGTGCTGCTAACCGGTGGCTCAACGGTTCCTCGTGATCTTCCTGTACCGGGACGTGAGCTGAATGGTGTTTACTTTGCGATGCAATTCTTAGGTCAAAACAACCGCCGTGCCAACAACATGGATCTCAAGACAGAAGAAATTCACGCTAAAGATAAACATGTGGTGGTCATTGGTGGTGGTGATACGGGCTCAGACTGTGTCGGTACTTCTAACCGTCATGGCGCGCAAAGCATTACTCAGGTAGAAATCATGCCGATTCCGCCAGAAAAACGCCCAGCCAATATGCCTTGGCCACAATATCCAATGATCATGCGTACCTCAACTTCCCATGAAGAAGGGGTTGATCGTCACTGGAATATTCTGACTAAGGAATTTGTTGGTAACGAGCAAGGCGATGTTACTGGTCTGCGTATCGCCGATATCGTTTGGGATGAGCCAAAGCCGGGTGAACGCCCTAACTTTAAAGAAATTGAAGGTAGTGAGCGAGTCATCCCTTGTGATATGGCATTTCTAGCAATGGGCTTCCTACATCCTGAACCTCATGGGGTTCTGGCACAACTTGATATCGCTCTGGATGAACGTGGTAACGTAGCAACTCAAGGCTTTGCCACCAATCAACAAGGTGTGTTTGCAGCGGGCGATATGCGCACAGGTCAATCTTTGGTTGTACGTTGCATTAACGAAGGTCGTGAGTGTGCTCGTGCTATCGATGAATACCTAATGGGTGGCACCAACCTAGAAGCAAAAGCAGATTCACTGATGTTATCTGCATAAAATCATTGATGAGCCTCTACCATGGTTCATCAAGGTTCCTTTCCAAACTATTTGACCAGCCTTGCGCTGGTCTTTTTTATGCCGCTACTTTATCTAGCAACAAAATGCTAACATCAATATAAAGCGAACTGACGAGAGCTCTATCATATTGATTATAGTGATCTCTTCAAACTAGCACGCGTAAGCATCTACATTGAATTATACCCCTTAAAACCACAACACGGACAGCAATCATGAGAGGCTACCCCCTACTTATCTTAACCACACTATTGCTTTCAGGATGCAGCCAAGGAGAACGCACAATGACCAGTAAAATCAACCAAGGGTGTAGTGATAAACCTAACTGTGTTTCAACCCTAGAATCTCGTGAAGACTACAAATTAGAGCCGTATGTTTTACGTGCCGAGGTTAACATTGAGCAAATCGAACACGCGGCACTACAGCTACCAGGAGCAAAAACAGCAGAGAAAAGCGATGACTATCTGCGCATCGAGTGCACCAGTAAAATCATGCGTTTTGTTGATGATCTCGAATTAAAAATCGATGGGAACCAGCTAATGGTAAGATCTGAATCACGAGTGGGTTACTCTGATTTTGGCGTTAATCGTAAGCGAGCAGAGCAACTAAGAACGCTCTTATCTCAAGCCAATTTACTCCAATAACACCGAATGAAAAGCCACGATATCAATCGTGGCTTCATCTTCATCTCAATGAATTATACCGTGCTGTCGGTGATTAAATTGTGCTTGTTGAGCAAACGGTACATAGTGGCACGAGACACTCCAAGCTCCTTCGCTGCCATTGACACTTGCCCTGCATGAGACTCAAGAACCAAGAGTAGCGCATCACGTTCACTACGCTCACGAATACTCTTCAAACTACGTTTGCCATCACTGCGCTTAGGTAAATCAAGGCTCACTTCATCAAGCATTACGCTATCTGACATCAGCACGACCCGCTTGATTTGATTCATCAATTCACGCACATTGCCTGGCCAATGGTAACGAGTTAATGCTCGTACCGCATCTTCAGTAAAACTGCGGGCCTGAGCGTTATATTCACGCGAGTAATCCAACAAGAAATGACGAGCAAGAATTGATATATCCCCAGCGCGTTCTTTCAAACTTGGCACATTGATACGTAATACATTGATGTAATGGTATAACTCTTCATTAAAGTCACCATCGATCAACGCTTTCTCAATATCAGCAGAGTTGGCTGCGAGGACACGTACATCCACTTCCTTACTGCCATTTTCTGTCTCAATTGTTCCTTCTTGCAAAAAGCGTAAGAGGTTCAATTGTTGAGATTTAGGTAAGGTCAAAATATCGTTTAATAGTACGGTACCACCGTCCGCTTGCTCCAAAATTGATGGCGCACTTTCGTCTTCACGGTTAATGCCGAATAATTCACTTTCTATACGACGTTCAGACAATGCGCGACAGTTAACCGAAACAAACTCTTTGTGCGCTCGTGATGAAGTTCTGTGCACAGCTCGCGCAACGGTTTCTTTTCCCGTCCCACTCTCTCCAAAAATCAAAATACTCACATCGGTCGGGCCAATACGTTTAATTTGATCACGTAGCCGTTTCATTGGAATGGAGTCACCAATCAAGCCCATGTCATTATTGTTGCCATAATGAGGCCAAACCTTCTTCTCCAGTTTAAGCATACCAAGTTGGTGGCCGATGGTACTGAGCAACTGCGCATCAGGAATTGGCGCAGTAAAAAAGTCGATACAAAAGTTAACAATAAACTGGCAAATTGTATCTGAGCTGAGCTGAGACTCACGAATAAAAGCGATCCATCGCACTTGCTTGTGGGCACTCACCAAATTGGCGATACCATTCAAACTAAACTCATCATGACTGAGATCGACGACGCCAATGCATGGACCCGTTTCAGAAAACAATGTGTTCGCTTGACGTAAATCTGCGCATTGAGTGCAACGCCACCCCACTTGCTCTAGTACGGAAAGCCATGGCTCGTAGCTACCACCCACTACGATTAGTGATCCCGGGACAGAATCCATACGGAATTGACTACCCATTGAGCTTGTTCCTTATACTGAATTTATAACTTTTACAGTGCAAAAATGCACCAACTAGACTGCTACACTATAAGAGCCTGAGTTGATAATCTGTCTCACAAATAAGACTAGACGCTATTCCACAGTTACGACAAGTTAATCTGCGATAGAGGTACAAGTTTCTCTGTAATTAGATGATTAGCCTATAAATTGTATTCAAAGCCTTTATCGGCTTAGCCTCGCGATGTTATTCGTCTCTCTGTTTACGATAAAAAATGCATAAAAAAAACCACCCGAAGGTGGTTTTACTATTCAATTCAAATTTAGCAATTTGAATAATTAAGCTTGTGGGCGCATTGCTGGGAACAAGATCACGTCACGAATAGTGTGCGTGTTAGTGAATAGCATCGCTAGACGGTCAATGCCGATACCTTGGCCCGCTGTTGGTGGTAGGCCATGCTCTAGCGCAGTAATGTAGTCTGCATCGTAGAACATTGCTTCATCATCACCAGCATCTTTTGCGTCAACCTGCGCTTTAAAGCGGTTATCTTGGTCTTCTGCATCATTAAGCTCAGAGAAACCGTTCGCCACTTCACGACCACCGATAAAGAACTCAAAACGGTCAGTGAAGAATGGGTTATCATCGCTACGACGCGCTAGTGGTGAGATATCTGCTGGGTAACCAGTGATGAAAGTTGGCTGAATCAGTTTTGGTTCAGCAGTTTCACCGAAGATCTCTTCAAGAAGCTGACCACAAGTCCAGAATTTCTCCACGTAGATTTCTAGCGATTGAGCAATAGATACCATTAGGTCACGATCTTGAACGCCTTCTTCTGTAAGCGCTTGGATAGCCTCGTGCTCAGGATTGTAGTGTTTGATTGCTTCAAGCATAGTCATACGAGCGTATTGACCACCAAACTCAACCATTTGGTCACCGTAAGGCATTGCTGTTGCACCTAGAACTTCTAGTGCCACTGTGCTTAGCATTTCTTCAGTTAGATCCATCAGATCTTTGTAGTCTGCGTAAGCCATGTAGAATTCAATCATCGTGAATTCTGGGTTGTGACGAGGTGATAGGCCTTCATTACGGAAGTTGCGGTTGATTTCGAATACACGTTCAAAACCACCAACCACTAGACGTTTTAGGTATAGCTCAGGAGCGATACGTAAGAACATTTGTTGGTCAAGTGCGTTGTGGTGTGTGATGAATGGACGAGCAGACGCACCGCCAGGGATCACTTGCATCATTGGAGTTTCAACTTCCATGAAGCGTTTTGATTCCATGAAACGACGAATCGCAGAAACCAATTTAGAACGTACTTTAAATGCATTACGTGAATCTTCATTCACAATTAGGTCTACGTAACGTTGACGGTAACGCATCTCTTGGTCTGTTAGACCGTGGAATTTTTCTGGTAGTGGACGAAGTGCTTTAGTGAGCAATTCGAACTCTTCCATATTTACGTAAAGGTCGCCTTTGCCTGACTTATGCAATGCACCTTTCACACCGATGATGTCACCGATATCAAGACCGTGGTATTGCTCTTTTAGTACTTTTTGTACTGCTTTGTCAGCGTAAGCTTGGATATTACCTGATGTTTCTTGAAGAAGCAGGAATGGACCACGCTTAGCCATTACACGACCAGCGATTGCAACGACATGGTTAAGCTCTTCTAGCTCTTCCTTAGTCTTTTCACCGAACTCAGCTTGTAGGTCGCCAGCTAGTGCATCACGACGAAAGTCATTTGGGTGACCGTTTGCTTTACAGCTTTGACGGATCGCATCCAGTTTCGCGCGGCGCTCAGCAATGAGCTTGTTCTCTTCATGTGCAGAAGGTTCTTGTACGTTTTCGTTTTGAACAGCATCAGTCATTTTCGATGTATCCTGTTTTTTGTCGGTGAAAAGCTTACAGGCCTGATTTCAGGCTAGCTTCAATAAATTTGTCTAGGTCGCCGTCAAGTACCGCTTGAGTGTTACGGTTTTCAACGCCAGTACGTAAATCTTTGATACGTGAGTCATCCAGAACGTATGAACGGATCTGGCTACCCCAGCCGATGTCAGATTTTGCATCTTCGTTTGCTTGTTTCTCAGCATTTTGCTTTTGCATTTCAAGTTCAAACAGTTTTGCACGAAGCTGCTTCATTGCTTGATCTTTGTTTTTATGCTGAGAACGGTCATTCTGACATTGTACTACTGTATTAGTTGGTACGTGAGTAATACGCACCGCAGATTCAGTGGTGTTAACGTGCTGACCACCCGCGCCAGATGCACGGTAAACGTCGATACGCAGATCCGCTGGGTTAATATCGATTGCGATATTGTCATCAATCTCAGGGTAAACAAACGCAGAAGAGAAAGAAGTATGACGACGGCCGCTTGAGTCAAATGGAGACTTACGAACTAGGCGGTGAACACCTGTTTCAGTGCGCAACCAACCATAAGCGTATTCACCAGAGATCTTCACTGTTGCGCCCTTAAGACCCGCAACTTCACCTTCAGAAACTTCGATTACTTCAGTCTTAAAGCCTTTTGCTTCCGCCCAACGTAGGTACATGCGAAGTAGCATGTTGGTCCAGTCTTGTGCTTCTGTACCACCAGAACCAGCTTGAAGGTCGATGTAGCAATCAGACGAATCGTGGTCACCGGAGAACATACGGCGGAACTCTAGTTTTGCGAGCTTGTCTTCAAGCTCAGCCAACTCAGGTTCGATCTCGTCAAAGGTTTCCTGATCTTGTTCTTCAACCGCAAGCTCTAGAAGACCTTCAACATCTTCTACGCCCTGCTCTAGTTGGTCGATAGTTTCTACTACCGCTTCTAGAGATGCACGCTCTTTACCTAACGCTTGTGCGCGCTCAGGTTCATTCCATACATCTGGTTGTTCAAGTTCTGCGTTTACTTCTTCTAGACGCTCTTGTTTAGCGTCATAGTCAAAGATACCCCCTCAGGACTTTTGTGCGCTCAGACACATCCTGTAGACGGTTTTTAATTGGATTGATTTCAAACATGCTTGCTCAATATTTATGAGTAGAATTTAACCGAAGAATTGTACTGAAAAGTGTGACGGAGATACAGGAATTTTTTTATCCGTGCTATCCACCCATTCAGATAAAAAAATCCCTCGTAATGCTAAGCATCACGAGGGATTACAATCAAACATTTAACGCTAATTAAGCTGCATCTTCAGCTAGCGTTGGTTGTTCTGATTTACCAACAAAAAATACGCCAATCATCGCAACCACAGTTGGTAGTAGCCAACCCATACCGACATCAAATAGAGGTAGGAAGCTAAATACTGATACATCGATACCCGCCACTTTTGCCGCATCAATCAGAGCAAACACTAACGACACTGACATTACTGAACGGTAAGCAAAGCGTGAGTTAGGCAGTTTATTGCGTAGGAATGTTAGCACTACCAACGCAATTGCGACTGGGTATAGAGCAAACAATACTGGCACTGATAGAGAAATAAGTTGCGCTAGGCCTACGTTTGCTACGAACGCACATGCTGCGCCGTTAATGATCACCCATTGCTTGTAAGTAATCTTAGTCAGCGAGCTGAAGTAATCAGAACACGCAGAAATTAGACCGATAGCGGTAGTCAAACATGCTAGTAGAACAATGATAGTCAGAACGACTTGACCATATTGACCAAATAGCGCTTGTACATATTGGCTAAGAACCACACCACCGTTGTCAGCACCTAAAGCGATCGCTGAACTGGTTGCGCCAAGGTAGAACAATGATACATAAACAAACACCAAACCAAGAGCTGCAATAAGGCCTGCACAAATTAAGTATTTAGTTGTCGCTTTTTGCTCAGTAATGCCTTTGCCACGTAGTGCATCAACAATCAGAACACCAAACATCAATGAACCGAAGGTATCCATAGTGTTGTAACCTTCAAGGAAACCTTTTTGCAATGGGTGCGTTAGGTATTCGCCTTGCGCTGCAACGATCTCACCTTGTGGGTTAAAGAACACGGCAAATGCTAATACGATCAAGCCAATGAACAGCACTGGAGTCAAAATCTTACCAATGATGTCAATCAATTTGCCTTGTGACCATGCGAACGACATCGCAACGATAAAGAATAAGATAGAGAAAATAGTCAGGTGGATTTGTTCAGCATGAGCAAAGAACGGTTTTACCGCCATTTCATACGCAACAAGACCGGTACGAGGTGCTGCAAACGCAGGGCCGATAATGATAAAGATCAGCACCGCCATAATCGTTGCCGCCTTAACAGGCAGATCTCTGGTTAGCTTTTCCCATGAGCCACCCGCGACAGCAATAGCAATAATGGTGATCAGAGGAAGACCTACCGCTGTCAATAGAAAACCGAACATAGCTGGAAGTACATTCTCGCCCGCTAGCTGTCCCGCTAGTGGAGGAAAGATGATGTTACCGGCGCCTAAGAAGAAGGCGAAAAGCATAAAGCCTAACGCTGTAATATCTGTTAATTTTAACGACTGCTTCACAGAAATACCTTTACCGCTAATGATGGATGTTGTGTTCGCCTAGATAAGTAAATCACTCTAAACTGTGTTTATGAATCAGAATAATGACCAAATACTCATCTATCCGCAACAGCAAAGCGAAAAACACCATATAAATTTATATCAGCAAGCAAAACCAGTTAATATCACTACTTTTAAAATCATATAAAGAACAATGCATCAATAAAATCATTAACAACACGCGTCAGTTTTAGATTAATATTTTATACAATATTTATACATTGGTTAATTTAACTACAATGAGCAATGATTGCCGGATAAATAATGAACAAAAAAATTAAGCAAACCAAAGGCTTCTGTTTTAAACAATTTGAAATAGATGGTGGTCAATGTGGCATGCCGGTCAGCACCGATGGTGTCATGCTCGGCGCATGGGCTGAAGTCGAACACTGTATGCACTTACTTGATATTGGTACCGGTACTGGACTGCTTGCTTTAATGTGTGCTCAGCGCACACAAAACACTCAAATCTGGGGCGTGGATATTGATGAAAATGCGGCAATTACAGCGCAACTCAATGTAGCAAATTCGCCATGGGCAGAACGAATTCAGATTGAATTAGGCGACATTAATAACATCAGTTACCCACATCAATTTGATGCGATTATTTGTAACCCACCCTACTTTAAAACTGGCGCTCAATCAGAGCTTCAACAACGTGCTACCGCTCGTCACACAGACAGCCTCAATCATCTCGCGTTGCTTGAACGCTGCGCAAGTTTGCTTACCGACGACGGCAAAGCGAGCTATATCTTACCGGAGGTTGAAGGGCGTGAGTTTATCGCCTTAGCTCGCGAAGTCGGATTCTGTCTCTCTCGCCTATGTGAGGTGAAACCAACTGAAAGCAAAGACGTCTCTAGGCTATTGTTTGAATTAAGTAAACACCACACAGAATGTCAGCATCAACAACTGACGATCCACAGTAAAGAAGGTTACAGTGATGCGTTTATCGCGCTAACAAGAGACTTTTATTTAAAGATGTAGAAATAAGGTGTGATCATAATCACCAATGCCACTATAATGTGCGGTCTAATTTTTGGCTTAGCTCGTAAAGGGCTTTGTGCTATACCAGTCCTTATACTTTCAATCTCGCCAACAAGGCTTGTGGAGAACTCACTGTGATTAAAAATTTTGCAGAACTCGATTTGGATCCAAATCTGCTTAGCGCTATCGAAGAAATGGGCTTTAAACGCCCTACTCAAGTGCAGGCTCAGGCGATCCCTCAAGCTCTAGATGGTCGAGATATTCTTGCCTCTGCGCCTACGGGTACTGGTAAAACAGCGGCGTTTGTACTGCCAGCACTGCAATACCTACAGGATTTCCCACGCCGCAAACCTGGACCTGCACGCGTACTGATTCTAACTCCTACTCGTGAGCTAGCAATGCAGGTAGCAGATCAAGCGCGCGCACTGGCAAAAAACACTAAGCTAAATATCTTTACCATCACTGGTGGCGTGCAATACCAAGAACACGCTGACATTCTAGCGACCACTCAAGACATCGTGGTAGCAACGCCGGGCCGTCTAATGGAATACATTAAAGCTGAGCGCTTTGATTGCCGTGCGATTGAATGGCTAGTTCTTGATGAAGCTGACCGTATGCTCGATATGGGCTTTGGTCCAACAGTAGACCACTTGTCTCAAGAGTGTCGCTGGCGTAAACAAACACTCCTATTCTCTGCAACGCTTGAGGGTAAAGGGGTTGAAGGTTTCACTGCCGATCTACTAAAAGATCCAGCAGACATTGATGCTGAACCATCTCGCAGCGAACGTAAGAAGATCACCCAGTGGTACCACCGTGCAGACAACGCAGAGCACAAATTGGCACTGCTGAAGAAGATCATCACTGAACAAGCAGAGCGTTCGATCGTGTTCCTAAAAACGCGTGAACGTCTTGCTGATCTACGTACGGAACTTGAGAAAGCGCAAATTCCTTGTGCATGGATTCAGGGTGAAATGCCGCAAGATCGTCGTAATAACGCAATTGCTCGTTTCCGCGATGGCACAGTAAACGTACTACTTGCAACCGACGTTGCTGCGCGTGGTATCGACTTACCTGACGTAAGCCATGTGATTAACTACGACATGCCACGCAGTGCGGATGTTTACCTACACCGTATCGGCCGTACGGCACGCGCAGGTAAAAAAGGTAATGCGATCTCAATCGTAGAAGCACATGACCAACAAATGATGGACCGTGTTGCGCGCTACGTAAAAGAAGACATCAAAGAGCGCTTCATTAAAGAGATGCGCCCAACCCACAAAAAACCTGTGTTTAAGAAAAAGAAAAAAGACGACAAGAAAAAGTCGACAACCAAAGCGAAAAAGAAACCTTCTAAGAAGAAGTAATTAACAACACTGCGCTTTGAATTGAGCGCGCTTCGCTTTGAGATGATAGAGAGGCTGATGTGAAAACATCAGCCTTTTTGTTTGAAAGCGAGAAGCGAGAAGCGAGAAGCGAGAAGCGAGAAGCGAGATCAGTATGAAACTTGCCTATCTTGAATCAAGCGACTCTCAAAGTATTGCTGCTCAATACGCTCTCAACTCTCATATCTAGATATAAAAATACCGCCTCAAGGACGGTATTTTTGTATCCATCAATATTCAATGTAGTTGGTGTCAGAGCAAGGCGACAAGTTCATTCATCGCCATGAGCATAGTCAACTATGTGATTGGTGTGAATTAACGCAGTCAACGCCGCTATCACACCAAATACGCAGAATATTAGTGTTCGCGAGTCGCACGGAACTGAACATCCGGATGACGCTCTTGCGCTAAATTCAAGTTCACCATCGTTGGTGCGATATAAGTTAGGTTATCGCCGCCATCGAGCGCTAGGTTCGCTTGGTTCTTACGCTGGAATTCATCCATCTTCTTCGCATCGCCACATTCTACCCAGCGTGCGGTTGCCACGTTTACGCCTTCGTAAATGGCTTCTACGTTGTATTCAGACTTCAAGCGCGCCACAACCACGTCAAACTGTAGGACACCGACTGCACCAACGATAAGATCGTTGTTTTGTAGCGGACGGAATACCTGTACTGCGCCTTCTTCCGACAGCTGTACTAGACCTTTTAGCAGTTGTTTTTGCTTCAATGGGTCACGTAGACGAATACGACGGAACAGTTCTGGGGCAAAGTTTGGAATACCAGAGAACTTCAATGATTCGCCTTGAGTGAAAGTATCACCGATTTGAATCGTACCGTGGTTATGCAGACCAATGATGTCGCCTGCGTATGCGTTTTCTGCACGTGAACGGTCACCCGCCATAAAGGTTACCGCATCAGAGATGCTCACTTGCTTACCAATACGCACGTGGTTCATCTTCATACCTTGAGTGTAGGTACCCGATACAATACGCATGAAAGCGATACGGTCACGGTGTTTAGGATCCATGTTTGCTTGAATCTTAAATACGAAACCAGAAAACTTCTCTTCTGTTGCTTCAACGTCACGCTCAACCGCTTGACGAGTTTTTGGCATTGGAGCCCACTCAGTCAGGCCATCTAGCATGTGGTCAACACCAAAGTTACCAAGTGCCGTACCAAAATAAACTGGCGTTAGTTCACCTTTAAGGAACAGTTCGTGATCGAACTCTGGGCATGCACCCATAACAAGTTCAAGTTCGTCACGTACACTTGCTGCTAAATCCGCACCCACTTTGTCATCTAGCTCTGGGTTATCAAGACCTTTGATGATACGTACTTCTTGAATCTCATGACCATGACCTGATTCGTACAGAATCGTTTCATCACGGTGAATATGGTAAACACCTTTAAACTCTTTACCACAACCGATTGGCCATGTGATTGGTGCACACATCATGCCAAGTTCGTTTTCAACTTCGTCCAATACTTCCATTGGATCACGAACGTCACGGTCAAGTTTGTTCATGAAGGTGACGATTGGCGTATCACGTAGACGCGTTACTTCCATCAGTTTACGCGTACGATCCTCGACACCTTTTGCTGCATCGATAACCATTAGACATGAGTCTACTGCGGTTAGAGTACGGTAAGTATCTTCCGAGAAGTCTTCGTGTCCAGGAGTATCAAGCAGGTTTACTAGACAGTCGTTGTAAGGAAACTGCATTACAGACGTGGTTACCGAGATACCACGTTCTTTTTCCATTTCCATCCAGTCAGATTTTGCATGCTGGCTTGAGCCACGACCTTTTACGGTACCCGCTTTTTGGATCGCGTTTCCGAACAGTAGAACTTTTTCGGTAATAGTGGTTTTACCCGCATCCGGGTGCGAGATAATAGCGAACGTTCTACGTTTAGACACTTCGCCAATAAATGGTGTATTTGACATGAAACTGGTCTTCTTTCTCTGTCTAGATGCTTGTTTAAATCACTAAACAAACGGGATTCGATTCAATTTTGCGCGGTATTTTCGCCTATATTCCTTTGCGGGGCAAATCAGAAAAGGAATAAATAACTCATGATAATCGCATCTTCTTTACCGCTTGTAGTCGGATAGTAGTTTTTACGTCGATCAACTTCGTTAAATCCGGCCACTTCATAAAGTGAAAACGCTTTATGGTTGCTCTCACGCACTTCAAGCCAAGCACTTTCCGCCTTCGCTTGCTCGCAAGTATCAAGAAAATGCTCAAGCAAGGCTTTACCAAACCCCTTGCCTTGATGCTCAGGGGCAATCGCAATGTTGAGTAGCGTTACCTCACCCACGATGTTCTGCGCATAAAAATAGCCTACCACTTGCTCATCTTCGAGCAATACATGATGGCAGGCACCACGACTGTCTAAGTCGCGAATCATAGATTCAGCCCAAGGATGGCTGTGAGCTTGCTGCTCAATCGCCCAAACATCATCAAGATGTGATTGAGCCATTGGAAGAAAATGTAACGTCATAATGCTTTAAGAATAGGAGCAAATTTGCTGCCAAAGTGATTTACGTTGTTCGTTGTTACCATCGATTTCTTTCAATAACGGAGAAACCAGAACTTTAGCGGCAATCGCATCGTTTTTTGGACAACCTGCAAACCAGACCCATTCAATGTTGGTCGCTTGCAGTTGGGGAGTTTGCTCGGGGTAAATATGACGAACTTGCGCTAAGTCCAACTGCATGCTCTTTAGCACTCGAGCTAAAAATTCAGCCAGTTGGTTTTGCGGCAGTTCTGGTGAGATAAACAACATTTTACACTCTGCAGGTAGAACCAATGGCGCAGCCTGATAGCCAGTTAAACGCTGTGGATGCGCTAACTGATAGGTATCGATACCCATTTCGGATAAATATGCCATCGGATTGGTTTGCATAACTGTTGCTCTCTGAAGTTTGGTCGCCAATGCTACCACATTTAGCCAACAAAAAAGGGGCATTTTGCCCCTTTTCGCTGCCAAATCTATGGTTATAGATCAGCAAACTCTGGACTGTACTCAATCAAACCTGAGCGTCCAGCAAATTCTTGTTCAGCAATCGCTAATACTTGGAATGCACCAGCAGGCACTTCCCATTCACAACGGAAATCATGCTGCTCTGAGGCAATAAATCCAAAGCGTGAATAATAAGCAGGATCGCCTAACACCACACACGCTGGATAACCAAAGTCGCGCAGAGATTCAATACCTTCACGTACCATACGCTCAGCAATACCTTGCTTGCGGTAATCTTCACGTACCGCAAGTGGCGCTAAGCCCTGCCAGTTTAAATCCTCACCCTCTAGGGTTACTGGACTAAACATCGCGTGACCAACCACTTCACCTTCGTCATTACATGCCACCAGCGAAAGCGTCAACTTGCCATTTTCGCGTAGTGCCATCACCAAGTTTGCTTCCGCCTCGGTTTCAAATGTTTGTTTGAGTAGGCGATCAATGACCAGAATATCCGCTGGCGCTTCAGTTCGTATAAGCATGTGCTACCTCTTTCTGCATTGTTGGCGATTGTACGCCTTTATGCACAAAGTCGGCTAGTTGATTAAGCAAAATTTGCATTGGTTTTGGCAAAAGCTCTAGATCTACGCTATCCATCAAGTTTTTCACTTCCAAACCTAATTCGGTATCGCCTTCAATCGATAAGCGACGTTGGAAAAATAGCGTATCTGGATCTTCTTTACGGCCAGCAATCAACACTAAGTCGTTTAAGTTACCAGAGAAAGAGACATCTTCCGTTACTGGTTTATCAGCGACAACAAGCTTTTCATCTTGGTAGCTAATAAACCAAGCAAGATTCATATCTTTTATCTCAACTTTTAGCCACTTATCTTCAAGGAATTCAAAATCACCGTCTTCTAGAGCCTCTTTGAAGACTAGTTTTAGCCCATCAAGCAAGGCTTTTTTTTGTACAGAATGAGGCAATATATGGACTGGAGATCGCAAAATTGATGCTGCATTTTGAACTAATTGAGTGCGAATCTTGTTAATCACGCAGATTATCCGTTACTTTGTAAATAATGGAAGAATCATAATAGAACATGTTGTAGCGATACCTGTTATGCATCAATAAATCACCATTTGGCTAACATTTGCGAGCTTTATTGATATAAATGTTATTTAAATCAATAACCTTTAGGTATACTCGCTACAAGTTTCTATCTTTGGACAACTGGTACTTTTTTAATGCCTCCGCAACAGCTTCAGCACTGGTTTAAACAAATTACGGCCAAAGGTCCTGTTTTCTCGGCCATTTTAGATAACCAACACAACTATGTGATGGTTAATGAGCGCTATAGTGACATCGCGGCCCTGAGCTGTGAGGAGCTCGTTGGCTTAAACGACAAAACGATTTTAGGACGTCAGCTATATCAACAGCTCAAACCCTATTATGATCTCGCCTTCAATGGCCAACATATTGAAGCTGAAATCGCTATCAAAGACGCGCATTTAGAAACCAGTCTGACTTGTACCTTTTCTCCAATCGTCATTGATGACCAAGTCGGTTATGTCGCTTTTCACGCCGTAGACACGTCAGAAAAACAGCTGTTGGTGCGTTCTCTAGAAGAATCCGAACACAAATTTTCCGCACTATCACACCTTCTTACGGACGGACTTCTTTTGGTGGAAAATGATTGCATCATTTCCGCAAACTCAGCCGCAGTGAGGTTACTTGGTTTTGAATCAAGTGATGATTTACTAGGTGAAGAGCTCTCACGTCTATTTATCGATGAAAACAGCAAAACAGTGTTTAACAATAAGCTGTGTATTTTGCTGCATGACAACCCAATAAAATGTCTAACCGGACCTCGATGCGGGATAGAACGTAAAGTTCAACTTCAAGCGGCGCACACGACGATACTGGGAGCCTCGTCTCAGTTGGTGTTGTTGCAAGACGCAGAAAAAACACCCAATAAAAGCAGCGGCTCAAAAATTGAAGATCTGCATATCGATACGTTAACGGGCTTGTATAACCGCCTTGGTTTTACCAAACGTCTAGAGCAAATGATTAAAAACGACACGCCGTTAATCATGCTCTATTTGGATATCGATAACTTTAAAAACATCAACGATTCACTTGGTCACCATATTGGCGACAAAGTCATTAAAGAAGTCTCTTTGCGATTAAAGCGCCTGCTGCCAGCACAAGCAGTATTGGGGCATCTTGGTGGTGATGAGTTTGGCTTGATTTTACCCGAGCCGGAAAACAGCCAAATGGCCGAAATCCTGTCCGATCGTATTATCTCTCTAATTAACCAGCCTTTTGATCTGCACCATTTCACTAAACGCCTTGCTTGTTCCATTGGCAGTGTGACTTATCCTGGTGACGGCAATGATGCGCGCATTTTGCTGCAAAATGCGGATACCGCGATGTACGAAGCCAAAGAGCGAGGGCGCAATCGCCTGATCAAATTTAATGATCAGATGAACAAAGAAGCTCGCATGCGTTTATGGTTGGAGATAGAGCTGCAAAAAGCACTGCAACAAAATGGCTTAGAAGTTTGGTATCAACCTAAAGTCAATGCTCGGGATTTCAGCATCAATGGCGCTGAAGCTCTAGTGCGTTGGAAGCATCCTGTGGAAGGTTACATTAGCCCTGGCGCTTTTATTCCCGTAGCAGAAAAAGCGGGATTGATTGAAAACCTAGGCCGCGTCGTCATGCGCGAGGTATTTAATACCGTTAAACGCTGGAAGATGCAGGGCATTCTGCCTGGTAGAGTCGCGATTAACTTGTCTCCCGAACAATTTGGTAACCCGCAACTGATCGATTACATGCGCAAGTTACTGCAAACCACCGAGTTAGACCCGAGTTGCATTACTTTTGAACTTACCGAAAGTGCCGTGATGAGTGACAGTGAACACACACTACAAATGCTCAATGCGATTAAGAAATTAGGCTTTGCACTGTCTATCGATGACTTTGGTACTGGTTACTCATCACTTGCATACTTAGCACGTTTCCCTCTTGACGAACTGAAAATTGACCGCGCTTTTATTAGCGAAATTGATAGCCTGCCAAAACAAGTCACCGTCATTGAAAACATTATCAATCTCGGAAAATCACTCAATTTAACAGTGGTGGCAGAAGGGTAGAAACACAACAACAGGCAACGCTGCTGTCCAACCTAAACTGTAACTCGATTCAAGGCTTCCACTTCCATCGACCTCAACCAAAGCAAGAGGTAGAAGAATTGTTTGTGCAAAATCGTCGACATAAAAACTAATTTAACTTTCCAACGAAAAAATCAACATTGTTTACTAGTTAACTAACCTAAATCTGCTTTACATCAAATTGGCCGTTCACAATTCTTCATAAAATGCGGACAATAACAGAAGTAATAGATTTAAGTTAGCGATGGAACTTTTATGTCCTGCGGGCAGCTTGCCCGCTCTAAAAACCGCTATCGATTGCGGAGCTGATGCAGTTTACATCGGCTTTAAAGACGATACTAACGCTCGCCATTTTGCCGGCCTAAACTTCAACGGCAAAAAGTTAGATAAAGCGGTGCAATACGTTCATGACAACAACAAAAAAATCCACGTAGCATTGAATACCTTTGCGCACCCGGATGGCTTTGAACGTTGGACTAACGCCGTTGATCACGCAGCAGCTGTTGGTGTTGATGCATTGATTGTCGCGGATATCGCGGTGCTTGAGTACGCATCTCGAAAATATCCAGAAATGGAGCTGCACTTGTCAGTGCAAGCGTCAGCGACTAACGTTGCAGCGATTGATTTCTACAAAAACAACTTCAACGTTAAACGTGTTGTACTGCCGCGCGTGCTGTCTATTCATCAAGTGAAACAACTGTCGCGCAACATCACCAGTGATGTAGAGCTTGAAGTGTTCGCGTTTGGTAGCCTTTGTATTATGTCAGAAGGTCGCTGTTACCTATCTTCATACATGACCGGCGAATCACCAAACACGGTTGGCGCTTGCTCTCCAGCGAAATACGTTCGTTGGCAAGAAACCCCGCAAGGTTTAGAAACGCGTTTAAATGACATTCTCATTGACCGTTACAGTGACGGCGAAAACACCGGTTACCCAACCCTGTGTAAAGGCCGCTTTATGGCGAATATCGATGGCGAGACAAAACGCTACCATGCGTTAGAAGAACCTACGAGCCTAAACACCCTATCGCTACTGCCAGAGCTTTTTGCCGCAAATGTTGCGTCAGTGAAAATTGAAGGTCGCCAACGCAGCCCTGCTTATGTAGAGCAAGTCACTCGTACTTGGCGCGCAGCAATTGACCGTTACCAAACTAATCCTGAAGCTTATCAAGTTGAAGCGGCTTGGGATGCGGCATTGGCGAATGTCTCTGAAGGCACACAAACTACACTCGGCGCTTACCACCGTAAATGGCAATAATCCGTTAGGAAGAAATTGAATGAAATACGCACTTGGCCCATTGCTTTATTTCTGGCCAAAACAAGATATCGAAAGTTTCTATCAACAAGCAACGCAAAGCTCTGCTGATATCATTTACCTCGGTGAAACGGTTTGTTCAAAACGTCGTGAGATGAAACCTGCTCATTGGTTTGATATTGCCAAAGAGCTCGCAGATAGCGGTAAGCAAGTGGTGCTTTCTACGATGGCACTGCTCGAAGCGCCAAGTGAAGTCAATATCATGAAAAAGTACATTGATAATGGTGATTTCACGATTGAAGCGAACGATGTTTCTGCCGTGCAATTGGCATTTGAGAACAAAGTACCTTTCGTGGTTGGCCCTGCGATCAACACTTATAACGCTCACACTCTCAACCTATTCCTTAAACAAGGCATGGTGCGTTGGTGTATGCCGGTAGAACTGTCACGTGAGTGGTTGAGCAATGTACTGATTCAATGTGAAGAGCTTGGTATTCGCAATAAGTTTGAGGTAGAGGTCTTTAGCCACGGTTACCTGCCCCTGGCCTACTCTGCGCGCTGCTTTACGGCCCGTGCAGAAAACCGCGCCAAAGACGACTGTGAAACTTGCTGTATTAAATACCCAACAGGTATTCAAGTAAAAAGCCAAGAAGGCCAGGAAGTGTTTAACCTCAATGGTATTCAGACTCAGTCTGGCTATTGCTACAACTTAGTAAACGACCTACCAAGCATGCAAGGTCTGGTCGACGTTGTGCGCCTGAGCCCACTGGGTTTAGACACCTTCTCTGAACTGAACCGTTTCCGTGCCAATGAGCAAGGTCAAAACCCAATTCAGATTGCCGATCGTCAATGTAATGGCTACTGGCACCGTCTAGCCGGTCTGGAAATTCAGTCATAAGCTTACGCTTATTCGATAAAAGCCAACCTTCGGGTTGGTTTTTTTATCTCAATTCTCATTTCACACGCTTCATCACCAACAAATATGGAAACTCTCTACCAAACAAAGCAAACGTTTGCATTTTATTGTGAGTTTACTCACTAATTGAGTAAGACCGCTTGTTTATAGTCTGCGCCATTCCCTTTCCAACAACATATTTTGGTTACAGATGACGACACTAACAAAAACTCGCCTTGCACTTTCTCTCGGCGCCCTATTAATGGCTGGCTCTTTTAGCGCAAATGCTGAAGTAAAAGAGATCACACTACTCCATACCAATGATATTGAAAGTGTTTACGAACCTGTTGACGCTTTCTGGAACCCAGATATTACTCGCATTGGTGGTATCCCTTACCTTGCTTCACTGATTAAAGACGTTCGAGCGGAGGAGGAAACGAGCTTCCTGTTTGATGCTGGTGATATCTTTACAGGCTCTCTATCAAAGAAGACTCAAGGTAAATTGGCGTTCGACCTATATAGCGCTATGGGCTATGACGCGATCACTTTAGGCAACCATGAATTTGAATACGGCTGGAAAACGCTAAAAGAAACCATGCCACGCGCAGCCTACCCAGTGCTCAATGCCAATATCAAATTTGAGCAAAACGATGCACCATTTGCCCAGCCATACACTATCGTTGAGCGCGATGGTGTGCGTATCGGTGTGGTTGGCGTGATGGGCATCGATGCCTTCTACAACACGATGTGGAAAGGTAACCGTAAGGGTTTGACTATCGATGATCCTATTGCTGTTACTCAGTTCTGGGTGGATAAAATCCATGATGAAGTCGACATGGTCGTGGTACTGACCCACCAAAACAAAACAGCACCAATGCAAACGGACAAAGAAGCCGATCCGGAAGTACAACGCGGTTTTGATGAAGACTACGCAATGGCAGGCAAACTAAAGAACGTGGATGTCATCTTTGGTGGTCACTCAGATCACGGATTGTGGAAACCCGTTGTGCACCCGGAAACAGGTACTGTGGTTGGCCTAACGTTTGGTCAAGGAAAATACCTCGGTTATACCAAGTTTGAAGTCGATACTAACAGCAACTCAGTTAAATTCCTCAACGGTAAACTGATTCCGGTTGAAGCTGACAAACTGACTCGTGATGAGAAAACAGGTGCGCTTGTTGATCAGGCTCGTCAGCAATACCCAGAGTTAAACCAAACTATCGCGACTATTGATGATACTGCTTTCCGTCGTTACTACCGCGAATCAAATATCGGCAACTTAGTCGCCGACATGATGCGCGATGCAGGTAAAGCGGATATCGCCATGATGAGCTCTGGTAGTATTCGCGTCGATTTAAACCAAGGTGATGTCACTTTGGAAAATGTAATGAACGTGTTCCCGTTTACCGATAAACTTGCCGTGGTTTCAATCAACGGCAAGCAAGTGAAACAGTTATTGGAATACAGCTACACCTTGCCATATGGTTTGGCACAATTCTCAGGCATCGAAGCAACATACGACAGCACAAAACCAGAAAACCAACGCTTAATCAGCCTGAAAATTAACGGTGAAGCTGTTGATGACAATCGCCAATACAGCGTTGCTACCTATTCTTACGCAGCGAGCGGCGGCGACGGCTACCACGTCTTTGCAGAAGGTAAAGCGTTGTCGCAAGGTGAACCTGTCATGCAAGTGTTGATTGAACAATTTGAACAGCGTAAGAACATCACAGTGCCAAAACTTGGTCGCCAAGTCGATATCAGCCGCCAAGAATAATAGATAGAGATAATAAGCCTTGTCTTTTCGACAGAACTATAACGGTTGTAAAACGTTTGGTTGCCGCAATTGCGGCAACCCAAATAAAGACCTATACCACCTATCAGAACGGCTTGGCTATCCAGCATGGCACTGCGATTTATGCGGTGCCTATCCCCCCGAATTACTCGATGCGCCTATCCTCGCTTTGGCAAAACAGATTCAGCAACGCCATTACCTAAGTTACCTAGGCCAAAGCTGTACCTGTATTGATACTTCTTGGCTGCGTTATGGGCGCACACCTTCAGGTAGTCAGCGAATGCAATGCCGAAGCTGCACCGCAGTTGTTACTTTGCCGAATGCGACTTTACTGGGAAATCGACTCCAACCTTGGTTGTCTGCGCTGGTGACTGGCGTCAAACCACAACGGCTACAGCAAGAGCTTGGTCTCACCAACAAGGTATTTAACCAGCATATCGAACAGCTATGCCAATTACTTAATTGCTACACACACCATATCGAGCAACAAGCATTCGCTGTATCTAACCATTTCAACCTGTACAGTTTTTCTCACACTCAAGCCTGTCGTTCAGGGTTACGTCTATCAGCAACACCATCACAAGCAGCCTACTTATGGACGCTCACCACCATTGATAGCCAGACAGGCTATGTGTATCTCATCTCTGACAATGCCCTGCAAAATGAGCTCACTGCTGACTATATTCATCAGCCATGGCTGAACTGCAGTCAATATCAAGCCAAAGAAAAAGAAGTCTCGGCGGGAGATGAAGCGGATGTGTTGTTACGAGCAGAAAAAACCTATCAAAAGATTTTGGCTCGTAGCCAATTTGATCAAATCGGTTACTGCCACCCAACGCATAGCCAACTTAAGCTTGGCAAGAGCAATCAAAATGCCCTTCTGCGTCCGGTATATGCAGCGCATGCACATATGCAAAATCTCTATCAGCACTTTCCAAAATCAGTAAAAATCGATTGGTTGCTTGAACATGAAAGCTTTATTCGAGGAGCGGCGATAACGTCATTTAGTGAGAGCGTTGCAAATGGCACGACCGATCTCTATTACTACCACTATTCGCTCAACTGCGAGCCTGAAAACTCCCTCAATGAAAAACGTACCATCAGTTGGTGGAATGAAAAATGGCACAAGATTCAGCTATGGGATGAACGGAGGTTACATCAAGTCGGTTTAGGCATTTTAACCGCCACCAGCGAAGAACAGCCCGAAAAGCTGCGCCAACGGTTACCCAAACATCTCGATATAAGCGAGCATTTCTGGCTGCAATTTGAAGATTGGCTTCCGGCTCAATACACACATAAGCTCAGTGTCACTCGCATACAGCAATGGCAGACCCTCTATCGTTATTTGCATAACTTTGTCTTAACTGACAAACCAAGAATAGCGGTTTCAAACCCAGCTTCACTGCATTCCATTGCCGCTATGGTCACGGAACTCAATGCTAATTTTGTGGCAAATAGCAAAACGGGGTAAGCAAGCTCACCCCGTCTGATGCATTTTAGTGTGCCAATGTCATTGGCTGAGTTGGCGGCAAAATCATACGTTTCACATCACGCCATAACATCCATGCTACCACTAAGCTCAACGCCACGTTCGACAGCGGGTAAGCAATCCAGATCCCCGGAACACCCATCAGCTTTGGCATAATGAACAAAAATGGCAATTGGATCACCATGTTCCCTACGGTAACGAACATTGCTTTGCTGCCCTTATTAATTGATTGATAGTAAGCGCCTGCCACCACCAAGAAACCATCTAAGAACATCGCAAACATATGCAGGCGAATACCAATCACGGCGTTATCCATTAATTTGGCATCGGTTGAGTTAAATACCGAGACAAACTCGCGTGGGAAGATATTGAGCAAGATGACAAACGCTAAGCCGCCAAGCACCGCACTGCCCATCGCCACGCCTAATAGCTTGCGAATATTATCTTGGTTACGCGCACCGTGGTTATAGCTCACTAGCGGTTGCATGCCATTCGCGATCCCTTCTACGACTAAGTAGTAAACGGTCACGATGTAACCCAGAATGGCATAGGCTCCAATCAATACTGAACTACCGTAATCGGCAAACAGACTGTTGTGCAATGCAACCATCATCGAACCGTAGGCATACATAAAGAAGCTTGAAACACCAATCGCCGCAATCTGTGGTACTTCATTAAACTGCAAGCGCAAGTCGCTCACACGCAGACGCATCTTCGCTTTGCTTGAGAAGAAGTAAGCAACCCCGAGAGTCGTCACGACCATCTGTGCCAGAGCCGTTGCGATCGCCGCACCTTTTAGTTCCCAACCAAGGTGTGCGATAAACACATAATCGAGAACAATGTTCACCAGCGCGCCAATGACCATTAAAAGTGTGGCTAGATTCGGGCTATCGTCATTACGCAATAAAAATGGTGCCGCAATGGACCCCAATGAAAATACACAGGCAAAAATCAAAATATGCAGATATTGCGAACCCAACGCTAAGACTCGCCCTTCTGCGCCTTGCCACAACAAGAAGCTGTCGGCAAAGTTATACAGAACAAATGACACAATGGGTGCTAAAACAGCGAGCAATAGTAATCCTGTCGCTAACGTTGCTCGTGCGCCTTGCTGATTGCCCTCACCTTGCTTAATCGAAGCCAATGCGCCTGTGCCCACACCCACCAGCATACCAATACCAAGAATCGAGCCAATCACTGGCCACGCAACGTTAATGCCCGCTAGACCTTCAGCACCGACATAGCGACCAATAAAAATGCCATCGACCACCTGATAGAGGCCATTCACTAACATTGCAGCTACCGTTGGAATAGCATAACGCCAAAACTGTTTATAAATAGATACTTGCATCTTTTCACCAAGCAAAAGTGCTCTCGCACTGGTTAGCAAAGCTAACTAAATTGATAAATTTTTATTTCTTAAGTGCTTTATTCAGCAGCGCGACTAATTGCTGCGCTTCTTGCTCACTCAGCTGTGCATTAAGATCGGTGGCGATTTGCTGGTAAACAACTCTCTCAAACGACATATTTTCAATCATCCAATCGGTTAATACCACCCGTTTTGCGCGTGCATCTTCACTACAAGCAATGGTGCGAACTAAGTTTTTCTTAGCTAACCGCGTTACCATATTTGAAGCCGAAGGTTTGGTCACACAAAGCTCTTGCGCTAAGTCGGTAATCCGCACACCCTGCGGATGCTGCTGAATCACTTTTAAATAATCGAACTCATTAAAACTTAGCTGACACATAGGATCATCATTACCATGTTGTCGCCAAGCTTTGGAACAAAAGCGTTCCAAATCCATTAAGCTCTCTTCTAATTGCATACTAGACACCCAATAGTTAGCAAGGCTAACTATTCTATTCAAATATTGCTTTCGCGCAATAAAAAACCACCTTTCGGTGGCCTTTTATCTTATTCGCTCTTCGCCAGTTGGTCGGCTTTGATTTGATTAAAGATACGACTGAGCTCCAAGAAGGCGTAGCGATGTTCAACATATTCAAAAACATTGAATGAAATCGCCAATTTGTACATCGAGATCGCATCTGCGTAGTCGCCTTGATGCTGATAACGTTTTCCGAGATAGAAATAGGCCTCTGTTAAACGCTGAGCCAATACCGTGTTATCACGAGTGCCTGCGAAAATGGCTTTGAATGTTTGCTCTTCAGACACCTCACCAAGAGTGAGTGCCACCAGTACCCACCCCCACTGTCCATCACGGTCTTGATATAGATCCAACAACTGCTGACGAGCCATCAGCGGGTCTTTTTCTAGCTCAATCCAATATAGCCACAAAGCACGAAATGGGTCTTTCGGATCCTCATTGTAATGTGCTTGAATATCTTCCAATGCTAAATCAATGCGATCGCCATAATAGAGGGCGATCGCACGGTTACGTACGGCGTAAGAATTGCTTGGGTCAAGATCCAACGTTGAGTCGAACGCTTCATAAGCCGCATCAAACTCTCCGATTTGGGTGTAATAAACCCCAAGTAGGTTATACAAATCGGGCTGAGCAGGATTAATCTGTAGCGACTGACTGTAGTCTAAACGGGCTAAATCACGTAAACCCACGCTGTCATAATAACTGCCACGTTCGTACAGCATTTTGGCGCGTAATTCATCTGACAAATTAGAACGCAAAAGGAGTTGAGACAAACGCGCAATCTGTACTTCTTGCTGCATACTCGCCTGCAATGGCACCGCCATCGGTGGATAGAACCACTGGGTATTATCCGTCGTTGAGGCACATCCAGCGGCAAGCATTACGCTTAAGCTGAGCGTTACGGTTTGAAACCATTTCACAAATAAGTACTCCTGTTACTAACTAATTTAGAGTGTACACCTTGCGTGTATTTTTGGTGCAATTTACACCAACAATCACTCATTAAACCGTGTTTTGAACCAATAAAAAAAGGGAAGCTCACGGCTTCCCTTTATAGCATGCTTTTAGCTAACTAAGCTAATAGGATGAAAAATTACTCTGCGTCAGCTGCTGGTTTTTCAGCGGCTTCTTCAGTTTTTTCAACTGCTTCTTTCATGCTTAGACGTACACGGCCTTGGCGGTCGATTTCAAGTACTTTAACTTGAACTTCTTGGCCTTCTGCTAGGTAGTCTGACACTTTCTCAACACGCTTATCAGAGATTTGAGAAATGTGTACTAGACCATCTTTACCTGGAAGAATCGTTACGAATGCACCGAAATCAGCTAGACGTGCAACTTTACCAGTGTAGATACGACCTACTTCAACTTCAGCAGTGATCTCTTCGATACGACGGATAGCTTCTTTCGCTGCTGCACCTTCAGTTGCTGCAATCTTGATTGTGCCGTCATCTTCGATTTCGATCGTTGTACCCGTTTCTTCAGTAAGAGCACGGATTACCGCACCACCTTTACCGATAACGTCTTTGATCTTGTCTGCGCTGATCTTCATTGTGTGAATACGCGGAGCAAATTCAGAGATATCTTCACGAGCACCAGAGATTGCTTGATCCATTACAGATAGGATGTGCTTACGTGCGCCTTGAGCTTGGTTAAGCGCAATTTGCATGATCTCTTTAGTGATACCTTCGATCTTGATGTCCATTTGAAGTGCAGTGATACCAGTGTGAGTACCTGCTACTTTAAAGTCCATATCACCTAGGTGGTCTTCGTCACCAAGGATGTCAGAAAGAACAACAAAGTCGTCGCCTTCTTTAACAAGACCCATTGCGATACCCGCAACAGAAGACTTGATTGGCACACCAGCATCCATAAGCGCTAGAGAAGTACCACATACAGAAGCCATTGAAGATGAACCGTTAGATTCAGTGATTTCTGATACTACACGTACAGTGTATGGGAACTCATCGATTGATGGCATTACTGCAGCAATACCACGCTTCGCTAGTTTACCGTGGCCGATTTCACGACGCTTAGGAGAACCTACAAAACCAGTTTCGCCTACACAGTATGGAGGGAAGTTGTAGTGTAGTAGGAAGTAATCTTTCTTCTCACCAGTTAGCTCGTCGATGATTTGAGCATCACGTTGAGTACCAAGAGTCGCTGTTACTAGCGCCTGAGTCTCACCACGAGTAAATAGTGCACTACCGTGAGTACGTGGAAGAACACCAGTACGTACATCTAGAGCACGAACCATGTCTTTTTCACGACCATCGATACGTGGGTTACCAGCGATGATGCTGCGACGTACAACTGTCTTCTCTAGATCGTGGAAGATAGTGTGAATTTCTTTTGCATCCGCTTCTGGATCTTCAGCAAGAATCGCTTCGTTAACTTCACCTGCGATCTCGTGGATGCGGTCGTAACGAGCCATCTTCTCAGTGATTTGGTAAGCTTCAACTAGTTTAGCTTCTGCTAGATCTGCCACTTTCTCGTTAAGCGCTGTGTTTGCTTCTGGAGCAACCCAGTTCCACGCTGGAGTCGCAACTTCAGCTTTAAACTCGTTAATTGCAGTGATAACAGCTTGTTGTTGGTCGTGACCAAACACAACCGCTGCTAGCATTTCTTCTTCAGTTAGGTTGTCAGCTTCTGATTCAACCATTAGTACTGCAGATTCAGTACCTGCAACCACTAGATCTAGGCGAGATGTTGCTAGCTCAGTGTTGCTTGGGTTCAGTACTAGTTGACCATCGATATGACCAACGCGTGCTGCACCGATAGGACCGTTGAACGGAATACCAGAGATAGCTAGTGCTGCAGAGGTACCAATCATTGTTGGGATATCTGGTTGCACGTCTGGGTTAACAGAAACTACAGTTGCAATAACTTGTACTTCGTTAGTGAAACCCTCTGGGAATAGAGGACGAATAGGACGGTCGATTAAACGAGCCGTTAGTGTTTCACCTTCAGAAGGACGACCTTCACGCTTGAAGAAGCCACCAGGGATTTTACCTGCAGCGTAAGTACGCTCTTGGTAGTTTACTGTTAGCGGGAAGAAGTCTTGACCTGCAACCGCTTCTTTCTTACCAACTACAGAAACGAATACCGCAGTATCATCCATAGTTACCATTACAGCTGCAGTAGCTTGACGTGCGATAACGCCAGTTTCTAGAGTAACCGTGTGGTTACCGTACTGGAACGTTTTAACAACTGGTTTTTCGAACATTGTTATTCCTTGTGTCCGCACTCTTTCTTGATGAAAAAGCACAGATTACGTTGATGTAAACTCAAGGCATTACGAATCGCGACTAGTAAAAAGAAACTCGTAAGAATTCCCTTTTAATAGTCGCGACCTTTTGGCCGACGTGGTTGACTGTAATGCTATGAGCTATTGAGAAAACCTCGAAACGAGGTTCAGCCGTGCGTAGTATAACGGCATTAACCAGATTTGGCTAAATTTAGGCAACAAAAAAGGGGCGAAACGCCCCTTTTTTGACAAACTGCTATGCAGTCGCTGATTAGCGACGTAGGCCTAGACGTTTGATTAGGTCTTGGTAGCGAGCTAGATCTTTACCTTTTAGGTAATCTAGAAGCTTACGACGGCGAGAAACCATGCGTAGTAGACCACGACGGCTGTGGTGGTCGCCTTTGTGAGCTTTGAAGTGACCTTGTAGGTGGTTGATAGAAGCAGTTAGTAGTGCTACTTGTACTTCTGGTGAACCAGTGTCGCCTTCGCCACGTGCGTATTCAGCAACGATTGCTGCTTTAGTTTCTGCATTCAGAGACATAATTCTCTCCTAATAAGAGTAGGTTAATATTTGTGCCAGCCAATCTCTGATTCAGCCGACACGAGGAGCGCGAATTATATGGGATGTACAGAGGTTAAGCAATAGCTTTTACAAAGCTCAGGGTTGTAAAGCATACAAAGTAAAGCTTCGCTGTGAGAATCGATAAATAGCCATTAAGAACGTAAAGCTACGCTCTATGGCGGGAAACACCCAACACGCGAGAAATGTTGGCAAATAACGGGACGTTGTTCGCACTGTTACTCCGCCTTGAACAGCATTCAGGCCTTTCAACAATAGGTTCTATTCATAATAACAACCAAATTATCTGCAAGCGCCGCCCTACTCTCAACTCTCTTAACTGGGTGAGAGCCGTGAGTTCCCATTGCCACCTTTTCTGGTACACTTACGCCATTAAAATATTGTTAGTTAAATAAACAGGATTTCCTATGAAAATCGGTATCATCGGAGCGATGGAACAAGAAGTTGCCATCCTAAAAAGCGCTATCGACAACTGCCAAGAAGTAACGAAAGCAGGTTGTACTTTCTTCTCTGGCCAACTAAACGGCGTTGATGTGGTATTGCTTCAATCAGGTATCGGCAAAGTTTCTGCTGCTGTTGGCACCACTATTTTACTTGATGAGTACCAACCAGACGTAGTGATCAACACTGGTTCTGCAGGCGGCTTTGATTCAAGCCTGAACCTAGGTGATGTGGTTATTTCAACAGAAGTTCGTCACCACGATGCAGACGTGACCGCATTTGGTTACGAAATCGGCCAAATGGCACAACAGCCAGCAGCGTTTCTAGCAGATGAAAAACTAATGAACATTGCAGAGCAAGCGCTAGCACAAATGGAAGACAAACACGCGGTGCGTGGTCTGATTTGTACTGGTGATGCATTCGTTGCAAGCGCAGAACGTCAAGCGTTTATCCGCACTCACTTCCCATCAGTTATCGCGGTAGAAATGGAAGCAGCGGCTGTTGCTCAAACTTGTCACCAATTCAAAGTACCATTTGTCGTAGTACGTGCAATTTCTGACGTTGCAGACAAAGAAGCCACCATGAGCTTTGACGAGTTCCTACCGCTAGCGGCGAAGAGCTCTTCAGAAATGGTGATCAAGATGGTTGAATTACTAAAGGCATAATTACTGGGTCAAAAGGCCAAAAAGCTCATGGAAGAACTTTATCATCAGTTAGTGTCTAACGGTGCGCTCCTCGTTATGTGGGGCGCATTACTTTGTCATTGGATTCTTCCTTTTCCCCGCGAAGCTCATCCGGCAATTCTCTGGCATAAATTTGCTGAGTTATTAGCCAACAAAGTTAACGCTTCAAATCATTACTCTCAAAGCTTAATCTCAGGCACCCTTGCGTGGCTGCTTATGATGCTGCCGTTGTTGCTCGTGCTATTTGCTTTGCAAAATATCGTTTGGCAACCCATGCTCTACCAATTGGCATTGCTGTTACTCGCGCTTGATTGGCGTCATAACGAGAAATTTGCCACCGAGTTTACCCAACTACTTGCCAACGAAAACAATGCCGCGGCGAAACACCTGCTCACCCCTCTGATTAATCGTTCAACTGACAGTTTATCATTGCTCGGTCTAGGTAAAGCGGGGAGCGAAACCTTAATCATGAGTTATGGTCGTCATGTTGTCGCCGTACTGTTTTGGTATGGCGTTGCGGGAGCCATCGGTGCTTTTGCTTATCGTATGACCATGGAATTGGCTCGGGCATGGTCACCGACTCGCCGTCAATTTATGCCCTTTGGTTTACCAGCGATCCGTATCCTTGCGGTATTGGATTTCCTTCCGCTTCGACTATTTGCCATGTTGATCACGCTTGGTCAGCGAGCCAATATAGTCATGACAACCATCAAACAACAAGCCGCATCTTGGCCTTTGCCAGGCCCGGCTTGGTTATTAATTGCTTGCGGCGCAAAGCTCGAACTCTCTTTAGCTGGCCCTGCTATCTATAACGGCAAAAAATCGGTTCGAGCCAAACTCGGCGGACGCATTGCCCCAGCTGCCATTCATTTCGCCCAATTAAGAAAATTATTACTGCATCGCCTTTGGATCTGGTTGCTCCTGCAAAGCCTTATCATGGGTATCATCAATCAAGGACTATAATGTTTCGCCTGTTACTTGCGCTATCTCTATTCAGTACTTCTATTTATGCTCAATCCATTGAAAGAGTGATCAGTTTATCCCCTTCAGCTACTGAAATGGCTTATGCCGCAGGCTTAGGCGATAAATTAGTCGCCGTGAGTGAATACAGCGATTACCCACAATTCGCGCAAAAATTAGAGAAAGTCGCTAACCATCAAAGCATTAATATTGAAAGGGTTTTAACCTTACAGCCAGACTTAGTACTGGCGTGGGAGTCAGGCAATCCGGCTAAAGACATTGCTAAATTACGTCAGTTGGGCGTTAACGTTGTTTATTCAGATGCCAATACTCTGGAAGGTATTGCCAATAAGATTGAAGAACTCAGTCAATTTGCTGATGACCCAAGCATTGGGAAAAACAATGCAGCGCACTTTCGCCAAACTCTTACCCAACTAAAAAGCACGTATAAAACTCAAGAGCCTGTCAGCTATTTTTATCAATTGAGTGAAAAGCCCATCATTACTGTTGGACAAAATAATTGGCCAAGTGAAGTGTTTTCATTTTGCGGTGGCAGGAATGTATTTGCCGACAGTCGAGCCCCATACCCACAAGTCGGGTTGGAACAAGTCATTATTGCCAATCCTGAAGTGATCTTTACCTCCCGCCATGCAATCGAAAATGGCAGTATGTGGCAACCTTGGAGTGAGCAACTTCAAGCGTTACAAAAAGAGCAGGTGTGGACGCTAAATTCCGACTGGATCAATCGCCCAACCCAAAGAACTTTACTCGCAATTAAGCAAGTTTGTGAGCTCTTCGAAACAGTGAGACAAAAGCGTTAACGGTTGCGCGAAGAATCCAGTACCATGCGCGCCGATTTTAATCCACTTTAGTTATAAGAGTGGCCACCGTTTTGTTTTACGTTTTGAGTTCCTGACAACATGGATTCTTTGTTAATTTATTTAATTGACCTTTTTGGTACCGCTATTTTTGCCATTTCCGGTGTATTGCTTGCGGGCCGTTTAAAAATGGACCCATTTGGTGTCATTGTTCTTGGTAGCGTAACGGCGATTGGTGGTGGCACCATTCGCGATATGGCGCTAGGTGCAACTCCGGTATTTTGGATCACCGATACTAACTATTTATGGGTTATCTTGGTCACTTGTCTTTTGACCATGCTAATCGTTCGTCGTCCGAAACGAATCGCTTGGTGGATTTTGCCTGTCTGTGATGCAATTGGCTTAGCGGTATTTGTCGGCATAGGCGTAGAAAAAGCGATGATGTTCCAAGATTCCGCGCTGGTTGCGATTATCATGGGTGTGATAACGGGTTGTGGCGGCGGTATTATTCGCGACGTATTAGCACGTGAAGTACCAATGATTTTGCGCAGCGAAGTTTACGCCACTGCCTGTATTATTGGTGGGGCTTGCCACACGTTAGCGCTAACTGCAGGCTTTGATAACCATACTGCATTTTTGGTTGGGGTCTTCTCAACATTAGTGATTCGCCTAGGCGCCATTCGCTGGCATTTATCATTGCCAATTTTTGCATTAAACCGCTAATGTTATAGCCATTAGGAGACCGCAAGGCTGAGCGTTGCACTCCAATGCTTCCAACAAAAAAGGTCGCTTTCGCGACCTTTTTTGTTATTTCTGCACTTTTCTCAGCACTTGTTTTAAAGCTTCGAAATCATTGGCAAGATCTTCTGAAAGAAGCTCCATCGCTGCGTGTTTAGCCAGTGGGCCCGGCAATTCAATATCGCTACCAAGGATATCATCCACCACTTCTTTGAATTTCGCAGGGTGTGCCGTACACAAGAATAAACCTGTCTCGCCTTCAGCCAATTGCTCTTCCAAAACTCGGTAGGCAATCGCACCATGTGGTTCGCATAGGTAACCTAGCTGATTAAGCTCACGCACTGAATCAGCACTTTGCGCATCTGTTACCGCACCTTTGCCTAACGTATCTAAGCCCCAACCTTTAATTTTGCATAGCTCTTCAATACGCGGCCAGTTATTCGGTTGGCTCACATCCATGGCATTTGACGTGGTCGCCACGGTAGGTTTTGGATCCCACTTACCCGTATCCAAGTAGCGTGGCACAGTATCATTCGTGTTAGTTGCTGCAATAAAGCGTTTCACTGGCAGACCAATAGCTTTGGCCAATAAACCTGCAGTTAAGTTACCAAAATTGCCACTTGGTACTGAAATAACCAGATTTTCGCGTTGCTGTTTAGTCAGCTGAGAGGCCGCTTCGAAGTAGTAACAGATTTGCGCCATCAAACGGCTAATGTTAATTGAGTTAGCAGAATTAAGGCCAATCTCTTCGCGCAATGCTGCATCATAAAAGGCTTGTTTAACCAACGCCTGACAGGCATCGAAATCACCATCAATCGCAACAGTATGGATATTGTTACCCAACGTACAAAACAGCTTTTCCTGCAGCGGGCTGATTTTGCCTTTCGGATAAAGAATCACGACATTGATATCTTCCATGCCATAAAAAGCATGAGCAACAGCCGCCCCAGTATCACCAGAAGTTGCCGTTAGAATTGTGATTTTACCACCATTCGAAACCGCCGCTAACGACTGTGCCATGAAACGACCACCGAAATCTTTAAACGCAAGGGTTGGTCCATGGAACAACTCTAACGCATACACACCTGCTTTGACGTGCTTAATCGGCGCCGGGAATTGAAATGCCGCATCAACCATGGCGTTCACTTGCTCTTGAGCCAGTTCATCACCAATTAATGCCGACAAAATTTTGGTGCTGCGCGAGATAAAATCTTCATCTAATAACGCATCTACATCGTCAAACTGAGGGAGTTGCGATGGAAAAAACAGACCTTGGTTACGGCCTAACCCTTGGCGCACGGCTTGGCCAAAGGAAACCTGTTCATCATTTTCTTTGATATTATAAAGCTTCATAGCTTACTTCCTGTAACAATCGAACCTTGCTTATCTAGACGACAAACATGAACGAATCCTTCTTCATTTTGTACGTAGTTTTGTTCGAGCCATCGAGCTACGCGCTCCGCTATTGCTTGATCATTACAGAGACTAAATAGCGTTGGTCCACTACCAGAAATACCAGTAGCAAGCGCTCCTGCTGAGGCTGCAAACTCGCGCGCTCCAGCAAAACCAGGCAATAGTTTCTCACGATATGGTTCAGCAATCACGTCTTTGATCATTTTTGCAGCAAGTTGCGGCTGCTTAGCATGGCAAGCGTGAATAAAACCACCAAGGTGGCGACCATGAGTAATCACATCTTGACGACGATATTGAGAAGGTAAAATTGCTCGCGCCTCTGCCGTTGAGACTTTAATTCCTGGGTAAGCCATCACCCAGAACCAATCCTCAAAACATGGAACCTCTTGGCTAATGATGCCCAATTCTTCTAGCATCAATTGCAAGCCACCAAGATAACATGGCGCCACGTTATCGTAGTGAACACCGCCAGAGATCTGCCCTTCCATTTCACCCATTAAAGCAAGTAATTCGGTCTCATTCAGAGGCTGACCATGAAAGCGATTCAGCGCATCTAATGCAGCGACAATGGAGCAAGCACTCGAACCAAGCCCAGAACCAATCGGCATGTTTTTCTCAAGAGTCATTGCAACAGGCAAGAGCTCAACGCCTTTTTTATCTAACTCGCGAGCAAATACACGCCAACAGTCATAAACAATATTTTCTTGTGGATTGGTAGGTAGCTTAGCGACAAAGTTACCCGCAGTTTTGAGAGTAAATGCTTGCTCGCCACGAGCAACCAGCACGCGATCGCCAAGCAAAGTACCATCGATTGGGGACACGGCCGCCCCCAATACATCAAAACCGACGCTAACATTGCCAATTGATGCCGGTGCGTAAACCACTACATCCATACCATGACTCATGATTACACTCCCAATTTCCAGCCTAATGTACGCATCACATCTGCAAATACACCTGCGGCAGTCACTTCAGTACCCGCACCGTAACCGCGAAGTACCAATGGGATTGGATTGTAGTAACGGCTGTAGAACGCCAAGGCATTCTCACCATCTTTGATCTTAAACATCGGATCATTTTCATCAACAGCAGCAATACTTACACGGCACTTACCGTCTGTGATTTCACCAACATAACGCAGCACTTTACCTTCAGCGCGAGATTTCTCTGACCACTCTTGGAAGTACGCGTCAGCTTCTGGAAGGCGTTGCATAAATTCATCGACACTACCCGAATCATCAAAACCTGGAGGCAATGCCGCATCAACCTCTACATCTTCCAGCTCAAGCGCCATTCCTGCTTCACGAGCAAGAATCAGAAGTTTACGTGCAACGTCCATACCAGATAAGTCATCACGAGGATCGGGCTCTGTAAAGCCATTGTCTTTAGCGATATTGGTTGCTTGGCTCAGCGTCATACCTTCATCAAGCTTACCGAAGATATAAGACAATGAACCGGATAAAATACCGGTAAAGCGCTCTAACTCATCCCCCGCAGCAATAAGATTTTGCAAGTTCTCAATAACAGGCAAACCCGCACCTACGGTTGTTTCATACATCAACTTGCGACGAGAGCCACGCGCGACATTACGCAATTGATGGTAATACGCCATGCTGGCTGTATTAGCCTTTTTGTTTGGAGTGACGACATGGAAGCCCGCCGCAAGGAAATCTGCATATTGGCTGGCAATCTCTTCACTGGATGTACAATCCACCAGCACAGGGTTAATGATGTGGTTACGTTGCACCAATGCAGAAAGACTCGCCAAACTAAATGGTTCTGAAGCGCCACTTAAACGGTCACGCCAATGTTCCAGTGGCAAGCCCTTCCCATCAAGCAATACACCTTTACTATTCGCTAAACCGCACACGCGCATAACAATGCCTTTTTGCGCCAATTTAGCTTGCTGACGTTGAATTTGGTCGACTAATTCACCACCAACGCCGCCCACTCCGACTACGAACACATCAAGGAAATGCTTCGAGTTAAATAGGTTCTCGTGACACGCTTTGATCGCTTCTGAAATACGGTCTTCAGGAATAACCGCGGAAATTGCACGCTCTGATGACCCTTGCGCAATCGCGACAATGTTGACGTTCACTTCCGCTAAAGAAGAGAAAAACTGCGATGCAACTCCGCGTGAAGTGCGCATACCATCACCGACTAACGTCACAATCGCGACATTATCAATATACTCAACTGGCTCGAGCAAACCTTCTTTTAGCTCTAATTCAAACGCATCTCTTAGCGCTTTTTCTGCCAACACTTTATCGTCCGCTTCAATACAGAAGCTGATGCTGTATTCCGATGAAGATTGCGTGATCAAAACAATCGAAACACCTGAAGCTGACATCGCTCCAAACACACGGCTAGCCATACCAACCATGCCTTTCATACCCGGACCAGATACGTTGACCATAGTTAGTTCACTGAGTGTGGTAATACCTTTAATCGCCAGTTTATCTTCACCCGTATCTTGACCAATTAAAGTGCCCGCACCTTGTGGGTTAAAGCTATTTTTAATCAGACATGGAATTTGGAACTGAGCAATTGGAGCAATTGTTTTTGGATGAAGAACCGAAGCGCCAAAGTAAGATAACTCCATCGCTTCTTGATAGCTGAGTGATTTCAAAAGACGCGCATCATCAACTAAACGTGGATCGCAGTTGTATACACCATCCACATCAGTCCAAATCTCACAGCATTCGGCACGCAAACAGGCTGCTAATACCGCTGCTGAATAATCAGAACCGTTGCGGCCCAACGTCACCAATTCGCCTTTTTCATTGCCCGCCGTAAAACCAGGCATGATATTGACATGACCTTGAGGTAACGGCTTAGCGCGGAAGTTTTCTGTTGAAAGTTCAACATCCACCATAGCTTCAAGATGATCGCCACGGGCAAATAGATATTCCACTGGATCAATCAGACTTGCTGGCTGCCCTTTCGCCTCAAGCACAGCTTTCATTAACTCAATTGATACACGTTCACCCTTACTGATAATGCGTGCATTGACATTATCAGGACACATACCAAGTAGCGTAATGCCATTAACATACTGACGTAATTGGCTCAATGAGCTTTTCACTTGATTGCTGTAAGCATGGCTTTCAATATTTGGTAAGCGTTGTTTGATCTCTTCAAACAACCCTCTAAACAAATCTTCAATTTCCGCTATTTGCAATTCGGCATCACTGTTTTTCAGCGCCGCCTCAATCACCGCAACGAGTTTATTCGTGGTTTTGCCAGGTGCTGAAAGCACAACTGCCACTTCTTCCTGTTGGGCGTTATTGGCGATGATATCTGCCGCTCTTAAAAAGCGATCAGCGTCCGCTAGTGATGATCCTCCAAACTTTAAAACTCGCATCCCTTCCTCCGAATTCTCAATCAATTGGTATAAAAAAAGGCCTGTTCCATTTGGGATACAGGCCTTTTCTAAAATTTTTTACGCTTAGCAGCCTGCCCCAACGCGCGTAGTGTCGGTAATAATAATAATGGTTGTGGTCATTACATTTAGGCTGTTCATTTACGTAGTCAATTTACTGCTGTGTGTTTGCTTGCTTCTACGTTTAACCTATTTTCCAACATTTAGTCAACGAAAACTTTGTTTTTTCAGTCGAGAATTTATTCTCAAATGTATCTTTAACCATCTAAACTCGCTCAAAAACAGAACGGATATAGCAAATTTGATCGCTTATGGTTAAAAAACGCGACTGAATTTCAAGTTTTATGCTTTAATTGTCGAAGCAGCGGAACTAACTATACTCACATGGTTTGAGGGGGCTTATGAAAAGACAAATATGCCTTGTCCTCACCCTACTTTCGAGTGGGGCAATTGCTGCTGAGCTGCCACAACTCAATCAAATGCAATCTCCCCACAAGCTGTTTATCTCAACCGAAACCAACCAACGCAATTTTGACTCTTGGGTCATTGATAGTGGTTACTCATACAACTTATTCGAAAAAGTCGATGTTTATGTGGGTACGCGTTTAGTTGAAAATAACGAGAGTGGCTTTTTGAGTGGGCTGAGCTATCAAGTTTCGCCAAAGCTATCGGTGAAAAGCTCATTGCATTCTTATACCGATAACGATGCCCCAAAAGGGCAAGAATCAGGGATTGCCGCTGAAGTGCAAAGCCGTGTTCATTTAACTGAAAATCTCGATTTGCATGCCACTCTCGATTACCAAGAGTGGCAGAAAGGTTTCGAAGTCGGAATCGGCTTCCGTTTCTAAATCATTAGTTCCAATTCAGTAACTCTTTTGAAGTCAGCAATCCATTCCAATCGGCATAAATATATTCTCCGGGCTGGATAATTTGCTTATGCACTGACAAAGTCACGTTTACTTCACCGAGCCCACGCTTATTGGTTTTCATTGGGCAAGTACCTAGAGCCTGAATGCCAATATCCATCTCTGCTAACATCGCAGCATCACGGACCGCACCATGGACAATAATACCTTCCCAGTTGTTTTCAATCGCAAGAATGGCTAACTGATCACCAAGCAGTGCTCGATGCATTGAGCCATTACCATCCACGACCAAAACTTTACCTCTTCCGTCTTGGCTGAGCACTTCTCGAACTTTTGAATTGTCATGATAACAACGGACTGTCACCACCTGTCCCCAAAACGCTGTGCGTTGTCCGAAATTACAAAGTGGTAAATTTACGAAATTAATGCGATCTCCAAATCTATCGCAAATATCAGGGGTTATGTCTCTCATGTGTTCCTCCATGAAAAATTATTGAATTCCTTATCTGATCCTGTGCAACCAGTTTCCCAGGTTAATATTTGTACGATCCGACAAACAAGATAACAAAAAAAGTTGCTCTTCCTGAACAAAATAAATCGCATTCTGCTGATATTTTCGTGCGAGCTCAATAGCAAAAGAGAGTGATATTCGACACACAAAACTCTCTTCAGCCCACGAAAAGTCATTATTGCCGACTGAGACAAACTCAAAATTATATTGCTCCAGATCACACTGCAAGCATTTATTTCTTATACAATTTTCTTCTTCTGATAGCTTCTTACTCGCTGGATTTTGAGCCGTAATTATCACAAATTCGCCAGTTGGAATTCTATTTTCAAATTTGAAGTACGGATCACAGTAAGCTTGCCAAAATGCGCATCAATCATCATATAACCAGTATTTTTACAATTGTCATTTAGTATTAAAATCTGTTACAAAGATTCTCTTGATGTAAATCAACAAAGTGAATGGAATTAACATTTGAGCGTTGTTAGCATGCTGTTAACTCTATAAAATCCGGCTTAATCGCCTAATAGATGAATGAGGTAAATGGACCTCTTCTGAAAGAAAGTAACACCAAGGATGGCGGGCATTCTGAGACACACTTTTTTCGTCTCTATTTTATTGTCAAAATCAAATTACCTGTAAGTAATGTTTTGCCTAGTATTTATTCTATTAGTACATTTTTTTTACAAGTTTAGGTAACGCCAATGCAAACCCCGCAGATTCTTATCGTTGAAGATGAGCAAGTAACCCGTAACACTCTTAAGAGTATTTTTGAAGCAGAGGGCTACTCTGTATTTGAAGCTAGTGACGGTGAAGAAATGCACCAAATTCTGACTGAAAGTCAGATCAACTTGGTGATCATGGATATCAATCTTCCTGGTAAAAACGGTCTACTTCTAGCGCGTGAACTACGTGAGCAAGCAAACGTTGCTCTAATGTTCCTTACTGGCCGCGACAACGAAGTAGATAAAATTCTTGGTCTAGAAATTGGTGCTGATGATTACATCACTAAACCATTCAACCCACGCGAACTGACTATTCGTGCACGTAACCTTCTAAACCGTTCTATGAACTCTAACGCGGTTCAAGAAGAAAAACGCAGTGTTGAGAAATACCAATTCAATGGTTGGATCCTAGACATCAACAGCCGCTCACTAGTAAGCCCTGATGGTGATAGCTACAAACTACCTCGTTCTGAGTTCCGTGCTCTACTGCACTTCTGTGAGAACCCAGGTAAGATCCAAACTCGTGCTGACCTACTGAAGAAAATGACTGGTCGTGAGCTTAAGCCACACGATCGTACGGTAGACGTAACTATCCGTCGCATCCGTAAGCACTTTGAATCAGTATCTGGCACGCCAGAAATCATCGCGACAATTCACGGTGAAGGCTACCGCTTTTGTGGTGAGCTAGAAGACTAATCTTCAAATGAAAAAGGAGCCTCAAAGGCTCCTTTTTCATTACAAAAACAGTGTTATCTAAACAAAAACGCCCATCATTGATGGGCGTTTTATTAGATGAGCAGATTAACCTTTACCACCTTTGATGGCATTGATTATTTCACTTGTCGAGCAGCCATCTTCAAAATTCAGCACTTTGACTTCACCACCATTGGCAATCACTTCCTTACCACCAGCAATTTCTTCTGGTTTGTAGTCACCGCCTTTTACCAACAAATCGGGCAAGACTTCGCTAATTAAACGCTGAGGTGTATCTTCACTAAACGGTACAACCCAATCAACCGCGCCTAAACCAGCTAGCACCGCCATACGACGATCCGTTGGGTTAACCGGACGACCAGGACCTTTCAAACGCTTAACCGATTCATCTGTATTTACAGCCACAATTAAACGATCGCCCAGCTTCGCCGCTTGGTTCAAGTAAGAAACGTGACCAGCATGCAGAATATCGAAGCAGCCATTGGTCATAACAACCTTCTCACCACGCGATTGAGCCTTCTTCACGGCTTCGATCAGCATTGATTCTGAAATCACACCAAAATCCGTATCGTGGCTACCATGAATCGCTTCTGCAAGTTCAATCGTTGATAGCGTTGAAGTACCCAGTTTACCGACAACAACACCAGCAGCTGCATTAGCAAGCGCACACGCTTGATCCAAAGGTTTACCTGCAGAGACTGATGCTGCTAATACCGAAATTACGGTATCGCCAGCACCCGTTACATCAAATACTTCTTTGGCTTGAGTTGGCATATGGAATGGTACTTGGTCGCGGCGAATCAAGGTCATGCCATTTTCACTGCGAGTCACCAGTAACGCTTCAAAATCATATTTTTCAATCAAACCCAGTGCTTTTTCAATCAGCTCTTGCTCTGATTTAACTTTGCCTACAACTTGCTCAAATTCCGACATATTTGGCGTAAGAAGCGTTGCGCCGCGGTAGCGTTCAAAATCCGCACCTTTTGGATCAATGAACACTGGGACATTAGCCGCTCGAGCCTTTTGAATGAACTGCTGTACGTGCTCAAGTGCACCCTTCGCATAATCAGACAAAACCACTGCTTTCACTTTTGGCAGAGCTTGCTCCATACGGTCAAGAATAGGTTCAGGATCGACACCCTCAAACGCTTCTTCAAAATCTAGACGAATAAGCTGCTGACCACGACTCAGTACGCGTAACTTAGTGATGGTAGGGAAGTTCGGCAGTGAAACAAAATCACACTTCACATTCAATGCAGATAGTGTTTCATTCAAAATTTTAGCCGGCTCATCAATCCCTGTTAAACCAACGATATGAGCATGGCCTCCCAGAGATGCGATGTTCATTGCAACGTTGGCTGCACCACCTGGTCGCTCTTCGTTATTCTCTACTTTTACTACTGGTACTGGTGCTTCTGGTGAAATACGGCCAGTTGGGCCAAACCAGTAACGATCTAGCATTACGTCACCGACAATAAGCACACCAGCTTGACTGTAGTCAGGTAGGACTGGTTTCATCAAGGATCTCCACTATTTTCTTCTGCGCAAAGTTTATCATAGGCCGATTGCTCTCAAAACTAATAGATTGCTTTACGCGCTCTACTTGAGACTGCATGACGATGACTTGAAATTTAGCTTAACCATTGATGCCAAACCTCGGTCACTAATTGACGCTCTTGTATAAATCGATCCTCTGCCACATCAGCATCTTGATTGAGCAAATTACGATGATGAATCTGATCTCGCATTTCTGTGTAAGCATTGGTTATCGACAGGGCTTGCGCTTCATCCATAATGCCTTGGGCAATCAATGATTCAAACACGCGCACATTGTCAGACCATCGGGTTAACTTCGGTTTCTCATGGCTATAGTTAAGCACCAAATATTGAGCGAGAAACTCGATGTCAGTGATACCTCCCGGATCTTGCTTAAGCATAAAGCGCCCTGACTTTTTACCGCCGAGATGATCACGCATCTTAAGGCGCATCTCAACCACCTGTTTTTTCAGCTCAGCAGTCTCACGTGGTAAGCATAAAATCTCATGACGAACACGATGAAACTCGCGTTGTAACGGCTCATCGCCATAAATCATACGTGCACGCACTAACGCTTGATGTTCCCAAGTCCAAGCCTCACTGCGTTGGTATTCTTCAAATGCATCAATAGGGCTAACCAATAAACCTGAAGCTCCCGATGGACGTAAACGGGTATCCACTTCATACAAAATCCCTGAAGCGGTACGTGTGGAAAAAATATGAATCACACGCTGCGCAAGTCGCAAATAGAACTGACGGCCATCAATATCCTTCTTACCATCGGTGTAACTGCTCACGGGGCAGTCATGGATAAAGACAATATCGAGGTCAGAATTGTAGCCCAATTCCCAACCACCAACCTTGCCATAACCAACCACGGCGAAACCTTTACCTTCGCGATCTTTGAGATGGTTAGGTTGACCATATTTCGCCACCATTTGCAGCCAAGCCTGATTCACCACACACTCAACAATCGCTTCTGCCAAATAGGTTAAGTGATCACTCACTTTCATCACGGGCAAAACACCGGCAATATCAGCGGCAGCAATACGCAAAATACAAATCTGCTTAAATTGGCGCAGTGCTTCCATCTGTTGTTCCATATCGTCTTCCGGTATCCGCGCTAAAAAGTCGCGCAGTTCTGTACGATAAGATTCGAGTGGAATTGGGTTATACAGGTGCTGTGGATCAATCAGTTCATCTAGCAGTATTGGATAGCGTCCTAACTGCTCTGAAATCATGGGACTGGCGGTACACAAACGCACTAATTGAGTTAACGCTGCCGTGTGTTCATCCAACAATTCTAAGTAGGTGGTACGAGTGACGATTCGATGCAATAAATGCAGCACTCGCGGCAAACCAAATTGCGCTTCGGGATGAGCAAAAATCGCTTGAAACACTTTTGGCATTAAACGATTTAGTACCTCACGCCCACGGGGACCCAAAGTCTTCTTCGCCAAATCCTCTTTAAAGCGAACGATCGTTTGAACCATCTCTTGGGGATGTTCCACCTGCAGATCATGCATAAGCACATGTTCAATCACATCACTGTTTTGCGTCATGTCCCATAGCTCATGAAAATGCTTGGCAACCTCACTCGACTCTTCGTCGTCATCACCAATTAAGCTCTTAAACACACCATGAACATTGTCCATATGGTGGTGAACTTGATTAAGCAACGTTGGCCAATTGCCTTCTCCCATTGCAGTCGCCAATTGCAGTTGTTCTTTTTCACCTTCAGGCAAGGTTTGAGTTTGCTTATCCGCCATCGCTTGCAACAGGTTTTCAAGGCGACGTAAATATTTATAAGCTGCACGCAATTGAGTGACTTCTTCACGGCTCAGCAGCTCTAAATCATCAATCGCATCAAGTGTTACCAATAGCCCACGTTGGCGTAAACTTGGCTCACGCCCGCCGCGGATTAACTGAAATACTTGAGCGATAAATTCCACTTCACGAATGCCACCCGCACCGAGTTTAATATTATTGCTTAGTCCACGACGACGAACTTCGCTGCTGATCATTGACTTCATTCGGCGCAGTGATTGAATGGCACTAAAATCGATATAACGACGGAACACAAACGGGCGCAGCATTTGGCGTAGCTCTTGGTATTGGGGATACATTTCTTTGCCCATTACCCGAGCCTTAATCATCGCGTAACGCTCCCAATCGCGCCCTTGTTCTTGATAATAATCTTCCAGCGCAGCGTAACTCATCACTAGCGGTCCGCTATCACCAAACGGGCGAATACGCATGTCGACCCGATAGCAAAAACCATCAAAGGTTTGCTGATCCAATGCTTTAATAATGCGCTGTCCAAGACGAGTAAAAAACTGCGCATTGGCAATCGAACGACGCGCACCTTGGGTTTCACCATTCTCTGGGTAAGTGAAAATCAAATCGATATCAGAAGAAAAGTTCAGTTCACCACCACCCAATTTACCCATACCAATAATCAGCATCGGTTGCGCTTCACCTTCAGCATTACACGGTGTTCCCCAAAGCTCACAACATGCCTTGTATTGCCATTGGTAGGTTTCAAAAATCATCGCTTCCGCTAATTGCGATAAATGCTCAAGGCTCTCTTCTAATGTCCAAGAGGCACAGAAATCACGCCAAGCAATGTAGGCCATCTCTCGGTTGCGAAACTGTCTTAACACTCGCTGCCCGCTTGCTTCATCGATGCAATGACTTAACTGTTCAGACAAAACACGGCGATAATCTTGGTAGCGCTGAGTTTGTGCGAGCCTATCTGGCAGATTCGCTCGCAACTCTTCATCTTTAAGCAGAACCTCAACCACAAACTTACTAAGTCCTGCTACATATTCCAATTGGTTGAACACGTCAGCAGGCCACAATTGCTTCAATTGATATTGTTCTAAATTGGCGAGTGCAGATTGAGCAATAGGCGAGAGTTCTGAAGGCAACTGCATGGTTATTCCTTGTCGATCAAAGGGCGATGGGCTATTTATAACAAACTTTAGATAATAAAAAACGCCTGAGACTTAGTCGCAGGCGTTTATTAATTAACTCTGTGAGATCAAACTTTGAATGCAGAGATTTTGCTGTCTAAGTCTTCTGCATTTTTCTGCATCATTTCAGATGTTTCTAGCAACTCAGTCACCACGGTTACCGATGCTTCAACCAACTCTCGTACGTTAGTTAGGTTCTGGCTCATCTCTTCTGCAACACTACTTTGCTGACCGGCTGCAGTAGCAATCTGGAAATTCATATCATTGATACGAGTTACCTGCTGCACAATGCCGTCCAATTCATTGCCGGCATTAGTCACAAGCTCAACGCCTTCAGCCGCTTCCACCACGCTTTTTTCCATCAGGTCAACCGCAGAATTAGCGCTAGATTGTAACTGCGAAATCATGGCTTGAATTTCAATCGTCGCTTGTTGAGTTCGCTGTGCTAGGTTGCGCACTTCATCGGCTACAACAGCAAAGCCTCGGCCAGCTTCTCCAGCTCGAGCCGCTTCGATCGCCGCATTAAGAGCGAGCAGGTTGGTTTGTTCTGAGATGCCTTGGATCGTCCCAACAACGCTACCAATTTTTACTACACTCTCTTCAACTTGGTTAACAGCATCGGCAGATGCTGCAATGTCTTGTGAAAGTTCGCTGATTTTGCCAATCGTATCTTGAACAAAGCGTTGACCTGTCATGGCCTGATTTGAAGCATCCTCCGTAAGAGAAGAGGCACTTTGAGCGTGCTCAGCCACCGTTTGAACGGTTGAGGTCATTTCGCTCATCGCGGTAGCCAATTGGTCAATCTCGTGGAACTCTTCCTGTGCAGACTCTTTCGTTTCTGACATGCTCATCGTCATGACTTCAGTGAGACCGGCTAATTCTTGGGTCGAGTCAACTTGAATTTTGATTAACTCTTGCAGTTGAACACGAGTTAGCTCTAACTGACGAGCCAAATCACCATATTCATCTTTACAATCTAAATGAATTTCTGATGACAGATCGCCTTTCGCCATGCGCTTAATCGACGTGTCTAAGGTTTGAATTTGACGCTGCATGGTGCGAGCTGCAAAAAGAAGAACAGCAAGAAAAACGGCAATCAGAATGATGGTTTGCCACACAATATCAACAAGATAAGCTTGGTAATGCTCATCAGCCAAAGCGCTATTGTCAGTCAAAGCCAGTATCGATTGATAAAAAGTATTGGCATCCCAAAGTTGCTTAATCACTATCAATACCGTACTAAATACCATCAGCAAGACCATTTTAGGAACAAGGCGTACGTCCGTTATCACTCGCTCCCATGGCTTAAATGCCACTCTTGTCATTGTTAGTTCTCCATTAAGTCATATATTCTTTTATACCGTAATAACGTCATTCTTTATGTTTCAACCTCAAATGAGTCAAAATGGACTAGGTTGAACCATTCAGTTTTTGGATCGTTTCGGCATTAGTCGCACTGAATTGTGTATTCTGATATCAATTAGAGTTCGATGTAGCGATTTAAGAACCCGATAATCCAGCACTTTTGCATTAGCACTGTCTATTTATTTTGAGCCTCGTATGAAAACAAATGATAGCAAAGACGAAACCAAACCGATGAGCTTACTGTCACTAATCCTCTCATTTATGGCGCTATTTGTGATCTCTGCGTTACTATTTTTTCCAATTTCGTTAGAGACACGTCAAATTCTTATCGGCTTAGACTTTTTTATCTGTAGTATTTTTATTCTACAACTATCGATTGATCTGATTAGAGCTTCAAACAAGCGCAGCTTCTTGAAAAATCACTGGATTGATTTTGTCGCCAGTTTGCCGATGATTGAGCCATTACGCTTTGCCCGAATCTTTCACATTTTGCGCGTTATTCTAGTGATTCGTTCCAGCCGTAACATCGTCAAACAGATTCTATCTAACAGAAAAGAAACCACAATTGCTTCGATCTTGCTACTAATGGTGGTGTTATTAACTTTGGGTTCAAGCTTAGTATTATTCGCCGAAGGGCATTCGCCTGACGCGAATATAACCACGGGCGCTGACGCGCTATGGTGGGCGCTCGTGACCATCTCTACCGTCGGTTATGGTGATCACTACCCAGTAACGGATATGGGTAAGATTTTGGCGTCAGTAATCATAGTTTGCGGCGTCGGGTTGTTTGGTATGATTTCGGGTTTAATCACTTCCGTTATTACCTCACCAAGCAAACTTCAAGCATTAAAAGCTCAACAGAAAGAGCAACAAATGCAAGTATTACTCGAACAGCAGCAAGTCATTTTGCAACGACTCGAAAAGCTAGAGAGAAAAATGAGCAAAGACCTCGATAAACTGCATCAAACGCCGACCGATACGCAACAAAAAAGAGAGCCTTAGCTCTCTTTTCATTGCATTATTCGACTATTCTTGCCAGTAAGGCTGCGCTTCGATACTGATAATGCGAGTCTGCTCCATCGCATGCATAATCGACGTTTCTTGACGGTATAACCAACGCTCTAGTTGTTCACGCTCTTCCCCTTCCAAAAGCTCAACCATCGCTTCTAGTGGTCTTAGAGTTAGTAAATCATCGATGCCTTGCAATAAGTCTGCCCAAGGTAGGCGGAAACGAGTGCGCTCTTCATCATCGTACAAACTCGCAAAACCAACGCCCGTATATAGATTGCGCATCAGGTGATACTGCTGATCAATATAGTCTTGCGGCCCTAGCGGTTTTTCTGGAGGAAAAGCATCCATCAACTCATGCCATGTGCGCTCAAGTTGTTCAACCGAGAATGATTTGATGCCTTGAGACATCGCATTACGCGATTTATCATCGAGGAATGGTTGCCAACCGCGAGTCAAAATCCAGCGACTTAAATCTAGCAATAGCGCGGTATAACGTGCTGAATTAAACAACTCTAGCATATCTTCACGGTCAGGAAGATCATGCTGTACTTCTGTTAACTCTTTGATTAAGAACTTACGCGCGTCCAGTTTTCGCAATGCATGACCTTTGTCTTCCAACAAATCTTCTAAATAGTCATATTGCTTGGTCCACTCGAGATCTTGCTCAAGCCATTTCAATTCCTGACGAATCAACGCACTCGCTTTACGTGGTACAATATCACCGTAGATAGTCAACGTTTGACGAATAAAACTGATCGAATTTTTAATTTCGTGCAGTGCATCAATCGACTCACGTTCCGAGTAGATTTGCTCATGGTAATGCCAATGCGAGAGAGCATGCTCAAGTGAATTGATAAAACATGACTCAACCGTGTCGTGCTTATCCGTCGCGACCAAATCCATTGACTTGACTTCATCACCTTCGTAACCCAAAGCGAGACGATAGCCGCGAGCTGCTTTGCTCAAGTTGCCAAGGCGCATGCCTCCGTGGTCGCTTAGGCTGCGAGCAAGGGTAAACAATGCGTCGGTCTGACCCGATTTCAGTTCCAATTCAACTTCGCAAATCGCGTCGCGTTCTTCTCCAGAAAGCACCTCACCTTGGTCAAACGCGACTTCCACTTGACTACCATCAGGCATCGCCACTAGCCATTGTTCACGCGTGAAATTGGTCGAAAATAGCGGCGCTATCTCATCTTGTAAGTCATCGAGATCTTTACCTGCAGGCCAAATGTCACTTGGGTGCAACGTTAAATCTGGTTCATTACAACAATGCTCAGCGTTGTATTCTGGTCTTTGATGCAATCCAGCGACAACTCTGCCTGCAGTTTTGACCGTTTGAACATATACTTCATCGAAACGGCGAATGCGCAGACCAATATCATGCTGTCTTAGCCAATTATCTGGTGTATCAAAATAAGTGTTACCCAGCTCACGACAGCTATGCTGAAGTATCTTTGCTTCAGAAATTTTTTGACGTAAAGTTTCTGAAAAATCTGGAGAAACAAAAAACTTCAGTTCTATCTCGGTTTCCATAGTTATACCTTTCAAAGCAGATAGAGACAGGATATTGCTATATTTCTCACTCGGCAAGAGTGAAATATCGCTCAATTGATGATCTAAAACAGTTTTAATGATGGATTTAATGCGTTACCATGCGCGCCTTTATAGCCATCACACAACATTATGTCCAATAAGGGTATACTGTTACTTATAGGTTATATTTAGTAGGTTGAATGACCATGCCAGTAAATACAATTATGGGGTTATTTGCAAAGTCCCCTATTAAGCCTTTGCAACGTCACGTTGTGTGCGTAAACGAATGTTGCTCTCACCTAGTTAACTTCTTTGAGGTTTGTGCTCAGGGAGATTGGGAGACAGCAGCTGAAATTCGTGCACAGATTTCTCATCTAGAGAAGGAAGCTGACGTACTTAAGCGCGAAATTCGTATCAAACTTCCTCGCGGTTTGTTTATGCCTGTAGATCGCAGCGATATGCTCGAACTACTAACGCAACAAGACAAACTCGCAAACTTAGCAAAAGACATTGCAGGTCGAGTCTATGGCCGCCAACTTGCGATTCCAGCTCCACTTCAAGAAAACTTTATCGCTTACGTTAAGCGCTGTTTAGACGCAGCTCAACAAGCACAAAAAGTGATCAGTGAGCTAGATGAACTGTTGGAAACAGGATTTAAAGGTCGTGAAGTCACTCTAGTTGCAGAAATGATCAATCAACTAGATAAGATCGAAGATGACACCGATGCGATGCAGATCCAACTTCGCCAACAATTAATGGCGATTGAGCACGATCTGAATCCAATTGATGTGATGTTCCTTTATAAGATTTTAGAATGGGTCGGTGGTATTGCTGATCAAGCACAACGTGTTGGTGCTCGATTAGAAGTAATGCTATCGCGCTCGTAGCGTTAAATTAAACTCAATAACGAAGAGCATATTTAATTCACACCCCAGCCAGGCAATGAATATTTCGGCGCCTATGGGGCTTTCTCGTGTCAAAAATTTGCTCCGCTTGTTATCAAACAACTAGGTATTACGATGGATATCCTTGCGAACTATGGCACTGTCCTGATTATTGTTGCAGCTATTTTTGGTTTTATGATGGCTGTGGGTATTGGTGCGAACGATGTTGCCAATGCGATGGGCACATCAGTAGGCTCTAAGGCTCTGACAGTAAAACAAGCAATCATCATTGCAATGATTTTTGAATTTGCAGGTGCTTACTTAGCAGGTGGTGAAGTAACCGACACTATCCGTAAAGGTGTAATTGAGACTTCTCTATTTGCCTCTCAACCAGATGTGCTTGTATACGGCATGATGTCAGCACTACTTGCTGCTGGTACATGGTTGCTACTCGCATCATACATGGGTTGGCCTGTATCAACTACACACTCAATCATCGGTGCAATCATCGGTTTTGCATGTGTGTCAGTAGGTACTGAAGCAGTAGACTGGAGCAGTGTTCAAGGCATCGTAGGTAGCTGGATTGTTACCCCGGTTATCTCTGGTTTCTTCGCATATGTCATTTTCGTTAGTGCACAGCGACTGATTTTCGATACTGAAAAACCACTATTCAACGCGAAGCGCTTTGTACCAGTTTACATGTTCATCACCACTATGGTGATTGCGCTTGTAACGATCAAGAAAGGTCTTAAACACGTTGGTCTACATCTAAGCAACACTGAAGCTTGGGTATGGGCAGCTGTGGTTTCTACTCTTGTGATGGTTGGCGGTTACGTTTACATCCAGAAGAAATTTGCTGATCGTGAAGACGACCACGGTTTCTCTGGCGTTGAAGGTATTTTTAGCGTTCTGATGGTAATCACTGCGTGTGCAATGGCATTCGCTCACGGTTCAAACGATGTAGCTAACGCAATCGGTCCTCTATCTGCTGTTGTTTCAACAGTTGAACACCTAGGTGCGGTTACAGAGAAAAGCACAATCGCTTGGTGGATTCTTCCATTAGGTGGTTTCGGTATCGTGGTGGGTCTTGCAACTCTTGGCCACAAAGTAATGGCAACCGTTGGTACAGGTATCACTGAACTAACACCAAGCCGTGGCTTCGCAGCTCAGCTAGCAACAGCATCGACTGTAGTACTAGCGTCTGGTACTGGTCTACCTATCTCTACTACCCAAACTCTTGTTGGTGCAGTTCTAGGTGTAGGTTTTGCGCGTGGTATCGCTGCACTTAACCTAGGTGTTGTGCGTAACATCGTCGCTTCTTGGATTGTAACTCTGCCTGCAGGTGCATTGCTGGCGGTAGTGTTCTTCTATGCGATTCAAGCGGCGTTTAGTTAATCAATATTAAAGTCAGAAAAATGTAAGCTGGCTGTCATTATTGACTCAAACACGCAGAAAGGGAGGCTCAGCCTCCCTTCTTTGTTGCACCTAACTAGGAAACTTCTTACTATTTGCTTCTCAGGATTCCTTCCACCTGAGAGCTTGATGACTGTTAAAGGATTTACCGTGAAAAAACTGGTTTTAATGATCTTTGCTTGTATCATTGCTGCCCCTTCAGCAATGGCAAAAGATCGCTATATTTCTGACAATTTGTTCACTTACATGCACTCTGGTCCTAGCAACCAATACCGCATTATTGGTAGTGTCAATGCAGGTGAGAAGGTCTCTCTAGTTGCTGTAAACAAAGAGACTGGCTACAGTGAAGTCGTGGATGACCGTGGCCGTAAAGGCTGGGTATCAACCAACTTTGTGACAACACAAGAAAGCATGACGACTCGTCTACCTCGCCTTGAAAAAGAGCTAGCCGATGTAAAATCAAAGCTTGCTAACGCGAGTTCTAATGCGAACAAAGAAAAAGCAGGTCTAGTGGAATCACTAGAGAATCGTAATAGCCAAATCTCTGAGTTAGAGAAGAGCTACGCAGACATGAGCCAGCAGCTTACTGCTTCTCAGACTGAAGTTCGCAACCTGCGCGCAAAACTTGATACGCAAAAAGATGATTTGCTGCTTAAGTATTTCACCTACGGTGGCGGTGTTGCGGGTATCGGCTTATTACTAGGCTTAATCCTGCCACACATTATTCCTCGCAGAAAGCGCTCTCCAGCGGGCTGGGCATAACTAGATACCAATAAAAAAGGTCACGCATGCGTGACCTTTTTTATTTAGTGAGTAAATCGCTTTAACCTTGCCAGTCATACAAAGCCGGCACTCTCAGTTTTTCACCCGCAACTTCAATCACACAAGCTTGTGGTTCAATCGCTTTTAACTGCACTCCACTAGTAAGCCAATCACCCTCTTTATATTCGGTATTGTTTACTTTTACCCAGCGCTTGTTGCTGTTTGACGAATAGACATGTGTTTGGAAGTTCAACGCAGGAAGTTTGCCATGCCAATCTGCAGCAACTGAGGCAAATTCTTGGGCGGCATCATTTGCACGCTCAATAGACGCCACATCAGCGCTAGTCGCACCCTCGCTCATTGCCGTCTGCAAACGTTGAGCAATCTCCGGCGACAAATCGGAAAGGTCTATCCCTTCTAACAGTTCATCCTCTGTGTGATCATCTATAGATGCGGTTTTCGCAGACTCAGTGTCGATTGTTTCTGCGGCAAATGCCACATTGTTGTCTATTTCAGTAACGACCAATGGTTCGCGCAATGTGCTTAAAAGCGCTCCTGAGTCAGGGTAACTTAACTCCATCAAAGGCGCTGGTTTCTCAAGAATTTCAACCCTCTCAACATTGCGCTCTAGCCATTGCTGCTTAGCTTGTTGGTATTGATAAGCACTCACCCCAAGAGCCGTTACTGCTGCAGGAATAAATATAATGCCGAACAATTTAGACCATCGCAGTGCCTTATTATCTGTAGCTTGTACACCAAGCACGTAGGCGCTACCTCGGTGCTGCTGATAACCTTGTTGAGACTCTTCTAATGATTGAATTAGGTTAGCCATTAGATGCTCTCCAAAATACTTAAGTACGGGGCTGGTTCTTGAACCAGTAGCTCCAAGCGTTGCAATGTTTGCTCGCCCGCAATACCGTCAACGTTTAACCCCTGCCACTGCTGAAATAGACTCACTTTACGCTCTAAATCTGAACCATAAGTTGGTTGTTTGGAGATGGGTAATTTAAGTAAACGAGAGAGCTGCTGATCTAACGTCACTACCTGTTTGCCTCGCATGCCAGGCTTCAAAGTGCCTTGCCAAAGTTTCTGATAGATCACACGGTATTCACCATGCCAAATTTGTTTCAACCATTTGCTTTCAAACTCCACCCGCTCGCTATCGAGTAGCAACTGCACTCGATCTTCAGACGCGCGATACAGCACGGCATAACGTCGATCTCCCTGATAATCTAGCGTCAATACCACCGGTAAGTTCTGTTTGCGTAACTGTGCTAAATCGCCCTCAGATTCTACGCAGGCAAAGCGTGAATTGGGGTTATCGACACACATTTTATCTACGACTGATGCTTGATAGCCCCAGACGTAATAAAGCTCATTGAGGCTCTCTGCAAGGCTAGAAGAGCGACTCAAAAGCGTATTCATCTGCGATGGAAAGACCTCCACACTCTGGCTTACAACCGGTTTTGGCGGGTATTGTTGCTGCAGTTGAGCATCAATCATTGGCGTTATTTGAGTCGGTAAATAGTGCCAAGTTGCCGCGGCTAACACTAAGCCTAACCCTGAGGCAATATAAGTGGCTTTAGAACGATTGGTGGTTTTAGGTTTAGCCGCTTGATAGCAAGTCGACTGAAAACTCATCACCTCTTCACATGCAACCTGCACACTCGCACTGCTTGGGCGCATTTCGCCCAGTGAAAACGCCCGTTTCAGTGCGGCATCACATACAAGATTAATTAAACGAGGGATGCCTTGCGTCGCACTCGCAATCGCTTTACACGATTTGGCGGAGAATAACTCGCTAGTGGCCCCGGCTAGTTGTAAACGAAACTGAATGTACTTGGCAGTTTCGTCGCTGTTAAGTGGCAATAAATGGTAACGACCAGTGATACGCTGAGAAAGCTGACGCAGTTGCGGGAGCTGCAATTTTTGCTGCAATTCAGGCTGACCAATGAGTAATACTTTTAGTAACTTGGTTTGCTCCGTTTCAAGATTGGTCAATAAACGCAGTTGCTCTAATACTTCAGCCGACAAATGCTGCGCCTCATCGATCATCACCAGCGTTTGCTTACCGCTGCGGTGACTTTCTAACAAAAACTGCTTAATCGTATCGGTTAATTGTTTGAGCGTCGCTTGAGAAGAATATTGCAGAGCAAATTCATCACAGATGGCCTGCAACAACTCCAAATTGGAAAATGTTGGGTTGAGAATGCTACCAATCTGCGTTGAGCTGTCCAAAGCTTTGACCATTGCTTTAGCTACGGTGGTTTTTCCCGTACCAACTTCTCCAGTTAACATAGCAAAGCCTCCACCTTCGCCTAAACCGGCTCGAAGATGATGCATTGCTTCTTTATGGCGCTGACTTAAATAGAGAAATCGCGAGTTAGGCACGATAGAAAATGGTAACTCGACAAATCCAAAATGTTGGTTATACATGGAATTGGTCACTGGGAATTTATTGATAACGAAAGTAACATTGGCTACAACAATAGGCAATGATGATAATCGGTGAGTAATAAAGTGCAAAAGTATCTTGTTGGTGGTGCGGTACGTGATCAACTACTAGGGCTTAACGTCTATGACAAAGACTGGGTTGTCGTAGGGGCGACACCTGAACAATTGCTAGATCAAGGTTATACAGCGGTCGGAAAAGACTTTCCGGTCTTCTTGCATCCCAAAACCAAACAAGAGCATGCATTGGCACGAACGGAACGCAAAACCGGTGACGGCTACACAGGCTTTCAATGCCACTTTGCACCAGACGTGACACTAGAAGAAGATCTATTGCGCCGCGATCTCACCATCAATGCCATGGCACAAGATGAGCATGGCACTATCATCGACCCGTATCAGGGTCAGCAAGATCTGAAAAAACGCGTTTTAAGGCATGTCTCTGATGCTTTTGTCGAGGATCCTCTGCGCGTACTACGTGTAGCTCGATTCGCAGCGAAATTAGCCCATCTTGGCTTTCGCGTGGCACCAGAAACCATGACGTTGATGACGCAAATCGTCACCAGTGGCGAACTAGAACACCTAACGGCGGAACGTGTCTGGCAAGAGTGGCATAAATCCCTAAGCACCCAAGATCCTCAAGTCTTTCTCGATGTACTTCGTCAATGCGGTGCTCTTAACATTGTGCTGCCTGAAATTGACCGCTTATTTGGTGTCCCGCAACCACCACAATGGCATCCAGAAATTGATACCGGCATCCACACTCTAATGGTCGCCAAACAAGCGGCATTGCTATCAGAGACCAGCACCGTTCGATTTGCCGCGCAAGTACACGATCTGGGCAAAGGTATTACACCTGAGAAAGAGTGGCCAAGCCATAAAATGCACTGCCATACCGGGCTTAAAATCATCAAAGCATTGTGTGAGCGGGTACGTGTACCAAACGAGTATCGAGATTTAGCACTGATGGTATGTGAACAACACTCTAATATTCACCGCGCCGCCGAACTCAAACCTGCAACTAAATTAAAAATTCTCAACAAGTTCGATGTATGGCGCAAACCTGAACGCCTAGACGACATCTTATTGTGCTGCAAAGCTGACAGCCAAGGGCGTACTGGCTTTGAGACTATTGATTACCCTCAGCAAGCGATCTTTGAATTGGCTTACCAAGCAGCACTGAGCGTGCAAGTACAAGACATCATCGCTGATGGTTTTAAAGGCGCAGCTATTCGTGAAGAGATGGAGAAACGCAGAGTTGAGGCGATCGCGAATGCATCGAGAGTTGAAAATTGAGAAGCGAGCTTAACCCTCTAGCACTGCTTAACCAGTAACTTATTTAAACCGCGTCATTGAAATATTAGAGAGCTCACCGTGAGCTTTCCTCCAAAGACAAAGGCCCCACCGAAGTGGAGCCTTTCTAAAAGCTATTTAGCTAAGCTTATAATTAAGCTTGACCTTTAACTTCTTTAAGACCGCTTCTTTGAAATATGGGAGAGCGCGCCCACCGTGAGCTTTCTCCAAATACAAAAGGCCCACCGAAGTGGAGCCTTTCTAAAAAGCTATTTAGCTAAGCTTATAATTAAGCTTGACCTTTAACTTCTTTAAGACCGCTTCTTTGAAATATGGGAGAGCGCTCACCGTGAGCGTTCTCCAAAATAAAAGGCCCCACCGAAGTGGAGCCTTTCTAAAAGCTATTTAGCTAAGCTTAAAATTAAGCTTGACCTTTCACTTCTTTAAGGCCGCTTCTTTGAAATATGGGAGCGCGCTCACCGTGAGCTTTCTCCAAATACAAAAGGCCCCACCGAAGTGGAGCCTTTCTAAAAGCTATTTAGCTAAGCTTATAATTAAGCTTGACCTTTAACTTCTTTTAGACCGTTGAAAGGAGCGCGCTCACCTAGAGCTTCCTCGATACGGATTAGTTGGTTGTACTTAGCAACACGGTCAGAACGGCTCATAGAACCAGTTTTGATTTGACCTGCAGCAGTACCTACCGCTAGGTCAGCGATAGTTGCATCTTCAGTTTCGCCAGAACGGTGAGAGATTACAGCTGTGTAACCTGCGTCTTTAGCCATCTTGATTGCAGCTAGAGTCTCAGTTAGAGAACCGATTTGGTTGAACTTGATTAGGATAGAGTTAGCGATGCCTTTCTCGATACCTTCAGCTAGGATCTTAGTGTTTGTAACGAATAGATCGTCACCAACTAGTTGGATCTTGTCGCCTAGAAGTTGAGTTTGGTGTGCGAAACCAGCCCAGTCAGACTCGTCTAGACCATCTTCGATAGATACGATAGGGAATTGCTCAACTAGACCAGCTAGGTAGTGGTTGAACTCTTCAGAAGTGAAAGTTTTGCCTTCACCTTTCATGTTGTAGATGCCAGCTTCTTTGTCGAAGAACTCAGATGCTGCACAGTCCATAGCTAGAGTTACGTCTTTACCTAGAACGTAGCCAGCTGCTGCAACTGCTTCTGCGATAACTTCTAGCGCTTCAGCGTTAGATTTTAGGTTTGGAGCGAAACCACCTTCGTCACCAACTGCAGTGTTGTAGCCTTTAGACTTAAGAACTTTAGCTAGGTTGTGGAATACTTCTGCACCGATACGTAGAGCTTCTTTAAGAGTCTTAGCGCCAACTGGTTGGATCATGAACTCTTGGATGTCAACGTTGTTGTCTGCGTGCTCACCACCGTTGATGATGTTCATCATTGGTAGAGGCATAGAGAATTGACCAGCAGTACCGTTTAGCTCAGCGATGTGCTCGTATAGAGGCATGCCTTTAGCAGCTGCAGCTGCTTTAGCGTTTGCTAGAGAAACAGCTAGGATAGCGTTTGCACCGAATTTAGATTTGTTTTCAGTGCCGTCTAGTTCGATCATGATAGCGTCGATTGCAGCTTGATCTTTAGCATCTTTGCCTACTAGAGCGTCAGCGATTGGGCCGTTTACAGCTTCAATAGCTTTAAGAACACCTTTACCTAGGAAACGTGATTTGTCGCCGTCACGTAGCTCAAGAGCTTCGCGAGAACCTGTAGAAGCACCAGATGGAGCTGCTGCCATACCAACGAAACCGCCTTCTAGGTGAACTTCAGCTTCAACAGTTGGGTTACCACGTGAGTCGATGATTTCACGACCTAGAACTTTTACGATCTTAGACATTAATGTTTCCTCTCGTATAAAATAAATGTCGAATTAAAGGGCAGTCACAAACCTTTGCGACTGCCCGTATCCTTTTTACTTCTTACTTCAATTCACCGCGCGAGTTTTCTCCCGCAGCTTTAACGAAACCTGCAAATAATGGGTGACCATCACGAGGAGTCGAAGTGAACTCTGGGTGGAACTGAGCTGCAACAAACCATGGGTGGTTCGGGTTCTCAATCATTTCCACTAGCTTCTTGTCCGCTGATAGACCTGATACTTTCAGACCTGCTTTTTCGATTTGCGGACGAAGTAAGTTGTTCACTTCGTAACGGTGGCGGTGACGTTCATGAATCGTATCGCTACCGTATAGTTCACGAGCTTTGGTACCTTTTTCTAGGTGACATAGCTGTGCACCAAGACGCATTGTACCGCCTAGGTTAGATGATTCAGTACGTTCTTCTACGTTACCTTCTGCATCCACCCATTCAGTGATTAAACCAACCACTGGGTACTTAGTATCTTTATTAAATTCTGTAGAGTGTGCGCCTGGCATGCCTGCTACGTTACGCGCGTATTCAATCAGCGCAACTTGCATACCAAGACAGATGCCTAGGTAAGGAACTTTGTTCTCACGAGCGTATTGCGCTGCAAGAATCTTACCTTCCACACCACGGTCACCGAAGCCACCAGGAACTAGAATTGCGTCTAGACCTTCTAGAACTTCAGTACCTTTAGTTTCTACGTCTTGTGAGTCTACGTATTTAATGGTGACGTTTAGACGGTTTTTCAAGCCCGCGTGTTTCAACGCTTCGTTTACTGATTTGTATGCGTCTGGCAGTTCGATGTACTTACCAACCATACCGATCGTTACTTCGCCCGTTGGGTTCGCTTCTTCGTAGATTACTTGTTCCCACTCAGAAAGATCCGCTTCTGGTGCATTAATGCCGAAACGAGCACACACTAGGTCGTCTAGACCTTGAGACTTGATTAGTTGAGGGATCTTGTAGATTGAATCTACGTCCTTCATTGAGATTACCGCTTTCTCAGGAACGTTACAGAATAGCGCAATCTTCTTACGCTCGTTCGCTGGGATCATACGATCTGAGCGGCAAACTAGGATATCTGGTTGAATACCGATTGATAGAAGTTCTTTTACAGAGTGTTGAGTCGGCTTCGTTTTCACTTCGCCAGCTGCTGCTAGGTAAGGAACAAGAGTTAGGTGCATGAACATTGCACGTTCACGGCCGATTTCAACCGCTAGCTGACGGATTGCTTCCATGAATGGTAGCGATTCGATATCACCTACAGTACCACCGACTTCAACGATCGCGATTTCATGGCCTTGAGAACCATTGATTACACGGTCTTTGATTGCGTTTGTGATATGAGGGATAACTTGAATTGTTGCACCTAGGTAGTCACCACGACGCTCTTTAGCTAGAACGTCTGAGTAAACACGACCTGCAGTGAAGTTGTTGCGCTTAGTCATCTTGGTGCGAATGAAACGCTCGTAGTGACCAAGGTCTAGGTCTGTTTCGGCGCCATCTTCTGTAACGAACACTTCACCATGTTGAGTTGGGCTCATTGTGCCTGGATCAACGTTGATGTAAGGGTCAAGCTTCATCATAGTCACTTTAAGACCACGAGCTTCTAAAATCGCTGCAAGAGATGCTGCTGCAATACCTTTACCTAGAGAGGATACAACCCCGCCAGTAACAAAAATGTAATTTGTCGTCATGTTTAACCTGAAATTGGTTGAATGAGGGAAAATGGATTTCTTCTGGACGGGAAGCAAATATACCAGAAGGCCCTTAACGCCACAACGTGAAATCTATCACACCACCACTATTATTTTTTTGCTTCAAATCAAAGTGAATGATTCAGATTATTCAAACTTATAAACAGCATGAGTCAGAATTATCCATTTTACGCATAATTAGGTCACTAATTACGCTCTTCTTGCTTCGCTTTTTGCCAATATTCTTCTAGTTCATCGAGACTGCATTGTTCCAATTTTTTTTCATTCTGTTGCACTTTTCTCTCTACTTGAGAAAAACGACGAACAAACTTTAAATTTGCCTTAGCCAATGCGACCTCTGGGTTAACTTCTAAATGGCGAGCCAAATTCACCACTGAGAACAATAAATCACCCAGTTCTAGCTCAACGTTCTCTTGTTTGCTGTCGACAAGTAAAGCTTCTTCCATTACCTCGTCCAACTCTTCATGGACTTTATCTACGACCGGAGCCAACGAATCCCAATCAAATCCATAGCGTGCACACTTCTTTTGCATCTTTGTAGCACGTATTAACGCCGGTAGAGAATTTGGTATTGAGTCTAGAATACTTTGTTCGGTTTTTCCTGCCCGCGCCTTCTCTTTCGCTTTCTCTGCTTCCCAGTTAGCATTGATGGCTTCATCGGACTCAAATTCAACCTCAGAAAAAACATGCGGATGGCGACGAGTCAGTTTTTCATTGACTGTTTCCACCACATCAGAAAACTCAAACAGTCCTTGCTCTTTCGCAAGCTGACTGTAGAAAATCACCTGGAACAGTAAATCACCCAACTCTTCTTTTAAGTTCGGCCAATCTTGGTTATGAATCGCATCCACCACTTCATACGTTTCTTCAATGGTATGCGGCACAATAGTTTCAAAGGTCTGCTTACGATCCCAAGGACAACCTTGTTGTGGGTCGCGCAGCGTCTCCATAATCTGTTCTAACTGTTCAATTGGATGACTCATGTTTTCTCCTCCACCAGCCCGACACTATGTTCTCAGGCCAGTAATAAACAAAAAGGTGAGCAGCTAAAACCACTCACCTTGAATTCTTTCTATCAGGCAACGCCAAGTTATAAAACGAGAGCCTAATTCCTTTAGAGAAACACACGTTTTTGCTAAGCAGTTGGCGTTTTAACAAGGCAACATGCGCATGAGACTCCCAGAGCATAGCCATCTATGTGATGAGTCTGGGCCGGCACTCCGGAGTAAGCGCAGTTAACGCCGTAAAAACAACAAATGCGACGCAAAAATTAGCCTAAGCGTTTTACTAGCATCACATCTTTAATCTGCTCAACACGACTAATCAGTCGATTGACCACCTCGACATTGGTCACTTCCAATTCAAAGTCGAGAATCGACAATTGATTGCGATAATCAACTCGGCTCTTCATGCTATTCACTTTGACTTTTTCGTTAGCAAACAGAGTGGTGATCTCTTTAAGCAAACCACTACGCTCCATTGCCTCAACACGCAACGTTAGTGAGTAACTCCCTGCAAAGCCTCTACCCCAAACCGTATCGATAATACGTTCTGGTGCATGGTGGCGTAAGTCATCTAGTTGTTCGCAGTCTGCTCGGTGCACTGAGATACCACGACCTTGGGTGATATAGCCTTTAATCTCATCACCGGGAATTGGCTGACAGCAGCGTGCTAGGTGGGTCATCAGATTATCCACCCCTTCTACCACAACCGCATCCTTATTCGGACGGTTTGGCGTTGAAGGTTTGTTTTCTGCCTCACGCAGTTTTTCTAACGCTTGCTGATCTTCTTCCTCTGCCGTGGGCTTGTTCACCAAAGCGTTGATGTGGTTGATGATTTGGTTGATGCGCAAATCACCGCTACCCACGCCAACGAACAATTCATCGGCGGTGTTCATATTAAAACGCTTGAGTGCATATTGCTCAGCATCTTTAAGCGTCGCACCAATCTTTGCCAGTTCGTGTTCTAAGATCTCACGCCCCGCTTCGAGGTTTTTCTCTCGGCTTTGTTTACGGAACCAAGCGTTAATTTTTGCGCGCGCACGGCTTGAGGTCACAAAGCCGGTTGCTGGATTTAGCCAGTCACGAGATGGGTTGGGTTCTTTTTGCGTGATAATTTCAACTTGATCACCCATTTGTAGCTTGTGAGTAAACGGAACGATGCGACCGCCCACTTTCGCACCGATACAGCGGTGACCCACCATCGAGTGAATATGGTAAGCAAAATCAAGCGGTGTTGCGCCCATCGGTAAATCGACCACATCACCACGCGGGGTGAAGGCATAAACGCGATCATCAAAGACTTGGCTGCGAACCTCATCAAGCATTTCGCCTGAATCAGACATTTCTTCTTGCCAATCAAGTAGTTTGCGCAGCCAAGTGATCTTCTCATCGTAACCACTACGGCCGCTGCTACCTTCTTTGTATTTCCAGTGCGCAGCAACGCCCAGTTCAGAATCTTCGTGCATCTGTTTGGTACGAATCTGAATCTCGATGGTCTTGCCTTCTGGCCCTAAAATGACGGTATGGATTGACTGGTAGCCATTAGGTTTCGGGTTGGCAACGTAGTCATCAAATTCGCTTGGCAAGTGTTTGTACTTGGTATGCACCACACCCAAAGCGGCATAACAATCTTGCAATTTGTCAGCGATAATACGCACCGCACGCACGTCAAAAAGCTCGTCGAACTCCAAGCCTTTTTTCTGCATTTTTCGCCAGATGCTATAGATGTGTTTTGGACGACCGCTCACTTCGGCATTAATACCCGAAACGCTCATCTCTTGGTGAAGGTCGTCGACAAAATCTTTGATGTACTGTTCACGCACAATTCGGCGCTCAGACAGTTGTTTGGCGATTTGCTTGTAAGTATCTGGTTGTTGGTAGCGAAATGCGTAGTCTTCGATTTCCCATTTCAACTGACCAATACCTAGACGGTTAGCCAGAGGTGCATAGATATTGGCGCACTCTTTCGCAACAGCGCGGCGCACTTCATCCGGTGCTTTTTTCACTTCAATCAGGTTGCAGATACGTTCTGCCAGTTTGATCACTACGCAGCGAAAATCATCCACCATCGCCAACAACATGCGGCGAACGTTATCGACTTGCGCTGAAGCAGCACTGCCTTCTAAGGTCACATTCAGTTGACCCAATGCAGCCATTTCTTCAACACCATCAATAAGCTTAATGATCTCACTGCTAAAGTCTTCTTCCAGTTTTTCGCGTCCAAGCGCACCGGTCGAGACTAAAGGGAATAACTGCGCAGCGACTAGGGTCGGCCTATCCATTGAGAGAGTGATCAATATTTCAATCATCTCGCGCCCACGCCATAGCAACAATGACGCATTATCATTGCCCTTTAGGTAGCTTTCACACTGACGATAAACTTCAGTTAAGCGCTGAGCAGTTTTGGACTCTTGCTTTAAGCTCGAGATCCACTTGTCCAATTCAAACTGTTCGTCTTGATTTAAATGCGCGCTTCTTACCGCAACCATCTTTCTTCGTCCTAGCTGTTACTTTGTTTTCAGACTAACCATGTCTTATAGGCTATCGCGCCTAGTGTTAGTTCACTTTATTTTGCTGAACCCATGACAAATAATGCCATCGACTCAAGGTGACCTGTGTGCGGGAACATATCGAGCATGCCCAGCTTTTGCAATTGATACCCTTGTTCTAACAGACTTTGGCTATCTCGCGCTAAAGTCGCTGGGTTACAAGAGACATACACCACACGACGAGCTCCTAAATTCGCAAGCTGATCAACAATACCGCTTGCACCTGCTCGTGCAGGGTCTAACAGTATCTTATCAAATTTTTTACTTGCCCACGCCATAGATGACATATCTTGTTCTAAATTTGCTTGATAGAACGACACATTGTCAATCAGGTTCAGGTGAGCGTTTTGTGAAGCTTTCTCCACCATAGCTTCAACGCCTTCTACCCCAATCACTGATTGCACTTGCTTGGCGATTGGCAAACTGAAGTTCCCCAAACCACAGAATAAATCCAAGACATGGTCGGTAGACTCTAGTTCTAACCAATCTAGCGCTTGCGCCACCATTTTTTGGTTTACTACTTGGTTCACTTGAATAAAGTTATTTGGCGCGAACGGAATGGTCGCCCCCACTTCTTGGTAGTTCGCCTCTTCACCCAACACTAAATCCAGTTGATCTGTTTGTGGCATTAAATACAGCGTCGCTTGATTGTCACTAGCAAAGTTCTCTAACTGTTGCTGTTCTTTGCTGCTGAGTGGTTTTAGGTGGCGAAGCACGATCACTTTGGTATTGTCGCCTTTTACCAGTTCAACGTGGCCAATCGCCTCTTGATGCGAGAAACCTTGCAGTAGTTGATACAATCCTGGCAGTATTGCGTTTAAGTCAGAATCCAACACAGGACAGTTGGTTACCGTGACAATCTGTTTACTTTGCTTACGACGAAAGCCAAATTGCAGTTTGCGTGTCTTCTTATCAAGTATCACGCTGACACGTGCACGACGACGGTAGCCAAGGCTTTCACCCGTGATTGGTGAAGAGAGTTCCAACGTTTGACCAGCAAACTTACGCATCAAACCTGAAAGCGCCTGCTGCTTGTATTTCAATTGAGCCGATTCCTCCAAATGCTGCAAATTACAGCCACCGCATTGTTCGTAATGCGGGCAAAATGGCTTTACTCGCTCATCGCTACTGGTTTGTACTTTAATGAGATTAGCGCGAGCGTATTTGCTTTTGGATTCGGTCAGCTGCACCAGCACTTGTTCATTAGGTATAGCGCCTTCGATAAACACAGGCTTACCTGATGAATAGGCGATGCCGACACCTTGATGGTCGAGTTTTTCCACCTTCATCGATTGGTGTTTGGTATCTATTTGAGTTTTCTTCTTCGGTTGGAAAAAACGCGCCATGCTCTGTGCCTGTAGTGAATAACTTGATTTGCTACTCAGACGTCACCTTTTCACGTCTGAGTGATTGTTTGTGCCGCTGCGGTTGATTATGCTTATCGTTTTAACGGCTAGAATAATTCCTACCTCAATAATAGGTCAGGATTACACTGAGCTTATTTTCCCATATCCACACCACGATGTTTAGACAATAATGACCAGATATGGCTTACGCGCCCGCGTTATTACCCTTACTCTAGCGCCAACCCTCATCATTGGCTTACTTCTCAGCGCTATTTTTTCTTTTAACCGCTACCATGACTTGGAACGCCAAGTGGTTAATTCTGGTCTAAATATTATTGAACCATTGGCGATTGCCAGTGAAGATGGACTAAAGAATAATAGCCGTGAGTCAGTGCGTAGAATTATAAGCTACGCCCACCGCAAAAACTCCAAGTTTGTGCGCAGTATTGCTGTGTTTGATTACAACCATGAGCTGTTCGTAACCTCAAACTTTCACCCTAACTTTGAGTCGTTGACCTTTCCGCGCAATGAACCGATTCCGCTGTTAGTTACCTCAGATTTACATGACAATACTCTACTGCTTCGAGCTCCTATCATTAGTGAGGCGGGGATCGTTTCTAGCCCGAGCGGTAAAGAAAATAACCCAGCGTTAGGGTACATTTCTATTGAGCTTGACCTCTCATCACTGCGTCTTCAACAGTACCAAGAAGTCTTTGCTTCTTTCTTGGTTTTGATGACCGGTCTTGGTCTCTCGGCATACTTTGCCTTCCGTTTGATGCATGATGTTACCCGACCAATCCGCCATATGAAGAATATGGTCGATCGCATTCGTCGTGGTCATCTCGATGTGCGGATTGAGGGCAAAATGCATGGTGAGCTCGATCAGCTCAAAAATGGTATCAACGCCATGGCGGTGTCACTGTCCGAATACCATGTAGAGATGCAGCATAGCATCGACCAAGCGACTTCCGATTTACGTGAAACCTTAGAACAACTTGAGATTCAAAACGTAGAGCTCGATATTGCCAAAAAACGTGCTCAAGAAGCGGCGCGGGTAAAATCGGAGTTCTTAGCCAATATGTCTCATGAGCTGAGAACACCACTGAATGGTGTGATTGGCTTTACCCGTCAAATGCTTAAAACTCAGTTGACCAATAGCCAAGCCGATTACCTGCAAACCATCGAAAAATCGGCCAACAATCTGCTCAATATCATCAATGATATTTTGGACTTCTCGAAACTGGAAGCGGGTAAATTGGCGTTAGAAAACATTCCATTTGAGCTGCAAGAAACGTTGGAAGAAGTGGTCAGTCTTCAAGCCACCAGCGCCCATGAAAAGGGATTAGAAATTACACTGAAGATCGATCCTAAGGTGCCTATGGGCGTCGTCGGCGATCCGTTGCGTATTCAGCAAGTACTCACTAACCTCGTTGGTAACTCAATCAAATTTACTGAACGCGGCAACATTGATATCAGTGTGGAGCTACGTTCACAAAAAGAAAACCTCATCGAGCTGCAGTTTATGGTGCGCGATACTGGTATTGGTATATCAGAACGCCAACAAGCCCAGTTATTCCAAGCCTTTAGTCAAGCAGATGCGAGTATTTCTCGCCGTTATGGTGGTACCGGCCTTGGTTTGGTCATCACTCAGAAACTCGTCAGCCAGATGGGCGGTGAAATCAGTCTTACCAGTCGTTTGCATCAAGGTTCCACTTTCTGGTTCACCTTGCGTTTGCAAGCCACTGAAATACCGATGTTAGACAATCTAGAGTCCAGTGCACTAAATCAACGTTCGCTGCTACTGATTGAACCTAACATGCAAGCCGCATCGATTACTCGTCAAATGCTGGTTCAGCATGGATTAGTGGTCACTTACCGCTCTTCAATGCCAGATGAGATCGAACGTTTTGACTATGTGCTCCTTAACTTGGCTCCAAACCGATCGAATGAAATCAGCAAGGTTGAAGGCCTAGTAGAGAAAGCGCTGCTTTGTGCGCCACACGTCGTGGTAGGCACTCCAAGCACCATGTTGGCGCTCTCTGATTACTTGATTCAAAAATATCAAATTCATTGTATTACCAAGCCACTATCGCGTAAGAAGCTGTTGCAAACACTCGCAGCCAATCAAGAGAGTTTGCCTGAGATCAAACAAGAAGTGGTGTACAACGAAACACTGCCTCTTACGGTCATGGCAGTGGATGACAATCCAGCTAACTTGAAACTGATTGGCGCCTTACTCGAAGAGCGGGTTGAACGGGTGATATCATGCAATAGCGGTCAAGATGCGGTGAAACAAGCACAGCAACGCCGCTTTGATATCATTTTGATGGATATTCAGATGCCACATATGGATGGTGTCACTGCGTGTAGCAAAATCAAGCAAACCACCCTCAACGCGAACACGCCAGTGATTGCCGTCACAGCCCACGCAATGAGTGGTGAGAAAGAAAGACTATTGCAAGCTGGCATGGATGATTACCTCACCAAACCAATTGAAGAGCACGTTCTGCAACAAGTACTGATGCATTGGAATCCCAATGCGAAACATGATGAGTTGCTCAAACTTGAATTGCCGCTACAAGGTGACGTAGTCGTACAAAGCAGTGATGCACATCAAGAGTATAGCAATATCATCATTGATTGGCAGTCAGCACTTAAGCAAGCCGCCAACAAAGAAGATTTGGCCAAAGACATGCTACAAATGCTGATTGACTATATTCCTGAGGTCAATCAGGTGGTGGAGCAAGCATTAGAGCAAGATGAAACCGACTTAGAATTGTTGATTCACCACGTACACAAGTTACATGGTAGTTGTTCATACTCAGGCGTACCTCGGTTGAAAAAGTCTGTGCCACGATTGAAAAAGCGCTTCGTTCAGGGCAAAGCATTGAAGACATCGAGCCTGAGCTATTTGAACTGCAAGACGAGATGGAAAAAGTCACAGCCAGTGCCGAGCCTTATCTTAGTTAATAGTTTCAGTGACAAAAAGAGCGCCATCTAGGCGCTCTTTTTTTGCTTCAACAGTTAGTGCTCACTAACAGCTAGCATTCATAAATAACCGTCGCAACGGCGTAATGACGCTCATCGGAGATCGACACATGCACATTGGCTACCGACATTTTTGTTGCCAATTCCAACGCCTTATTACGTAACGTGAGTACTGGCTTACCCAATTCATCATTGCCAATCATAAAGTCCTGAAAAGATACGCCCATAGCTATGCCAGTGCCGAGCGCTTTTGACGCTGCCTCTTTGGCAGCAAAACGCTTAGCTAAAAAACGCCCTTGCTGCTTACTTTGATGAAACGCCTTCATCTCATCAGCGGTAAGAATGCGCTCAGCAAATGCGACACCAGTACGAGCCAGTGCTTTTTCAACTCGCTCAATTTCTGCGATGTCTGTACCTAATCCGACAATAGCCATAACTTATTTGCGCGCTTCAACCATTAAAGCTTTCATCTCGCGCACGGCTTTTTCTAAACCATCAAATACCGCACGACCAATAATCGAGTGACCAATATTAAGCTCGTAAATTTCAGGAATCGCCGCAATCGCCGAGACATTGTGATACGTCAAACCGTGACCCGCGTTAACCATGATGCCCAAACCCGCAGCATAACTTGCGCCAGCCGCAATGCGTTTTAGCTCAGCCTGCTGCTCGGCTTCAGTTTCTGCATCGGCATAGTGACCTGTATGCAATTCAATAAATGGTGCACCACAAGCTTTTGATGCATCAATTTGCGCTCGGTCAGCATCAATAAACAGCGAGACTTTAATCCCTGCAGCCGTCAGTTTCTCAGTTGCTGCTTTCACTTTTTCTAGCTGACCAACCACATCCAAACCGCCTTCCGTGGTTAACTCTTCACGCTTTTCTGGCACTAAACATACGTACTCAGGCTTAGTTGCGAGTGCAATATCCACCATCTCATCCGTAACTGCCATTTCAAGGTTCATGCGTGTTTGCAGCGTTTCAGCCAAAATACGCACATCGCGATCTTTGATATGACGACGGTCTTCACGTAGGTGAATGGTAATACCGTCCGCCCCTGCTCGCTCAGCAATTTCCGCTGCATGCACTGGATCTGGGTACTTAGTACCACGTGCGTTACGAAGGGTTGCGATGTGGTCGATATTCACACCTAGGTAAATTGAGCTCATGTCTAAATACTCCTTGCTCTAGAAACTCGTGAAATAAAGAGTTCTCTACTTTTTAATGGTTTGCCACCAAGATAAGGTTTTAACGCAATACGTGTAAATCGCTTAGCAGCTTGTAATTGGGGTTTAGTAATAAACCTACGTTCACTGATCGCAATCAGTTCATCACCTTTAAAGGTCAAATTGTCCAATCTAACCGACGCGATAAACCCTTTTTGTTCACGATAGCGATAAGTCATGTTTGGGTCTATCGGTTCACCAGTACCTGCACAATGCAGGAAATCAACACCATAGCCCATTGCAGACAGGAGTGCTAGCTCAAAACGGCGCAAAGCAGGCTCTGGGTTCTCCGCCTGAGCAAGCTCGGTCAATGCATGTAAGTAATCATGAAATAACCCTGGCATTGGCACTTCAGCCATCAGCACTCGGCCAATCAGTTCGTTAACATACATGGCGGAATATAGGTTGATACCCGTAAGAGGTAAGCCAAGGCTAATGGGCTCCGCTTGACGTAACGTTTTCATCGAGCCACTGCCTGACCACTTAAGCAATAGTGGAGTGAATGGTTGCAATGCCCCTTTAAGGTTGGAACGTTTACTGCGCGCACCTTTGGACATAATCGAGACACGACCATACTCCTCACTGAAAACATCGAGAATCAAACTCGACTCACTGTAAGGGCGACGATGCAGCACAAAGCAACGTTGTAAACCGTCTGCGGACATAGATTCCTTTACTTGTAACAAAAAGGAGCCAAACGGCTCCTTAGTATTGATTGGGAGCGAAGCTCAATAGCTTCACTGCATTACAAATCGTCGATATAACCTAGCGAGCGCAATGCACGCTCATCATCAGCCCAACCTGATTTCACTTTAACCCAAGTTTCTAGGTAAACCTTACGGCCAAACAGCTCTTCCATGTCCAAACGCGCTTCGCGACCGATGGTTTTGATCTTTTCGCCACCTTTACCGATCACCATTTTCTTCTGACCACTACGTTCAACCAAGATCAACGCATTGATATGGAAACCGTCAGTCTCAGGGTTGTAATCGAAACGCTCGATTTCCACTGTCACAGAGTAAGGCAGTTCTTCACCGGTAAAACGCATCAGTTTTTCACGCACGATTTCCGACGCCATAAAGCGCTGAGAACGATCTGTTACGTACTCTTCTGGGAAATGGTGTACCGCTTTTGGTAAGTGCTCACGCACATGCTTACGCAGTACTTCAATGTTCTTACCGTGTTTCGCTGAAATTGGCACAACATCGACGAATTCCATCTTCTTCGACAGATCCATCATATGCAGCATAACGTCGTTACGGTCAGCGACCACGTCGACTTTGTTAACACAAAGCACAACTGGGAAGTTCGCGTTACGTAGTTTGTTTAGCACCATCTCATCGTCGTTGGTCCAGTGTGTACCATCAACCAAGAAAAATACTAGGTTCACATCACTCAGTGATGAGCTAGCAGCGCGGTTCATCAAGCGGTTGATAGCACGCTTTTCTTCAATATGAAGTCCTGGGGTATCAACATAAATTGCTTGGTAATCGCCGTCAGTATCCACGCCCATAATACGGTGACGTGTGGTTTGTGGTTTACGTGAGGTAATCGAAATCTTCTGACCCAGAATGCGGTTCAGCAGGGTTGATTTACCTACGTTAGGACCAACAATCGCAACAAAGCCACAGTGTTGGTTTTCCGGTGAGCTGGTTGGTTGCTCATTGCCCGACGCAAAATATGCATCGATATCAAATTCGTTGTTATCTGAATCAGCCATTGGTCAATTGCTCTAGTGCTGTTTCCGCAGCCGCCTGTTCTGCCTTGCGACGACTGGTACCTTTGCCGATCACAGGTGCTCCGATACCTGCAACTTCACACGAAACCGTAAACTCTTGGTTGTGTGCTTCACCTTTAATATTAGTCACTGTGTAAACAGGCAGCGGTTTTCTGCGACCTTGAAGGAACTCTTGAAGGCGAGTTTTCGGGTCTTTCTGCGATACACCAGGCTTGATTGCTTCTAGGCGAGATTGGTACCAGCTCAGCACGATACCGCGAACCGTTTCTAGGTCACTATCTAGATAGATAGCACCAATGATGGCTTCGACAGCATCAGCTAAAATTGAGTCACGACGGAAACCGCCACTTTTCAACTCACCTGGACCTAATTTTAAGTAATCTCCTAAAGCGAATTCACGCCCTAGTTCCGCCAATGTGTTACCTCGCACCAGCGTTGCACGCATGCGGCTCATATCCCCTTCATTCACTTTTGGAAAGCGGTGATAGAGATCATCAGCAATAACAAAACTTAAAATTGAATCGCCCAGAAACTCAAGACGTTCGTTGTGTTTACCATTGGCACTGCGGTGAGTCAGTGCAAGGTTAATAAGCTCAGCTTGCGTAAAGCTATAACCGAGCTTTTCTCTAGTAATGCGATTGGAGAATTCATGCTCTCTCGTTAATCAATTTAGTCATCTCTTTAATAAATGATGTTGCCACCAAGCAGCATATCAGCCAAGTCGCAACATCAGATAGATTCAAGATTTAGTTAATCCCACCAATGCGGTTGAAACGCACACCGGTAGGAATCCAAGTTGGTAGGACGCTATCTTCACCGCGTTCGAATTCGAAGCTGATCCAAATACCTACGGCCTTACCCACTAAGTTTGCTTCTGGAACAAAACCCCAGTAGCGACTGTCAGCGCTGTTGTCACGGTTATCACCCATCACAAAGTACTGACCTTGAGGAACAACCCATTCACTTACACCAGGACGCGGATAGTATGCATCTACACGGTCACGACGTAGTGGGTTGATCAAAATTTGGTGCTGCTCTTTGCCCAACAACTCATCCATTTGAATCATTGGCACGCCATTTTGAATAAATTCGCTTTCTTCAACGTTAAATAGTTTTACTGGCTTACAGCTATGCTCACCGGCTTTTTTGATGCAGATTTGTTTATCAGCACCGTAACGCACGGTATCACCAGGTAGACCTACCACACGTTTAATGTAGTCGATGCTTGGTTGAGGTGGGTATTTAAATACCACCACATCACCACGCTCAGGTTTACCCACTTCAACTAACTGTGTACGCCATACCGGATCTTTTAAACCGTAAGCGTACTTTTCAACCAAAATAAAATCACCAACCAATAGTGTTGGCATCATTGACCCTGATGGAATTTGAAACGGCTCGTAAACAAACGAACGCAGTACCAAGACAAAAGCAATCACTGGGAAAATCGATACGCTGTTTTCAATCCACCAAGGCTGAGCTTTGATTTTTTCAATCGCCGCAGAATCTAAACCGTTGGTTTGAGCTTCAACCGCGGCTAATTTTAGCTGACGTTTTTTTGCAAAAACCAACTTCTCTAGTGCCCATACAATGCCCGTAACTAACGTAACGAGAACTAGGATAAGTGAAAACGTATTTGCCATTGACTTCCCTTACTTTCAAAAACACGAAAGTGAAAGAGCCGAAACCCTTTCACTTACTTTGATCATAACGTTGAGCAAATGCCCAATTTATTAATCTTTACCAACATGAAGAATCGCTAGGAACGCCTCTTGAGGCAGCTCTACGTTACCGATCTGCTTCATGCGTTTCTTACCTTCTTTCTGTTTCTTCAACAGTTTCTTCTTACGGCTCACGTCACCACCGTAACATTTCGCCAGTACGTTTTTACGTAGCTGTTTAACCGTTGAACGTGCGATGATGTGGTTACCGATTGCCGCTTGAATTGCGATATCAAACATTTGGCGAGGAATGAACTCTTTCATCTTCTCAACCAACTGACGACCACGTGTTTGCGATTGATCTTTGTGAGTGATCAATGCCAATGCATCCACTTTGTCACCGTTTAGCAGTACGTCTACACGTACCATGTTTGACGCTTCAAAGCGTTGGAAGTTGTAGTCTAGTGATGCGTAACCACGAGACGTTGATTTCAAACGGTCAAAGAAGTCTAGTACTACTTCCGCCATTGGAATGTCGTATGTCACTGCCACTTGGTTACCGTGGTAAACCATATCTACCTGAATACCACGTTTTTCAATACATAATGTGATTACGTTACCTAGGTAGTCAGATGGCACTAGAATATTACAACGTGCGATTGGCTCACGAATCTCTTCAATATCGTTCACCGCTGGCAGTTTCGCTGGGCTATCTACGTAGAAAACTTCACCGTCAGTTTTTTCAACTTCGTAAACTACGGTAGGCGCCGTGGTGATCAGATCAAGATCGTATTCACGCTCAAGACGCTCTTGAATGATTTCCATGTGCAGCATACCTAGGAAACCACAACGGAAACCAAAGCCTAATGCCGCCGAGTTTTCTGGCTCGTAGAATAGCGATGCGTCGTTTAGGCTTAGTTTACCTAGTGCATCACGGAAGTTTTCGTAATCGTCAGATGATACTGGGAATAGACCCGCATAAACCTGAGGTTTTACTTTCTTAAAGCCTGGTAATGGTGTTTCGCTGCCGTTTTTCGATAGCGTTAGCGTATCACCTACTGGTGCGCCTAGGATGTCTTTGATACCACAAACAACCCAACCTACCTCACCGGTACGTAATACGTCGGTGTCAACTTGCTTCGGCGTAAAGATACCTAGACGGTCTACACCCCAAGTCTGGCCCGTGCTCATTACTTTGATCTTGTCGTTCTTCTTCAGTACGCCGTTTTTAATACGTACCAGAGACACAACGCCAAGGTAGTTATCGAACCAAGAGTCGATGATTAGCGCTTGAAGTGGCGCATCCGCATCACCTTCTGGTGCTGGAATCTTAGCCACGATAGTTTCTAGAACATCATCAACACCGAGGCCAGTTTTCGCACTACAACGCGTTGCGTCAACAGCATCGATACCAACGATATCTTCAATTTCTTCTGCTACACGCTCAGGATCTGCTGCAGGTAGGTCAATCTTGTTAAGGATTGGCACTACTTCAAGATCCATTTCGATTGCGGTGTAACAGTTAGCAAGAGTCTGTGCTTCTACGCCCTGACCTGCGTCAACCACCAATAGTGCACCTTCACATGCAGCAAGAGAACGAGATACTTCGTATGCGAAGTCTACGTGTCCTGGAGTGTCGATGAAGTTAAGCTGGTATGTTTCGCCATCTTTAGCCGTGTAGTTTAGAGTCACACTCTGTGATTTGATGGTGATGCCACGCTCACGTTCTAGATCCATTGAGTCAAGAACTTGCTCTGCCATTTCGCGATCGGTTAGACCACCACATACTTGGATCAGACGGTCAGATAGGGTCGACTTACCATGGTCGATGTGGGCGATAATCGAAAAGTTACGAATGTGCTTCATGATTTGGGGTGACTAAACTCTTTAAAATAGGACATAAGAAAGCCGTCGTTTGACGGCATTTCAATCAAGTTGGCAGATTCTATCCAATTTTGATACCCAAGTCACTTGAGTATTTCACTGGATAGGCTCTCCCAATACTCTTAATAATATGACTTGTTGCGAGGATTGTCGCTCAAGGCGGTGCGCAAAGTGTTTTGCCAACAAAATTCCACCAGCGGTAAATAATGCAGAGACCAAAATTACCAGCCCCTCACCACCGCCAATCATTGGTGCTAACCATAAATGCGCCAAAACAGCTCCGAGGATTAATGCCAGTAACGGCGTGATATAAACCACCGCCGCTGACTGCAATAAACTCTTCTCAGCCATGCCAATTTCTACCACTTGACCGACTTTCACCGCTTGCTGCGTAAATAGATGCCAGTGCAGGACTTTGCGTCCAACGGCTTTTGATACAATCCCTGTGCCGCAACTTTTTTGCGAGGAGCAGCTGGAGCAGCTAGTTTGCTGCTCACAACTTAATTCCACATCGTACCCTGATGATTTTCGCGTGACGTTAGAAACCGTCGCGAGTGCTGTCATCATAGAATTATTTCTCTTGCGTTGGATTCACTTTGACTGATTGAGCGATACGTTGCGCAGTTGCTGGCGGAATGTCACCAACAACCGAAATCTCAACGTCTCCGCGTACAGACGTATGCAACGTGCGGCGACCTTGACGCACGATCTGCCCTTTCAGTGAATGGCTGTCACGTGGCGATACATAAATAGAGAAGTTAAACAGCCCGTCAGTATACATTTGACTCTCAACCATGCGGTCAGTTACAGCCATACGATAACGGTTTAGCTCTGTCGCTTCAAAGCCACTCGGAATCCAGCCTGCACTCCAAAACGACTGTTTGACTTCACCTTTTGGCAATGAGATCACCGGAGGCAATTTCACCCCTTTTAGGCCACTCAAAATCTCCGCAATATGGTCATTCACACTGTATGAGATAGCGCGGTATTGCTCGAGAACTTCACCATCACGATCAATAAGATCGGCACGCAATGGTAATTTGCTCTTTTCATCAACCCAAAGCACATAGCTGTAACGTAAGCCATCTTTTGGCACGATGCGCAGCACCTGGCATGCAGCTCCTGCTTCTCGCGCTCTACCTACTTGAATAAAGTCATAGTTATCATTTAGGTGAGAGATATCGCTGTTCAGCATCGGGAACGTTGGCGCGACCATATCCGCCGACTCGATCGTAAATGGGTCAACACCCGGCTCAATGTAGCTCACTTCGTCGCCACGACGAATTACTTCTCGAATAGGTCCACTAAGATAAACCAGATGAGCAAAATGCTCTTGTCCGTCACGAGCATGACGATAAAGCAATGGTTCAATACTGTTTTTCTTAATCAGGATATAAGAGATCTCGAAATTAAGTTGCTGACTAGCCTCGTTCATTTGATGCAACAAGGCCTCTGCTGGTTTTTCTTCAGCAAAGGCCATCGGAGACGTCAAACTGAACAGTGTCAGCGCACTGATCAGAAATTTTTTCATTCAACTACCGTATCTAGATCGTTGTCTGCTTCACCAACCGATCCACTATGAAGTCTAAGTTGCAGCTCGTAATCTTGCAGTAATGCGTTAATACGACGGCGTTGTTCTTGCACATTCAGTGAGTTTTTAGACGAATTCGCTTCATCACGAGTAAGACTCACAGGTTCCGCACTTCCAGAAAATGGAATGGTTTGAAGTACTGGAATTTGATCCGCTTCAGCTGTTGGGTTTTCACCATATTGTTGAACACCAAGTACAACAGCCAGTGAGACACAAGCGGCAATCCCCACCTGACCCAACTGGGTAAGCCAGTTAGGTAACGTCCAAGCTGCTGATTTCGGTGTCGGCTGAGCTTCAAGACGCGCAGTCTCAATACTCGTGACTTTATCTGCAGTATAGACACTATGAGCTGGTTCATTTTCTAACGCTAAAGCTACGCTTTCAGCAATATTCCACTCAGGCTTTGCTGGTGCATCACCACGAAGAACATCACCAATTAAATGATAGTTCTTCCAGGCTTCTAAGCCTTGTTGATCGTTTTCAAGCTCCGCAATTAAAGCTTTATCGATCAATTCTCCATCCATGAGTGCTGAAAGTTTCTCTTTGTCAGCCATTATTTTCACCATAAATGTTGCGACTAGCGTTGTAAAAGCGGTTGAATTTTCTTCTCTACCGCTTCACGTGCACGGAAAATACGCGAACGTACTGTTCCTACGGGGCAATCCATGACTGCAGCGATCTCTTCGTAACTCAAACCATCAAGTTCTCGCAGAGTCATTGCAGTTTTTAAATCATCAGGCAATGCATCTATCGCACTGAAAACTACCTGTTTCAATTCCTTGGACAACGTTAAGTTCTCAGGGTTCGATATTTCTTTTAATGCACTGCCATTTTCGTAATATTCAGCTTCTTCAGTGTCCACATCTTGCGTTGGAGGCCTGCGGCTTTGGGCCACTATGTGGTTCTTCGCAGTATTAACAGCGATACGATATAACCAAGTATAAAATGCGCTTTCGCCACGAAAACTAGGTATTGCTCGATAAGCTTTAATAAATGCTTCTTGCGCTACGTCAGGGACATCACCAGGATTGCTCACATAGCGGGAAATAAGGTTGCACACTTTGTTTTGATATCTCAAAACGAGTAAATTAAATGCTTGCTTATCTCCACTCTGAACTCGCTCAATTAATACTTGATCGGTCAGCGGCTCGTTCATTCGAGCGTTTACTCCTATCGTTCTATCTCATAACCACAGGTGGTGAGAATTAATTGTGCAAAATGTAGTATTGACACCACTGCTTACTTGAGCACTATTGTGACCTCGTAAAGAAATGAAAGTTCAAAATAAATTCATTTATTCTTAGCTAGTGATAAGTCAACGACCTTAGTTGCTAGATTGTGAGGACGAAATGAGCGAAAAGCAACGACAATAAAGCACAATTACGGTGCAGGGAGTGTTAATATTGTTGTTAACAAAAGTTTATAGCGTGAACGCACGCTTTGATTATTTAGGACAATAAAGAATTTTATGAACGCAAACCGTGAACATCAATGTGATGTACTTGTGATTGGCAGCGGAGCTGCTGGTCTGTCATTAGCGTTGCGTGTTGCCGAGCACGGCAAAGTCATTGTGTTAAGTAAAGGACCACGCAGTGAAGGGGCAACATTCTACGCTCAAGGCGGCATTGCCGCTGTATTTGATGAGTCTGATAGCATCGACTCACATGTTGAGGATACGCTTATTGCTGGCGGTGGAATCTGTGAAGAAGACACCGTTAAATTCATCGCTGAGAACGCGAAAGAATGTGTGCAATGGCTAATTGATGGTGGTGTGCCTTTTGACCGTGAAGACAATGACAGCGATGAAGCACCGCGTTACCACTTAACGCGTGAAGGTGGTCATAGCCATCGCCGCATTTTGCATGCTGCAGATGCCACTGGCATGGCGATGCAAACTTCATTGCAAGATAACGTTCATAATCACCCAAATATCACCGTTCTTGAACGCCATAACGCACTTGATTTGATCACCGAAGAGAAAATCGGTGGTGACAATAAAAAAGTGGTAGGTGCCTACATCTGGAACCGTAACGAAGAACATGTAGAAACCGTTCGCAGTAAATTCGTTGTATTGGCAACAGGTGGCGCATCAAAAGTATACCAGTACACGTCAAACCCTGACGTGTCGTCTGGTGATGGCATTGCGATTGCTTGGCGTGCAGGTTGTCGCGTCGCGAACTTAGAGTTCAACCAATTCCACCCAACTTGCTTGTTCCACCCAGAAGCACGTAACTTCCTACTTACAGAAGCATTACGTGGCGAAGGTGCTTACCTACGCCGTCCTGATGGCTCACGCTTTATGCCCGACTTTGATGAGCGTGCAGAACTTGCACCGCGTGATGTCGTAGCACGTGCCATCGACTTTGAAATGAAACGTCTTGGCGCAGACTGCATGTATGTTGACATCAGCCATAAGCCAGCCGATTTTGTCCAAAAGCATTTCCCAACTATCTACACTCGACTGATGGATCTTGGCATCGATATGACCAAAGAACCTATTCCAGTGGTACCTGCTGCACACTACACCTGCGGCGGTGTCATGGTAGACCAAGATGGTCGTACCGATTTAGATAATCTGTATGCGATTGGTGAAGTGAGCTATACCGGTTTGCATGGTGCTAACCGAATGGCATCAAACTCACTACTTGAATGTGTGGTTTATGCATGGTCAGCATCGAAACATATTTTGGCTAACATCGACAACGTCGCTATGCCTGCATCACTACCACATTGGGATGAGAGCCAAGTAAGTAATAGTGACGAGGAAGTGGTGATTCAACATAACTGGCATGAACTGCGCCTATTTATGTGGGATTACATGGGCATTGTTCGTACTGACAAACGTTTAGAGCGTGCACTACGCCGTATTCAACTGCTGCAACAAGAAACGCACGAGTACTACAGCAACTTCCATGTTTCTAATAACCTACTTGAACTGCGTAACCTGCTACAAGTCGCTGAGTTGATGGTGCGCTGTGCGATGGAACGTAAAGAAAGTCGTGGCTTGCATTACACTCTCGATTACCCAGATCAGCTGGAAAATAGTGGTCCAACTATTTTGGTTCCAGAGAAACTCAAGTAAACAAAACGCAAAAGGAGCCTTCATGGCTCCTTTTTTAATAGCATCAATAATTGCCAGTAATGTTCTTCATCCACACTATCACGCCAGATGAAATGCCAACCACGGTGAACACTTAATATAATCACAAGCTCAGAAAATACCAGCCATGCACGCCGGTAAGTGTAGCAACCAAGCTCTGTTTGCACTCGTCCATCAGGATAAACAGCAATATCGCCAACTAAGCTGGCGGCCAATAAACCATCGCGACGATAAGTAAAAACAAGTTGAATCAACAAGTAGGCAGTCACCACTAGTGGAATATCACTAATGATCAATAAACAACAGGCCAACACCAGAAGAATGGTATTGGCCTGAAAAGAATAACGACTGGATGTGAGTCTACACTTAACGCACTTTACTGAGGTTATGGGCGACAATTTTATCTACCATCGAAGCATGGCTTAAATTTTCACTGCGACCGTGCCCCATCACCCAAGTGAACAAATCCGGATCATCGGATTCCAATAGGGAAACAAAATCTCGTTGTTCAGTCTCGCTTAAAGCATCAAAGCACTCTTCGAAAAACGGCATGATAACCACGTCCAATTCCAACATACCACGACGACATGCCCATTTAATACGCGCTTTTTCTTCTGCGGTGTACATTCTCATTCCTCACCTGACATATTGGTTAAACCTGAGTGTAACAAGCCTGCCTATTTGCCTCTACTATATCAATCACACTAGTGTCACAGTTTTGGTAGAATAACAAATATGGGCAACACCTTGTGATAGGTGTTACACGCACCCATGTAAAGAGATAATGAGTTCGACAAAATGCAATTTTGCACTCAAGGTGTTACAACTACATTTCGTATCAACGCAAACATATCAAGGTACAACTATGGATTGGCTTAACGACTTCACTCCCCTTTCGCATACTGCAAGCGAAGCGCTCCCTGAGCTAATGCTGACCCATTTACCATCTTGGGGATTGGTAACACTGGTAGGAAATGACGCAAAATCCTATCTGCAAGGTCAAGTCACTTGTGATGTGGTTCAACTCGATAAGTCACAATCAACTTTTGGTGCTCATTGTGATGCGAAAGGTAAAGTGTGGTCGGTATTCCGTGTGTTCCACCATCAAGGGGGTTACGCATTATTTGAGCCGCAATCTGCACTAGAAAAACAGCTGGCTGAAATCAAAAAATACGCGATTTTCTCAAAAGTAGAGATCAAGCAAAGTGAAGATATTCTCCTAGGCCTCATCGGAACCCAAGCACAATCCGTGATCGATCAGATGAGCGAAGAAACCGGTGATGTTCGTACAGTGACTGGCGGTACGGCGGTTAAGATTGATTCACAGCGTTGGCTGTTAGCGCTCGATGCAGAAAATGCAGCTGAATTTGCGCAGCAAACAGGGGCATTAAAAGTCAACGAAGCGATTTGGCGTCGTTTTGACATTGAAGCAGCGCTACCGATTGTTGAACAAGCAGAGCAAGGGGAGCATATTCCTCAAGCACTCAACGTTCAGGCTCTAGATGGAATTAGCTTTAAGAAAGGTTGTTACACGGGTCAAGAGACCGTGGCCCGCGCTAAGTACCGTGGCATCAATAAGCGCGCAATGTACATTGTTAAAGGTTACACCGAACAAGAACCGGCACTACCAGCCAACCTTGAACGCGCTGTGGGTGATAACTGGCGCAGTGCAGGTCAATTGCTGGCGCACTATCGTTTTAGTGATGGTGAAACCATTGCATTGGCCGTATTACCAAATACTTTAGAAGCCGATACCCAGCTACGCTTAGCTGAGCAGCCAAGTGCTCTTTGGACCATGCAACCACTACCGTACACACTTGATGACGAATAGTGCCTTGCAAACCAAAGTCACCGTCTATTTAGATGTGCAGCAGGTGCAATATCGCCTGTTGCCGCATGCAACACCTGCCGTAAGTGTTGCTGATGCTGCGCAGCAGCGTGGTATCCGCCAATCACAAATGGTCAAATCCATCCTACTACGCGATATGAGCGACCTATTTGTATTAGCTTGCGTACCGGGAGATAAATCAGTCGATCCTAAAAAAGTCCGATCACTGCTTAACAGTCGCCGCATGACCTGTGCCGATGCATCAACCATCGTCGAACTGACTGGCTATCAAGTTGGCACCGTCACCCCATTACTACTTCCTCAACCCATGCCCATCATTTTTGATTCTCGATTGCTTCAAGAGCCGGAAGTGACCATCAGCAGCGGAAGTCATTTGGCTGGCGTCGCGCTTAATTGCCAAGATCTTATTAAGCTCTGCAAACCAACCCTCGCTGATATATGTCGATAATGATCACCATTCAACTTTAATCACAACACTGCATTACATAGTTTAGCGACACAGATCAAAGTTAATGGTAAGAGCTGTGATTCTTTTTTATTCACAATATCAGCATAAGTAGTCATTGGTGTTTTTTTATTCTATTCTAAACCAACTGTTAACACGCCCTGCGTTTTTTGGGGTTCACTCCGCTAAATAGCGGCTTCCCCCCTTCACCAATGTTGTGTTGTCAGTACTAAGTGAATACCTGATTTAAAGGGTTATCCACTTTTGTGTAATGCATCTAGACTATTCGCCCGCCTGTATGGGCTTTTTTATCAAAAATTTACATTTATCTGTCTCGGCATCCCTTTTCATCGGCTATTCTTAATTTTGTCATATGAGCTTGTTTTAATAACCTGCAGTTCGAACAAAATGACAAAGCAATAATGAGCAGAGAATCACGAAAATATTAGGAAATGCCTGCATATTTGCTTACGGCAACACAATTATCCACATTGTTACAATTTGCCGTATTTTCCCCTATAAGAATCACATTTTTTCCAGAGGGAAATTCGTATAATTACTAAGCTTGCTAAACATGAAGGATAATTTTATGAGACTGTTTAAGCGCTATACACCAAGTATGATTGCTAAACACGTAAGTCGACTATTTAAGGGACGAATCTATATTTACGGCATCGGTAAGTTTGAATTTGATAATGGAAAACTTATCCTTCCGGAAAGAGCAGAGCGAAGACACTTTCAAGCAGTAAAAGAAGTGAATCAAGAGATCATGAAGTTACGTTGCGCTTATGCTTGATGTGCAGAAATATTCAAAAAAAGGTTGGCGAAAGCCAACCTTTTTACATTACACATCACAAGATATGCTAAATCGAAGAAATCGAGCTTTTCGCTAGATTAGGTAAATCACCTTTCAAGCCCAAAGCACGTTTCATGATCTCATCTTTAGCGCCGGGAAGTTGACCAGCAAGCTTCATACCGATACCACGAATCAATTTTTTCGCAGGGTTATCGCCTTCAAACAAATCTTTAAAGCCTTGCATAGCCGCAATCATTTTCGCCGCCTCTGCTTTACGCCAGCGCTCGTAGCCCCGTAAGTTACGTTTACTACCAATATCTTGCCCTTGTTGCCATAACGTCAGAATCTCCTGCGCGAGACTCGCAGCATCTAACAAGCCAAGGTTAACCCCTTGCCCTGCCAAAGGATGAATGGTATGCGCAGCATCACCGACTAAAGCAACACGCTCAGTGACAAAATCTCGTGCGTAACGCATCTTCAGAGGGAATGCAAAACGCTCCCCGACAACCTCACACATACCAAGACGAGCGTCAAATTCTGCGGTTAGTGCCTTATTGAAGTCATCTTTGTCCATCGCCACTAAACGCTCTGCACGGCTAGGCTCGGTAGACCAAACGATTGAGCTCATTTGGCTATTACCCATAGGTAGGAAAGCCAATGGCCCTTGCGGGGTAAATATTTGACGAGCAACTTGCTCGTGTGGCTCTTGTGTCCATACATTGGCAACGATTGCGCTATGACCATAATCCCAATGTGTTAAAGGAATATCTTGTTGGCGACGCACCCATGAGTTAGCACCATCAGCACCAATCACCAATTTGGCAGTAAGCGACTGACCATTCGCTAAGGTCAGCCATGCTTCACTTTCACCAATGGCTAATGTTTGGCACTGCGCGGGCATTAACATCGTCACGTTGCTCTGCTTTTGCACTTGCTCCAATAATGCCAACTGAATGACACGGTTTTCAACAATATGACCAAGGTTGGGTTGCGCCAGTTTTTGTGCATCAAATTCGATACGCGCAAAACTATCTTGCTCCCACACTTCCATTGCCATATATGGGGCAGCACGACGGTCGATAATACCTTGCCAAGCACCAAGATTACGCAGAATGGTTTCACTAGATCGGCTCAACGCTGACACTCGAACATCTGGCAAGTCATTTAAATCTTGTTCTGGTTCACGACTTTCAATAACCGCAATTCTCAGCTCTGAATCCTTTAAAGCTGCGGCCAGAGCCAGGCCAACCATACCACCGCCAACTATTGCAATATCTACACTTTGCATCATATTTTTCTAATCCTTTGGCACTAGCGTGCCACTAAACCTAGTGTTCTCAGTAATAGCGGAGATTTTAGCTGCGGAACATTGTCCATCATGGCTAACCCCAAATTGCGCCCAATGCGCATGGTGAGATAATCGTTGGAGAACAGGTGTACCAACGAAGAAGTCATCTCAATCGTTCGTGTACGATCTTCCACTCGACGATGTTTAAATTGGCTCAAGACCGAATAGCGACCAACATCATCAAGTGATGATACAAGCTCTTCTGCTAAACTCATCACATCACGAATGCCCAAATTAAAGCCTTGTCCAGCGATGGGGTGGAGTGTTTGTGCTGCATTACCAACAATCGCAAAACGATGAGATACATTGTTCTCACGATAACGCAATAACAACGGATAGCTCGCTCGCTCGCCCACTTCGGTCAATTGCCCTAATCGCCAACCAAACTCAGTTTGTAAGTTCAATAAGAACTCGGCATCACTCAAGCCCAACACTTTTTTGGCTTGCTCTGGACGCAAACACCAAACCAATGACATTCGGTTGTCACTCATCGGCAATAGCGCGACTGGTCCTTGATGAGTAAAACGTTCAAATGCTCGACCATTATGCGCTACTTGAGTGCGAATATTTGCAATAACTGCGACTTGGTTGAAATCATGTTCGCGCAGCGACATGCCGATTTGCTCACAACAAGCAGAAATCGCACCGTCAGCCGCGACCAACAATTGGCACTGAAGTTGTTCCCCATTATCTAACGTCACCACATTGTGGGTCTGTAGGCGCTCAATATCTGTCACTGAGTTAGGACATAACAATTCGATCTGTGAGCTCTGCATCGCTTTGTGGTGATAAATACGCCCTACATCCGCCAGTTCAACCACATAACCCAACGCGCTAGCCGCAATATCTTGGCAATCTATGTCTGTCATGCCTGCATGCGATTGATCCGAAACGTGAATATGCTTGATTGCCGTTGCGACAGGCTCAATCTGCTGCCACAAATTCAGTTGCTGTAGAATCTGCACCGTTCCATGGGAAAGGGCTATTGAACGAGAATCAAAACCAGGATGTGCCTGATGGTCAACTTGATAAGCTTCGACAACCGCAACACGAAGCTTTCCGTGCGCTAAACTATCAATCGCCAGCGCCAAGGTCATACCGGCCATTGCTCCGCCTGCGATAACGACATCAAACTGCTTCATGACGTAACCCAATTAGTGGATTGTTGGATTTGATTCTACCTGCGCTGGTTTTTGACCAAACTCAGCATGAATCGTCAACACGCACACTTTAATGTGCTCAATTACTTGTTCTAATAAAACGGCTTGTTCTTGTAAGTCATCGTCTTCATCGATGCCCAACTTGGCCATTTCTTCCAAATCAGAGAGTGCTTCTTTTGCTTGGTTTGAGGCTTGCTTTAGGTTCGCATTTATCAAGCCAAGACCAGAGATAAAGTGATTAATCCAATCAGCAACACCATCGGCCATATCAAACAAGCTTGCACTCGCTTCTTCATCTGGCAGTAATAGTGACAACTCCATATCAGTGCCAGTCAGTTCTTTAATTGTTGCATCTAAGGTTTTTTGCGCCTGTTGCAACGCTTTATCTGGCCAACCCATACCTTCATTGGTGTAGTCAAAAATCAGCGGTTGCCAGCTCTTATCCGTTAAACTTAAACCGCCACTTAACATGCCGGTCAACAAACCGTGTAGCTCTGAAGGATTGACCGCCAAGCCTGCAGATTGCATTTCACTTGCGAAAGTTAAGTAATCTGGAAGGGTAATGTTACTCATGGATAAACCTAATATTGCAAAATAATAGCTAATCCTACCATTTTGATGGTTAGGCGAAAATCTACATCAAGACAATAATGAGCGTGTTTTACACAATTTGCCCAATTACTGTGTGATTGCCCTTTGTTTTGCCTCTGTTACACGGGAAACACTTGAATCTTAACAAGGCTTTTTCTATAGTTTCCCCCTCGGTGATGGTCTGCATTGTCACCTTAATTTAAGTGTAGAGTGGATATGAGTAGCCAAGCGGTAGAAGTTGAAATTTTAGGTAAGTTAACTCGCGTTAACTGCCCAGCGGGTCAGGAAGAAGCGCTGCTTCAAGCTGCCAAACGACTGAATGATCGTTTGAAGGACATGACCGATAAAACAAAAGTGACCAACGAGGTACATTTGTTAACGATCGCTGCGTTGAACTTCTGTTACGACCTCGAAACTCGTGATTCAACTACTCAACAACACAATGAATTGCAAATGCAATTGAATGAGCGCATGGAAAAGCTCACCGCGTCACTTGATGACGCCTTAAGTAAAGTACCGCAGGGAAAGGCACAACCTTTAGCTTAAAAAAATATTCTTGATTGTTTTGCACGACTAAACTTAGCCAATACGCTACAATCGAGATCCCGATTTACCCTGGAGTGTACGTTAGTGGGATTACGTCCCTGAGCCGATAAGCAATCCTTAAGGGTTAGTACTTGGAGGCTATTGAGCAAGCTCGGCTCGTACCGAGAAGCCTACGGTCACCATTGCTGATCCGCCTTGAACCAGCTGGTTCAAGGGTCAAAATCTCCAACGGCACTCTGGGGTATCCTTCGATACCCTGTTAACCTCGGGTAATCGCATGACTCTCTCAAGACAAGAATTTCGTCAACAAGTTCGTCAACTCCGCCAACAACTCCCTCAACACTTTCAGCAACAAGCTGGTTTAACACTGATTGAGCAATTCGCCTTATTGCCGGAGCTAAAATTCGCGCAACATATTGCACTTTACCTCAGCGCTGATGGTGAAATTGACACGAATCCACTGATTGATTGGTTGTGGCAACAAGGCAAACAAGTCTATTTGCCGGTTATTCATCCTTTTTCTAAAGGACACTTGCTGTTTCTTCACTATCAACCGGAAACAGAAATGGTGCTCAATAAGTACCGTATTCTTGAGCCGAAATTAAAACAGCACCTCATCCGTCCTCTGTACCAACTCGATCTTATATGCACACCACTCGTCGCCTTTGACTCCACCGGACATCGACTCGGGATGGGGGGAGGCTATTACGATCGAACCCTACAACCTTGGTTTGAGAGTCAGCGAGGACCAAAACCAATTGGCCTGGCTCATGACTGTCAACATGTCAGTAAATTACCAATCGAAGCTTGGGACGTGCCACTACCAAAAATAGTGACACCGAGCACAATATGGCAATGGGAAACTGCAGTCTGAGGGTATATAATCCGCCGCGCAAACGTTAACTTCCATCCAGTTAGGAGATGAGCATGACTCAAGATGAAATGAAAAAAGAAGCGGCTTGGGCTGCACTTAAGTATGTAGAGAAGGACAGCATTGTAGGTGTCGGTACTGGCTCTACTGTAAATCACTTCATCGATGCGCTTGGCACAATCAAAGACGATATCAAAGGCGCAGTTTCAAGCTCAGAAGCATCAACTCAACGTCTAAAAGATTTAGGCATTGAAGTATTTGATTGCAATGATGTAATCAAGCTAGACATCTACGTTGATGGCGCTGATGAAATTAATGCTCATCGTGACATGATCAAAGGTGGTGGTGCCGCACTGACGCGTGAAAAAATCGTTGCCGCGATCTCTGATAAGTTCATCTGTATTGTAGATGACACCAAAGCAGTCGATATTCTTGGCCAATTCCCACTACCAGTTGAAGTTATCCCAATGGCTCGCTCATACGTGGCGCGCGAACTAGTAAAACTTGGCGGCGATCCTGCTTACCGTGAAGGCGTGATCACTGACAACGGTAACGTGATTCTTGATGTGCACAATATGCAAATTGTGAATCCGAAAGAAATGGAACGTGCAATCAACGCTATCGCTGGTGTTGTCACGGTTGGTTTGTTTGCAGCTCGTGGCGCGGATGTGGTTATTACCGGTACACCTAACGGTGCCGTAATCCAAGAGTAATCACTCTCTCATCCCTCAACAGAAGCTCGAATCGAGAGCGCTAATTCTGTTATTTGATTACAAGCGACGCCACTATGGGGTCGCTTTTTGCATTTTTCCGAGCCAAAAATCGATTTTATTCTGTAATTTTCTTACCCAAACTGCTTTTTTTTTGTTAACTTATTGAACAGAAGACGCACAAGGAAAACGTTTGCGTTACTAAATTAGGGTGAGTGAACACTCTGTTTAGCCCATTCAGCAATGTGCGCCAGTTAAGCCCCCTTTTCCCATTTTAAGGACAGAATAATGGCCAAAGTTTCACTGGAAAAAGACAAGATCAAAATTCTCCTGCTTGAAGGTCTACACCCATCAACCGTCGAGGTACTACAGGCAGCAGGTTACACTAACATCGAATACCACAAAGGTTCCCTATCAGATGAGGACCTATTGAAGGCGGTTAAAGATGTGCATTTCATTGGTATCCGTTCGCGTACCAATCTTACTCGTGAAGTTATTAATGCAGCAGAAAAGTTGGTTGCGATTGGTTGTTTCTGTATTGGTACCAACCAAGTTGACCTCAATGCCGCTGCGGTGCGTGGTATTCCGGTATTTAATGCTCCATTCTCTAACACTCGTAGCGTAGCTGAATTGGTGCTCGGTCAAATCCTACTATTGCTTCGCGGTATTCCAGAGAAAAACGCTCTTGCTCACCGTGGCATTTGGAAAAAAAGCGCAGATAACTCATATGAGGCACGTGGTAAACGTTTGGGTATCATTGGTTACGGCCACATCGGTACGCAACTTGGTATTATTGCTGAAAACCTTGGTATGCGTGTTTACTACTACGATATCGAAAACAAGCTATCACTTGGTAACGCAACGCAAGTACCAACACTAAGCGAACTGCTCAACAAGTGTGACGTTATTTCTCTGCATGTTCCTGAAACACCAGAAACCAAAAATATGATGGGCGCCGAAGAGTTTGCCCGCATGAAGCCAGGCTCGATTTTTATCAACGCGGCACGTGGTACGGTGGTTGATATCGAAGCGCTTTGTCATGCATTGGAAGCTGGGCATATTTCTGGCGCTGCGGTTGACGTATTCCCAATCGAACCGGCAACCAATAAAGAAGCCTTTGAATCACCGCTACAGAAATACGATAACGTGATCCTAACTCCGCACGTGGGTGGTTCAACTCAAGAAGCTCAAGAAAACATCGGTGTGGAAGTGGCTGGTAAACTGGCGAAATACTCAGACAACGGCTCAACACTCTCTAGTGTTAACTTCCCAGAGGTTGCACTCCCAGAGCATCGTGACTGCTCACGCCTACTTCATATTCACCAAAACCGACCAGGCATTTTGACCCAAATTAACACCATTTTCGCAGAAGATGGTATTAACATCGCTGCTCAATACCTGCAAACAGCGGCCGATATCGGTTATGTAGTGATTGAAGTTGAGACTGAGCGTTCAAAAGAAGCACTGGCAAGACTGAAAGGGATTGAAGGCACCATTCGTGCGCGTATCCTGCATTAATTAATGCTTTGATGAACAAAAAAACCACCGCGAGTTCGGTGGTTTTTTATTTTCGGTAGAATGCAATTTTATGGTTTCAACGCCCGTTCGCCGCGAGCAATTCCCACCACGCCACTACGCGCGACTTCAATCACTTCGGTGACTTCAGACATAGCTTCAATAAACGCATCCAACTTATCGCCAGCACCCGCCAATTGCACCGTGTATTGCGACGCCGTGACATCAACAATTTGCCCACGGAAGATGTCCGCCGTACGTTTCACTTCAGCACGAGCAAAACCACTCGCTTTCACCTTCACCAACATCAGTTCACGTTCGATATGCTCATGTTCGGTGACTTCTTGAACTTTGAGTACATCAATCAACTTGTGCAGTTGCTTTTGGATCTGCTCAATTTCCATATCGTCAGAAATGGTGGTGATATTCAAACGTGATAGTGTTTCATCGTCCGTCGGTGAAACCGTCAAGGATTCAATGTTGAAACCACGTTGAGAAAACAGCCCCACAACTCGAGAAAGCGCACCTGGCTGGTTTTCTAATAACAGTGAAATAATATGTCTCATTAGGTACGCTCCGTCTTGCTTAGCCACATCTTATCCATACCCTCGCCTTTAATTTGCATTGGGTATACATGCTCAGTTTCGTCTACGTTGATATCAACAAACACCAAACGATCTTTCATCTCAAGTGCGCGTTTTAAGCCGTCTTCAAGTTGATCAGGTGTCTCAATACGAATACCTACATGACCATAAGCCTCTGCAATAGCGGCAAAGTCGGGTACCGAACTCATATAAGAGTTAGAATGGCGTCCTTGGTAAATAATGTCTTGCCACTGTTTTACCATGCCTAAGAAACGGTTATTTAGATTAATAATCTTCACGGGAATGTCGTACTGCATTGCCGTCGACAACTCTTGAATATTCATCTGAATACTGCCATCACCGGTAACAACCACCACTTCTTCTTCCGGCTTGGCAAACTTCACGCCCATACCTGCTGGCAAACCAAAACCCATGGTGCCAAGACCACCGGAATTGATCCAACGGCGCGGTTTATTAAATGGATAGTACAACGCCGCAAACATTTGATGCTGACCAACATCCGATGCAACATACGCATCACCATTAGTCAGTTTATGCAATGTTTCGATAACTTGTTGCGGCTTAATACGCTCAGGAGAGGTTTCATAGCGTAAGCAGTTTTTATCTCGCCAAGTTTGGATCTGATCCCACCAAGAGTTCAATGCTTGCTCATCATTGGTACCACCTTGCTCCACCAGCAAATTCACCATCGACTCTAAAACTTTTTCTGCCGAGCCAACGATCGGTAAATCGGCTTTAACGTTTTTAGAAATAGAAGAAGGGTCAATATCGATGTGCATCACTTTGGCATTTGGGCAGTATTGCTCCAAATTGTTGGTGGTACGGTCGTCAAAACGCACTCCAATACCAAAGATAAGATCCGCTTCATGCATCGCCATATTGGCTTCATATTTACCATGCATACCAAGCATGCCAAGCGAGTTCTTATGTGTACCAGGAAAAGCCCCCAATCCCATCAGCGTACTCACTACAGGTAGATTTAGCGTCTCAGCAAGTTTAAATAGTGGCTCATCCGCACCAGAAATAACCGCACCACCACCGACATACAACACTGGCTTTTTCGCCTCAAGCAGTGCTTTAAGAGCTTTCTTAATTTGCCCTTTATGTCCGCTCGTCGTGGGCTTATATGAGCGCATCGTAATTGATGATGGATACTCATAAGGGAATTTGAACTGTGGATTAATGACGTCTTTCGGCAGATCAATCAGCACTGGGCCAGGTCGCCCAGTTGTTGCAATGTAAAAGGCCTTTTTGACTGTTTCAGGAATATCTTCTGCTTTTTTCACCAAAAAACTGTGTTTTACGATCGGTCTAGATACCCCGACGATGTCACACTCTTGAAACGCATCATTACCGATTAAGTTGTTCGGCACGTTACCCGAGATAACAATCATTGGAATTGAATCCATATACGCAGTCGCAATTCCGGTAACGGTATTGGTCGCACCAGGACCAGAACACACCAACACAACCCCAGGCTTACCAGTAGCACGCGCGTAACCATCCGCCATATGCGTGGCGGCTTGCTCATGACGAACGAGGACGTGTTTGATTTGGTCGGTTTTTGCATGAAGAGCATCGTAGATATCCAAAACGGAACCGCCTGGATAACCGAAGATTTGTTCAACGCCTTCTTCGATAAGAGATTGCACAACCATCTCATTACCGGACAACATTGCTGCCATATTGTTCTCCTTATCTGCTTCCAACGAATCAGGTCAATGCGTTGGGCAGTTAATCACATAGTCTAGGGCTTACTTTTAGCCTATTAGAAAGACTTCCACTTCTTCTCTATGCCTTGTGTTCGGTCATAACAAAACACAAGATACGGCAACAAATGTAACGCTTTATTTTCAATGATGCTATTGCGACACTTCTCGCAATATTTATAAAACTCCAGAAAAACTCACTTTTTAAGATAGGTACTCAGAACAAAGGATAATATCCAGTATCAAATCTCTGATATGTGATAAAAAAAGGTGAAGAATTTTTCACCACCAGTTTGAAGTCAAAAATCCCCGATTAACGGGGATTTCTATCAATTAATGAGGTTTACGATCAGAAGGCTTCTCGTCATACATCTCTTCGATTTCTTTGTGATACTTATCGTGGATCACTTTACGACGTAGCTTTTGTGTTGGTGTTAATTCACCATCATCCATCGAAAACGCTTTTGGTAGCAGTTTGAATTTTTTCACCTGCTCAAACTTCGCCAGCTCTTTCTGCAGATCGTTAACACGCTTTTCCAACATCTCAATGATTTGGTTGTGTTTAATCAATTCAACTCGGTCGTGATACTTGATGTTTAGCTCTTTAGCGTACTCTTCGAGGCTGTCGAAACAAGGTACGATAAGTGCCGATACAAACTTACGCGTATCCGCGATAACAGCGATCTGCTCGATAAAATGGTCTTTACCAATCGCACCTTCCACCATTTGTGGTGCGATGTATTTACCATTCGACGTTTTCATCAGCTCTTTGATGCGATCGGTAATAAACAAATTACCGTTTTCATCAATATGACCTGCATCGCCGGTTTTTAAGAAGCCGTGTTCATCAAATGTTTGCTGAGTTTCTTCTGGCATCTTGTAGTAACCACGCATCACCATCGGGCCACGCACCAAAATCTCATTGTTTTCACCGATTTTAACTTGTGCACCAGGCATCGACATACCGATTGAATCTGGGTTAAAGCATTTATCATCCCAACAAGAGACTGTCGCAGTCGTTTCTGTCATGCCGTAACCAAGCTTTACGTTGATACCCATTGCATGAAAGAAGCGACCAATGGTTTCATCAAGCTTCGCACCACCACACGGCATAAAGTTGATACGACCACCTAGCAGGCTACGCAGCTTAGACAATACAATTTTATCCGCAAACTTATGCGCACGTTTCAACATGAATGACGGCTTACGGCCTTCTTGATGACACACTGCCATCTTCGCACCCATGTTTACTGCCCAAGTGAACATCACTTTACGGATGAATGGCGCTCGTGCCACTTTTTCATGGATAGCTGAGAAAATCTTTTCGTAGAAACGAGGTACTGCACACATCACGGTTGGACGCACTTCACTCAGTGCGTCACGCACTTGCATCGTGTCTTGCAAGTAGCAGTTAGTCGCGCCTTTGTACAGTACATAGAAAGTCCAAGCACGCTCAAATACGTGTGATAGTGGCAAGAAACACAGTGATACGTCTTCTTTACTGAGACTCAAACGCTCATCGTGGCCAATTAGCTGCGCTGCAATATTGCCGTAATCCAGCATAACCCCTTTAGGCTGACCCGTTGTGCCCGAGGTATAAATCAATGTGAATAGATCTTCTAGATCCACATCATTTAAACGTTGTTCTAGTTGTGCTTGGAATTGCTCATTGCCACGGGCAATAAATTCATCCCAACTCAGCGCAAATTCATAACCACTAACATCGATGTCATTAGACATCACAACGATAAGCTCAAGCTGTTCACATTGTTCGAAAATAGAAATCGCAGCATCAAGCTGAGCCTGCTCACTGACAAACAGTACTTTTACATCCGCATTTTGCAGAATGTAAGCCGACTGCGCCGCAGTATTAGTTGGATAGATTGGAACGGTCACGCCACGGATCTGCATCGTCGCAATATCTGCGATCGTCCAGCGAGGCATGTTATTTGAAAAGATCCCTACTTTATCCTGAACATCAAATCCCTGAGCCAGTAACGCAAGTGAAATTGCATCCGCTTGCTGACCAAATTCAGCCCAGCTAATACCCTGCCATGCACCATCTACTTTGTGCTTAAGAGCCGTGCGCTCTCTGCCTTGAGCAATCTGTTCGCGAATTCGTTTAACGATGTGAAAATCTAAATTGGCCATCTCTTCTACCTTTAAGCTTACACCTGTAAGCCTTTTGCGCGCTCAGTGTACATTTCAAGCAAAAAAAGGCAACTGACAAGTATCAAAGTTATGCGAAAAAGCCCTATGAGCTTGAGCTGTTCGTTTGATTTTTAAGCACAACAATTGATAGAAGAGAAGATAGGAAAAATAATAAATGAACTCGAAACAATTTAAATTCAACAAGTTGAGGCATTTACGTCAGAACCCTAGTTTCAATAACAACGACAGTTCGCAACCAAGATTCAACAAATATCTGCTTACATTTTGCTGCTATTGAAAGAAACTAAACATTGGCGACGTAACTCGGAAAATCGACTTGGCTCCAAAGCTGCTCTGTAAGGGTTTGTTTGTTATCCCAATCCCCTTTGAGAAGCCAATCTACGATAGCACTCGCAACATCCGGATAATGGACTTTCTCACCCGGATCCTCATCTAACCAAGCTCTAACTTTAGACGCATCTAGGCTGTCCATTCCCGTCGCAAGCCCCAAATGCTCAAGCGTGGCCACATTAGACAACTGCTCAAACTGCCCAGCTAAAGGCTTTAATAACAGTTTTTTCCCTAGTGTTAAGGCTTCTGATGGTAATTCAAATCCGCCGTTGGCAATAATGCCTGCGCAGCGATTTAGGTGATGATGAAAGCCATCCAAACTCAACGGGTAGAACTCTATATTGTCGACTTTTTGGTACTCGCTTATTTGCGGATGAAAGCAGACAAATGTCTGACGTGAAAAACGCATCACTAAATCAATAATGTCATCAATATTTTCAAACGGTAAATAGACCAAAATAAAAGACTCCGCTTCAACCTGCTCATTTTGGGTATGGACAATCGGAGGTAAGATAGGTTGCTCAAAATGATACCAATGCAATCCAATATGATGTTCTGCTGGAGCAAAGGAGCGAATCAAAGCTTTATCAAAGCAACTCGCTCCTCGTAACGGAACTCGATACCGAAACGCATTTTGATGACTAATACTAACAATCGTTTTTTTCTGCTTTTTCGCCGCCCAAGCAGAAACAGGCTCGAAATCATTTAGAACTAAATCGTAGTGTGATAAATCAAGCTGCTTTACCTCTCGGTAAAAATTGAACACGCTATTGTGTTGCAAAGTCTTAAGATAGCTGACGTGACCATTTTCAGTAATAAAGGTTAATCCACGTCGAACCTGATAGTCACCAAACTCACGCATAGAAAAGAACTTATCTTTGTCTCGCCCTGAGAACAGGAAATCTACCTCAACTGACTTAACTTTGAAGGCTTCTGCCATAGCGCGAGCTCGCGCAATATGTCCATTACCCGTACCTTGAATACCGTATAGAATCTTCATCGCTTAACCTCCAAACCATTGCAGAGCAAAAGTCGCCGTTGCTATCCCTAAACACGCACCGAGTACCACATCAGAAAAGAAATGCACCCCGAGTAAAATTCGGGCAAAGGCAATCATACTGGCCCAGACAAAAGCAAAAGCGGCCAATTGGGGATAAAAGTGACTAAGTAAAATTGCGATAACAAATGCCGCCGCAGTATGTCCGGACGGTAAACTGTACTTATCTGAAGGGGTTATAAAAGCTGGGATTAACCCTGTAAGTTCATTTGGGCGGCGACGTTTAATGGTATTTTTTAGTAGCCAATAACACGGCAGTTCAATGACAAAAGCCAACAACCCCGACAGTAAAAGTAGCGTCCATGTTGACCATCAAGCCACAACGCCAGTACGCCTAACAGGACATACAAATGACCATCACCCGTATGTGAAATGGCTTTACTTAAACGTGATGCCAGATGACTATGCTTGTTTTGCAAACACATCAATGAAAACGCCAAATCAAATTTGGCAATTGGTTCAATCGCTCTCATTGCTCAATCCTTTTTGATTGCACTGTGACCACGTTAAAAGCTACGCATGACAGCCCCATGAAGTTTTGATTCTTTTCTTATGACAGGACACTCAGCTCAGATATCGAAATAATTGATGAAAAGATGCACTAATCGGAACAGTGGAAAAAATTTAACCAATTTTGCCTTTTGCGGTTGACTCATAAAGCTGAGTACGGTACTAATTCTATTAACTTAAACATGTGGTCTCATTAACGCTCTTAGGAAGTAGTTAACAATGACAATGAATTTCTCTATCCTGCTAAGCCTCCTCCTGATCGTGAACCAATCGCGCGGGTAGGCTGTGGAAGAGAAATAACCACAACGGAATACACAAAACCCGCATCGAGATGCGGGTTTTTTTATGTTCAATTACTGGAAGTAATCGTTTAAATCCCGCAACAAGCGGATAAACGGAGTAATAAGGAAGCAACTATGAACGATCAGGTCATTATTTTCGACACCACGCTACGAGATGGCGAACAGGCATTATCAGCCAGTTTAACAGTCAAAGAGAAACTGCAAATTGCGTATGCTTTAGAACGTCTCGGTGTTGATGTAATTGAGGCTGGTTTTCCGGTTTCTTCCCCTGGTGATTTTGAATCCGTACAAACCATCGCTCGCAATATCAAAAATAGCCGTGTATGTGCCCTTTCGCGTGCCGTTGCTAAAGATATCGATGCAGCAGCAGAAGCACTAAAAGTAGCCGATGCCTTTCGTATTCATACCTTTATTTCCACCTCAACTGTCCATGTACAAGACAAACTGCGCCGCAGTTATGACGATGTGGTAGAGATGGGAGTGAAAGCGGTTAAACATGCTCGCCAATACACAGATGACGTTGAATTTTCTTGTGAAGATGCAGGGCGTACACCCATCGACAACTTGTGTCGTATGGTCGAAGCGGCAATCAATGCGGGAGCAACAACCGTCAATATTCCTGATACTGTCGGCTACACTGTGCCGAACGAATTTGGCGGCATTATTGAGACCCTATTTAACCGCGTACCAAACATAGATAAAGCAATCATCTCAGTGCACTGCCACGATGACTTAGGTATGTCAGTAGCAAACTCAATCGCAGCAGTTCAAGCCGGCGCCCGCCAGATTGAAGGCACAATCAATGGTATCGGTGAGCGCGCAGGTAACTGTTCGCTTGAAGAAATCGCCATGATCATCAAAACCCGTCAAGAGCTACTTGGTGTCCGTACTGGCCTAAAACATGATGAAATTCATCGTACCAGCAAACTGGTTAGCCAACTATGCAACATGCCAATCCAGAGCAACAAAGCGATTGTTGGAGCCAACGCTTTTAGCCACTCTTCAGGTATTCACCAAGACGGAATGCTAAAGAACAAAAATACCTATGAAATCATGACTCCAGAGTCAATTGGTCTTAAGAATCAAGCCTTGAATCTGACCTCACGCAGCGGCCGTGCGGCAGTAAAAAGTCATATGGACTCAATGGGGTATAAAGAAGAAGAATACAATCTTGATGCTTTGTACGAAGACTTCCTAAAACTTGCTGACCGTAAAGGTCAAGTCTTTGATTACGACCTTGAAGCTTTGATGCACTTCTCTAACTTGCGTGAAGAAGATGACTTCTACAAGTTGAACTACCTAAGTGTGCAATCAGGCAGTGTCATGGCAACAACTAGCATCAAGATTCTTTGTGGTGATACCGAAAAATGTGAAGCGGCTGTAGGTAATGGCCCGGTAGATGCACTTTACCAATGTATTTATCGCGTCACGGGTTACGATATTGTGCTGGATAAATTCGACCTAACAGCAAAAGGTGAAGGCGAAGATGGACTTGGCCAAGCCGATATCATCGCTAACTACAAAGGACGCAAATATCACGGGACGGGCGTATCAACCGATATTGTTGAAGCATCAGGCCAAGCGCTACTGCACGTAATCAATAGTATTCACCGCGCCGATGAAATTGAGCAGATGAAGCAGAAAAAACTGGCTAGCGTATAGGATGACACGCCACTGCCAAACCTAACAGCAGTGGCAAAAATTACAGCAACACAACGCGATATAATACTTAAAGGATTAACATGACAGACAAGAACTATAAAATTGCCGTATTAGCGGGTGATGGGATTGGCCCAGAAGTGATGGCACAGGCGAATAAGGTGTTAGATGCAATAGAGCAAAAACACGCCATTCGCTTTGAGCGTAGTGCTCACGATGTCGGTGGTATTGCGATTGATAACCATGGTACGCCACTACCACAAAGCACCATTACAGCTTGTGAAGAATCTGATGCGGTTCTGTTTGGCTCCGTTGGCGGTCCTAAATGGGAACACTTACCGCCGAATGATCAACCTGAACGCGGTGCTTTACTTCCTCTACGTAAACACTTTCAACTGTTTTGTAACCTTCGCCCAGCACAAATCCACACAGGCTTGGAAGCATTTTCACCTTTGCGTGCAGACATCTCTCAGCGTGGATTTGATATTGTCGTGGTGCGTGAGCTCACTGGCGGTATTTATTTTGGTCAGCCAAAAGGACGCGAAGGTGAAGGCGTACAAGAAAAAGCCTTCGATACCGAAATCTACCACCGCTTTGAAATTGAACGTATTGCTAAAATCGCCTTTGAATCGGCTCGTCTACGTCGTAAAAAAGTATGTTCCGTTGATAAAGCGAACGTTCTACAAAGCTCCATTTTATGGCGTGAAGTGGTCGAAGAGATTGCCAAAGATTACCCAGATGTCGAGCTATCACACATGTATATCGACAACGCCACCATGCAGCTAATCAAAGATCCTGCACAATTCGATGTGATGCTATGCTCTAACATTTTTGGCGACATTATCTCTGATGAATGCGCAATGATTACTGGCTCTATGGGGATGTTACCTTCCGCAAGTTTAAACGAAAGCAAGTTTGGGTTGTATGAGCCAGCAGGCGGCAGCGCGCCAGATATCGCTGGCAAAAACATCGCCAACCCAGTTGCTCAAATCCTATCTGCAGCACTCATGCTGCGTTATAGCCTAGGTGAAGAAGCCGCTGCACAAGATATCGAGACAGCCGTCAGCAAGGCTCTTGAAGCGGGTGAGCTTACAGCGGATCTTGCTGGCAATAAACCGGCACTATCCACCTCTGAAATGGGCGATAAAATCGCTAGCTACATTCTAAATTCATAAAAATTACACGGAAGTAAAAGAGTATGGGCAAAACGCTATACCAAAAAGTCTACGACGCACACGTTGCCGTCGCAGCCGAGGGTGAAAACCCAATTTTGTATATTGACCGACACTTAGTCCACGAGGTGACCTCTCCACAAGCCTTCGATGGTCTACGTGAAAAGGGTCGAAAAGTACGTCAGGTGAATAAAACCTTTGCGACGATGGATCACAACGTCTCCACCACGACCAAAGACATTAATGCGTCCGGTGAGATGGCACGTATCCAAATGGAAACGCTATCGGAAAACTGTAAAGAGTTTGGCGTCACTCTTTACGACATCAACCACAAATATCAAGGCATCGTACATGTCATGGGCCCTGAGCTCGGGATTACTCTTCCAGGTATGACGATTGTTTGCGGTGACTCACACACAGCCACACATGGTGCTTTTGGTTCACTGGCGTTTGGGATCGGTACATCAGAAGTAGAACATGTATTAGCAACTCAAACATTAAAACAAGCGCGCGCCAAAACTATGAAAATTGAGGTGCAAGGCAGAGTTGCGCCTGGCATCACAGCTAAAGATATTGTGCTGGCAATCATAGGCAAAACAACTGCCGCTGGCGGTACCGGTTATGTGGTGGAGTTTTGTGGTGAAGCCATTCGCGATCTCACCATGGAAGGTCGCATGACCGTCTGTAACATGGCAATCGAATTAGGTGCGAAAGCCGGTTTGATTGCACCTGATGAAACTACTTTCGAGTATGTGAAAGGACGTAAATTTGCCCCGCAGGGTGCTGATTGGGATGCAGCTGTAGAATACTGGAAAACGCTACGTACAGATGACGACGCAGTATTTGATGCAGTGGTGACCTTGCAAGCAGCAGACATCAAACCGCAAGTGACTTGGGGCACCAATCCTGGTCAAGTGATTGCGGTCGATGCGCCAATTCCAGCGCCAACTAGCTTTAGCGATCCAGTAGAGAAATCATCAGCAGAAAAAGCACTGGCATATATGGGCTTAGAAGCAGGTAAATCACTCTCTGACTACTCGGTGGATAAAGTATTTGTAGGCTCTTGCACCAATTCACGTATTGAAGATATGCGTGCAGCAGCTGCAGTAGCAAAAGGGCGTAAAGTAGCCTCACACGTTCAAGCACTTATCGTTCCTGGCTCAGAACAAGTTAAAGCTCAGGCCGAAGCGGAAGGCTTAGATACCATATTTAAAGAGGCCGGATTTGAGTGGCGCCTACCAGGCTGTTCAATGTGCTTGGCGATGAACAATGACCGTTTAGGTCCACAAGAACGCTGTGCATCAACATCAAACCGTAACTTTGAAGGACGCCAAGGACGTGATGGACGCACGCACCTAGTTAGCCCAGCCATGGCAGCTGCTGCTGCGATTGCAGGGCGTTTTGTCGATATTCGTGAGTTGGATTAAGGAGAATCAAACATGTCAGGTTTTAAACAACATACTGGTTTGGTTGTTCCTTTGGATGCAGCCAACGTTGATACCGATGCCATCATTCCTAAACAGTTTCTACAAAAAGTATCGCGTTTAGGTTTTGGTAAGCACTTGTTCCATGATTGGCGTTTTCTCGATGATGCGGGTCAGCAGCCTAACCCTGAGTTTGTAATGAATGCCGCACGTTATCAAGGCGCTTCAATTCTACTCGCTCGTGAAAACTTCGGTTGTGGTTCATCTCGTGAACATGCACCGTGGGCGCTAGCGGATTACGGTATCAAAGCGATGATTGCACCAAGTTTTGCCGACATTTTCTATGGCAACTCAATCAATAACCAAATGGTGCCAGTACGTCTAACCGAACAGGAAGTCGATGAAATATTCCTATTTGTTGAAGCAAACCAAGGGGCGCAAGTGGAAGTCGATCTTGAAGCCAATGTGGTGAGAGCAAATGGTAAAGAATACCGCTTTGAAATCGATAGTTTCCGCCGCCATTGCTTACTGAACGGTTTGGATAATATTGGTCTGACGCTACAACACGAAGATAAGATTGCTGAGTACGAAAGTAAGATTCCAAGCTTCTTAGCTTAACGAATCAATAATAAGGGTTGGTATTTACCAGCCCTTATTTATTTTCCGTGAAAGCTTTTTCCTTTCAACCTGGTCCATCTTATGACTTATCAATCACTTCGAGTTCGCCTATGAAAAAGTTGGTCATATTAAGCCTCAGCTTATTCTCCCTCCCTCTCTATGCTGCACCAGAAGCTAATCTTTGGAGTTACTGGCAACAAAGTAACGAAAACAATAACGCCGAAATATCACATCAAGCATGGCAAGAGATACTCACTCAATATGTTTCCAGTCAGGGTGAAAATAATTTGTTTGCTTACCGAGTGGTCACCACACAAGATAGTGATAAGCTCGATGACTATCTAACCAAAATGGCAAGTATCGACCCACGTCAGTACTCGAAAGATGAACAGTACGCTTATTGGGTTAACCTTTATAATGCGCTGACGGTAGATATTATCTTAGAAGAGTACCCGGTTAGCTCTATCACCAAACTAGGCGGTTTATTTAGCTTTGGGCCATGGGATGAAGAGGTGATTACCATCAATGGCAAACACGTTACCCTCAATGATATTGAGCATCGAATTTTACGTCCTATCTGGCAAGATCCTCGCACTCATTACGCTGTGAATTGCGCCAGCCTCGGATGCCCTAATCTACAACAACAAGCTTTTACAGCAAAGAATACTGAGCAATTATTGGAGAAGGCGGCGATAGGTTTTATCAATAGCAACAAAGGCGCGCAGATTAAAGGCAACACATTGGTTGTCTCTTCTATTTACGATTGGTTTGGTGAGGACTTTTCCGTTGATGGAGGTGTGAGAGCACATCTAAATAAATATCGCCCACAGCTAAAAAGTGCACCAAGCAAAGTTGACTATGAGTATGACTGGTCACTTAACGAAAAACGTTAACCGCTGAAACGAAAAGCCCCGACCAAAAGGTCAGGGCTCTGAAATATTACCTGGCGATGTCCTACTCTCACATGGGGAAGCCCCACACTACCATCGGCGCTACTTCGTTTCACTTCTGAGTTCGGCATGGAATCAGGTGGGTCCAAAGCGCTATGGTCGCCAAGAAAATTCTTTTATTTAGATGGTGCTGATACCCAGAATCGAACTGGGGACCTCATCCTTACCAAGGATGCGCTCTACCGACTGAGCCATATCAGCACACAAAATCTGTGTCCTAGGAGACTAAAAAAGCCCGTTCTGCAAACGGGCTCTTTTAACTATTGCTTTCACCTAAAATAAACTGAAGACATACCATCGGCGCTAATTCGTTTCACTTCTGAGTTGCACTGGGTCCAAATCGCTATCGGCAAATTCTTTAATTCGGAAAGCTGTTTTCAGTTCTTACACATTCAATGTTCTAGTTTGAGTCCATCAAAACCCTTGGGTGTTGTATGGTTAAGCCTCACGGGCAATTAGTATCAGTTAGCTCAATGCCTCACAGCACTTACACTGACCTATCAACGTCGTAGTCTCCGACAACCCTTTAGGATACTTAAAGTATCAGGAGAACTCATCTCAGGCTCGCTTCCCGCTTAGATGCTTTCAGCGGTTATCGATTCCGAACTTAGCTACCGGGCAATGCGTCTGGCGACACAACCCGAACACCAGAGGTTCGTCCACTCGGTCCTCTCGTACTAGGAGCAGCCCCTTTCAATTCTCCAACGCCCACGGCAGATAGGGACCGAACTGTCTCACGACGTTCTAAACCCAGCTCGCGTACCACTTTAAATGGCGAACAGCCATACCCTTGGGACCGACTTCAGCCCCAGGATGTGATGAGCCGACATCGAGGTGCCAAACACCGCCGTCGATATGAACTCTTGGGCGGTATCAGCCTGTTATCCCCGGAGTACCTTTTATCCGTTGAGCGATGGCCCTTCCATTCAGAACCACCGGATCACTATGACTGCTTTCGCACCTGCTCGAACCGTCATTCTCGCAGTTAAGCGGGCTTATGCCATTGCACTAACCTCACGATGTCCAACCGTGATTAGCCCACCTTCGTGCTCCTCCGTTACTCTTTGGGAGGAGACCGCCCCAGTCAAACTACCCACCAGGCACTGTCCGTAACCCCGATTAGGGGTCGACGTTAGAACATCAACACTACAAGGGTGGTATTTCAAGGACGGCTCCACAAATACTGGCGTACTTGCCAAAGCCTCCCACCTATCCTACATGTAGGGTCAATGTTCAGTGCCAAGCTGTAGTAAAGGTTCACGGGGTCTTTCCGTCTAGCCGCGGGTACACTGCATCTTCACAGCGATTTCAATTTCACTGAGTCTCGGGTGGAGACAGCGTGGCCATCATTACGCCATTCGCAGGTCGGAACTTACCCGACAAGGAATTTCGCTACCTTAGGACCGTTATAGTTACGGCCGCCGTTTACCGGGCTTCGATCAGAGCTTCGACCGAAGTCTAACCCCATCAATTAACCTTCCGGCACCGGGCAGGCGTCACACCGTATACGTCATCTTACGATTTTGCACAGTGCTGTGTTTTAATAAACAGTTGCAGCCACCTGGTATCTGCGACTCTCAATAGCTCCATCCGCGAGGGACTTCACCGTCAAGAGCGTACCCTCCTCCGAAGTTACGGTACCATTTTGCCTAGTTCCTTCACCCGAGTTCTCTCAAGCGCCTTGGTATTCTCTACCCGACCACCTGTGTCGGTTTGGGGTACGATTCCTTACAATCTGAAGCTTAGAGGCTTTTCCTGGAAGCATGGCATCAATGACTTCACTACGTAGTAGCTCGACGTCGTGTCTCAGCCTTAGAAAGAGCCGGATTTACCTAACTCTTAAGCCTACGCACTTGAACCTGGACAACCGTCGCCAGGCCCACCTAGCCTTCTCCGTCCCCCATCGCATTGTAAGAAGTACGGGAATATTAACCCGTTTCCCATCGACTACGCCTTTCGGCCTCGCCTTAGGGTCGACTTACCCTGCCCGATTAACGTTGGACGGGAACCCTTGGTCTTCCGGAGGAGGTTTTCACCCCTTTATCGTTACTCATGTCAGCATTCGCACTTCTGATACCTCCAGCATGCTTTACAACACACCTTCAACGGCTTACAGAACGCCCCTACCCAATAACTAAAGTTATTGCCGCAGCTTCGGTTTATAGCTTAGCCCGTTACATCTTCCGCGCAGGCCGACTCGACTAGTGAGCTATTACGCTTTCTTTAAATGATGGCTGCTTCTAAGCCAACATCCTAGCTGTCTAAGCCTTCCCACATCGTTTCCCACTTAGCTATAATTTGGGACCTTAGCTGGCGGTCTGGGTTGTTTCCTCTCCACGACGGACGTTAGCACCCGCCGTGTGTCTCCCGGATAGTACTTACTGGTATTCGGGTTTGCAAGGGTTGGTAAGTCGGGATGACCCCTAGCCTTAACAGTGCTCTACCCCAGTAGTATTCGTCCGAGGCGCTACCTAAATAGCTTTCGGGAGAACCAGCTATCTCCAGGTTTGATTGGCCTTTCACCCTAGCCACAAGTCATCCGCTAATTTTTCAACATTAGTCGGTTCGGTCCTCCAGTTGATGTTACTCAACCTTCAACCTGCCCATGGCTGAATCACCTGGTTTCGGGTCTATATCCAGAGACTGAACGCCCAGTTAAGACTCGGTTTCCTACGGCTCCCTAGATGGTTAACCTTGCCACTGAATATAAGTCGCTGACCCATTATACAAAGGTACGCAGTCACAGGACAAAAGCCTGCTCCTACTGCTTGTACGTACACGGTTTCAGGTTCTATTTCACTCCCCTCACAGGGGTTCTTTTCGCCTTTCCCTCACGGTACTGGTTCACTATCGGTCAGTCAGTAGTATTTAGCCTTGGAGGATGGTCCCCATATTCAGACAGGATAACACGTGTCCCGCCCTACTCGATTTCACTGAACACACATCGTCAACTACGGGACTATCACCCTGTATCGTCGGACTTTCCAGACCGTTCGTCTAACGTAAAGCTTAAGGGCTAGTCCAATTTCGCTCGCCGCTACTTTCGGAATCTCGGTTGATTTTTTCCTCGGGTACTTAGATGTTTCAGTTCCCCGGTTCGCCTCTACGCTATGTATTCACGTAGCGATACTTACTATGTAAGTGGGTTTCCATTCGGAAATCCCAGACTCAAGTGGCTTTTACTGCCTAATCTGGGCTTATCGCAAGTTAATACGTCCTTCATCGCCTCTGACTGCCAAGGCATCCACCGTGTACGCTTAGTCACTTAACCATACAACCCGAAGGAGTTTCGAGTTGATAATCAAATCACCAAAGTTGTCTGCAATTTTTATACATGATGCAGACTCGATTTTGCGGACTCAAATTCCAAGAACACTTGAATGTTTTTAGTTGTATTCATAAATGAATACTTTGAGAACTTTACAAACAACAATAAATTGTTGTTTTGTCAGCTTTCAAATTGTTAAAGAGCTTGATTTCTTTCGAAACCATTTTTAAAACACTCAACTTTCTATTCAAAAGTAAATGCGCTTAAAGATGGTGGAGCTATGCGGGATCGAACCGCAGACCTCCTGCGTGCAAGGCAGGCGCTCTCCCAGCTGAGCTATAGCCCCATCTTGTTGATACTGTGTGCCAATCTTCTTGGGAAGGAAGATTGGTGGGTCTGAGTGGACTCGAACCACCGACCTCTCGCTTATCAGGCGAACGCTCTAACCACCTGAGCTACAGACCCAGTATCGTCTCTAAACTTTATAAACCATCAATCTGTGTGAACACTCATCGCAATAATCATCGTATAAGGAGGTGATCCAGCGCCAGGTTCCCCTAGCGCTACCTTGTTACGACTTCACCCCAGTCATGAACCACAAAGTGGTGAGCGTCCTCCCGAAGGTTAAACTACCCACTTCTTTTGCAGCCCACTCCCATGGTGTGACGGGCGGTGTGTACAAGGCCCGGGAACGTATTCACCGTGGCATTCTGATCCACGATTACTAGCGATTCCGACTTCATGGAGTCGAGTTGCAGACTCAATCCGGACTACGACGTACTTTTGGGATTCGCTCACTCTCGCGAGTTGGCAGCCCTCTGTATACGCCATTGTAGCACGTGTAGCCCTACTCGTAAGGGCCATGATGACTTGACGTCGTCCCCACCTTCCTCCGGTTTATCACCGGCAGTCTCCCTGGAGTTCCCGACATTACTCGCTGGCAAACAAGGATAAGGGTTGCGCTCGTTGCGGGACTTAACCCAACATTTCACAACACGAGCTGACGACAGCCATGCAGCACCTGTCTCATAGTTCCCGAAGGCACCAAAGCATCTCTGCTAAGTTCTATGGATGTCAAAGTAGGTAAGGTTCTTCGCGTTGCATCGAATTAAACCACATGCTCCACCGCTTGTGCGGGCCCCCGTCAATTCATTTGAGTTTTAATCTTGCGACCGTACTCCCCAGGCGGTCTACTTAACGCGTTAGCTCCGAAAGCCACGGCTCAAGGCCACAACCTCCAAGTAGACATCGTTTACGGCGTGGACTACCAGGGTATCTAATCCTGTTTGCTCCCACGCTTTCGCATCTGAGTGTCAGTATCTGTCCAGGGGCCGCCTTCGCCACCGGTATTCCTTCAGATCTCTACGCATTTCACCGCTACACCTGAAATTCTACCCCTCTACAGTACTCTAGTCAGCCAGTTTCAAATGCAATTCCGAGGTTGCCCCGGCTTTCACATCTGACTTAACTAACCACCTGCATGCGCTTTTACGCCCAGTAATTCCGATTAACGCTCGCACCCTCCGTATTACCGCGGCTGCTGGCACGGAGTTAGCCGGTGCTTCTTCTGTCGCTAACGTCAAATCCATACGCTATTAACGCATGAACCTTCCTCACGACTGAAAGTACTTTACAACCCGAAGGCCTTCTTCATACACGCGGCATGGCTGCATCAGGCTTGCGCCCATTGTGCAATATTCCCACTGCTGCCTCCCGTGGAGTCTGGACCGTGTCTCAGTTCCAGTGTGGCTGATCATCCTCTCAGACCAGCTAGGGATCGTCGCCTTGGTGAGCCCTTACCTCACCAACTAGCTAATCCCACCTAGGCATATCCTGACGCGAGAGGCCCGAAGGTCCCCCTCTTTGGCCCGTAGGCATCATGCGGTATTAGCCATCGTTTCCAATGGTTATCCCCACATCAGGGCAATTTCCTAGGCATTACTCACCGTCCGCCGCTCGCCGCCCAACAAATCCCCGAAGGTTCAATGTTGTCGCTGCCGCTCGACTTGCATGTGTTAGGCCTGCCGCCAGCGTTCAATCTGAGCCATGATCAAACTCTTCAATTTAAGATTTTGTGACTCAATGAATACTGATTACATTACAAAGTAATGTTGAATTGACTGTGCCGATACTAAGTATCGAATTGGTCACTCAGTTCATTGAAATCAATTTGAAGCCTAAGCTTCTAATTGGATTATCATCAACGAGTGCCCACACAGATTGATAGGTTTATATTGTTAAAGAGCTTTGCTTTAAGTCTTTCTCTCAAAGCGGAGGTGAATTCTAACGAGATAATTGAAAGAGTCAAACACTTTTTTCAATTAATTTTCTCAGAAGTTTCAACCTCTCTGACTAACGCTGAAGCCTTGTGGCGTATGCCGTGTCAGTGGAAGCGCATTATAGGGAGATGAATTTTATTGGCAACCCTAAAATCCAACTTTTTAATAAAAAAACGCTCAAGCGAACAACTATCACTCAAACCGATTATTAAACGCACTTTTAAGCCTAATTTTTCATCACAAACAGCTTTCATCATGAGATAAATGAGGCATTGTTCACGACATTCTTATAACTACCTAGTGCCTCGCTCTGAAAGTCGACTGCTATCATTACTTTCTATATGCCTTATTCTAAATCTGGTAAGCATGACTAGAATAGAAAATGATTTTACCGGGTAGCTTCAAGAGTAAAGGTATAGTGCTCTTGATTGTAATAGACATCGGACACTTCAAACGGCATGCCTGACTCTAAACGAGCAATGCTATGAGCACACAGTACTGGCTCATCTCTTTTTAACCCTAAATGCATACGAACTTCTTCAGCCGGCAGCTCCGCTCGAATTCGCTTTTTACTGCCTCCAACCTTTTGTCCTTTATCGACCAAATAACGATATTTTGATCCATTGAGATGGTGCTCTTGCAAATCACCAAACATGGGTTCAGCTAGCATATAAGTCGATTCGAATACAAATGGAATGTCACCCACTAGTCGTAAACGCTTCATAAACCAGACGGAACTACCAGGCTCAAGACCAAGCTCTTCAACCACATGTTCCGGTGCCGCTACTTTTTCTAAATGCAAAAGCTTGTTACTGATCGGCGAGTTAAGGCTAATCGCCACTTCACTAGAAGTTAAATGCTGATCTAATGGCAGGGCTATTTTAAGTTCTTGCATTGGCTGGCAAATAAATGTTCCACGACCACGCTGTCTTTCCACCACACCTTGACGTACCAAATAGTCCACCGCTTTACGCGCTGTCATCCGAGACACTTGATATTGCTCGGCAAGCAAAGTTTCAGACGGTATTGAATCACCCGGATGCAATACACCACTTTCTATTTGCTCAGTCAAAATGCGTTCTATTTGTAGATAGATAGGAACGTGAGATTCTTTGTCTATCATGCCTAACCCCTTGTTTGAAGATCACTTATCGTAACCGTCAATAATTGAATACACAACTATACAACCCTGTTTGAACGCTGAATTATTGCCCCTTTAAACAAATATCGAGCCACTTTGCTCAGCCTATAGCTTAGTGATTAAACTCACACTAACGAATAAGTTGTATAGACAACTATACTTTAAAGCGATTTAATCAGCGCCATAATAAAAATGATGATATGGAGATATCACTGGATGAAACATTTTGGTTCTAAGCTTCAAGACCTTGGAAAAGCACTGATGATGCCGATTTCGGTTATCGCAGCTGCGGGTATTTTCCTTGGCTTGGCGGCTGCCCTACAGAACCCAAACATTACTGGACAAACATTCAACCAATTGGAATTTGTTCAGCTTGTACTGGGTTTATTCGTAAAGTTGCTGGCTCATTATTCGGCAACCTTCCATTATTCTTTGCTGTCGCTGCGGCTATTGGTCTGGCGAAACAGGAAAAACCAACTGCAGCATTTGCTGCCATTATTGGTTTTATTTCTATGCATGTGGGCGTGAACTATTCACTGCTCGCTCAAGGTCTAACGCCAGCAACTACGTCTGTCGCTTACCTTGTTTCTCAAGGCATGGATAAAACCGCTGCAATGATGTTCGCTGCAGAGTTTGGTAATACACTGGGTATCTTCTCATACCACATGAGCGTACTTGGCGGTGTTATCGCAGGTCTAGTAACGGTCGCTTTGCACAACCGTTTCTATACGATTGTTTTGCCAACCGCGATTAACTTCTTTGGCGGTCGTCGTTTTGTACCAATCATCACCGTTGTGGTATTGCCACTTGTTGGTGTTGCGATGTCATTGATCTGGCCAACCATCGGCGCGGCAATTGCGAAGATTGGCGAGTTTATCGGTCAAGCAGGTAGCTTTGGTACTTTCCTATTTGCGTTTGCTGAACGTCTACTGATCCCAACCGGCTTGCACCACATTCTGAATGAAACCGTACGCTTTACACCTATCGGTGGAATTGCCAATGTTGATGGTGAAAGTGTTGTTGGTGCATTAAGCATCTTTAACTACGCACTCACTCACCCAGGCAGCATCGATAACGACATCGTGAAAGAAGCTACTCGCTTCCTAGCGCAAGGTAAAATCCCAGTAATGATGTTCGCTCTACCAGGTGCGGCACTGGCGATGTACCACTGTGCTCGCGAAGAACATAAGACGCGAGTCAAAGCTCTAGTGATTGCTGGCGCACTGGCTTCATTCACTACCGGTATCACTGAACCACTAGAATTTAGCTTCATCTTTGTTAGCCCAATTCTATTTATCTTCCATGCGATTATGACTGGTTTGTCTTTTGCGTTGATGCATGTGTTTGGCGTGATGATTGGTAACGTACAAGGTGGCGTGATCGACCTATTCGTCTTCGGTGTACTCGGCGGAGCTCAGACACAGTGGTGGTTTGCAGTATTAGTCGGCGCTTGTTACTTCCCTATTTACTACTTTGTATTCCGCGGTGTGATTACTCGTTTCAATGTGGCAACACCAGGTCGCGAAAAAGAATCCGTAAACACTGAAAACGTAGGCGACGCATCAGAACAAGCAACTCGAATTATCGAAGGTCTTGGTGGCTCCAAAAATATTCAATTAGTGGATAACTGCTTCACTCGTCTACGAGTAAAAGTGAACGATATCTCTAAAGTTCAGGACGACTTCCTAAAAACAACCGGCGCTTCGGGCGTAAAACGCGCCAGTGACGTAGATGTACAAGTTATCTATGGCCCACAAGTAGAAAGCATCGCAAACGATGTAAAAAAAGCGCTCGCAATTTAATTCAATTTTAATTTAGCCCCCTGCGTGATGGGGGGCGTTGAAAGATTCAATCGAAGGTAGAAGTAAGATGACTAAAGCATTCAATATCGTATTAGTTGGTGGTGGTTCAACTTGGACTCCAGGTCTTTTAAAAGCACTATGCAAACGCAAAGAGAGTTTCCCACTAAAACGTCTAGTGATGTTTGATGTAAAGGCTGAACGTCAGGAAACGATTGGCGAATACGCGAAACTACTTTTCTCTGAAGATTACCCAGAGCTAGAATTTGAATACACAACTGACATCAACGTGGCATACAAAGATGTCGATTTCGTACTTTGCCAAATGCGTACTGGCGGATACGAAATGCGTGAAAAAGATGAAAAGATCCCACTATCAATGGGGATCATTGGACAAGAAACCTGTGGCCCTGGTGGTTTCGCTTACGGCATGCGCTCAATTGGCGATATGATCCAGATGGTAGAAGATGTACGTGCTCGCTCACCTCAGGCATGGATTCTAAACTACACCAACCCTGCTGCAATTGTGGCTGACGCATTGAAAAAACGCTTCCCACACGATGACCGTATTCTAAATATCTGTGACCAACCAGTGAACCTACTGCGTTCATACGGTCGTCTACTGAATGTTGATCCAAACGAGTTTGATCCTGTTTACTTCGGCCTGAACCACTTTGGTTGGTTTACGCACCTGTACAACCAGCAAGGTGAAGATCTTGCACCAAAACTAAAAGCTTACATAGCAGAAAATGGGTTTATTCCAGTTGATGCTGAACAGCGCGACCAATCTTGGTTAGATACTTATGCGGCTGTTGCTGACATGCTGCGTGACTTCCCTGATTATCTGCCAAACACGTACCTACAATACTACCTATACCCAGAGTACAAACTGTCGAAGCTAGACCCTGAATTTACTCGTGCAAATGAAGTAATGAATGGCCGTGAAAAACGCGTATTTGAAGAGTGTCGCCAAGCAGTCATTGATGGCACGACCAAAAACTCTAGCGTAGTACACAACGACGCGCACGGCGATATGATCGTTGAAGTAGCCGAGTCCATCGCCTTTAACCAAAAACGTAAATTTGTTGTGATCCTCGAAAACAACGGTTTAGTTGCAAACCTAGACAACGATGTGATGGTGGAGGTTACTGCAGAACTTGGCATTAACGGCCCTCGCCCATACGGTGTTGGTAAGATCCCTACGTTCTACAAAGGTATGATTGAAAACCAATTCGCCTACGAACGTTTAACGGTAGAAGCTTGGTTTGAAGGTTCTTACACCAAAGCTCTGCAAGCGCTCACTCTAAACCGCACCGTTGGCGATGCGAAGAAAGCGCGCAAAGTACTTGATGCATTGATTGAAGCAAACAAAGGCTACTGGCCAGAACTTGCATAATATAAAACATAAGAGAGCCATTACGTCCCCCTAAATGGCTCTTATAAGCTCCAATGCCCAAGCCATTATTTTTAATGCTTGGGTATTTTTTTATCTGCCGTATTTTCTATTGAGCAATTCCTCATTTGTGACTAAAACGAGGTTCACAAGACAACGAAAAATGCATCATCAACGCAGTCTGTTATGCCAATAAGGTGAATACCATGAGAGTTGCTCTGATCGGACTGGGAGATATCGCCACCAAAGCGTATTTACCTGTACTCAGTCAAATGCAAGGAATTGAATTGATTCTTTGTACCCGCAATCAACAAGTGCTGACGCAGCTAGCTGACCAATATCGTATCAAACATGTGGTGAGCGAATACCAACAACTGCTCAATTTCCATATTGATGCGGTGATGATTCACTCAGCAACCTCAACACATGTTGAAATTGCGTCATTTTTCCTTTCCCATGGCGTTGCCACTTTTGTCGATAAACCTTTGGCCAACAACTACCCGGATGTGGAAAAACTGTATGGATTATCTGAGAGCAAAGGTATCCCACTCTATGTAGGATTCAATCGCCGTCATATCCCCTATACAACCAACAGATTCCACAACTTCAACAAGGCCAATTAAACGATATCCTCAGTTTTCGCTGGGAAAAAAATCGCTATCAGCTACCCGGCGAGCTAAATACTTTTATCTTTGATGATTTTATCCACCCGCTCGACAGTATCAACGTCACCGCCAAAGCTACTCTTGATGACGCCTATGTAACGATTCAACGCCAAGGCCAACAACTCGCGAGGTTAGATGTTCAATGGCAACATGGGGAGACCATTCTCCATGCCTCAATGAATCGCCAGTTTGGTATAACAGCTGAACGAGTCCAAGTTTGCTTAGAAAATTCCAGCTACGAATTTGATTCCTTCGTTTCTGGTGTAAAACTCAGCCAAGATAGCGAAATCAAAATACAACAAAAAGATTGGACACCAATGCTGTGGGGCAAAGGCTTTTATGCGATGGCAAAAGATTGGTTCAACGTCGTTGAGTGCAACAAAATGGATAGCTTGATAGTGAAGCGCAATTTGGCGAGCCACCAGCTTGCTCAGCTGTTGTATCAAAAAATTCAAACAGAGTTATCGGCTTAAAACAGACGGTTCATTGCACCATTTAGCAATGCTAGCTAAAGACAAAAGGCTTGTTATATGGCAAGCCTTTTCAATTCCAATTGATACTTAGAGCTTAAAGATGGTCTTAATGATTTCGTTCGCTTTATGTAAGTCTTTGTCAGTCACATTTTGTAATCGAGATTGATAACGTGAATAGGCAACAAGGTCTTTCTCGCGGTGAAAGTCGTACACCACTTGCCCTTTTTCAGTAAGAATTAAGCGCTGCTTTCTCTTGTCATCTGGATGCTCAGTACGATCAATCAAACCAAGCTCAGCCAGCTTATTTAAGGTTTGAGATATTGCGCCTTTGGTTTTGTAAGTTACCGAAACAATATCCGACGCAGTAACAATCTCATGCCGACCAATGTAATCAATAATATGCACTTCATGCACGAGCAAGTTGTCTTCCGTTCCATATGGTCGACTAATCTTGCCATAGGCAGAAATTTTGTCTGCGACAATATTGAGCGTGTCCATCAAATGGCTGATTTCTATTAGATCCTTCATCAACTCTCACTTTTAATTATTTTTCAGCAGTGCCGTTTATTACCCAATTAGATCTCAACGTAACGAATAGCCGACATGGATAAATCATTTGTTCCACTTCAGCAAACGCCACCCTCTATAACGGGGGTTCAACATGCGCATTTCGCCCTAACGCAGGCAATGTAATCGTTTTCTCCGCCAGCGACAATCCCCAAGCAAAGCTGAAATGACTTCATCATTTTTACCGCTTCGATGACAAAAATACACTCAATGTTAAAAATCATCACCGAATATTCAACCAAGGTTAATGGTCATAATTAAAGCGGTGAATACCCAAACGTTAACCCGATCACGCTTCATTAGTTTATTTAGAGTTCTATCACTAAATAGGTATTGAAGCTTTGCTCATTTAGTTTAGTGATTATACCATTTTAGTGTAGTCACTAAACCATTTAATCAGATATAAATGAGTAAAAATATGTGGAAAAATTAGAACCCTACCGCTCTTCAATCGTTTTGCTGCTCGCTCTTGTTGCTGGTGCAACACTTGGCATCGTATCACCAGAGCTCGCGCTAAAAGTTAAGCCTATTGGACAAATTTTCTTAAACCTTTTATTTATGATCATCGTGCCTCTAGTGGGCATTAGCGTCATGTCATCAATTGCAGAAATGACTGACCTTAAAAAGCTAGGCAAATTACTAGGTCTAGTACTGATCGTATCAATCTCTATGGCTGCAATCCCTGCTCTAGGCATCATCGGTGTTGCGTCTATCTTCGATCCAGCGCAAGGTGTTGTTATTGACCTAAGCGAGAAGTTCACTGGCGGTCAAGGTGGCATGGACTTCGTAAGCATGTTCACTACTAACGACTTTGCAGGCCTGCTATCTAAATCAAACATCCTTGCACTGATCATCATGTCTGTTCTTGGTGGTATTGCGATAGGTCAAGCGGGTGAGCGTGGCAAAGTGATCGCTGAGCTATTAAAGAGCGCAAACGAAGTCGTGATGAACATCGTTGGCCTAATCATGAAAGGTGCACCACTCGGTCTTGGCGCATTCTTCGCAGCGACTATGGCTGAGCAAGATACTGAACTACTAAGCACTTTTGCTAGCGCATCTATCCTGTTCTTCGTAACAGCAGCAATTTACTTCGTGGTTGGCTCAGTTGTTTACTCATACATCGGCGGTGGCGTAAAAGGCGTGAAAGCTTTCTGGAAAAACGCTGCAGAGCCTTCAATCACAGCACTAGGTACTTGTTCTTCTCTAGGTACGCTACCGGTAACGATTCGCGCGGCGAAAAACATGGGTATCAAAGAAGAGATCGCTGATATCTGTCTACCGCTACTGGTTAACCTTAACAAAGGTGGCGTAGCGATGATTGCTGCACTGAAGATTGTCTTCATCTACGCAGTACTGGGCATGCCTTTCACATTCGACGTATTCGTTACCACTATGATCATCGCTGTTCTATCAGCAATCATCGTAGGCGGTGTACCTGGTGGTGCTTTCCTAGGTGAGATCTTCATCGTAACCACACTAGGTCTGCCTCTAGAAGTTATCCCAATGTTGGTAGTAATCGGCACCATCACTGATGCACCAGCAACACTACTCAACGTGATTCACGACCTAAACGCGACGCAAATCGTCGAGCGTTTCATGGGTAAGAAAGAAGCACAAACACAGCAAAAAACAGAACCGCAGTTAGCATAATAAATACAAAGAGAGTTATCTTATGACTAGTAAAAACATGGAAACCAAATTAGTAACCGCAGGTCGTAAACCACGCTTTCTGCAAGGTTCAGTAAACCCAGTGATTCAACGTGCATCGTCTCTAGTATTTGAAAGTGTGCAACAGAAGAAACACGCAACGGCAAACCGCGCGAAAGGCGAACTGTTCTACGGTCGCCGTGGCACTCTCACCCACTTTGCTCTGCAAGATGCAATGTGTGAGCTAGAAGGTGGCGCGGGCTGTTACCTATACCCATGTGGTGCAGCTGCTGTGTCTAACTCGATTCTGGCGTTCGTTGAGTCTGGTGACCACGTTCTAATGACTGGTGCCGCGTACGAACCGACCCAAGATTTCTGTAACATCGTACTCAAAGACATGGGCGTTTCAACCACTTACTACGATCCAAGTGTGGGCGAAAAAATTGCCGAGCTAGTGCAAGACAATACCAAAGTGGTTTTCCTTGAGTCACCAAGCTCAATCACGATGGAAGTGCAAGACATCCCAGGGATTGTTAAAGCGATTCGTGCCATCAATGAAGAGATCATCATCATGATCGATAACACTTGGGCTGCGGGTATCCTATTCCCTGCGCTTGAGTACGGCATCGATATCTCTATTCAAGCGGGTACTAAGTATATCATCGGTCACTCAGACGCGATGCTAGGTACTGCTGTAAGTAACGAACGTTGCTGGGATCGCCTAAGAGAACGCTCTTACCTAATGGGTCAAATGGTCGATGCAGATACCGCTTACGTTGCCTCTCGCGGTCTACGCACGATGGGTATTCGCCTTGCTCAACATGAGAAAGCAAGTATCGAAGTGGCTCGTTGGCTAGCAGATCGCCCAGAAGTCGCTGTGGTTAACCACCCAGCACTACCAAGCTGTAAAGGCCATGAGTTCTACGTGCGAGACTTCAAAGGCTGTAATGGTCTATTTAGCTTCGTACTCAACAAAAAGCTATCGCAAGAAGAGCTAGAGCTGTACTTAGATAACTTCGCACACTTCTCTATGGCTTACTCATGGGGCGGTTATGAATCATTGATCCTAGCCAACCAACCAGAAGAGCTGAATGCCATTCGCCCAGCGAACCCAGTAGATTTTGAAGGTACGTTGATTCGTATCCACGTTGGCCTAGAAAATGTGGGTGATCTGATCGAAGATCTAGAAGCAGGTTTTAACCGCATTTACAAATAAACAATTCATAACGAAATTATATCTGTTATCAAGCCTCGAATGACCTCGAGGCTTTTTGTTTTCTTTCAATAACTAAATTGAAAGAAAACTCTACTGACTTCAATTGTTGACTATCCACCAGACGAAAGTCCTAAACAAAACATGTTATATTTAGAGGCAGTGATTCATCAGTTGTTATTGTATTTTTCTCTATGGAAATCAAGCTTCATTCAAACGCAGCGACCACACCAAAAATTCGCAAATACATAAAAAACTCAGATAAGTCAGATACCGAGTTAGCCTACGAACTAAGTATCTCTATTGATACTGTGAAGAAGTGGCGTGCCCGTGAAGATATTTATGACAAATCACATCGACCAAAAGTCATTCATCGCCGTTTAACCCCAGAACAAGAATGGCTGATTATTTATCTTCGCCATCGCTTGTGCTTGTCGTTGGATGAACTGCTTGAAGTCGCACAACTGCTGATCAACAAAGCCTTATCTCGCGCTGTCCTCAATCGTTGCCTGAAAAAATATCAGGTACCACGGATGAACAAGCCCGCACTATCACAAAGCGGAGCTGTTGTTGTTGATATGATCAAGTTACCAAATGGACTGGCACAAAAGTCACCCTATTTATTGGTGCTCACAGAACAGTACTCTGGCTTTATCAGTTTCGCATTAGTGCAATCTCTGGAAGATTCAACAGCGATCTCTGGGCTAAATGAATTTGCAAAACATGCTCTACCATACCAAATACAATCCATGATTTTACCTGAGCAAGCCTTTGTTATTCAGTGGGCAGAGAGTATGGGAATAGCGTGGACTGCACACAATGCCTCGACACGCTTTGAGCTCACCACCGAACAACCCGTGAATTTTGATCAAGGCTATGAACATTTTCTCGATGGTGAACAATTTGACCAACGATTGGGCTTACCTTCTGTTTTGCTTTGCTATGAAGATTTACTCAATAAAAGAGTCATGCGCAACCGCCTAAAAAATCTGACGCCAAGTGGTTATTGGAAAAACAAAATGGGGAGCTAAGGCTCCCCATTTTGTGACTAAATAATACAAACCGATTAGAGATCAAGCTTGAGTGACTTTGCGTAAATCAATGATCTCTTCAGCCATATCCATCAGTAGTACCGCATTCATCAAGTGATCTTGTGCATGTACCATAACGATATGAACAGGGAGCTTTCCTTCACCTTCATCAAACTCAATCAATTGGGTTTGAATATGATGAGCCTCTTTCAACGCTGATTTAGCCCCTTGCATCAGTTCTTCAGCATTGGTGAAATTACCCTGACGAGCCTCACGCATCGCATTCATCAACATACTACGGCATTGACCAGCTTGAACGATCAACGACATTACCCATTCTTCATATTGCTCTTTATCCATCATGCTACCTGCGCCATAAGAGACATTGCTTGAGCAAGGATTTTTTTGCCATCTGTCATGCCGTAATCCATCATATTGATCAGGGCAATCGGACGCTGATGGCTATTCGCTACCGCTTGGAAATCAGCGAGCTTGTAACTAATTTGCGGAGCCAATAAGTAGCAATCAAATTCCGCAGCACAATCATCAAAATCTTGCGAACCTTTCGCTTCAATAACCGCTTCAATACCTTCAGCTTGAGCGGCTTCTTGCATGCGCTTAACCACTAAGCTTGTAGACATCCCCATATCACAAATCAGCAAAATCTTTTTCATCTTCAACTCCTATTATTCTATTGGTGCGGTAATACGCGTTTGATAAGCATCCATCCATTCTTGGGTTGCTGGCGAATAATGCGTAAAACCTTGTTCATCTCGTTCACATACATAAACGGTTGCAGGGTGCTTTGCGGTCATAACAGAAAAAGAAAAACTGTCGATATTCGTTGCCGCACCAAAGTCCCCTTCTTTATTGATACAAACGACTGACAGATCGCCTGCTTTGCCATAACGAGCAATCAGTTTCTGCTCAAGCTCACGAACCGTGCTATCTGCTGCTTCCTGAGGCGTCATGCCTTCACCCATTCGACGCACAATCTCGTAACTAATACACCCTTTCATCAAGTCTTCACCAAGGCCGGTTGCAGTTGCTGCACCAATATCACTATCGGCATAGTAACCTGACCCCGATACTGGTGAGTCCCCAACTCGACCTGGGCGTTTCATAAACAAACCACTGGTTGATGTACCAACACAAATGTGACCTTCAGTATCTAAAGCAGCGATACCAACAGTATCATGACCTGTATAAGGAGATAGCCCACGATAAATCGTTTCACGACAACGCTTCAAATAATGTTGCTGTGCACGCTCTGTGAGCATGTTCTTTTTCTCAAAACCCTGGTCAAAAGCCCACACCTCAGCCCCTTCACCGACCATAAAACTGTTAAAGCGCTCTCGACTTAATTTCTCAGCCACTAGAATTGGGTTAGCGATGTCTTTGACACTTGCAATGGCTCCTAGCGCCATGGTTGTGCCATGCATAAATGCAGCATCTAACTCAACAACACCTTTTTCATTCGGTAAGCCGCCATAGCCAACACTTTTGTAGTATGGGTAGTCTTCGACACGTGTGACTGCTGTCAGAACGGCATCGCTAGCTGTTTGGGACTGTTGTAGCATCTCAGCCCCTTCACAAATGCCATCAAATGCCATTCGCCATGTGGCAATGATGCCCCAGTTTTTTGTTTCCATGGATTAAGCCTTCGCTGTTTCTAATACTTGTTCTTGTTCTGTTGTTTGCGGTACTTCCGTTGAGCGATATTGCTTATCAATAATGCGCAAGAATGGTAAGTAAATCATCGCACCGATGGTCAAGTTCACAATCTGCATAACGGCACCGGAGATGCTGGCTGTAACGATAAATCCAGATAAGACAGGCGGTAACGTCCAAGGAATGAATGCGCCCGTCGTGGTAGAAACGAGCCCGATAGACATCGCTACGTATTGCAGAGTCACTAACACTAAAGGTACTAAGTTAAATGGGATCAACATGATTGGGTTCATGATGATCGGCAAACCAAATAGCACCGGTTCATTAATGTTGAAAATAGAAGAGCCCGCTGCGAGCTTACCCACTTTTTTGATGTGTTGTGAGCGAGCAAAAATCAAAATTGCGATAATTAATGACAGCGTTGCACCTGCACCACCCATCCAGATGATGTCAAAGAACTGTTCTGTAACAACGTGTGGAGGCGTCACACCATTTGCCATCGCACTTAAGTTGTCTTGTTGGTTTTCTGCCCATACAGGACGCATAATGCCATTGACCATTGAACCACTGTTAATGCCCACAGACCAAAGCAATGTAATGGTTAGTGAAGTCATCAACGCGCCAAAATAAGAGGTACCAAATGAGCGAACTGGTGTTGCTAACACGTCATAAATAAACTGGTGAATGGTATTGAAATCCGTCATTGCAAACGCCAAACGAATCGCAAGAGCTAGACACAAAACCACAGTTGCAGGAACCAGAGCAGCAAACGATTTTTCTACTGCAGGTGGAACACCATCTGGCATTTTGATCGTGATACGTTTTTCAATAAACCAGCGGAAAATTTCGGTCCAGAGCAATGCACCAATCATCGCGACAAACAAACCTTTTGAACCCAACCATTCTGTTGGAATCACGGTGCCCACACCTTCTACACTGGCAAATGGCGTTAACACCATAAACGCAGATAGAGACAAAACACCGGCTGAGATTCGGTCTACTTTATAACGCTCTGCAAGACGGTAGGCGACCATAAAAGAGATAAACAGAGACATTCCAGAAAAGATAACCGAAAACGGAATTTCGATATTATTTCCCCAGTTAGGGCCAAACACCGAAGCCATAAACTCTTTGTAGCTTGCGCTTGGGAAAGAACTGATAACCAATAAAATCGAGCCTACGATAATAAATGGCATAAACGAGATATACGCATCACGAATCGCTCCAAGGTGACGCTGTTGTGCCACTTTGCCAGCAATTGGCATCATGCGACTTTCGATAAAGCGCATTACCTTTTCCATACAACCCTCCATTAAGTAATCATGTGATACTTTCATTTAATTTCGGCAATAATATAGCCACCATCAACCAAATAATTTTGCCAAGATCACATTTACCAACTCATTTGTATCACGTGATTACTATTATGTTTCTAATCGTGATTTATATCTCATATCCGTTGTTATTGATGCTTCACCCGACGTTTATCAGCCCAAAACGACGAAAGGCCGCTATAAAAGTGACCTTTCTAATATGATACCGATGACGGAGTTGACTGGGCAGGCACTCCTGACGCCACGCCGGATTCGAGTTATCAAATCCCAGATACAACAAAGCCCCGACTTTCGTCGAGGCTCTGTCTTTAAATATGGTACCGGTGGCGGAATTGATCGGACCCGCGTTCGGGACGCCACGCCAGATATTGAATTTCACTAACTTTCAATCGCCCAAAACGACGAAAGGCCGCTATAAAAGCGACCTTTCTAATATGGTACCGGTGGGCGGACTTGAACCGCCACGCCCGAAGGCAACGGATTTTGAATCCGTCGTGTATACCAATTTCACCACACCGGCATCTTAAGGCTATTGCCTCTTGATGGTTGGCATTATACGTAACAACTCAGTTCATGCAAGTGCAAAAGATTGAAATCACAATCGTTTGCTGAATATTTCGCCACAAACCGATAAGCTGTGCGCAAGCTCTCTTTTCACAACGCTCTTGAAACATTATCCTGACGCCTGTTTTACCAATTGAGTGACTCGTATGACTAGCCAACAGCCACTTCCACCAGCGGGACTATTTCGTCGTCTTGGTGCGCTGTTTTATGACAGTTTAATTATTATTGCGATCGAAATGATGGCAGCAGGAATCGTCATTGCGATATTGCATGCGTTGATGGCAATGAACCTTATCAATATTGCACCTTATGTTGATGTCAGTGATTTGCTCACTAACCATCCAGTGTGGAGCCCAGTCTATACACTGTACCTAGCCGTAGTTTGGATCTATTTCTTCGTCTTTTTCTGGACAAGAGCTGGGCAAACCCTTGGTATGCGAGCATGGAAAATTCAAGTTCGCAATCTAGATGGCGGCTATATCACGGTGACTCAAGCGCTCATCCGTTTAGCAACTTCTGGCTTTGGCCTTGCTAACTTTACCGTGCCGCTTGATCCGCAAAAGCGTGGCTTTCATGATATTTGGGCCAAAACCCAAGTGGTAGTCTTACCAAAAGCACAATAACCACATAGCTTACGGACACAAAAAAGGAAGGCTTTTGCCTTCCTTTTCCTTTTTGACCCCAGCTCAATACTAATCGATACGCAGTTCTTTTAGCATCGCTTCTGGTAGCGCCAACTCATCATTTTTATTCACTGATATACCCGCAGCAATGATTGCTTCAGCGATTTGCTTCGCTTCTTCCAGTGAGTGCATCGCCGCAGTACCACATTGATATTCGTTGAGCTCTGGGATTTGGTTTTGGCTTTCGACCTTTAGCACATCTTGCATAGCTGCCAGCCATGCATCGGCCACTTGCTGCTCGCTTGGCGTACCAATCAAACTCATGTAAAAACCGGTGCGGCATCCCATTGGGGAAATATCAATGATCTCAACCGCATCACCATTTAAATGGTTACGCATAAAGCCAGCGTATAGGTGCTCAAGCGTATGAATCCCTTTTTCCGATAGAATGTCTTTGTTCGGAGCTGTAAAACGCAAATCAAACACGGTAATCGTGTCGCCTTTAGGCGTCGTCATGGTTTTTGCAACTCGAACCGCCGGTGCATGCATACGTGTATGATCAACGGTAAAACTATCTAATAATGGCATCGTTCCCTCTCCTGCTGGCTAGAAAAACCAGCTTCTGTTGTCTTCCAATTCTTGGCGGCACTGTTTAAGTTGCCAACCATAATCCTTTGCTTGTTGTTCTACTTTACGCGCGATGCGCATCAACGTTGGCTTACTCCGGTATGTTTTGCGTTTATAACCTCCGCGCCCTTCATGATAAGCAAGGTACTGATTGTAAGGATCCCATTTTGAGATCCCCAATTGCTTTTGCGTCTCAGACGTGTACCAACCAATAAACATCAACGAGTCATCAAAACTGGTGCGAGAACCACCATGATCGGTCGCTTTTTGAAAATCTTCCCATGCAGGATCTTGCGCTTGCGCATAACCATAGGCGCTGCTCACTCGTCCCCAAGGAATAAAACCAAGTAGATAGTCTTTTGGTGGTCGCGCATCATGACGAAAGCTACTTTCTTGCTTAACAAATGCCATGGCGACGTTAATCGGAGTGCCCCACTCTTTTTGCATATCCACCGCATCATCATACCAATCAGGATTTTCGCGGAAAATCGCACAAATGTTACTTTGATTGCTTGGTGGCGGGGTTGCACAGCCAGCCAAACTGGCTGCGCAAAGTAAAAGAGCAAGTTTTAGAGTCCTTTCTTTTGACATGATGATTGGTTTACTGCTTTAGATAAGAAAAATAGTCTGCTAGGAATTCATCAAATCCAAGAGTATCTGCTTGCTCTTGAGCTGCTTGAGCCTCTCGAGAACGAACCACTTCTTGCTCCATTAACGGCTCACTGTAAGCGCTATATTGATGAGCAAGATGTTGGTCAATGTACTTACGACCTAACGCTCGGCCCAAGTTACCAAGACCTTGATGCGTTTTAGTATCGGCAAGTACTTGGCCAGACAAGGTTAACTCTGGATTATCAATCCAAGATAGTAGCTTAAAGCATACCGCTTGGTAAGCGTCACCACCTAAAGCTTCATCCATTTTTTCTGCAACTTGAATTAGCTCAACAAAAACACGTTTTGCCCAATCTTGCAGAGTTAGGATTTCACCCTTACAACCAATTTGTAGCTCTAAACCCACCTTACGTCCTTCAACGACAACCTTGTTCCAGTTTTCACGCCAGCAAGACTGTTCACAGAAATCCATTGGGTCTGAATCACTAAGCGCCGCCCACGTTAGGAACACATCCAAGAAACGCACTTGGTCTTTATCAATACCAACCGAGCTGTATGGGTTCACATCCAGCGAACGCACTTCAATGTATTCAACGCCACCACGAGTCAATGCCTCTGATGGTTTCTCACCGCTTTGAGTCACACGTTTTGGACGAATTGGTGCATAAAGCTCATTTTCAATTTGCAGTACGTTGCTGTTAAGTTGGCGATATTCACCGTCTACCTTAACCCCAAGTTCAGCAAATTTTTCAGAAGGGGTACGAATGGCATTGTTCAACCCAGTAAGGTATTCCTCAATGCTATTAAACCCAATTTTCAATGCACCTTGCTCACTGTTGGTATAACCCAAATCACTTAAACGTAGTGACGTCGCTTGTGGCAAATATAGAGTCTCACCGATGTTTTCAAATGGCAGATCCGTTTCACGACCTTTGATAAACGATGAGCAAAGCGCAGGCGAAGCACCATAGAAGAATGGAATTAACCAACCAAAACGGTAGTAGTTACGGATTAGTGCAAAGTAACCTTCTGACTTACTTGCTTGACGCTCTTGTTCGCTTTGCTCACCGTACAATGCATCCCAAAATGAATCAGGAAATGAGAAATTGAAATGCACTCCTGAAATGATTTGCATCAGACTACCGTAGCGGCGCTTTAACCCTTCACGGTAAAGTGTTTTCATCTTACCTGAATTCGAACTGCCGTATTGAGCAAGATTGATGATCGACTCATCACACACATAACACGGCATTGAAAGCGGCCACATTTTCTCGCCATCAAGTTTAGTTTGGGTGAAATGATGAATGTCTTCTAACTGCCCTATCAGAGTATCGATATCTTGAGAGACAGGGGTAATAAATTCGAGTAGCGATTCGGCGAAGTCGGTGGTAATCCATTTGTTGGAATAAGCAGAGCCTAAACCTGCTGGATGCGGGGAAGTTGCCAGATTTCCACCTTGTTTATAACGAAGGGTTTCTCGCTCTACACCGCGGGTGAAGTGCTTAAACACTTCAGGATTGCGGGCAACTTTCTCTAAACGCGCAGCAAAATCTGTCAAAATTGAGTCGCCTTAATCTGTGGTTCTGAATCATATGATCGTACCAATATGAATCGAACTGGCTGAATACATACTGTAGGGCGAAATTCTCGCCCTACAAACATGCTCTCTTTATGTGTCCTTTATGGGACAATTTCAAGCTCTATGATAGGAATCTGTAATGATTCTAGCTGGGGTTTTAACTTTTTAGCATCACCCACAACAATGATTTGGTAATCTTTGGGATTAAACCACTTATTTGCGACCGCATCCAGAGTCTGCTTATTGACCTTTTCAGCGATTTCATTGCGCTGTTGTAGATAATCCTCATCTAAACCAAAGGTTAAAATGCTACCAAGCAAGCCTGCTTTCTGTGATGGGGTTTCATACTTAAGTGCATCTTTTTGCCCCACTGCTAAACGCATAAATTCAAGCTCTTGATTGGTCATTCCCTGCTGACTGTATTGCTCCAGTTCCTTTTCCATCTCAATGATGGAAGGTACTGTAGCGTCCGCGCGTACTTGAGCACCAAAAACAATCACACCAATTTCACGATTTGCCGCGTAATAGCCATTAGCGCCATAGGTATAACCCTTATCTTCTCGCAAATTTTGGTTTAAACGACTATTGAAATTTCCCGCTAAATTAAAATTCGCTAATTGAGTTAAGTAGACCTCACCTGTCGCATCAAACGGCAAACCTTGACGCACCATACGTACCACACTTTGTGGCGCTGACGGTTTATCAACCAAATAAATGTTTTGACCTTTCATCTGTGAGAACAGTTGTGGGTTAAGTAGCGGTGCAGCTTCGCCCTTCCAACTATCGACAAAATCCAGTTGCTCAAGAATGTCATCTTCATCAATGTCACCCACGACGACAATTTGTGCTCCGTGTGGTGTGTAATGCTGGCGATAGAATGTTTTCACATCGTCTAGAGTTAGAGCATCCATCGACGTTACCGTACCATCACTTGAGCGCTGGTAGATTGATCCATTAAACAACACTTGGCGAGTTGCTTGCGAAACTAACCAACTTGGCTGCTGATGTTGATAAATCAAGCCTTCCAGCATTTGTTGTTTGACGCGGTCAAAATCGGTCTGTTTAAACGCAGGCTCAAACAGCACCTCTTTAATGATGGCGATGGTTTGCGGTAAGTTTTTCTCTAAACTCGCAACCGAAATAGAAGTGGTGTAGTTACCGACATCAAAGCCGACACTGCTGCCCAGTTTATCTAGTCTCGCTTGTAACTCTTCTAGCGTCGATTTGGTCGTTCCTTCTTGCATCATCGCGGCTGTTAGATTCGCGAGCCCTTCTTGACCTTCAGGAACATAACGCTCACCAGCAGGAAGGCGAATATCAATTTGAACCGTCGGTGTCTCATCAGTTTCTGTACCAATAAGCTCTGCGCCATTGTCAAAATAAACGCGGTACAAATCCGGCATTTCTGCTTCTACAGCATCAGCGACTTGTGGCATCACTGAGCGGTCAAAGTCATCCACTGGTCGACGGTAGGCTAATTCGCTCTCTTTGATTTTTTCATACGTTGGCAGTGTACGCGGTGGCGTCTTAAACGTGCTTGGTTCTACCGCAAGGTTCAACTTGCCACGTGGGACAATGCTCAAGACCACTTTATGATGACCGTTGAGATAATCCTCATAGGCGTCCATGACGGTTTTTGGCGTTAATGCCCGAATCTCTTCCAGTTTGCTTTGCAAACGGTCTGGTTGACCATAGAAGGTCTCATTTGAGGCTAATTGTGACACTTTGCCCGATACACTCTGCAGCGCAAACACTGCTGAAGATTCCGATAAGCCTGTAATTTGATCTAAACGCTCCTGACTGATGCCCTGCTGTTTGAATTCAGCCAGAATTTGCATCATCTCTTGATAAAGTGGCTGCAATTTGCCTTTTTCCCCGGATGGTGCCATTGCATAAACGTAAAAATTACACGCCAGTTCGGCACAATCTTGAAACGCACCCGCATCGACGGCTTTTTGCGTTTTCACCAGTTTTTGATACAGCAATGAGTTTGCGCCACTGCCAAGTTCAGCAGCTAAAGCATCCAACGCATCTTGATCTTTATGACCACGATATTGAGTTGGCCAACCGATCAGCACCATTGGTTGCTGAATGCGATCTTCAAAAGTAATGAATTTGTCTTGGGTTAACTTCGCAGGCTGTTTTGGTGCTTGTTCCACTTCAGGACCACGAGGAATAGATCCAAAGTACTTCTCAACCCACTCCAATGTCTGATCAACATCAATATCACCACCAATGGTCAAAACCGCATTGTTCGGCCCGTACCAGCGTAGGAAAAATGCTTTAAGATCGTTGACGTCAACTCGGTCTAGATCCTCAACATAACCAATGGTTTGCCAAGAATATGGATGACCTTCTGGGTACATCGCCTCTGACATTTTTTCCCACATCAAACCGTAAGGACGATTATCAAAGTTTTGCGCACGTTCGTTTTTCACCGTGTCGCGCTGCACTTCAAATTTGCGTTGAGAAACTGCATCTAGCAGAAAGCCCATACGATCCGATTCTAACCACAACATTTTTTCTAATTGGTTAGCCGGCACGGTTTCAAAGTAATTGGTACGGTCACGGTTAGTCGTGCCATTTAACGTGCCGCCAGCTTCAGTGATAATACGGAAATGCTGCTGATCACCGACATGTTCGCTGCCTTGGAACATCATATGCTCGAAGAAATGAGCAAAACCTGATTTACCAATTTCTTCACGGGCAGATCCAACGTGATAAGTGACATCGACATGCACCAGCGGATCTGAGTGATCAGGGGACAAGATAACGGTTAAACCATTATCCAATTTATATTTGCTGTAAGGGATAGTTGCCTTATCAGAAACCGCATCGACCTCTTCAACTAAGGTGACGCCTTTAGGTAAGGATGAAAAGAACGGTACGGAATAATCGAGATTCGAGGTGCATCCGAATAAAACGGTAAGAGAAGCAGCACCGACAAAAACTTTCTCATCGTGTTTCCTTAAAATAAACCGTAGAACAAAGCAGTAAGCAAAGAGTAACGAAAGGCTTTACCCAAAAAGATCAGCCAAAAACTTGGCCAAAATTTCATGCGTAACCATCCTGCCGCGAGGCAAAGTGGATCACCAATAATCGGCAACCAACTAAAGAATAGTGACCAATAGCCATATTTTTCTAACCAGCGTATGGCTTTATGACCGTGTTTTTCGTTTTGAGTTCGATTAGGTAACCAAAGACCCAACCAATAATTGGTTAATCCGCCAAGGGTATTTCCAACCGTGGCCACTAATATAATCATAGCTGGCAAATATTGATTAAGGCTGAGTGTAGCGATTAACCCAGCCTCTGAACCACCAGGCAATAATGTAGCACTGAGAAATCCGCTAAAAAAAAGAACCCAAAGTGCTGAATCAGAAAACCATAAAGCGATTGATTGAAACGCAGTGTTAAACGTTTCTAGCATTGCATATCCAACAAAATTTTTCCTCGTGTGCGCCCGGTTTCCATTTGTTTATGAGCATCCACTACCTGTTCCATTGGGTAGATCTTATAGATTTCGGTCTTAAGTAGACCGATACTGACTAGGTATAACATCGCATCCAACTGCTCGCGGCTAGGATCAACCAACATGCCCGTAGCGTCAAAACCAAGCAACTTGGCCTTTTCACAAATCAGTTCTGCGCTTAAGGTTGGCACCGTCACGACCTTCGCTCCATCTTTGAGGCATTTCAGTGCATCCAACGCTGCATCACCACCGACCAAATCCACTAATGCATCGGCATCTTCAACTCGTTCTGAGACGGGGGAAAATTGGTAGTTAATCGCATGTGCACCAAGCGTAGCTAAATAATCAAGATTAGCTTCGCTACAAGTGGTAAATACTTCGGCTTTGGCAGCAATCGCTAATTGCACGGCAATATGTCCAACACCACCAGCGCCAGCCAAAATCAATACTCTCTGACCTTCTTGGACTGAGACTTTATCTAATGCTTGAATCGCAGTTTGTCCCGCTAAAGGCAAAGCTGCTGCCGCTTCTAATGTGACTGCCGGTGGTATACGACTGAGCATTTCTTCAGGTACCGTGATGTACTGACTATAACCACCGCCCTGCAACGGAAAACCAATAAAACCTGCCACCTTGTCACCAATTTCAAATCGATCGGTACCTTCTCCGCATGCAACAACAGATCCTGAAATATCGTACCCTAGTACCCAAGGTAGGTTGTCCTTGTTTTGTGCTGCAGCCCAACCAAGACCAGCTCGCGTTTTGGCATCAATAGGGTTAACGCCAGCAAATGCAACTTTCACCAACACTTCTCCCTTATCAGGGCTCGGCATTACCGAACTTTGGATTGAGAGCACTTCCGGCTCGCCAAATGTTGAGATCACGATCTGTTTGTTTTCCATAGCAACCAATCCTTATTGATGAAAAAAGGGATGCCGAAGCATCCCCTTGAATATATAACATTTTGTTGGCTTAAGTTAACCGATTGTTCGCAATCTAACCAAGTTAACATTCAACCTCAGTAACACGAGACTTAACCCACTAACGCCAGCAGAATACCGGCTGCGACTGCAGAACCGAGTACACCCGCTACGTTTGGTCCCATAGCGTGCATCAGTAGGAAGTTTTGTGGGTTCGCTTCTAAGCCCACTTTGTTTACTACGCGTGCTGCCATTGGTACCGCAGAAACGCCTGCCGCACCAATAAGAGGGTTAATGTCTTCTTTCGAGAACTTATTAAGAATTTTCGCCATAATGACGCCGCCAGCAGTACCGATACTGAAAGCAACCGCGCCTAGTGCCAAAATGCCTAACGTTTCTAAGTTCAAGAACTCTTCTGACTGCAACTTCGAGCCCACACCAAGACCTAAGAAAATGGTCACGATGTTAATCAGTTCGTTTTGCGCCGTCTTCGATAAACGCTCAACCACACCAGCTTCACGCATCAAGTTACCAAGACAGAACATACCAACCAGTGGTGTAGCTGAAGGTAGGAACAATATGGTCATCATCAGTACCGCTAATGGGAACAGGATCTTTTCTGTTTTACCCACATGACGTAGCTGAGCCATTTTGATCTTACGCTCTTCTGGTGTCGTCAGTGCTTTCATGATTGGTGGCTGAATAATCGGAACCAATGCCATATAGCTGTATGCTGCAACTGCAATTGCACCCAATAGATCCGGTGATAATTGGCTAGCAAGGAAAATTGCCGTAGGGCCATCAGCACCACCGATAATTGCAATCGATGCAGCATCAGCCATGCTAAATTCCATGCCAGGCACAAAGTTAAGTAGAATTGCACCAAACAAGGTCGCAAAAATACCAAACTGAGCCGCCGCACCTAACCACAGAGTTTTTGGGTTAGCAATCAATGCACCAAAGTCAGTCATCGCACCAACACCCATAAAGATCAAGAGTGGAAACACACCTGAATCGATACCAATGTAGTAGATGTAGTACAACATACCGCCTGGCTCAGTAAAACCAGCATTCGGAATGTTAGCTAAGATTGCACCAAAGCCGATCGGTAGCAGTAGCAAGGGCTCAAAGCCCTTGCGAATCGCTAAAAAGAGTAGCAAACAGCCCACAGCAATCATGCATAGCTGGCCAAACTCGAAGTTAGCAATACCGGTTTCCGACCAGAGAGTTAGTAATCCTTCCATGGTACTCCCTTACGCTAAGCTCATAAGTGGCGAGCCAACGACAACTGAATCACCTTCTTTGACGTGAAGATCTTGTACCGTACCACTGCGAGCTGCACGGACTTCAGTTTCCATCTTCATCGCTTCAAGGATCAGCAGGACATCACCCTCTTCCACTTGAGAACCACTTTGCACGTTCACTTTGAAAATGTTGCCAGCTAAAGGCGCTGGAACATCTTCTGCATCACCTACTGGCGCTACTGGTGCTGCCGCTTGTTGAGGCGCAGCCGCAGGGGATACCGACGTCAATTGACCTTGAGGACCAACTTCTACGTTGTACACCTGACCATCAACTTTAACGCTGTATGATTCAATGCCACCTGAAACAGGTGCTGGCGCAGCAACGACTGGAGCCGCGACTGGCTCTTTACCTGGAGCTGGCTCAAATGCGTCTGGGTTATTGCGGTTTTTAAGGAACTTAAGACCAACTTGTGGGAACAATGCATAAGTCAAAACGTCATCAACGGTGTCTTCAGCAAGTGAAATACCTTCTTCTTTCGCTTTAACTAATAGCTCTTCCGTCAACTTATCTAGCTCAGCTTCAAGCAAATCCGCTGGACGACAAGTGATCGCTTCACCACCGTTTAGTACACGAGCTTGCAGCTCTGCGTTTACTTCTGCTGGTGCTGCGCCGTATTCACCTTTTAGTACACCCGCAGTCTCTTTAGTGATGCTCTTATAACGCTCACCAGTTAGAACGTTGATAACTGCTTGAGTACCTACGATTTGTGAAGTTGGGGTTACCAATGGAATAAAGCCAAGGTCTTGACGTACACGTGGGATCTCTTCCAATACTTCATCAATTCGATCGCTCGCACCTTGTTCTTTCAACTGACCTTCCATGTTGGTTAACATGCCGCCAGGTACTTGAGCGATAAGAATGCGTGAATCGACACCTTTCATCGAACCTTCCCATTTTGCGTATTTCTTACGTACATCACGGAAGTAAGCAGCAATTGGTTCAAGTTGTTCTAGGTTAAGGTTGGTATCACGCTCTGTACCTTGTAGCATCGCTACCACGGTTTCCGTAGGCGTGTGACCGTAAGTACAGCTCATTGATGAGATTGAGGTATCAAGGATATCGATACCCGCTTCCACCGCTTTGACAGCTGTCGCAGTAGATAGACCAGTCGTCGCATGGCAATGTAATGCCAAAGGAATATCACAAGAAGCTTTAATACGGGTGATCAACTCTTCTGCTTCGTATGGTTTAAGCAAACCTGACATATCTTTGATACAGATTGAGTGACAGCCAAGATCTTCAAGACGCTTAGCAAGATCAACCCAAGTATCAGCGTTGTGCACTGGGCTTGTTGTATAAGACAACGTACCTTGCGCATGTGCACCAACGTCCACTGTTGCTTTCACAGCTTTTTGGAAGTTACGAACATCATTCATCGCATCAAAGATACGGAACACGTCCATACCATTTGCGTGAGCACGTTCAACAAATTTCTCAACCACATCATCCGCATAGTGGCGGTAACCTAGTAGGTTTTGACCACGCAATAGCATTTGCATTGGCGTATTCGGCATTGCTTTTTTCAGCTCACGTAGACGCTCCCATGGATCTTCGCCCAAGAAACGAATGCACGAGTCAAACGTTGCGCCACCCCAAGTCTCTAAAGACCAGTAACCGACTTTATCCAGCTCAGCGGCAATCGGTAACATATCTTCGATACGCATACGCGTCGCAAACAATGACTGATGGGCGTCACGAAGTACCACATCGGTGATAGCTAGTGGTTTAGACATGCTCATAAACTCCTTTTAATCCTTAAATGCTATTTCGCTGTTGAGGCTCGGTACTGATGTACCGCGGCAGAAATTGCTGCGACAACCTGTGGGCTTACAGCAGAAGATGATTGAACTGTTTTTTTCTGTGAAGGTTTAGAAATCGGCTCGGGCACTTCCTCAGGAACAATCCGAGACATTAACCGAACGAGGTAAACAAGCAGTGTGAGAAATAAGAAGACGAACGACATACCCGTGATCATCAGGGCTGCCGCATCGATCAATTGGCTTCCAATAGTGTCCATTTTATATCCTTTGTTTGTCATCCTGACAATCGTCTTCACAGCCCAGCATATCCATGCTGCTCGTCGCTGCGAAAGCTGTACTTTGCAGTACTCCGTATTGTCGAAAGATGCATCCTACAATCCCGACAAGAGGCTTAGGATTATCTCGATTGGTTAAAGTTTGTCAATTTTGTTTAAGGGAGTCTTGATGACATTGCACACTTTGAGGGTCTTCTTCGTAGTACAACTCACATAACTCGGAGTTATTCGTTATTTACAGAACGAATAACTATGTTGTTATGCAACGTTATTCCAAACTGGCTATTTTTACTGCGATAGGCTTAAAAGTTCTGCAATTTACGCTGTAAAAACAACACGTTGTACAAAGAAGGTAAATGAATTGAAAGAGAAGTGTTAATAAAAAAGCCCTGCATTTCTGCAGGGCTTGAAGAATGGCGCGCTCGAGAGGATTCGAACCTCTGACCGCCTGGTTCGTAGCCAGGTACTCTATCCAGCTGAGCTACGAGCGCGCAATGTTTTCGATATCAATGGTAACCACCAATATCAGGTCTGTGACCTAAAGAGTGGCGCGTCCTGGAGGATTCGAACCTCCGACCGCCTGGTTCGTAGCCAGGTACTCTATCCAGCTGAGCTAAGGACGCACGGGTTTCGATAATGATAAATCACTATCAGGACTAAAGCCCTTAATAATGGCGCGCTCGAGAGGATTCGAACCTCTGACCGCCTGGTTCGTAGCCAGGTACTCTATCCAGCTGAGCTACGAGCGCGCAATATTTTCGATATCAATGGTAACCACTAATATCAGGTCTGTGACCTAAAGAGTGGCGCGTCCTGGAGGATTCGAACCTCCGACCGCCTGGTTCGTAGCCAGGTACTCTATCCAGTCGCTAAGGACGCACGGGTTTCGATAATGATAAATCACTATCAGACTAAAGCCCTTAATAATGGCGCGCTCGAGAGGATTCGAACCTCTGACCGCCTGGTTCGTAGCCAGGTACTCTATCCAGCTGAGCTACGAGCGCGCAATATTTTCGATATCAATGGTAATCACCAATATCAGGTCTGTGACCTAAAGAGTGGCGCGTCCTGGAGGATTCGAACCTCCGACCGCCTGGTTCGTAGCCAGGTACTCTATCCAGCTGAGCTAAGGACGCGCAGGATGTGAAGCATATCACAAAACTTTAGATTTGAAACAAAAAAATTGACCTGAAGGCCAATAAAAATGGCGGTGAAGGAGGGATTCGAACCCTCGATACGGTATCAAGCCGTATACTCCCTTAGCAGGGGAGCGCCTTCAGCCTCTCGGCCACCTCACCGTCTTGCGGAGGCACATATTACGATTTACCAAAAATATGTCAATTACTTTCTTGGCAAAAATAGCAAAAAGTCATTCAACCGTTGGCTATTTAATCAAAGCGGTGTTTATTCGCTCTTTTTCCTGTAAATCATTTACTTTAAATACAAAAAAAGCTGACCAATAGTCAGCTTTTTCTTTAGCAATTAGTAGTTGCCTGATGCAACGTTACCATTACCTTTTTCTGCCTGAATGCGCATGTAGATTTCTTCGCGATGAACAGACACTTCTTTCGGAGCATTAACACCGATACGCACTTGGTTACCTTTCACGCCAAGTACTGTTACAGTGACTTCATCACCAATCATTAGGGTTTCACCAACACGGCGAGTTAAAATTAGCATTCTGTGCTCCTTGAGTGATCTCTTAAAATTTCTTGCTACGAAGCTATTATCAACAAAAGTTATATTTTCGTAAACTCTATTCTTATTCGAATCTAGCCTGAAAACACATGTTTTTGTAAGCAATCGACTGCTTCAATAGGCTTTATATACGTTTGGTGTAATATATTTGCTGCACAATTTACCTGCTCAACTGACAATGCAATCGTGAAAGACTGTTCATCTAATCTTAGATGAGTTGTCACAATTTGATTATCAATAAGTAACTGATGAGCCGTATGCGCTAGCGATTCTGCATCCGCACCAACCGCAGTTAACAAGCTGATCGTATTACGATCGGCCACCTTTCCCTGTAAGACCATTTCTAGTTTAGAGTAAGCGTCAGACTTAACAACCAAACCGAGCCATTCTGGGTGTTCAATCACATCCCAGATATCAATTCCAAATAATTGACACTGCTCTTCAATCGCGACTAGCGACTCCTGGTCAATCTTAATCAAACACATATCGCGCTGAATCGCTAAACCACAGATAGGCAAATGACACTCTTCCCCTTTGACCAAGCTGCCTTGGTTAATGTCAAAGGTAGAGAGTACTCTGAGCGGCACTTGGTTTTTCCAAGCATATTCAACCGAAGGTAAATGCAGCACTTTCGCACCAAAACGGGCCATTTTTTCCATCGATGGGAAGTCGATAACCGTCAGTTTTTGAGCATCGTCAACGATACGTGGATCGCAGGTATACACCCCATCCACATCGGTAAAGATCTGACACTCATCAGCTTTAAGAGCGCCAGCAAGCGCAACAGCGGTAGTATCTGAACCACCACGACCTAAGGTCGTGATATCACCACCAGCAGTAATGCCTTGGAAACCTGCCACAATCACAATTTGGTCTTGTGCAAGCAATTGGTCTATCGCCGTTGTGTCAATATTGACGATGGTCGCATCGTTATGCTGACCATTGGTCAAAATATTTGCTTGTCCACCCGTCAAAGAACGAGCGCTATAGCCCATCTTATTGAGTGTAATAGCCAGCAGTGCCATTGAAGCCTGTTCACCCGAGGCTAGCAGCACATCAAGTTCACGAGCATTAGGCACACTATCGATTTGCTGAGCAAGATCGAGTAAGCGATTAGTCTCACCCGACATCGCAGATACGACGACCACGACGCGATTGCCAGCATTCTTTGCATCAATAATGTGTTTTGCCACTTGATGAATTCGTTCAATTGAACCCACCGATGTACCGCCAAACTTCTGCACGATTAGAGGCTTTTTCATTTAGTCTTAAACCTTTACAAGACCAAGTCTCATTGTGCCACTCAATATATCTATCGAGCGGGAAAACATAGATTCAAACAGCAGAGCAATATCTGATGTCTATAAAAAACAACGCTCAACCATAATTGATTGAGCGTTTTTTAGTTCAGTTGAGTGTTATAGGCGCTCAGTAATCCAAGCTTCTACTGACTCTAAGGCGCTCGGTAGTGCTGCTGCATCAGTACCGCCTGCCTGAGCCATATCAGGACGACCACCACCTTTACCGCCAACTTGTAGCGCCACCATGTTAACTAGCTCACCCGCTTTTACTTTGCCGGTCAGATCTTTAGTCACTCCAGCGATTAGGCCAACTTTACCTTCAGCTACATTACCTAGCATGATGATACCGCTACCTAGTTGGTTCTTCAGTTCATCAACCATACCGCGTAGCGCTTTGTTGTCTGCACCATCTAGCTGAGCCACGAGTACTTTCACGCCAGCAATTTCTTTCACTTGGCTAGTTAAGCTCGCACTTGCTTGAGAAGCCAGTTTGTCTTTCAACTGCTGAATTTCTTTCTCAAGTGCTTTTGCTTTCGCTGCTGCATCAGACAATTTTGCTTCGTACTTGTCTTGCTGTGCTTCGATTGCATCTAGTGCCGCTTCACCCGTTACCGCTTCGATACGACGAATGCCTGCTGCGATACCGCTTTCAGAGGTGATCTTGAATAGACCGATGTCACCCGTGTTAGATGCGTGAATACCGCCACATAGTTCAGTAGAGAAATCACCCATTGAAAGTACACGAACTTCATCATCGTATTTCTCACCGAACAGTGCCATTGCACCTTTCTGCTTCGCAGACTCAATATCCATGATATTTGTTTCGATGTTGTGGTTACGACGAATTTGTGCGTTCACTAGACGTTCAACTTCTTTTAGCTCAGCCGCTGTCACACCTTCAAGGTGAGAGAAGTCAAAACGTAGGTTTTCAGCTTTTACTAGCGAGCCTTTCTGCGTTACGTGCTCACCAAGCACTTTACGTAGTGCTGCGTGTAACAGGTGCGTTGCAGAGTGGTTCAATGTAATTGCAGCGCGACGTACAGCATCAACTAGCGCTTGTGCTTTGTCGCCTTTAGCAATAACACCTTCAACTAGCTCACCGTGGTGTGCAATTGCGTTACCCAGTTTTTGTGTGTCTTCTACTTTGAATAGGCCTGATTCAGTTTTGATCACACCAGCGTCACCACACTGACCGCCTGATTCTGCATAGAATGGGGTTTCTTCAAGGATAAGAATCGCCTTATCACCCGCTGACAGTGATTCAACTTCGTTGCCTTCAACAAACATTGCAGCAACTGCACTTGAACCTTCTGTACCTGCGTAACCGCAGAACTCAGTTTGTGCGTCAGTTTTAATTGCAGCGTTGTAGTCAGTGCCGAATTGGCCCGCTTCACGCGCTCGTTGACGCTGCTCTTCCATTGCTTTTTCAAAACCTTCTTCGTCGATCGCAAAGTCACGCTCACGAGCTACGTCGTTAGTTAAGTCAGCAGGGAAGCCGTAAGTGTCGTAAAGTTTAAATACGGTTTCGCCGTCTAGTACTTTACCGTCTAGGTTATCTAACGCTTCGTTTAGAATTGTCATGCCACGTTCAAGAGTACGTCCGAAGTTTTCTTCTTCAATGCGCAGAACTTTCTCAACTACAGCTTGTTGACGTTTTAGTTCTTCGCCAGCAGTACCCATGATCTCTGCCAACACGCCCACCAACTTGTGGAAGAATGCACCTTGAGCGCCCACTTTGTTACCGTGACGTACCGCACGACGAATGATACGACGTAGCACGTAACCACGGCCTTCATTAGAAGGCATTACACCGTCTACGATCAGAAATGAACATGAACGGATGTGGTCGGCAATAACACGTAGAGACTGGTTAGATAGGTCTTCACAACCTGTCACTTCAGCCGCCGCTTTGATTAGTGTTTGGAACACGTCGATTTCGTAGTTTGAGTGCACGCCCTGCATGATTGCAGAAATACGCTCAATACCCATACCCGTATCAACAGATGGCTTTGGAAGAGGTTCCATAGTGCCATCTGCGTGACGGTTGAACTGCATAAATACGTTGTTCCAGATCTCGATGAAACGGTCACCATCTTCTTCAGGAGAACCAGGACGACCACCCCAGATATGCTCACCGTGATCGTAGAAAATTTCAGTACATGGACCACAAGGGCCGGTGTCACCCATTTGCCAGAAGTTGTCTGACTCGTAAGCTTTACCGCCTGGTTTGTCGCCGATACGTACGATGCGATCCGCTGGAATACCAATTTTCTTATTCCAGATATCAAATGCTTCGTCGTCAGTCTGGTAAACCGTTACCAATAGACGCTCTTTAGGTAGTTGTAGGGTTTCAGTTAAGAATTCCCACGCGTAAGCAATAGCGTCTTCTTTGAAGTAGTCGCCAAAGCTGAAGTTACCTAGCATTTCGAAGAATGTGTGGTGACGAGCAGTGAAACCTACGTTTTCTAGGTCATTGTGTTTACCACCAGCACGTACACAGCGTTGGGCCGTAGTTGCTCGTGTGTAGGCGCGTTTTTCTAAACCTAAGAAACAATCCTTGAATTGGTTCATACCTGCGTTAGTGAACAGCAGGGTTGGGTCGTTATGCGGTACTAACGATGAACTTTCTACGATTTGGTGTCCTTTGCTCTCAAAGAACTTGAGGAACGCGTTACGAACCTCATCTGTGCTCATGTACATGCAGCTCTTCCTGAAAATAGTCGAGATAGAATTTTGCTGTATTGTACACATAAGCGCATGCTAGATGCTAGCTTGAGAATTACCCTATTTCGCCCCTTTTAGCGGCTAATTTTTATTCAAACCGATAAAAGCGAATCAATCTTTGTCAAAACAGTTAATTAGTCTATGTTTAGTAAACTCAACCTCATTCTTCTCACTGAATGCATTTGTGATTCTCAGCCATCCAAAACAATGGGGTTAACGTTCGTTAACAGGTTCGTTCAAAGGTCAGAATATAGGTATAAAAAAGCCCCGCATAAGCGAGGCTATTCAATCAAGAGTGCTTGTTAGAACTCTTCTTCTTGTGGCATTTCACCCGTTTCTGGCTCTTCAGGTTGAGCTGGGCTTAGCAGCATTTCACGCAGTTTGGTGTCGATAGTTTTCGCAGCTTCTGGGTTCTCTTTTAAGAACTTACATGCGTTCGCTTTACCTTGGCCAATCTTGTCGCCATTGTAGCTGTACCACGCACCTGCTTTTTCCACCAGTTTGTGTTTAACACCTAGGTCAATCAGCTCACCTTCACGGTTAAAGCCCTGACCGTAAAGAATTTGCGTGTCTGCTTGTTTAAATGGCGCTGCGATCTTGTTCTTCACCACTTTGATGCGAGTTTCGTTACCCACTACTTCGTCGCCTTCTTTGATAGAACCAGTACGACGAATATCAAGACGAACAGAAGCGTAGAACTTCAGTGCGTTACCACCCGTTGTGGTTTCTGGGTTACCAAACATCACACCAATCTTCATACGAATTTGGTTAATGAAGATACACATACAGTTTGACTGTTTTAGGTTACCCGTTAGCTTACGCATCGCTTGTGAAAGCATACGAGCTTGCAGACCCATGTGGCTGTCACCCATTTCGCCTTCAATTTCAGCTTTCGGTGTTAGCGCTGCTACTGAGTCAACCACCAAAACATCAATCGCACCAGAGCGAGCTAGTGCATCACAGATTTCTAACGCTTGCTCACCTGTATCTGGCTGAGAAACCAAAAGTGCATCGATATCTACGCCCAATTTTTTTGCGTAGATAGGGTCAAGTGCGTGCTCTGCATCGATAAAGGCACAAGTTTTACCTTCACGTTGCGCAGCAGCAATCAGCTCAAGTGTTAGCGTTGTCTTACCTGAAGATTCTGGACCGTAGATTTCTACGATACGACCCATTGGTAGACCACCAGCACCTAGTGCGATATCTAGAGAAAGTGAACCTGTTGAAATGGTTTCTACATCCATGGTGCGGTTATCGCCAAGGCGCATAATTGAGCCTTTACCGAATTGCTTTTCAATCTGACCTAGCGCAGCGGCGAGGGCTTTTTGTTTGTTCTCGTCCATCACTTTCTCCAAGTTATCCACCATTACTGATGAATACAAAATTCGATTCGTCGTGTTCAGTGTCATCTGAACCATTTATGCGTGTCATTATACTGTTGATTCATACAGTGTCCATACCTGGATGAATTTTTTTTGTGCTCAATCTCTAGAGTGCTGATATCGAGCTGTTTTTAAAGCACATTAAATTACATTATCAAATTCGACGTAAATAATCACACAAGGTGCCCATAGCGTAGTTGATAGCTTGAGCACGCACCGCTGCCCTATCACCTTGAAAATATTGAGCATCCACTTCTAACCAACCGGCTTGATTGGCAAAACCAAAACAAACCGTGCCAACTGGTTTTAGTTCACTGCCACCGGTTGGCCCAGCAATACCGCTAATCGACACCGCTATGGTTGCGGTTGAATGTTTTAGTGCACCAAGCGCCATTTCTGCGACCGTTTCGGTACTGACTGCACCATAAGAATCTAACGTGTCCGATTTGACGCCGAGCATGTCCATTTTGGCTTGATTGCTGTAGGTCACAAAGGCACGGTCAAACCAAGCTGAGCTGCCTGCAATATCAGTCACTGCCGTTGCAACTCCACCGCCAGTGCAAGATTCCGCCGTCACTAAGACCTGTTTATTGAGTAATAGCAACTCACCCAGTTCAACACTCAATTTTTGATGTGATTCCATATTCAAAATCCTCAACGTGGCTTTTCGCTCGAGTACGATTCACGTATCCTAAGCGGCAATTGTTATAAACGAAAGAAGTTAGCCGTGAAAGCCGAACAAACACACACTCCTATGATGCAACAATATTTAAAGTTGAAGGCAGAAAATCCTGACATTTTATTGTTTTATCGTATGGGAGACTTTTATGAGCTTTTCTATGATGATGCCAAAAAAGCCTCTCAATTGTTGGATATTTCATTAACTAAGCGTGGCTCTTCCGCTGGTGAACCTATTCCTATGGCGGGCGTTCCTTACCATGCGGTCGAAGGTTACCTTGCGAAATTAGTCCAACTGGGTGAATCTGTTGCGATCTGCGAACAAGTAGGCGACCCAGCGACCAGTAAAGGCCCTGTCGAGCGTAAAGTGGTGCGTATTGTAACGCCTGGAACAGTCACCGATGAGGCTCTTCTTTCAGAGCGAGTGGACAACCTGATTGCGGCTATCTATCACCACAACGGTAAATTCGGCTACGCCACACTTGATATTACCTCTGGCCGCTTTCAGTTGACCGAACCAGAAACCGAAGAAGCCATGGCGGCAGAGTTGCAACGCACCTCGCCACGTGAACTGCTATTTCCCGAAGACTTCGAACCTGTGCATTTGATGTCATCACGCAGCGGTAACCGTCGTCGTCCGATATGGGAATTTGAAATTGATACCGCCAAGCAGCAACTCAATCAACAATTTGGTACGCGTGATCTGGTGGGCTTTGGCGTTGAACAAGCCAAGCTAGGTTTATGTGCCGCTGGCTGTTTGATTCAGTACGTCAAAGACACTCAACGTACTGCCCTACCACACATTCGCTCGCTGACGTTTGATCGCCAAGACCACTCGGTCATTTTGGATGCCGCTACGCGCCGTAACCTTGAAATCACGCAAAACCTTAGCGGCGGTCTGGACAATACGCTGGCAGAAGTACTCGATAAAACGGCGACACCAATGGGTAGCCGCATGCTCAAACGCTGGTTACATCAACCGATGCGCTGCATTGATACCCTCAATCAACGCTTGGATGCCATCACAGACATTAAAGATCTGAGCCTATTTTGCGATTTACAGCCGGTATTAAAACAGATTGGCGATATCGAGCGTATCTTAGCTCGTCTAGCACTGCGCTCTGCTCGCCCACGCGATTTGGCTCGTTTGCGCCATGCGATGCAGCAACTGCCTGACTTAGCGAGTGTATTGGCATCACTCAACCATCCATACTTAGCTAAATTAGCTCAATATGCAGCGCCAATGGATGAGGTGTGCGATCTGCTTGAACGAGCGATCAAAGAAAATCCACCGGTAGTCATCCGTGAAGGCGGTGTGATTGCCTCCGGCTATAACGCCGAACTTGATGAATGGCGAGATCTGGCTGATGGTGCGACAGAGTACCTTGAAAAATTAGAACGAGAAGAGCGTGAACGTCACGATATCGACACTCTAAAAGTGGGTTATAACGCAGTTCACGGTTTCTATATTCAGGTGAGCCGTGGTCAAAGCCACCTCGTACCGGCCCATTATGTGCGACGCCAAACGCTGAAAAATGCGGAACGTTACATTATTCCTGAGCTGAAAGAGCACGAAGACAAAGTACTTAACTCCAAATCAAAGGCGCTATCAGTCGAGAAAAAACTATGGGAAGAGCTATTTGATTTACTACTTCCTCATTTAGAGCAAATGCAAAATCTCGCCTCTGCGGTATCGCAATTAGATGTATTGCAAAACCTCGCAGAACGTGCCGATAACCTCGATTACTGCCGCCCAACCCTGAGCCAAAATCCGGGTATTACGATTAAGGCCGGTCGTCACCCGGTGGTTGAGCAAGTAATGAATGAACCATTTATTGCCAACCCAATTGAGCTGAACGCTCAGCGTAAGATGTTGATCATTACCGGCCCGAACATGGGTGGTAAATCAACCTATATGCGTCAAACGGCGTTGATTGCTTTAATGGCGCATATTGGCTCTTACGTACCCGCAGAATCGGCACAAATTGGTTCTATTGATCGCATCTTTACTCGTATTGGTGCCTCGGATGATCTCGCCTCCGGTCGCTCAACCTTTATGGTAGAAATGACCGAAACTGCGAACATTTTGCACAATGCTACCGAGCGCAGCCTAGTTTTGATGGATGAGATTGGTCGTGGTACCAGCACTTATGATGGTCTTTCTCTTGCTTGGGCGAGTGCCGAATGGCTAGCCAAGCAAATTGGTGCATTAACCCTATTTGCAACGCACTACTTTGAGCTGACTGAGCTGCCAAACCAAATTGCCCATCTAGCGAACGTGCACCTCGATGCGGTTGAACATGGTGACAGCATTGCCTTTATGCATGCCGTACAAGAAGGCGCAGCAAGTAAGTCTTATGGTTTGGCCGTTGCTGGACTTGCAGGTGTGCCAAAAGCGGTAATCAAGCAAGCGCGTGCGAAGCTGTCACAACTTGAGCTGCTTAGTCATGCCACCGATGTCACTGCGCCACGCAGTAGTGCTGTCGATATTGCTAATCAGCTCAGCCTGATTCCTGAGCCAAGTGAAGTGGAAGAAGCTCTGGCTAATATCGACCCTGATGACCTTACACCGCGTCAAGCACTAGAAGAGCTCTATCGTTTGAAAAAATTGCTCTAATTCAAAAGCCGCACTTTAAGTGCGGCTTTTCTTAACTTTCGCATTAGCAACAGCGATCCGCCTCGAAATTTTAAGTAACAGCCTGTAAACCCAAAGTTTTATTTTATTAGCGGCTCGGAATAAATACTGAGCAACATTCTTTCATTCCCCATCCCGCCCCATGATCAGCCCGAATTTATTAACAAATCTCGGAGATTGTTATGCATAACTACTCTAAAAAAGTACAGCGTGGTTTTACCCTTATTGAATTGATGATTGTAGTGGCGATTATTGGTATTTTGACTGCCTTTGCCGTACCTGCTTATCAAAATTACACCAAAAAAGCGACTCTAGCGGAGTTTCTAAAGTGGCGTCTTCAGTAAAGTTGGCGGTTGAATTATGCGCACATGAAGAAGCCGGAAATGTAACTGATTTTATGGGTAACTGTGTTACTAAAGCTGGTTCAAGTGTTCCTTCTATTGCGCTAAACAATATTATCGTAACAGCAAAGCGGCATCCGCTGGCGTTGCTGTAGAAGCGGTTGCTGGCACGGGTGGTAAAGGTCCAATTGCGGCTGGTGAAAAGTACATTCTGACTTCTACATATAGTGATCAGGGTTTAACTTGGTTGCCACTTGTAACGACGGCTCAAAAGACCAAACAGAATACTGTCCTGACTAATCGTGAATAATTCACTGATTAATATTTTATTAAACAGTGGTGAGTTAGATGAAAATCTCGCTCACCGCTTTTCTGCATTGACAGACAGCCCAGATATCAGCCCAGATGATATCTTTGCCCCATTAGCAGCGCCGACTTTGCCCAATTAACCAGCCGAGTATTTCAGCTCTAGTTCAGATTAATGATTATGAGTATGAAAAGCTCTGTAATGAACTGGGCTTAAGCTCACTGATACAAAAATTTCAAACCATTCCCGTTGAACGCAATAGCCACGCATTAGTGTTGGCGGTCAGCGACCCCACCGAAGAAGAGGTGATTGAGGAGTTTCGCTTCGCGACTGGCGTACCAATTGAGCTTGTTATTGCCGATCTAGGAGCAATACGAAAAGCGATCAATACCCTTTACGGGCGTAATATTGGTGCCAAAGGCTCTAACAAAAAAGAGATCAACTCTACTGAACTCGAAAGCTTAGTTAATCTTACTGACGATGAGCTAGGCAGTCTTGAAGACTTAAGCCAAGATGAAGCGCCGGTTAGCCGTTATATCCACCAAGTACTCTTAGAGGCAGTACGTAAAGGCGCGTCAGATATTCACTTTGAACCTTATGAACATGACTACCGCATTCGCCTGCGCTGCGATGGTATTTTACTTGAAACACACCAACCACCTGTTCAGCTTGGACGACGTTTGTCTACGCGGGTAAAAATTCTCTCTAATTTGGATATCGCTGAGCGCCGCTTACCCCAAGATGGTCGCACAAAATTAAGACTCAGCGAGCAAATTGCTATCGATATGCGCGTATCTACCCTGCCAACGTTATGGGGAGAAAAAGTGGTACTGCGTCTATTAGACAGCAGTGCTTCACAACTTGATATCGATAAACTCGGTTATAGCGAGCTACAAAAACAGCTCTATCTAAAAGCACTTAAAAAGCCACAAGGCTTGATCCTCATGACCGGCCCAACCGGAAGTGGTAAAACCGTGTCGCTGTATACCGGCTTAAATATTCTTAACACGCCGCAAGTTAATATTGCAACCGCGGAAGATCCGGTTGAAATCAACTTACCCGGCATTAACCAAGTACAAGTCCAACCACAAATTGGTTTTGACTTTGCCGCCGCACTGCGCTCATTTCTACGTCAAGACCCAGATATTGTCATGGTTGGGGAAATTCGCGACTTAGAAACTGCAGAAATTGCGATTAAAGCGTCGCAAACCGGCCACTTGGTGCTCTCTACATTACATACCAACTCAGCGGCAGAGACCTTAGTGCGTCTGCAGAATATGGGCATTCAACCCTATAACATCGCATCGTCGCTCACACTCGTTATCGCGCAGCGACTGGTGCGCCGCTTATGCAAACACTGCAAGCAACCCGTCAAACTCGATATCGCATTAAGCTCTCAGCTAGGCCTTGAACCTGAACAAATTATTTATCGCAACAATAAAGCGGGATGCGATCACTGTAACAGCGGCTACTCGGGACGATTAGGTTTATTTGAAGTCATGGACATTAACCATGCCCTAAAAAAAGCGATTTTGGAGAGTAAGAGCGCGGTTGATATTGAAGCCCTTGCAATTAAACAAGGCATGTCCACCCTACAAATGTCCGGCATCGAGAATTTGGTTCAAGGCTTGACCAGTATTGAAGAGCTACGACGCGTGCTATTTTTCGCTTAGGAGAGGTAAATGAAGCGCCCAATTGAATTAAAAAACTACCGCTGGCGCGGAGTTAACAGTGCAGGTAAACCTGCCTCTGGCTATATTTTGGCACTGACCGAATCCGAAGTACGTGACAAACTCAAACAGCAAAAAGTGCGAGTGAAGAGCCTTGTACCACGCAACGTTTCATTTTTCCGTAAGCATTTTGAAAAGATCAAAGGGAAAGACATCACCTTACTGACGCGTCAGCTTTCAACCATGATCAATACCGGTATTCCGATCATTCAGGCATTTAAGTTAGTGGCGGATAACCATCAAAAAGCAGAAATGAAATCGTTACTGCTCTCGATCTGTAAAAGCATTGAATCAGGTACACCCCTATCTACATCCTTAAAAGTTAGCCCTCATTTTGATGCATTGTATATCGACCTCGTCGCTTCAGGCGAAGCATCCGGTAACCTTGGCGAAGTATTTAAACGTATTGCAACTTATCGAGAAAAGTCCGAGCAACTAAGGGCTAAAGTGGTCAAAGCAATGATCTACCCAAGCATGGTTATGTTGGTTGCCTTGGTGGTAAGCTATTTGATGCTCACCATGGTAATCCCCCAATTTGAAGATATGTTTGTTGGCTTCGGTTCAGAGTTACCTTGGTTTACTCAACAAGTACTTAAAGTCTCCGATTTCACCCAAGACTACAGTCTGTTTCTGTTCAGTCTTATTGCTACCACGGTCATCGTTGTAAAAATACTCAGTAAACGCTCTTATAGATTTAGATTGGCATTGAGTCGACTAAGCCTACGAATTCCCGTTATTGGCACCGTAATATCAAAAGCCGCCATCGCGAAGTTTAGCCGGACGCTCGCGACCAGTTTTGGGGCAGGTATTCCGATTCTATCTTGTTTAAAGACCTCTGCTCGCACTGCAAACCAATTGCACTATCAAACGGCACTGGAAACGGTACACCAAGACACAGCAGCTGGTATGCCTTTGTATTTGGCGATGCGCCACAGTAATGTCTTTCCTGAAATGACACTACAAATGGTGATGATCGGTGAAGAGTCTGGCCGCTTAGATGAGATGCTCAATAAAGTCGCCACCATTTATGAAATTGAGATTGATGATACCGTCGATAATTTAGGTAAAATTCTTGAGCCTATGATCATCGTATTCTTAAGTTTGGTAGTCGGTAGCCTAGTAGTTGCGATCTATTTACCAATCTTTAACTTGATGAGTGTTATAGGCTAAGATAGCCGTTTACAATTTCCCTCTTCTTCATAAAGCAATTGAGTTGTATATGGCTGTTTTTACGCTTTACCCGTGGCTATTTCCATTATTAGCCACGGTTTTCGGTTTGATCGTCGGTAGTTTTCTCAATGTTGTCATCCATCGCTTACCGATCATGATGGAACGTGAATGGCGTAAAGAGTGCCAAGAAAGCTTTCCTGAGGCCAATCTGAGTGTCGAGAGTGGTGTCTATAACCTGAGCGTACCACGCTCTGCTTGCCCAAGTTGCAATCATCAATTGCGAGCTATTGATAATATCCCCGTGATTAGCTGGCTAATGCTAAAAGGCAAATGCCACCAGTGCCACACTAAGATCAGTGTTCGTTACCCACTTGTTGAAACCTTAACGGCCAGTCTTTGCTTGCTAGTCGCGCTGCAATATGGCTTTAGCTACTTTGCGATCGCACTACTATTTTTTACTTTTGTTCTGGTCACAGCCACCTTTATTGATCTTGATACCATGCTGCTGCCAGATCAGTTAACCCTACCTTTAATGTGGGGCGGCATCAGTTTAGCTCTATTGCAAATTAGCCCTGTTAGCCTACAAGACTCAATCATCGGCGCCATTGCTGGTTATTTATGTTTGTGGAGTGTCTATTGGGCATTCAAATTACTCACAGGTAAAGAAGGCATGGGCTATGGTGATTTCAAACTCCTTGCAGCGCTTGGGGCTTGGTTAGGCTGGCAATATTTGCCCATGATTATTTTACTCTCCTCTTTAGTTGGATTAGTTTTTGGTATTATTCAGTTGAGAATGCAAAAGAAAGGCATTGAAATGGCCTTCCCTTTTGGTCCTTATCTTGCAATTGCAGGTTGGGTTGCGGCGCTATGGGGCGAGCAAATTCTCACTCACTACTATCAATTTCTTCTAGGGGCTTAGTATGACTTTAGTCATCGGACTCACTGGTGGTATTGCCAGCGGCAAAACTACCGTTGCGAATCTGTTTCGTGACCAATATACGATCGACATTGTCGATGCCGACATTGTGGCTCGAGAGGTCGTTGAACCGGGTAGCGCAGGGTTGCAAGCCATCTGCGCCCGTTATGGTAAAAATATTCTCTGGGATGATGGCACGCTGAATCGCGCCGCTCTACGAGAAATTATTTTTACCGATATCAAAGAAAAGCAATGGCTAGACTCTCTTTTACATCCAATGATTCGAGAGTCGATGCAAATTCAGTTGCAGCAAGTTCAGTCGGACTACGCTTTGCTAGTCATCCCGTTGATGGTTGAAAATAATCTACAACAATTGGCTGACCATATTTTAGTGGTCGATGTTGACGAAGAAATGCAAATTCAGCGCACGGTTAATCGCGATGGCGTCTCTCGTGAACAAGCAGAATCGATTTTACGTTCACAAGCCAGCCGCGCAGAACGACTAGCAATTGCTGATGACGTGATCACGAACAGTTCACAAAACCAACAACTTTTGCCCCAAGTCGCAAAATTACATAAAAAGTACCTAGAAATGAGCATGGCAAATCAGTGAGAATAGGACGTCTAACTGCCAAGGCTATATCGCGATGACCACACAGTACTTTGAACATCCTTTAAATGAGAAAACTCGCATCTATCTCCGTGTAGAGGCGTTGTTGCATCAATTGGATGTGTCATCACGATTCAGCGACGATTTGCAACACTTGAACTTTTTTCGTGCTCTGTTCGATTTATTGGAAATCTTTGAACAGATCCAGCTAAAAAGTGAATTGGCAAAAGACATCGAAAAACAGCGCCTCACCTACCGTAATTGGCTGAATGTCGAAGGGGTTGACCAAGAGATGCTGCGCAAAATTTTGCAAGAAGTAGACCAAGCCCATAGTGAATTGATGAACGCGGAACGCTTTGGCCAAAGCCTTAAAGAAGATCGTTTTCTTAGCACTATTCGTCAGCGATTTAACTTGCCAGGTGGCGCATGCTGCTTCGATTTACCGGCCCTTCACCATTGGTTGCATTTACCCTGTAAACAAAAGCAGCAAGATGCACGCGGTTGGATGGAGTCATTAAGCTCACTATCCAATGCTCTCAGGTTATGGCTACGTTTAACCCGCGAAACCGGTTACTCTCAAATAATCGTTGCGCATAACGCCTTCTATCAAAGTGATGCCGAAGAAGCGAACATCCTGAGGCTAAACATTCCGATGCACTACAGCGTGTTTCCAATGATTTCTGGTCACAAAAATCGCTTCGCGATTAAATTTATCGAATTCAAAACTGGCCAAGCCTATACAGGCGATATCCAATTTGAATTGGCGGTTTGCTGCTAATTCACCATTGAACCGTTATACTGCATTTAACTTATTAAACTAATTACTGTGTTATGAGCAAGATTACCAAAGTCGCCTGCCCGCAATGTGGCACCGAAGTTATTTGGGGTGAGCAAAGCCCTTTCCGTCCATTCTGTAGCAAAAAGTGCCAAATGATTGATTTTGGCGAATGGGCAGACGAAGAAAACAGCATTGCTGGTGCACCGGATATGTCCGATAGCGATGGCTGGTCGGAAGATCAGTATTATGAATCGAACGCTTCGATAAAATCAGAGCTGAAATGAGAATGTAGAGATAAGATTTGAGAATAATTTTCAAACGATATTTTGAGCTTAGAACGGCAGGATTTTCAGTTCTAGCTAGGCAGTGGAGCGGAGTTTACGTGAGTAAATGAGCACCGATAACGACGCTAGAAAGGAAAATAACCCGTTATAAGCCCAAATAAAAAAGCGGAGACCAAATGGCCTCCGCTAATACTATGAGAACGCTAGTTATAGCATTACTTCTTAGCAAGTTTCTCTTTGATACGAGCTGACTTACCAGAACGCTCACGTAGGTAGTACAGTTTGGCACGACGTACTGCACCGCGGCGTTTAACTTCAATGCTATCAACGATAGGAGAATGTGTTTGGAACGTACGCTCAACACCTTCACCGTTAGAGATCTTACGTACAGTGAATGCTGAGTGTAGACCACGGTTACGGATTGCGATTACAACGCCTTCAAAAGCCTGTAGACGCTCACGTTCACCTTCTTTTACCTTAACTTGAACTACAACAGTGTCACCTGGTGCAAATTTAGGTAGGCCTGATTTCATTTGCTCTTCTTCAAGAGCCTTGATGATGTTACTCATTTTAATAAATTCTAGAATAAACTGATACTAAATAAATTAGGTTACTAAGCTTGATGTTCTTTAATGAACTCAGCCAGTAATTGTTCCTGTTCGTCAGTCAGAGCTAGGTTTTCCAGAAGCTCTGGTCTTCTCAGCCAAGTACGGCCCAGCGATTGTTGTAATCGCCAGCGACGAATGTCCTTATGATTGCCTGACATCAGTACCGCTGGTACTTCTTTGCCATCCAACACTTCAGGGCGCGTATAGTGAGGGCAATCTAACAAGCCATTCGCAAAAGAATCTTCTTCTGCTGACGCAAAGTCTCCAAGCACTCCAGGAATAAACCTTGAGACTGAGTCAATTAACGTCATGGCTGGGATTTCTCCCCCCGTCATCACAAAATCACCAATTGACCATTCTTCGTCAACTTCGGATTGAATGATGCGCTCATCTACCCCTTCATAGCGACCACAAATAAGAAGCAAGTTCTCGTTTGTTGCCAGCTCTTCAACCCCTTGTTGGTCGAGCTTACGACCTTGAGGTGATAGGTAAATGACTTTCGTCTTACCCGGTGATGCCTGTTTGGCCGTATGAATGGCATCGCGCAAAGGCTGCACCATCATCAACATGCCAGGACCACCACCGTAAGGTCTATCATCAACAGTGCGATGTTTGTCATGAGTGAAATCTCGAGGATTCCATGTCTCAATCGACAAAAGACCTTTTTTAACCGCTTGACCTGTTACCCCAAAATCAGTAACAGAACGGAACATTTCAGGAAAAAGGCTAATAACGCCAACCCACATGTTTATCTCGCTCTGTAATTGGGGTGATTAGAATCCAGGATCCCAGTCAACTTCGATCCGTTGAGCTTCGCGATCAACTTTGATGATCACTTGCTCTGTAAGGAACGGAATTAGTCGTTCCTTTTGCCCGAAAGCATCTTTTAGATTTGCTTTAACAACCAAAACATCGTTTGAGCCAGTTTCTAGGATGTCAGAAACAACACCTAGGTCGTAACCTTTAGTGGTTACTACTTGCATACCAAACAATTCACGCCAATAGAATTCTTCTGATGACAATTCTGGTAGTACCGCAGGGTCGATAGCAATTTCAAAGTTCGTTAGAAGTTGCGCTTCTTCGCGCACATCCAAACCCGCTAGCTTACATACATAGCCTTGACCATGACGTTTCCAGCTTTCAACTTTGTACTCAACCCACTCGCCTTTTTGGTTTAAAAACCAAGGGCTGTAATCAAAGATGTTTTCAGCATTGTCTGTGTAGGAAAAAACTTTAAGCCAACCACGAATGCCGTAAGTAGCACCAAACTTGCCTACAACAATCTTGTCATCGCTCATTGTTTCTTTACCTTTCATCGACATAAGCTAATTTCTTCTTCTTGGTAAAGAATTAAGCCGCTTTTTGAGCGTCTTTAACTAGCTTAGCAACGCGGTCAGATAGAGACGCGCCTTGACCAACCCAGTGGTTAACGCGGTCTAGGTCTAGACGTAGACCTTCTTCTTGACCTTGAGCAGTTGGGTTAAAGAAACCAACTTTCTCGATGAAACGGCCAGTTGATACGTTACGGCTGTCCGCAACTACGATTTGATAAAATGGACGCTTTTTAGCGCCGTGACGTGCCAAACGAATGGTTACCATGTCGTCCTCTTTGCTTTCTCAAAAATAAAATTAACCCCAATAACCGTTCAAATCAGTAAACAGTTTGGGGTCCGTGCCAAAATAAAGCTCCGGAATTTTACTCTTATTCCGGAGCAATGCAAGGTCTTTAGCTATTTTTTCACCACCACAAATTGGCAAATAAGTATGTGATATAGCTAACACCTTGAAACTTCTGTCGACTTAAAAGGCTTATCGGCCGAATGGATTGAAACCACCGCCCATGCCGCCCATCATGCCTTGCATGTTGCGCATCATGCCTTTCATTCCACCCTTCTGCATCTTCTTCATCATCTTCTGCATCTGAGTGAACTGTTTAAGTAGACGATTCACATCTTGTACTTGCACACCAGAACCAGCGGCAATACGTTTTTTACGTGAACCTTTTATGAGTTCAGGACGTTGACGCTCTTTCATGGTCATGGAATTGATGATCGCTTCCATCTGCTTGAACATCTTGTCGTCCACTTTGTCTTTTACGTCGGCTGGTAGCTGAGACATACCTGGTAGTTTATCTAGCATACCCATCATGCCGCCCATGTTTTGCATTTGCCCCAGCTGTTCACGGAAGTCTTCTAAATCGAAACCTTTCTTCTCTTTGAACTTTTTCGCTAGTTTTTCTGCTTTTTCATGGTCTACGTTGCGTTGTAGATCTTCAATCAGCGACAGCACATCACCCATACCAAGAATGCGTGATGCCACACGGTCTGGGTGGAATGGTTCTAGCGCATCGGTCTTCTCACCAACACCCAAGAACTTGATTGGCTTGCCGGTAATATGACGCACTGACAGCGCTGCACCACCACGTGCATCACCATCAACTTTCGTCAGAATTACACCGGTTAACGGCAGTGCATCACCAAACGCTTTCGCCGTGTTCGCCGCATCTTGACCTGTCATGGCATCAACCACAAACAGGGTCTCTACTGGGGTAATTGCAGCGTGCAGATCTTTAATCTCTGCCATCATCTGCTCATCAACCGCAAGACGACCTGCGGTATCGACTACCAATACATCGTAGAATTTCTTCTTCGCATGATCGATAGCTGCATTAGCAATATCGATTGGCTTTTGATCTGGAGATGAAGGGAAGAAATCAACACCGATATCGGTCGCTAGAGTTTCTAGCTGCTTGATCGCTGCAGGACGGTATACGTCGGCAGATACAACCAGAACTTTCTTCTTATCACGCTCTTTTAATAGTTTAGATAGCTTACCTACCGATGTGGTTTTACCCGCACCTTGTAAACCGGCCATCAAAATGACTGCTGGCGGCTGAGCGGCAAGGTTTAATGCCTCGTTCGACTCACCCATAACCGCTTCAAGCTCAGCTTGAACGATTTTAATAAACTCTTGGCCTGGAGTCAGAGATTTAGATACCTCGACACCAACTGCACTCTCTTTAACGCGATTAATAAACTCACGGACTACTGGCAAAGCCACGTCGGCTTCCAATAGTGCCATGCGCACTTCACGCAAAGTCTCTTTGATATTGTCTTCTGTAAGACGTCCTTTACCGCTGATGTTTTTCAGGGTACGGGACAAGCGATCCGTTAAATTCTCAAACATCTTGTTCTCTTCGCTAAATTCGGCGATCAATTCCCTTGAGTATACCTTAGCCAACCCTTGCTTGGCACTAGTCGATTGGAATTAGATATCTCATCTTGCACAATTCCTTGCCTATCCCCCATAGCCCAAAAGTGCGTAGCAAGGTATAATTTGTTAAAAATCCACCAGCTTAATCGAGAGTAATGGACAACTTAGTCGCAGTAAGCGCAGCAATCCTTTATATCCTAGCGATTGCCACCATCATCCCTGGTCTGGTTCATCAAACCGGCATTCGAGCAAAAACCGTTTTGGTTAGTGCCGTCCTAGCGTTGCTGTTTCACGCTTGGTCATTGAGCGATCTTATTTTTTCTGGTGCCGGGCAAAACCTCAGTATTCTCAACGTCGCCTCATTAATTAGCTTCATTATTTCGCTAGTGATGAGCACTGCGATGTTTAAAGCTCGCTTGTGGTTTATTCTGCCTGTGGTTTACAGTTTTGCAGCCATTAACTTGTTGGCGGCAAACCTACTACCAAGCAGTTACATCACCCATTTTGAAAATGATCCAAAACTACTGATTCACATTTCGTTGGCACTGTTCTCCTACTCTACCCTAACCATTGGCGCGCTCTATGCGCTGCAATTGGCTTGGTTAGACAATCGCCTTAAAGCAAAAAAAGCGTTAGTGATTAATCCTAACGTGCCACCACTGATGCTGATTGAACGTCAACTGTTTAAGATCATTTTGATTGGTACCGCACTGCTAACCGCCACATTGATTACCGGTTTTACCTTTGTGCACGATATGTTTGCCCAAGGTAAGGCTCACAAAGGGATTCTCTCTTTTATTGCGTGGATCATTTATTCGATATTGATTTGGGGTCATTACCAAAAAGGTTGGCGTGGTAAAAAAGTGACTTGGTTTGCTATTGCTGGCGCAACACTACTCACCCTCGCCTATTTCGGTAGCCGCTTTGTGCGCGAGATTATTCTTAACTAACGGCTATCATTCATCGTCTCAATGCGGACTGAGCGAGTATTGAGTCAATCAAATAGAAAAGGTGCAATTTGCACCTTTTTTTGTAGCTAAGAAATCGGGACTTTCACCATTGACTTACTCATTCAGTTAGGTCATAAATTAAGCTAAATATCACAACCAACAGGTAAGTTTTGGACGACATATCAACGGGTATCTTGTTTGCGCTACTCGCGTGTCTGATTGTCATTTCAGGTTATTTTTCAGGCTCAGAAACAGGGATGATGGCTCTGAACCGCTATCGCTTAAAACACCTATCCAATAGTGGCCATAAAGGCGCTAAGCGAGTAGAAAAACTACTCGACCGCCCAGATAGACTGATTGGTCTGATCCTCATCGGCAACAACTTAGTTAATATTCTGGCTTCGGCCATCGCAACGATTCTCGGTATGCGTTTATACGGGGATATTGGTGTGGCTATTGCCACTGGTGTTCTCACCTTGGTGATACTAGTCTTTGCTGAAGTCACCCCAAAAACCATCGCCGCGCTCTATCCAGAGCGAGTCTCTTATGCCAGCAGTATTCTTCTCTCTATATTAATGAAGCTACTTTCACCACTGGTAATGTTGGTGAACTTTATTACCAACGGTTTTATTCGTTTACTCGGGGTTAAGACTAAACACGAAGAGGAAGACCATCTGAGCTCGGAAGAGTTGCGCACTGTCGTCAATGAAGCGGGTAGCCTTATTCCACGTCGTCACCAAGATATGTTGGTTTCGATACTCGATTTAGAAAACGTCACCGTCAATGACATTATGGTGCCACGTAACGAAATCACCGGCATCAATATCAATGATGACTGGAAGTCCATCATTCGCCAAGTTACTCATTCTCCTCATGGCCGTATAGTGCTTTATCGCGATCAAATCGATGAAGTGGTTGGCATGCTACGCCTACGCGAAGCTTCTCGTTTGATGCTAGAGAAAAATGAGTTCACGAAAGAACGATTATTACGTGCGGCTGATGAGGTTTACTTTATTCCAGAAGGTACACCACTTAATGTGCAGCTACTAAAATTTCAACGTAAAAAGCAACGTATCGGTTTAATCGTCGACGAATACGGCGATATTGTTGGCTTGATTACTCTGGAAGATATTTTAGAAGAAATTGTCGGTGAATTTACCACATCTATATCCCCAAGCCTGTCAGAAGAAATTGTGCCGCAAAGTGACGGCAGTTTTTTAATTGAAGGCAGCGCCAATATTCGCGATATCAATAAAGGTTTAAAGTGGAAACTGCCTACCGATGGCCCGAGAACACTCAATGGCTTGTTATTGGAACATTTAGAAGATATTCCCGAAAGTCACCTTAGCGTTCAAGTGTGCGGTCACCCAATGGAAATCGTAGAGCTAGAAGAAAACAAAATAAAACTGGTTAAAGTCTTTCCCAAAATAAAGAAAGTTAGCTAAGTACTTTTCATCTACGCCCGAAACAAAACGCCTTGGAAAACCAAGGCGTTTCTACAACAAATTTTCGTCACCTTATTAGTCATCTTCGATGCTAAATAGGTTTTCCATGCTAAGGCCTTGCTTAACTAGAATCTCACGTAGTCGACGTAGACCTTCTACCTGAATTTGGCGAACTCGCTCGCGAGTAAGATTAATTTCACGACCGACTTCTTCCAGTGTTGAAGGCTCGTACCCTAGCAATCCAAAACGGCGCGCCAAAACTTCTTTCTGCTTAGGGTTTAACTCATCTAACCAGCCTATCAACGAATCTTTAATGTCATCATCTTGCGTCGACACTTCAGGATCTGAGTGATTCACATCAGGGATGATATCAAGCAGCGCTTTTTCACCATCACCACCGATTGGTGTATCTACCGAGCTAATGCGCTCATTAAGACGTAGCATTTTGCTCACATCTTCTACTGGCTTATCCAATTGAGTAGCGATCTCTTCAGCCGTTGGCTCATGATCAAGCTTTTGCGACAGTTCACGCGCAGTACGCAAGTAAATGTTTAACTCTTTCACCACATGAATAGGTAGGCGAATCGTACGAGTCTGATTCATTAGCGCACGTTCAATAGTTTGACGAATCCACCATGTAGCGTAAGTAGAAAAACGGAAGCCTCTTTCAGGGTCGAACTTCTCTACCGCACGAATCAAACCAAGATTACCTTCTTCAATTAAATCGAGCAGTGCTAAACCACGGTTGCTATAACGTCGAGAAATTTTCACAACTAAACGCAAGTTACTCTCAATCATGCGCTTACGTGCCGCTTCATCGCCTCGCAATGCACGTCGAGCGTAGAGTACTTCTTCTTCTGCAGTTAGGAGTGGAGAAAAACCAATTTCTCCTAAATAGAGTTGGGTTGCATCAAGGTTTTTGGTTGAAACCTCGAATTCTTCTTTAACAGTTTCTGTAGATGATGATTTTCCGCTGAGTTGTTCCTCGACATCAAAACCTTCCATGTTTTCGATATCAAACTCTTCGACTTTTGCTGCTGTGTTGCTGATACTCATAGCGCCTCCCCCTGGCGAGCTAGCAAGACATTGAATACATCTAATGTCCTTGATGGATCTCTTCTAGCAAATTATTGATAAGTAACGTCTACGGCAAGTAACGCTTCGGATTGACCGACTTACCTTCATAGCGAATTTCAAAGTGCAAGCGAACACTGTTGGTTCCTGAACTACCCATAGTTGCAATTTTTTGGCCTGATTTAACACTTTGACCTTCTTTTACTAGCAACTGGTCGTTGTGAGCATACGCGCTCAAAAATTTATCGTTATGTTTTATTATCACGAGGTTTCCATAACCTCTTAGTGCATTTCCTGAATAAACGACGGTGCCGGCAGCTGTGGATACTATTGATTGACCGCGTTGACCTGCTATATCAATCCCTTTATTTCCTTGGTCTCCCGCCGAAAAGTTTTTAATCACTCTCCCTTTAGTTGGCCATAACCACTTGGTAACCTTAACGTTACTAGATGTCGTGTTATTGACTTTTTTGTTAACATTTTGTTTACCGTTAGTGCCAACATACTCCTTTGGTTTAGATTGATCAACCCCTTTTGTAGCAGTTTTATGCGCTACTGGTTTAGTATTGTTTGTGCTTTGTTTTCTAACTTGTTGATTCGAGTTTTTACTCGAACTGCTCGCTTTTGCGGCAGCAACAGTCGAAGAGGCTGCCGCCGCTTTAGTTGACGCAACTCCTGCGCCAGTCCCAGCATACGCTGGAGCCTGATAGGCAGGCTGCCACAACTTCAGCTTTTGGCCAGGGTAAATAGTGTACGGAGGTTGCAATTTGTTGTAACGAATAATCTCCTTTACATCTTTGTCTGTGACATAAGATATAAAATAGAGAGTATCGCCCTTTTCAACTTGATAGTAACTGCCGCGATAACTGCCGCGAGAAATTGAGTCATAATCTTTATTTATACTTGATACTGGTGCGGGGGAATGAGGAGCACACCCAACGAGAGTGCAACTTAAAACCAGCGTCAATAATGAATTAGACTTAGAAAGCATGATTAAGCGAGATCACCTGCAACCAGTGGAACAAAACGTACCATTTCTATCATCTCTGACAGATATTCTTGTCCCTTTCGGGTAATTTTTAGCAATTGCTGTTCATCCACACCAACTGGAATCACCATAATGCCACCGTCACTAAGCTGTTCCAGTAAACCATTTGGAACACTCTCGGCAGCAGCGGTCACGATGATCGCATCAAACGGCGCTTTAGCCGCCCAACCTTGCCAGCCATCACCATGTTTGGTTGAAACGTTATAGATATCAAGCTGTTTTAAGCGACGCTTGGCATCCCATTGCAACGCCTTTATACGCTCAATTGAGTAAACGTGATCCACCAACTGAGCGAGAACTGCGGTTTGAAAACCCGAACCAGTGCCTACTTCTAGAACTTTGCTACCGCGTTTTAGTTCGAGCATTTCCGTCATTTTCGCCACAATATATGGCTGAGAGATCGTTTGTCCATGGCCAATTGGCAGCGCATTATTATCGTACGCTTGATGTTGCATTGCTGCAGAAACAAAGCTCTCTCGCGGTAAGCGATGAATTGCTTCCAATACCGCTTGATTTTGAATGCCACTCGCGACAAGAAACTGCATTAATTTGTCGGCATGTGGATTGACCATTATTTACTACCCTTTAACCATTGAGACATTGCGCCGATTGACTCATGAGCCGTCAAATCAACTTGGAGCGGAGTGATAGACACAAAACCCTGTTCTATCGCATAAAAATCCGTCCCTTCTCCTGCATCTTGCTCTTTACCTGGAGGCCCAAGCCAATAAATATCATGTCCACGCGGATCTTTCTGCTTGATCATATCTTCGGCGTGATGACGAGCACCTAAACGCGTCACTTGAGTACCGGCTAGATCGGCATAGCGACGATCAGGAATATTGACGTTTAATAGACGATTCGTCGGAATTGGTTGTTTGAGATGTTGCTCAACTAACTCAATCGCGACTTGTGCTGCCGTAGCAAAATTGACTTTGCCGGCTAATGACAAAGCGATGGCTTGCACACCTAAAAAATGCCCTTCCATCGCAGCGGCAACAGTACCAGAATACAGTACATCATCGCCTAAATTTGCACCGTGATTGATGCCCGACAATACCAAGTCAGGCAAGTCATCTTTCATTAGCTCATTTAATGCAAAATGCACACAATCCGTTGGCGTACCTTGCACTGAATAAGTATTGGGCGCAATTTCATTTACACGCAATGGCTGTTCCAGCGTTAATGAATTTGAGGCACCGGAGCGATTTCGATCTGGCGCCACAATAGTTATGTCGGCAAAAGGACTGAGAGCTTGAGCTAGAGAGTGAATACCTTCGGCGTGCACGCCATCGTCGTTACTCAACAATATTCTCAGGCGAGTGTCACTCATTCGTAACTGCGCTCCACTTCAATTTCTTCGATTAGCTCGCGAACTATCGCAGTTGCAAAACAACCTGCATCAAGCGCGAAACGCAGAGTGATGTCATTATCTTCCACACTCCATGTTAGGTTTTGTGGTTTCAAAGCAATCTCACGGCGATCATGGCGCATACGGTTGCCACGAATCAGTGCCATAAGATCAGGTTCTGCATCTAATTGTGGCTGCTCTAATTCCAGAGCTTTAGCTTGTGTCGGCAGCACATTATCACCGGCTAACGCAGCGGTAATGAGGTATTCGCCTGCCATGACCTTTTCAATCATATCGGCGATATTGGCTTGTTCAACAGGGAGTAAGTCACGACCCGCTTGCAGCAAATCACCCTCTACCGCTTGGGCAAAAACGCCTTGCTCAATACGCGCAGAAACGATGGCATTAAAAATCCAAGAACGTGCCGCTGATAAATACAGGCTGCGCTTATTCTGATTGCGCGTGCGAACATTTTCACGTCCCCAACGGCGCGCTTCAGTTACGTTATTACCATCATGACCAAAACGCTGACTACCAAAGTAATTTGGCACACCAGTTTGAGCGATGTTTTCTAGACGTGTCACCACCTCTGCCACATTCGTCACTTCAGCCATAGTGACAACAAATTCATTACCCACCAAATCACCAGGGCGCAATTTTTTGTTGTGGCGATCTGTCGCTACAATTTCGATCGATGGGTATTGAGCCAAAAATTCCGTAAAGTCTGGCGTTTCACCTTTTGGTAAATGCACGCTCAGCCACTGCTCTGTCACTGCATGGCGATCTTTAAGGCCCGCCCAGCTGACATCTTTCGATTTTACACCACACGCTTTTGCCAATTCATTGGCGACAAAACTGGTATTTTCACCCGTTTTGCGAATACGTACCATCAGGTGTTCACCTTCACCGGTGAAATCGAAACCTAGATCTTCATATACTTGGAAGTGCTCCGGCTTTAACTTAAGTTTGCCTTGCGCGGTTGGCTTGCCATTTAAATAAGCGAGCGAAGATAAAATGTCTGACATGTTGTATTCCACCGCTTGTTGATATGAACAACAAACGATTTTGATTAATTTTGTTTAACTAGTAGCACCACCGCTTCACATGCGATGCCCTCTTTTCGGCCAGTAAAGCCAAGGCGTTCTGTTGTTGTTGCCTTGACATTTACATTACCAATTCCTGTTTCTAAATCTTCAGCAATTGCTGCGCACATGCTCTCAATATGAGGAGCCATCTTTGGTGCTTGGGCCATGATGGTGACATCCGCATTGCCGATTACATAACCCTGCTCTTTCACGCGGCGATACACATCACGCAATAGCATACGGCTATCTGCCCCTTTCCACTTATCATCGGTATCTGGAAAATGTCGACCGATGTCACCGGCAGCAATAGCACCTAGCAATGCATCACTTAAAGCATGTAAAGCGACATCACCATCCGAATGGGCGACCAAACCTTGTTCATAAGGAATGGCAACGCCACCGATAATCACAGGACCTTCGCCACCAAATTTATGTACGTCAAAACCGTGTCCAATTCGCATCATGGGTTATCCTATATTTCTCTGTAAGTAGAACTCAGCTAATGCGAGATCTTCTGGTTGAGTAATCTTTATATTGTCAGCTGCCCCTTGGACAAGCGCAGGTTGAAAGCCCGCCCACTCCAATGCTGATGCTTCATCAGTAATGATAGCACCTGCCGCCAAAGCCTTTGACAGGGTCTCAACCAATTGCTCTGCCTTAAACATTTGCGGGGTCAGAGCATGCCACAAATCGCTACGCTCAACGGTATGGTCAATATCGTGATTTCCATTTGCGCGTTTCATAGTATCGCGCACCGGTGTTGCCAAGATACCGCCAACAGGATGCACAGATGCCACTTCAATCAGCGTATCTAAATCCGACGCACGTAAACAAGGTCTAGCTGCATCATGCACCATTACCCATTTGCTTAGCTTCTGCTCGGCGACATATCGCAGCGCTGACAACACGGAATCTGCACGCTCTTTTCCCCCGGAAACACGCACGACTTGTGGGTGAGCAGCAATACTCAGCTCTGGGAAATAGGGATCGCCTTCAGTAATTGCTACAACGACTTGGCTGATCTGTTGATGTGCAAGCAACTTGTCGACAGTATGCTCAAGCACCGTCTTCTGCCCAATCATCAGATATTGCTTAGGTTTGTTGGCTTTCATACGACTGCCGACACCTGCGGCGGGAACTATCGCAACGATGCCTTGAGTGGTTATTGCTGTCATGTTACTGGTGTTCCTCTCCAATCATGCGGTAGAAGGTTTCACCTTCTTTTACCATGCCGAGTTCGTGTCTCGCGCGCTCTTCAATGGCATCTAACCCTTGGCGCAAATCGTCAATCTCAGCAAACATCTCGGTATTACGCGCCGTTAAATTGCCATTAACTTGTTGCTGAACCTCGATCTCTGAACTAACTGTCTGATAATCAGTCATTCCATTTTTTCCTAGCCACCAGGTGTACTGAAGCCAGCCAAGGAGTAACAATAATGTCAGTGCTAAAACTCGCATAAAATTTTGTTAGAGAAGAAAAAAGAAAGACCACATATATACCACAATGTCGCATTGGGCGCGAGATTGGGTTATGTGGCCTTTTTATAGAAGATATAGGGAATGGATTAATTAAACGCTAAGAATGCCAATAAGCCAAAACCAAGAATCAGGCGATAAATGACAAATGGAGTCATGCTAATGCGCGCAATTGCCTTCAAGAAAAAGTGAATACAAAAGTATGCACTCACAAACGAAGTTAAAATCCCTGTCAGCAAGAAGCCATAGTGAATTGGCTCACCACTGGTAACAAGCTCAAGGCCAAGATAACCACCCGCCAAAAGAATGATTGGAATCGACATTAGGAACGAAAAACGTGCAGCCGCTTCACGAGTAAATCCAAGGTACAATGCCGCTGTAATGGTCGCTCCAGAGCGTGAAGTGCCCGGAATAATTGCCATCGCTTGTGCTAAGCCAATGAATAGCGCTTTCTTCCAACCCGCTTGGTATTCATCACTCACCAAGCTCGCGTTTCTGTCGACATACCACAGTAACAAACCAAAAATTACGGTCGTGGTCGCGAGTACCCAAGCACTACGTAAATAAACCTCAACGATATCCTTCATTAATAGCCCGAAGATACACGCTGGAATGGTGGCCAATAGAATCATCCAAGCCAATTTAGCTTCTTTACTTCGATCACCTTTAAAAATCGAAGCGAAAAATGCCGAAAGCAAACTTACCACTTCAGCACGGAAATAAATCATCACAGCCGCTAGCGTTCCGACATGAACTGCAACATCAAATGCCAAGCCCTGATCTGGCCATCCAAATACCGCAGAAGGCAGAATCAAATGCGCAGAGCTAGAAATTGCAAAACTCAGTCAAACCTTGAATTAAAGCCAATAAAACGCTTCTAAATAACTCATTGTGTACTCATTAAAGAAATATATTGTTAAAACCAAAGCGCGATTTTCTTGAGCGAATCAATGTGCTTCGCTTGGTGATAAATCTGCGCGATAGTTTGCCCGTCATTTGGGACAACCAAATCAGGACATAATTCATAAAGAGGTTGGATGACAAACGCATACTGATAAATATCGCTACGTGGCACGGTTGGATTTTGCTCTGAAGTTTGCTCACCAAACAAAACAATATCCAAGTCTAACGTGCGTGGCTCAAACTTAGCCGCATTCGCTTTACGCCCTAACTTCAACTCAATTTTACGCAGGGCATGTGAAAAGTCTGTCAATCCCATATCGGTTTTCATTTCGACCACGAGATTGTAAAAAGGCTCACCCGCAAAACCAACCGCTTCACTCTCATAGATGTTTGAAAGACGGCTAATTTCTCCAATATGAGACAATTCAACAATCGCAGCGTTGATATGTTTTTCTCGTTCTAAATTTGAACCAATACCGATATAGGCAGTGATCATATTTGCCCTCGTTCAATCACCACACCGACACCTTTTGCTTGAGGCACTGCACTAGGCTTGGTCAGACGAATCTTAATCCACGGCACACTAAAGCGAGTCATAATCAATTCAGCAATTTCCTCTGCGACTCGCTCGACTAGCAAAAAGCGACCATTAACAATATGCTCGATCACCGCTTGACTAACTTGCGCATAATCTAATGCATCTGCCACATCATCACTTTTACCTGCTTTACGATTGTCATGTGCCATCTCAATATCAAGCACTAGCTTTTGTTTGATGCCTTGCTCCCAATCGTAAACGCCAATCGTGGTGATCACTTCAAGTTGCTCTATAAATACTTTGTCCATGCTCTAGCGCTTCCTGTACAGGTCGGATACCTAATAAAGATAAAAAATCGTACTATTTGTTTACCTTGAGTAGTTTGCTCAATGCAAGCACGATATGATATCAAACAAACATCAGTTTCATCGAGCACCCATTTTATGACCCCACTAGCACTTGCCATGATCATTTCAGCCTATTTATTAGGCTCGATCTCAAGTGCGGTCTTAATTTGTCGCGTACTCAAATTAGACGATCCACGTAAAGTTGGCTCCCACAACCCTGGAGCCACCAATGTGCTGCGAATTGGTGGGCGCAAAGCTGCACTTGCGGTACTGATATGCGACATGCTTAAAGGCACCATTCCTGTTTGGGGCGGCTATTTTCTCGAGATCGAACCATTAATGCTCGGCATTGCCGCGATTGCAGCCTGCTTAGGCCATATGTACCCGCTATTTTTCCACTTCAAGGGGGGGAAAGGGGTCGCTACTGCACTTGGCGCGATTGCACCAATTGGTCTCGATTTAACCGCTATGGTGATGGCAACTTGGCTGATCATCGCTTTAGTATTCCGCTATTCGTCCCTAGCTGCGATTATCACTGTACTGCTAACGCCAATGTACACCTGGATGATCAAACCGCAATATACTCTGCCGGTAGCGATGCTTTGCTGCTTGATCATCTTCCGCCATCATCAAAACATTCGCCGTTTATTTGAAGGCACTGAACCTAAGCTTGGCGAGAAAAAGCCTAACCAAGCTTGAGGATCTATTTGATCATTCTTATTTAAAGCCGATCTGCGCAAGAAAGCTTTGCAGCATTGTATTCACCATTTCTGGTTGCTCTAAGTTTGAGATATGTCCAGCCTGCGGGATCTGCACTAACTGCGAACCACTGATACAGTCTTGCATGAGATAAGACTCAAGCACCGGCCGCGGCTTATCTTCTTGCCCCACGGCAATAAGCGTTGGTAATGCAAACTTTTCTATCTCTTCAATCATATCTCGGCGTCCGAATACCATTCGCCCGATACGTGCGATTTCTGCTGCTCGCTCACTTTTGATCGCACGTAGGCTTGCGGTGAAAGCCTCGACCAATTGTGGATTATCTTGCAAAACATTATTGGCAAAAAATAGCGGCACTATCGCTTCAATAATGGCCTCCGGAATAGCTCGCTGCTCTTCAATGGTTTGTAGCATTGCCCAGTATTTTCGATGAGCGACTTCTGGTTCTAAGCCAACGAAGGTATCCATCAATACTAAGCCTTTGACTCGTGATGGCGCTAATGAAACCAGCTCAGTTCCCCACATGCCGCCCACTGACAAACCAACCAAAACAAACTGATCGATATCTAAATGATCCAGCAATGCCAGAACCTGCTGAGCATAATCTTGTAAAGTGCGAGTGTTTGCTGGCGCAGAGTCTGAGTCACCATGCCCCCATAGGTCCGGCACAATGCAGCGATAAGATTGGCTGAGAACTTCAATTTGCGGCGCCCACATTTGGTTATCCCACAAATAACTGTGCCCCAGCACGATGACAGGACCTTGCCCCACGTCTTGGTAAGCCATTTGCTGGCCTTCAATTATAAATTTGTTCATATCTCTATACTTATTATTCTGCTCTAAACACAAAAAAGGCCGCTGTAAAGCGACCTTTCTATATAACTATTAAGCAATAGGATCCAATTGATCAATTGGCCAGCGAGGACGAGCTTGTACCGCAAGATCCGCTACTTCGCCATTTTTCAGACGTTGCATACCAGCGTAGGCGATCATTGCACCATTATCGGTACAGAATTCAGTGCGTGGGTAATACACTTCACCGCCAATTTTCTTCGCCAATTTTTCTAACTCAGCACGAAGGCGCTTGTTGGCACTTACGCCACCAGCAATAACGATACGTTTGAAACCCGTTTGATCCAATGCTCTCTTACATTTGATCGCTAATGTGGCACATACCGCTTCTTCAAACGCTAACGCGATATCGGCACGAGTTTGCTCGTCATCACCATTAGCTGCAATCGTATTTGCAGTAAAGGTTTTTAGGCCAGAAAAGCTCATGTCCAAGCCTGGCACGTTAGTCATTGGGCGCGGGAACTTAAAGCGACCCGGTGTACCTTTTTCTGCCAACTTAGACAGCAGTGGACCACCCGGGTAATCCAAGCCCATCAATTTCGCCGTTTTATCGAACGCTTCACCCGCCGCATCATCGATCGACTCGCCAAGGATCTTATATTCACCAATGCCTTTTACTTCAACCATCATTGAATGACCACCAGAAACCAACACCGCAACAAATGGGAACGGCGGTGGGTTATCTTCTAGCATCGGCGCAAGTAAGTGACCTTCCATATGGTGAACAGGTACAGCTGGCACACCCCAAGCATAGGCAAGGCTGCGACCAATCGTTGCGCCCACTAATAGCGCGCCAACTAAGCCAGGACCTGCGGTATAGGCAATACCATCAATGTCTTTTGGTTCTAAATTTGCATCAGCCATTGCAGCTTTGATCAATGGGATCGTTTTCTTTACGTGATCACGTGAGGCAAGTTCTGGCACTACACCGCCGTAATCAGCATGCAGTTTGATCTGGCTGTAAAGTTGGTGAGAAAGCAGGCCTTTCTCATCGTCATAAATGGCGATGCCTGTCTCATCACAAGATGTTTCGATACCGATAATGCGCATGGTCTACTCGGGTGTTTTCTTGATTATTACAAATTGGCGGCAATCTTACCTTGCCTTGCTGTTGCAAACAAATTTTGTACAAACTTCACTAAAATATATTTACATCTTCCCCACTACAATAATGGAAAAACCGCTATTTTCGCAGCAAAGATAGCCAACTTTTGGTTGCTGTCTGAGACAAATTTGTCACAAAAATCGACCCTCTTGTTTTAACCTCTAAGATACTGATTTAAAAACAACAACCAAGCGATCCACACTAAGCCTTACGCAATCTGGCTTGATGGACTAAACTGCCCCCTTGCATTACATGGGTATATACTCGACAAAGTGCTTTACAAAGCCATAGTGATCGGATTAAAATTCCGCACCATTTTTGATCAAGCTGGTTATAGACCGAACAGAGTCGTTCGGACTGTCAATTACCAGCGTTAACGAATTAACCCCCGAGGTGAAAGGCATATGCCAGTAGTTAAAGTACGTGAAAACGAACCGTTCGACGTTGCACTACGTCGTTTCAAACGCTCTTGCGAAAAAGCAGGTATCCTTTCTGAAGTGCGTCGTCGTGAGCACTACGAAAAACCAACTACAGTTCGCAAACGCGCTAAAGCAGCAGCTCAAAAGCGTCACGCTAAGAAGCTAGCTCGCGAAAACGCTCGTCGCGTTCGCCTGTACTAATAACTAAGTCCCACAGGATAAAGTTATGGCTCTGATTGATACTCTCAAAGAAGAGCAAAAATTAGCGATGAAAGCCAAGGACAAATTGCGCCTTGGCACTATTCGTTTAGCCTTAGCAGCGATTAAGCAACGTGAAGTTGACGAACAGATCACTCTGAACGAAGACGACATTCTTGCTGTGCTGACCAAAATGGTTAAACAACGTCGCGACTCTGTCGCTCAATTCGAATCAGCAGGTCGTCAAGATTTAGCTGATGCGGAAAACGCAGAAATTGCTGTACTTGAAGATTTCATGCCACAAGCGCTTACCGACGAAGAAGTTGCTCAGCTAATTGAAGCTGCGATGACTGAGTCTGGTGCAGCCGGTATGCAAGATATGGGTAAAGTAATGGCCGTTCTTAAACCGCAAATTCAAGGGCGCGCAGATATGGGTAAAGTAAGTGGTTTAGTTCGCGCTAAACTGGCTTAATTATCCAACCCTATTGCAGCAAGCCGTGCAATCCTATGGAACGCACGGCTTGTTTGTATCTGGATAACGGAATTTCCATGGCAGCACACTGTCATATATAGTTATCCCACCCACTATTTTCTTTTTTGTTAGGTTTTATGGCTGGACACATCCCTCGTAGTTTTATTGATGACCTGCTAGCTCGACTTGATATCGTCGATATCATTGACGCACGGGTAAAACTTAAGAAAAAAGGCAAGAACTACGGCGCTTGTTGCCCTTTCCACAACGAAAAGACCCCATCCTTTAGCGTTAGCCAAGAGAAGCAGTTCTATCACTGTTTTGGCTGTGGCGCGCACGGTAATGCCATCGACTTTATGATGGAATATGAACGTCTTGAATTCGTTGAAGCAATTGAAGAGCTCGCCTCATTCTTGGGTTTAGATGTTCCTCGAGAACAGCGCCAAGGTGGCAACTTCCGCAATGATCAACCACATGCCAATAGCGATCAAAAACGCAGCTTATATGATCTTATGGCGAGTATTGGTCAGTTCTATCGCCAACAGCTTAAGCAACCAAGCAGTAAAGTAGCGATTCAATATCTTAAAGATCGTGGCTTATCTGGTGAGATCGTACAGAAGTTCGGCATTGGTTATGTTGCCGACGAATGGGATTTAGTGCGCAAGAATTTTGGACAGCACAACGATGCCCAAGAGATGCTAGTCACTGGCGGGATGTTGATCGAAAACGACAACGGTAACCGTTATGATCGCTTCCGTGGTCGTGTGATGTTCCCTATTCGCGACCGTCGTGGCCGTGTAATTGGTTTTGGTGGTCGTGTTATTGGCGAAGGAACACCGAAGTACCTTAACTCACCAGAAACCCCTATTTTTCATAAAGGCAAAGAGCTTTACGGCCTTTACGAAGTATTGCAAGCGTACCGTGAACCTCCTCGAATCCTAGTCGTAGAAGGCTATATGGACGTGGTGGCATTAGCGCAATATGGTGTTGATTACTCGGTGGCTTCACTGGGTACGTCAACGACCGGTGATCATCTGCAAGTGCTGTTTCGCCAAACCAGTACTGTTGTCTGTTGTTACGATGGTGACCGCGCAGGTAGAGAGGCAGCTTGGCGAGCAATGGAAAATGCGCTGCCGTATTTGACCGATGGTCGCCAATTGAAGTTTATGTTCTTACCTGATGGTGAAGATCCGGACTCTTATATTCGTCAACACGGCAAACAAGCTTTTGAACAACAAGTCGAGACCTCCATGCCTTTGTCTGACTTTATGTTCAGTTCGCTAATGCAACAAGTCGATGTATCAAATAAAGAAGGGATGGCGAAACTGACCAGTCTCGCTCTACCGCTGATCGATAAAGTGCCCGGTGGTACCCTGCGCTTGTATTTACGAGACCTACTCGGTAAACGCTTGGGTTTGATGGATGATCGTCAACTTGAGCAACTTATCAGTAAAGAAGGTAAGAAAGAAACTAGAGCTTTGCCGCATCAAGAGATCAAACGTACTCCAATGCGTGAAGTTATTGCTTTGCTTATTCAAAATCCGAGCTATGCTGATATGGTACCGGATCTAAGTAGTGTGAAGAATCTAACAGTTCCGGGGCTAAGTTTATTGCTTGAAGTGCTTGAATATTGTCAACAGCATCCCCATATCACTACAGGTCAATTATTAGAGCAGTGGCGAAATAGCAATCAGTCCGCTCTAATGTCACGTCTCGCGGGATGGGAAATTCCCCTCGATGACGACAATGAAATGGATATATTTTTAGACTCACTGGACCGAATTCTGTCTCAGTGCGTTGAGAAACAAATTGAAAATCTGCAGGCCAAAGAAAGAAGCATCGGCTTATCAGCCGACGAAAAAAGGGAGCTCCTAGCCTTAATGCTAGATTTGAAAGCGTAACCCTGTTTGTATAGGCAGCAATCAATTAATTTGTTAACATGTATGGTTTGCATATCGCATACTAATTCCTTCACCAAATACTAAGTTGGATACCGTCTATGGATCAAAATCCGCAGTCACAGCTGAAACAACTTGTCATCAAAGGCAAGGAGCAAGGCTATCTGACCTACGCAGAAGTTAACGACCACTTGCCAGCAGAAATCGTAGATTCTGAGCAGGTTGAAGACATCATTCAAATGATTAACGACATGGGTATCCGAGTGGTGGAAACTGCTCCGGACGCTGATGATCTTGCTCTAAATGATGATGACACAATTACCGATGAAGACGCAGCAGAAGCTGCGGCAGCTGCACTTTCAAGCGTAGAAAGTGAAATCGGTCGAACTACTGACCCAGTACGTATGTACATGCGTGAAATGGGTACGGTTGAGCTACTGACTCGCGAAGGCGAAATCGACATCGCGAAGCGTATCGAAGATGGTATCAACCAAGTTCAAAATGCTGTTGCAGAATACCCTGGCACTATTCCATACATTCTTGAGCAATTTGATAAGATTCAAGCGGAAGAACTTCGCCTGACTGATCTTATCACTGGCTTTGTTGATCCAGACGCAGAAGAAACGACTGCGCCAACCGCTACTCACATCGGTTCTGAATTGGAAGAATCTGATCTAGAAGACGAAGATGACGATCTAGATGATGATGACGAAGATGGCGATGATGACGCAGAAGAAACGGAAGAAGATACTGGTATCGATCCTGAAGTAGCGCTAGAGAAATTCACTTCACTACGCAATACTTTCCAGAACTACCAGCTAGCGGTAAATGAACACGGTCAAGAAAGCCCGAAAGCACAAGTTGCTCACGAGCTAGTGCTAGACGTATTCAAAGAGTTCCGTCTAACGCCTAAGCAGTTCGACTACCTAGTAGAAGAACTACGCACTTCTATGGAGCGTGTACGTACTCAAGAACGCCTGATCATGAAGGCAACTGTTGAATACGGTAAAATGCCTAAGAAGTCATTCATTACTCTATTCACTGGTAATGAATCAACGGAAGCATGGTTAGACGAAATCCTAGCATCTGACAAGCCATACGCTGACAAGATCAAGCTAAGTGAAGAAGACATTCGTCGTTCTATCACTAAGCTTCGCATGATCGAAGAAGAAACGTCACTAACGGTTCAAAGCATCAAAGAAATCAGCCGTCGCATGTCTATTGGTGAAGCAAAAGCTCGCCGTGCGAAGAAAGAGATGGTTGAAGCGAACTTACGTCTTGTTATCTCGATTGCGAAGAAATACACCAACCGTGGTCTACAGTTCTTGGATCTGATCCAAGAAGGTAACATCGGTCTAATGAAAGCGGTTGATAAGTTTGAATACCGTCGTGGTTACAAATTCTCAACTTACGCGACTTGGTGGATTCGTCAGGCGATCACTCGTTCTATCGCAGACCAAGCACGTACGATCCGTATTCCGGTGCACATGATCGAAACGATCAACAAGCTAAACCGTATCTCTCGTCAAATGCTGCAAGAGATGGGTCGTGAGCCATTACCGGAAGAATTGGCAGAGCGTATGCAGATGCCAGAAGATAAGATCCGTAAAGTACTGAAGATCGCTAAAGAGCCAATCTCAATGGAGACACCAATCGGTGACGACGAAGATTCGCATCTAGGTGACTTTATCGAGGATACCACTCTAGAACTACCACTAGACTCAGCAACAGCTACAAGCTTAAAAGCTGCGACTAAAGACGTTCTAGCGGGTCTAACGCCTCGTGAAGCGAAAGTACTGCGCATGCGCTTTGGTATCGACATGAACACTGACCACACTCTAGAAGAAGTGGGTAAGCAGTTCGACGTTACTCGTGAACGTATCCGTCAGATCGAAGCGAAAGCACTACGTAAACTACGTCACCCAAGCCGTTCAGAAACTCTGCGCAGCTTCCTTGACGAGTAATCTCGTAGAGATGAATTAAAAAAGGTGAGCACTAGCTCACCTTTTTTGTATCTATTCGGTTTAACTGAATAAAAACTAAACGGAATTACCCCGTATAGTGGCTAGACACCCCTACCGGCATCCCCTATAATCGTTCACCTAATTTGGCCCCTTAGCTCAGTGGTTAGAGCAGTCGACTCATAATCGATTGGTCCCCAGTTCAAGTCTGGGAGGGGCCACCAATTTCGAGAGCCTGATGAAGTAATTCATCGGGCTTTTTTGTGCCTACAGCAAATAATCCCTACAAATAATGGGACTAATAAACTGAGGTGTCGAATTCTATTCGGCCAATGAAATGGACAGAAGCGCAACCCTTATGCCTGATAGTGAAATCGTCGTTTTTCCTTGGAACACAAATTTTGAAACCGGAATTGCAAGTATTGATCAGCAGCACCTACAGCTGTTCAAACTAGTGAATAAACTTGCCAACGCCTTAGTTCATGAAAACCGAATAGAGATATCTGAAATATTTGAACAGCTCGCAGACTACGCCAGCTACCACTTTACGGAAGAAGAAAGAGTTTGGTCGGAATACTTTCAGCAAGACGATTGGATGCTCTCTCATGCCCGCACCCACCATAGTTTTCTCCCCGATATTCTTGCTATTCAAAAAGAATCACTCAATTCAGATTGGCGAGATACGATTGAGAAAGTGCTTCAGTTTCTGGTTCGTTGGTTAGCGTTGCATATTCTCGAAGACGATAAAAAAATGAGTCTGGTAGTAAGAGAACTCCAAGCAGGGCTCTCTTTGAGCGAAGCAAAACAAATCGCTAAGAAAAAAATGCGTGGTTCCGTTGGGGTGTTAATCGACACAGTACTCACCATGTATGAAGAGCTCTCTTCACATGCCATCGAGTTAATTCGAGAAAAGCACCGCCGTATTGTCGCTGAACGTGAATTACTCGCCCTCAATCAGCAGCTACAACAACTTGCTATCACTGACGAACTCTGCGGCCTATACAATCGTCGCCATTTTATGCAAGTCATCCCCAATCACATCGAACAAGCTTATCGCAGCCAAACTCCCCTATGCTTTGTCTCACTCGATTTAGACCACTTCAAAACGCTCAATGACTCTTTAGGGCATATTCAAGGCGATAATGCCATTCAGCAAGTCGGTATCACATTACAACGTTTATTCTGTCAGGAAGGGCAATTTATCTTCCGTATGGGAGGCGAAGAGTTTCTTCTTGTCGCAACCAGCACCTCGATAGAACAAGCTCAGCAATTTGCTGAATCAATCCGCTCAAGCATTGCCTGTATTAAACTTAACAATGATAAAAAAAACCTCAGTCATCAATTGACTTGTTCCGTTGGGGTATTTTGTCATACTCCGCAGTTCAACGATGATTTCCTCTACTTCTTAGAAAGAGCTGACCACGCACTCTATCAAGCAAAAAATAGCGGACGTAATCGAGTGGTGTTTGCTAACTCATGATAAAAAAAATGGCTAACCTTAAAGTTAGCCATTTTTTCAATTCAAACAGTTGGATTAAATTGCCCAACCACCAGCGTAAAACGCAACTAAGACTGCGGTTAACAGCACAATTCCAAAGCTCAGTTTCTTATACTCGCCAGAGATCACTCGGCCAACAACCAAGCACAAGAAGCCCAGCATAATACCTGTCACGATATTCGCGGTGAGTACAATGAATACCGCACACATTAAGCCTGACAGCGCATCAATCGAGTCTGAGAAATCCAGTTTGCTCACGTTGCTTAGCATTAATAAACCTACGTACATCAATGCAGGCGCAGTCGCATAACTAGGAACTAGGTAACTGATTGGTGAGATAAATAGCACCAACAAGAATAGCAAACCGACTACAACTGCAGTTAAGCCTGTTTTACCGCCCGCCGCCGTGCCCGCTGCTGATTCGATATAAACCGCAGCTGGAGAACCACCAACAAAACCAGAAACAATACTACTCACAGAGTCTGACGTCAGCGCCTTACCACCATCGATGATATTGCCATCTTTATCCAAAAGATTGGCTTGGCCAGCTACCGCACGGATAGTACCTGTCGCATCAAAAATGGCCGTCATCACCAACGCTAATACGCTTGGTAGTACTAATGGACTGAATGCACCCATAATATCCATAGTGCCAAACAAAGAATGTTCACCGCCAAATGATGGCATGGCAAAGAAACCTTGATATTGCACATTTGGATCAAAGATAAGACCTAGAACCGAAATGGCGATAATCACGAGTAGGATACCGCCAGGCACGCGACGCTTTTCCAAGCCAAAAATCGCGGCTAAGCCCAAGACAGACATCAATACTGGGAATGATGTGAAATCACCAAATTTAACCGGTAAGCCTTCTGCAGGGTTCTTTTCAACTAGGCCAACACCTGTAGCGGCAATCAACAGCAAAAACAGACCAATACCAATGCCAGTGCCATGAGCAATACCTGTCGGTAGATGAGTAAGAATCCATTGACGCAGACCAGTAACGGTAATGGCAGTAAACACCACACCCATCAAGAATACTGCGCCTAACGCAACTGGAATTGATACACCTTGTCCAAGCACCAAACTAAATGCAGTAAACGCAGTGAGAGAAATGGCACAACCAATCGCCATCGGCAAGTTTGCCCATAAGCCCATCAATAGAGAACCAAATGCCGCCACCAAACAGGTCGCAATAAATACCGCACCTTGATCAAATCCAGCAGCCCCTAACATACTCGGTACAACAATGACTGAATAAACCATCGCAAGAAACGTTGTTAGACCAGCCAATACCTCTTGGCGAATATTGCTACCACGTTGAGCAATTAAGAAGTACTTATCGAGTTTGCCACTCAAAGAAGCACATGAGGAAGAGTTCTCAGCTTGATGCGCTTGAGATGGAGTCTTGTCAGACATGGGGATTCCTATTTAGTTTGCAACAGCATACCTCATAACGTTCTGGCAGCAGATTTGCTCATATCAATGAACTCGTTTTGCCACAACGCTTGGTTAATACCGAGTTTGTTTAGCAGTTAAATCTGGTTAAACAGCAAAATACAAAATTGCGAGTGCTGTTTAGAGGCGAGAAAGTACTCTTTCTTTATCACAATGACAAGTGATTTAACCCTTTACCGCAAACGTTATCGTCACCAAGTTAGATTACGTTTTTAAGAAGAAAATAAAGGTTACGAATTTTCAATATCTAACCGATATAACGATACCAACAGAGTGTGAAAAGATAGATAAATTAATCTGACAAGCTACAATGCGCGTAACGCTTATTCTGCTCACTCGCTCTTAACCACTCGTGGTTATGACCGCTATTTATCAGGACATCATCATGTCACGTGACTATACCATTGACTGCTTAGCCAGCACGCCCACTCACGAACTAGAAGAACTGAGCCAACGCCTCATTCAACGTTTAGTGCCTGAAGACTACATGAGTGAACTTTTCACCTTTGATAGTGAAGAAACAGACTCAGAGGACAAACTGCAAGAGGCTCAGCTTGATGCCATGTTGCGCCTTAATGCTATTGCACTTAGCCAGCTCCCGGCACTCTTTGCGGATTCAGAAAATAGCGCGCAAAACATTCTGCGCATGCAGCGTTTACTGCTGTGGCACTTCTATGCCGTATCGTTTCGTCTAACCCAAGCAATATCACTTGAAGAGCACTGCCGTCACGTAGAAACCCTACTTCAACAAAGCCCAGAGAACACTCTCGAATGGCTAACAACTCTCACTGACCTACTACGTCAATACGCACAAATTGCCCAAGCATAATTTATTCATCGCTCATAGCAATGTGAGCGATGCACTTCCAGCTTGAGATATCATTCTTTCCTATCTCCTTCGCTTGCTCACTTCTCTACCTACGCTAACAACATCATCGGGTGAACCTTTAACTTTGCCGCCGATTCGAGGTCATATTCAATCGATAAAAACGGGTTTTATTGTTGCCAAATAGTCCGTTGTAGTGAGTAAAAACAGGCGTAGATTTAAAGACATGGACAGACACATTACATTTAAACGCTGTCTATTAAGGAAAAAGTATGAGTCACTTCAATAGTCAAGAACATCAACACGCTCAACATGGTCACCAACACGGCGCTGAATTTGAACATGAAAAAATGGAACGTCGCTACGGCGATGAAGTAGAGCACAAACATAACCGTGACCACCATGAAGTGCGTGAACATGAGCAAAGCCACCCTCATATTCAACACGGCGGTGATCCGGTTGGTCACAAACACCCGGTACAATCTCATTCAGACCGTCATGAACATCACGATGCCCATCATCACAAAACTAAACAACATGACCATAAAAAACATTCTCGTGAACACCACAAAACCGGTCATCAAGAATAATTAACCGCTAGTGCTATTTCATCGAGTCAGCAAACACAAAAAAAATGGCAGCGTTAAATTCGCTGCCATTTTCGTTTGTATCACATTATTCAACCGTTACGGATTTAGCTAAGTTACGCGGTTGGTCAACATCCGTACCTTTAATTAAGGCAACGTAGTAAGACAACAACTGCATTGGCACTGTGTAGTAAATTGGCGCAGTAATGTCACTCACGTGTGGCATAGTGATGATCTTCATCGTGTCATCCGCTTCAAAGCCTGCTTCTTCATCGGCAAACACATACAACAGCCCACCACGTGCGCGCACTTCTTCGATGTTTGACTTGAGCTTCTCAAGCAGATCATTACTTGGCGCAACCACCACCACTGGCATATCGGCATCGATTAACGCTAACGGACCATGCTTTAGCTCACCCGCGGCGTAAGCTTCTGCGTGAATATAAGAAATCTCTTTCAGTTTCAGCGAGGCTTCCATCGCCACAGGGTAGAACTCACCGCGACCTAAAAATAGCGTGTGATGCTTATCCGCGAAATCTTCTGCTAGAGCTTCGATTTCTTTCTCAAATGATAACGCTTGCTCGATTTGATTTGGCAGCGCATGCATTGCACTAACAATCTCCTGTTCACGCACTTTATCGATAGTGCCACGCTCTTTACCGAGCGCAGTAACCAGCATCAATAGTGAGATCAACTGAGTGGTGAACGCTTTCGTGGATGCCACACCAACCTCAACCCCAGCTCGGGTCATAAAGGCAAAATCTGACTCACGCACCAATGATGAACCTGCGACGTTACAAATCGTCATTGCGGCCATGTAGCCTTTCTCTTTAGCCAGGCGCAATGCTGCTAGCGTATCAGCCGTTTCACCAGATTGAGAAAGGGTAATCAACAAGCTATTTGGGCGAGTGACAAATTTGCGATAGCGGAATTCTGAAGCAATTTCGACATCACAACTAATCCCAGCAATCGCTTCAAACCAGTAACGGGCAATCATACCTGCGTTGTATGACGTACCACAGGCGACAATTTGAATATGTTCGGTCTTAGCAAGAATGTAAGCCGCTTTAACGCCAATCGCATCTGTAATCACCGAATCAGCAGTGATTCGACCTTCCATGGTATTAATTAGTGCCGTTGGCTGCTCAAATACTTCTTTTTGCATGTAATGACGATAATTACCTTTATCTGCCGCATCATGCTCCAGTTTTGATTCGGTAATCTTACGTTCAACGTGCTCACCGAGGCTATTGAATACGGTCACGTCGCGACGAGTGACTTCCGCAACATCTCCCTCTTCAAGGTACATAAAACGACGAGTCACGTTAAGCAGTGCCAACTGGTCTGAAGCAAGGAAATTTTCACCGACACCAAAGCCAATCACGATTGGGCTACCTGAACGAGCGACAACCAAACGCGATGGGTCGTTACGATCCATCACCACGGTACCATAAGCACCTTCAAGCTGTTTTACTGCAGATTGCACCGCGACCAATAATGATGGTGCAGAACGAAGTTCCCACTCAACCAAATGGGCAATCACTTCCGTATCTGTTTGTGACACAAATTGATAGCCACGCTCGGTCAACGTGTCACGCAACTGCTCATGGTTTTCGATGATGCCATTGTGCACCACTGAAATATCACCAGAGACGTGAGGATGGGCGTTGATTTCTGAAGGCTCACCGTGTGTTGCCCATCGAGTGTGAGCGATGCCAGTGCCACCAACAACATGTGCCGAATCTACCGTATCCGCCAGTTCTTGCACTTTACCTAAGCGGCGAATACGCGTTAAGTTGGATGCCGAGTCAACAATGGCAACACCGGCGGAATCATAACCACGGTATTCCAGTCTTTTCAGTCCTTCTACTAAGATTTCTGCAACATCACGCTGCGCCACAGCACCGACGATTCCACACATAGTTGTTCTCCATTTTTATTCCAGCGCCAGCAAGCAAAGGCACCTTGGTTCAAGATCTAATTGTTAATTTGCGATTTGTTGGATTAAGCGAGAATGACACGAACGCCATGCGACTCAATTTGCTGTTGGTATTCAGCAGGTAGGTCTTTATTTGTAACCAATACGTTGATTGCATCCCAGCTCAGTTCTAAATTTGGTATTCGACGACCGATTTTTTCTGACTCAACCATAACAATGACTTCTCGAGAGACTTCTGCCATGACGTTGCTAAGCCCAACTAACTCATTGAACGTGGTAGTTCCTCGGTCAAGATCGACGCCATCAGCACCAATAAACAGCTGATCAAAGTCATACGATCGTAGTACGGTTTCAGCGACCTTGCCTTGAAACGATTCAGAGTGTGCATCCCAGGTTCCACCCGTCATCAGCAGATGAGGCTCGTTCTCTAGTTCGTTAAGCGCATTCGCGACGATCAGTGAATTGGTCATCACAACTAAACCACGCTTATCATTTAACTGCTGAATCAACGCACCGGTCGTACTTCCGCTGTCGATCACAATTCGGTTGTGATCACGAATTAGCGTTGCAGCCGCCTCCGCCAGCTCTATCTTTCGAATCGAAACTTTACTGTTAAGTTCCTCATTAACAACTTCCGAGGGAAGTGCGATAGCTCCACCATAACGGCGTAATAATTGACCGTTCTTCTCTAATGAGGCTAAATCCTTTCTAATCGTTACCTCTGAGGTATCAAACTGATTAGAAAGTTCTTCCACACTGACTTCGCCTTTGGTGTTAACCAATAATGAAATTGCATGTCTTCTAAGTTGTGTATTTCGTTTCGACATTGATCAATTTACTCTTAGTTTCGTTTCGAAACTTATTATATCAAATCGAAACTTATGCGTCTATTTATTTTGAACCAAAAATTAATCTTTAGCGATAAAACCTTGTCCTAAGACAATTCTTAAGCAGTGATATTGAATTGATTCGGTGGTAGAATTCGCAACCGAAAAGAAAAAATTACAGAATTAGGCGTCATTTAATTGCAATCATAGACAACTAAGTTGATATAAATCACATTAAATGGCGTAACATCAATGTCAAAACGGTCATAAAATGACTAAATTTGGCGAAAGACTTTCAAAACTGGAGCAAGACTAGAAGGCGTAACTACACTGTAGGTTTGTTAAAGCAAATTTACTCGAGCCATCCTTGCTGCAGCCTGAGTATTGAGCACTGAATTGATGCAATACTCGAATAAAAACCAAGTTTGAAATTGTAACTATATTATTTACCGGAGAGTATCTTCCATGAAAAAGACCAAAATCGTTTGTACGATTGGCCCTAAAACTGAATCTGTTGAGAAGCTAACTGAACTTGTGAACGCAGGCATGAACGTAATGCGTCTAAACTTCTCTCACGGTGACTACGCAGAACACGGCACTCGTATCGATAACTTCCGTAAAGTAATGGAAGCGACTGGTAAACAACTTGCAATCCTTCTAGACACTAAAGGTCCAGAAATCCGCACTATCAAACTAGAAGGCGGCAACGACGTTAACCTAGTAGCTGGTCAAGAATTCACTTTCACAACTGACGCAACAGTTGTTGGTAACGCTCAAACTGTAGCTGTTACTTACCCAGGTTTCGCTAAAGACCTATCTGCTGGTAACACAATCCTAGTAGATGACGGCCTAATCGAGATGGAAGTTATCTCTACAACTGAAACTGAAGTTAAATGTAAAGTTCTTAACAACGGTGCACTTGGCGAAAACAAAGGCGTTAACCTACCTGGCGTTTCTGTTCAACTTCCAGCTCTATCTGAAAAAGACAAAAACGACCTTAAATTCGGTTGTGAGCAAGGCGTTGATTTCGTTGCAGCATCTTTCATCCGTAAAGCAGCTGACGTGAAAGAAATCCGTGAAGTTCTAAACGCAAACGGCGGCGAGAACATCCACATCATTTCTAAGATCGAAAACCAAGAAGGTGTTGATAACTTCGATGAGATCCTAGAACTTTCTGACGGTATCATGGTTGCTCGTGGTGACCTAGGTGTTGAAATCCCAGCTGAAGAAGTAATCTTCGCTCAGAAGATGATGATCGAGAAATGTAACCGTGCACGTAAAGTAGTTATCACTGCTACTCAAATGCTAGATTCTATGATCAACAACCCACGCCCTACTCGTGCAGAAGCAGGCGACGTTGCTAACGCAATCATGGACGGTACTGACGCAGTAATGCTTTCTGGCGAAACAGCAAAAGGTAAATACCCAGTTGAAGCGGTATCTATCATGGCTCAAATCGCGAACCGTACTGATTCAGCTCTAAAAGCTGAGCTAGGTTCACGTCTAGACAGCCCACGCCTACGCATCACTGAAGCAGTATGTAAAGGTGCGGTAGACACTGCTGAGAAACTAGCAGCACCACTAATCATCGTTGCAACTGAAGGCGGTAAATCAGCTCGCTCAGTACGTAAGTACTTCCCAACTGCAAGCATCATCGCGCTAACTACTAACCAAAAAACTGCAGCACAACTAGTTCTAACTAAAGGTGTTCGCCCAGTTCTTGTTGATTCAATCGACAGCACTGATGACTTCTACAAAAACGGTAAAGAGTACGCTCTAACTTCTGGTTTTGGTAAGAAAGGCGACATCGTTGTTATGGTTTCTGGTGCACTAGTGGCTTCAGGTACAACAAACACAGCATCTGTACACGTTCTATAATTTATTAACGTATACAAGCAGTTAAATAAAAAGAGGGCTATGCCCTCTTTTTTTATATACTCGCTTGCCTCGCTATAAACTAGATTGTATATTCGCGCAAAAGTACTACGTACTGTTTAATCAGATTCAAGGTTGAAGTAGCTCTGATTGCTAAAGCGAGGATTGTATAGTGCCAAGCCCAACATTAACTGACAAAGTGGCTAAGATGATTCGCCACGACATCTTAGTGGGAAATTATAAACCCAGTGAAAAACTGGTTGTTGCTGAGCTTAAGAAACGCTACGACGTTGGAGCCTCACCAATTCGCGAAGCATTGGTTCAGCTTTCATGGTCAAAGTTTGTGATCGTAGAGCCACAAAAAGGCTGTTGGGTTGCGCCGATTTCCGAGCAAGAGCTTTCTGATCTGCATGAAAGTTTGAGGGTGGTCGCACCGGTATTGCTAAGGCAGTCTATTTCGTTGGGTGACGAAGGTTGGGAACTAGAATTGCTCACCGCCTATCACAAGCTTGCACGTTTAAAAAACACTCAAGAGGAATATGAGTGGATTGAATGGCAAAATCGTCAACGCCACTTCCACGAGTCCCTACTCAGCGCGGCGTCATCTAAAATTATGTTGGTATTCTTCAATGAGCTGCTCAATCAACTGCAGCGCTATCGCTTCCACGCGATTTGTAATGGAATGAATTGCCAAGCGATAAATATTGATGAGTATGAATCGATCATCAAATCCGTATTGGCTAAAGATACTGAAGGTGCGATAGAAAAGTACCAACACCTCGTTTCAAATACGGTATTGCAGCTAGACCTTGCGTTTAGTCCAGCTGCGTAAATACACAAAGATTTAGCCGACTTGTGGTTTATTCTTCAAGTCGGTATACCACCTCAACGCGATCTCGAATAACGATGGTTGAATCTTGATAACCATTAGATTCGCTCTTCATATCCATACTCATCGCACGCATTAATACCGGTTTAGCACTATTGCCGTTATAGTTGATTTCCCAAACCTTATCTAAATCTCGATCAAAACCTTTCGCTAAAGATTTTGCTTTGCTCTGCGCATCTTCAATTGCAGCACTACGTGCTTGCTGTTGATATTTCGCTTCGTCTTTAACTTTCAAGGTAATGTTGTCGACTTGGTTAATACCAGAACTTAACGCCGTATCTAAGTACTGGTTCAGCTTATCAAGATCATCCACTGTAACGGTGACGGTGCGGCTTGCTCGATAGCCAACCAACTCAGCCTGGCCTTGTTTTGGATAGTGATATTGAGGAGCAATGTATAGGTTAGTACTGGTAATATCATCTGCTGTTACACCTTGCTTTTTCAAACTCGCAAGGAATGCACTAACCGCTTTATCCACGCTTTGCTTCGACTGCTCAGCCGTCATCGTGGTCTCTACCACCTGTACCGAAAACTCTGCCATATCAGGCTTGGCAACAACTTCACCATAACCAGTGGTTGTAAGATGAGGAAAGTTGTAATCACTCGCCATCGCGCCAAAGCTTGTTGTGAGCATCAATACCGCCAAGGATAACTTATTCATATCTATCGCCTTATTCCTGTCACTGAGACACTGTTCTAAATACATAATAAGCCTAACAGATGATTAAACCAGCACCTTGACTGTAAACTGACATAACTTTAACTAAGTCAGCTCGGTAAAATAACCCGCGAGTGATTGATGATGGCATCAGAAATTGATTTTAAAATACCGGTTTCTAGCTGCCAGTGATGCCAATAAATGCGCTGAGAAAGGAAAAATCCCGGTGTGATATCTACCAGCCATCCCTGTTCTAATTCCTCTTCAATTTGCAGCCTTGGAATAAGACAATAAGCAACACCATTCAGTGCAAGTTTGACAAACGCTTCGGAGCTACGCACGGTATGTTTCAGTACACTGCCTTTGGGTAAATTGAAGTGCTGATGCAAAAAGCGATCGTTCATATCATCATGAAAGTCATAGGCAAGTGTTGGCGCTTCAAGCAATGAATCTCGATTTACTCCATCAGGAAAATAGTGCTGAGCAAATTCAGGGCTTGCGACACATAGATAATCCACTCGTCCTAAGTAATCGGCATCACAGCCGGGAATGGATTGGGATTCTAAACTGATTGCGCCAGCCACCTCCCCGTTACGCAGTTTTTCAAGCGTTCGCCCCTCATCATCAACCACTAAATTGAGCGCAACACGCTCACGCTTCAGCAGATCACTTAATGCTGGTAACAACCACGTCGCTAAACTGTCGGCGTTAGTGGCCAGCGAAAGCTGTAGTGGTTGATAGCTGGCATCATTGCGTAACTCAGGCACCAAATCGCTTTCCAATAATCTGACTCGACGATAAAGACCTAATAGCTTTTTGCCAATTGGCGTTGGTTTAGGAGGTTGCTCACGGATCAGCGCAGGTTGGGCGAGAAACTTCTCAAGCTGCTTTATCCGCTGAGAAACCGCTGATTGAGAGATAAATAACTGCTCTGCTGCATGTTCAAAACTGCCAAATTGTACAATGGCATCCAATGCTTCTATCCATTTGTAATCTAAACCACGCATCACTCTTTTCCTTCGCGTCATTATTTTTATCGCATAAGCACTACTTATATTACATTAAAATCATTAAATATACTTATCTTGGCTAACCCGTTATCTTCGCTGCATCTTTTACCCTCACTTGGAGAGAAAACAGTGAACTTTTGGGTTTTGTTACAAGGATTTAGTCTTGGTGCGACGATGATTATTCCAATCGGTGCGCAAAATGCCTACGTGCTTAACCAAGGTATTAAACGCCAACATCATCTAACCACAGCGATCACCTGTAGCCTTCTTGATACCATTTTTATTTCGCTGGGGATCTTTGGTGGCGGCGCACTCTTGTCGCAAAACGAATTGTTGTTAACGGCTGTCACTCTGGGTGGTATTGCCTTTCTTTCTATCTATGGTGCATTAGCGTTAAAAAGCGCATTTCGCGATCCAGCCACACAAGAAAAGGCGCAGCACATGGTCGCTCGTGGTCGCAGAACCGTAATTCTGGGTGCTATGGCCGTGACGATTCTAAACCCACATCTGTATCTCGATACGGTGGTAATCTTGGGCTCGATTGGTGGGCAGTTTGAAGGTCAGGACCGACTCTCGTTTGCACTCGGTACCATTATGGCTTCATTTGCTTGGTTCTATACGCTATCGATCGGCGCGGCCAAATTAGGGCCAACCTTGTCGAAACCTAAGGTAAAAAAAGGCATCGATATTCTGGTAGCTATTATGATGTTCACCATTGCCTCTGTACTAGCAAATGGATTAATTGAACAATATTGGTGATAAAAAAAGCGAGGCTAAATGCCTCGCTTTTTCATAAACTTAATCGAAGAGATTATGCATCGACTTTGTTTAGATGCACATCCATCTGTGGGAATGGAATTTCGATACCGGCTGCATCCAATGCTTCTTTGATTGCTTGAGTTGAATCGAAGTATACATCCCAGTAATCCGCAGTGTTACACCATGGGCGCACAACGAAGTTTACTGATGAGTCAGCCAGTGCTACTACACCGATAGTAATATCAGGATCTTTAAGGATACGTGGATCTTTTTCCAATGTTTCACGGATAACTTGTTTGGTCAGTTTTAGATCTGAGCTGTAAGAAACACCAATCATCAGGTCAACACGGCGAGTGTCATGACGTGAGTAGTTAGTAATTGGAGAGCCAATGACACCTGAGTTTGGTACCACTACCATCTTGTTATCTGGTGTTTTTAGTACGGTTTGGAAAATTTGGATAGCTTCTACGCTGCCCGCAACACCTGATACTTCTACATAATCGCCAGATTTAAACGGACGGAAAGCCACAATCAACACGCCAGCGGCAAAGTTAGATAGTGAACCTTGTAGTGCTAGACCAATTGCTAGGCCTGCTGCACCGATTACAGCAACCACTGAAGCAGTTTGCACACCAATACGGCTCAATGCCGCGATTAGCACGATAACGAATAGCGTGTAACGTACGATGCCGTGTAGAAACTCAACAACCGCTTTGTCCATCTTCTTCTTATCAAGCATTTTAGCAACGCTGTTCGCGATCGCTTTCGCTACGATATTACCGATAAACAGAATCAGAATCGCTGAAATGATATTCACACCGTACTGAACCAATAAATCAGAGTTACCCTCTAACCAAGTTTGAGCTTGAGAAAGGCCATCTACCAATGGAGTTTCAATCCCCTTTGACTCACCTGCCATATAATTTTCCTCTTCTTTGAATAGGCTAACTAACCTAGTACTGCTTTAATTTAACGACAATATCCCTATTGTTGACTGAACCTTTTGCCAGTTTCGCGGCAAAATAGCCCATTTTGTTACTTTAGAAAAGTAAAGATTGTGCAAAGACAATCGAAAACAAAAGGTTAACTTTGTGCAATCACACTAACCAGTTAAAGCCTACGCACTTGAACTTAGTTTCGCCACAATTTTTATGCATATAGATTCAAAGTCTTACGCGTTTTCATGACATAAAACCCGCTCAATGAGCGGGTTTTTAAAACGATTAATTCTAACGAAGAATCATAGTACGTCGATTGCGTTTAGGTCAGCGAATGCTTTCTCTAGACGTGCAACCATTGACTCTTGACCAGCACGTAGCCATACGCGTGGGTCGTAGAATTTCTTGTTAGGAGCCGCTTCACCAGTTGGGTTACCGATTTGACCTTGTAGGTAATCGTGGTTCTTAGCTTCGTATTGACGGATGCCGTCCCAAGTTGCCCACTGTGTATCTGTATCGATGTTCATTTTGATAACACCGTAAGAGATAGACTCTTTGATTTCAGCTTCTGAAGAACCTGAACCACCGTGGAATACGAAGTTTAGCGCGTTTGGAGCGATACCAAATTTCTCAGCACAGTATGCTTGAGAATCACGTAGGATAGTTGGAGTAAGAACAACGTTACCTGCTTGGTATACACCGTGTACGTTACCGAAAGATGCTGCGATAGTGAAACGGTGGCTGATTGGGCTTAGTTTCTCGTATGCGTATGCAACGTCTTCAGGAGAAGTGTATAGCTCAGAAGAATCCATATCTGAGTTGTCTACGCCATCTTCTTCACCACCAGTACAACCTAGTTCAAACTCTAGAGTCATACCCATTTTTTCCATACGAGCTAGGTACTTAGCACATGTTTCGATGTTTTCTTCTAGAGACTCTTCAGATAGGTCGATCATGTGAGAAGAGAATAGAGGCTTACCAGTTTGAGCGAAGAACTCTTCACCTGCGTCTAGTAGACCGTCGATCCATGGTAGAAGTTTCTTAGCCGCGTGGTCAGTGTGAAGAATTACTGGCACACCGTAAGTTTCTGCTACAGCGTGAACGTATTTAGCACCCGCTACAGCGCCAAGGATTTGTGCACCTTGACCTTCTAGTTTAACGCCTTTACCGCAGAAGAATGCAGCACCGCCGTTAGAGAACTGAACAACTACTGGAGCTTTAACTTTAGAAGCAGCTTCAAGAACACCGTTGATAGAGTCAGTGTTAACTACGTTAACTGCTGGTAGTGCAAAGTTGTTCTCTTTAGCAATTCAAAATCTTTAGACTAGTCCTATTTATCTGTCGTTTTAAAATTAAAACTTACTAATTTATGATTCTGCAAACGTTTGCTCACAACGCAGCTCATTCTATCAGAATAGAAATCGCCTTGGAACAAACAAGAAAGCGGAAGATTTCTCTCCCGCTTTACTAAAATTATTTTGCGCGTGCTTCTAGCATTTCAACTGCTGGAAGAACTTTACCTTCAACGAACTCAAGGAAAGCACCGCCGCCAGTAGAGATGTAAGATACATCAGCTTTGATACCGAATTTATCGATAGCAGCTAGAGTGTCACCGCCGCCTGCTACAGAGAATGCAGGAGACTGAGCGATCGCTTCAGAAATACCTTTCGTACCTGCTTCGAAGTTTTTGAATTCGAATACACCTACAGGGCCATTCCAAAGGATAGTTTTCGCGTTTGCGATGATTTCAGCTAGAGCAGCAGTTGAATCTGGGCCAAGGTCGAAGATCATGTCGTCGTCTTGAACTTCAGAAACGTGCTTGATTTCAGCTTCTGCGTTTTCGTCAAATGCTTTTGCACACGCTACGTCAGTTGCAACTGGAATTGCACACTCTTTCATTAGTTTTTGTGCAGTTTCAACTAGGTCTGCTTCGTATAGAGACTTACCTACGTTGTGGCCTTCAGCTGCGATGAATGTGTTTGCAATACCACCGCCAACAACTAGTTGGTCAGCAATTTTAGATAGTGACTCAAGAACAGTCAGCTTAGTAGAAACTTTCGAACCACCAACGATAGCCACTAGAGGACGCTCTGGGTTGCTCATTGCTTTACCTAGCGCTTCTAGCTCAGCAGCTAGTAGAGGGCCAGCACATGCTACGTCAGCAAACATACCAACGCCGTGAGTTGAAGCTTGTGCACGGTGAGCAGTACCGAATGCATCCATTACGAATACGTCACATAGTGAAGCGTATTTCTTAGATAGCTCTTCGTCGTTCTTCTTCTCGCCTTTGTTGAAGCGAACGTTTTCTAGTACTACTAGTTCACCAGCGTTTAGCTCTAGGCCATCTAGGTAATCTTTAGCTAGTTTAACTTCGCAATCTAGTGCGTCGTTTAGGTAGTTAACTACAGGTTGTAGAGAGAACTCTTCAGCGTATTCACCTTCAGTTGGACGACCTAGGTGAGAAGTTACCATTACTTTCGCGCCGGCTTCTAGGCATAGCTTGATAGTTGGAAGAGATGCGATGATACGTGCATCAGAAGTTACTTTACCGTCTTTTACTGGCACGTTTAGGTCAGCACGGATGAATACACGTTTACCTGCTAGATCCAGGTCAGTCATCTTGATTACAGACATGATTTGTCCTCTCAAATAATAAAATAAAGTTTTTAACGACTCAGCAACCTTGCCAAGCCAATGAATTCTTTAAACTGCTTATGAATATGGAGATCGAGTTAATTTATTTCAAGGGTGAAAATAAATTTATCTGCACATTCTTGTGCGGCTACTTAGCATTCTGCATTGCTAATGCTGTGTCCAACATACGGTTGGCAAAGCCCCACTCGTTATCACACCACACCAACATTTTAACCAAGTGACCGTTGCTCACTCGGGTTTGCGTTCCATCAACAATGGCACTGTGCGGATCATGATTGAAGTCCACTGAAACCAGCGGCGCTTCAGTATAGTCAACTATATTGTGTAATGTACACTGAGATGCGTTAATAATGGTTTGATTTACGTCATTAACTTTCACATTTGTATTAATTGTGACACTTAAATCCATCGCGGTCACATTAACAGTCGGCACTCGTACCGAAATTGCTTCAAATCTGTTGGAAAATTTCGGAAATATCCTTTCAATTCCCTGATGCAACTTTGTATTAACCGGAATGATCGATTGACTCGCACTGCGCGTGCGGCGTAAATCACTATGATAAGCGTCAATCACTTGCTGATCATTCATCGCCGAATGGATAGTGGTGATGGTGCCAGAGTCGATACCAAAGGCTTCGTCTAATACTTTGATGATGGGCACAATACAGTTAGTCGTGCATGAGCCGTTAGAAATTATGCGTTGTTTCGCGGTGAGGGTCTCATGATTAACCCCATAAATAATGGTGTTATCGAGATCATTGCTACCTGGGTGAGAAAACAATACTTTTTTCGCACCGGCTACAATATGCGCAAGTCCATCAGCACGGCTACCGTAAACTCCCGTGCAATCTAAAACGATATCGACCTCAAGATCGCGCCAAGGCAACAGCTCTATGGTCGGAAGATGCAGAATACGAATTGCATCTCGTTCACCATTATCATGTTGGATATAAAGGTGTTCTTGATCATGAGCAACACGTTTGATGAATCGTCCGTGGCTCGTATCGTATTGCAATAGATGCGCCATTGCCTCTGGTTGCGCCAGTTCATTAACTGCCACCACCTTAATCTGTTGGTGCTTACCACTCTCATAGATAGCGCGTAATACATTACGACCGATTCGGCCAAATCCATTGATCGCAACTTTCAGCATAATTCCATCGCCTGTTTTGTGTTGTGGCTATGAATGGTACTTGTATTCACTCTCTCTGTCACAAAAAAAGCCCCGCTATCGCGAGGCTTTATTCGTGTTAGCTCAGCATTACGCTAGCAATTCGTTTGCAGTGTTCACCACGTTTTCAACCGTGAAGCCAAACATTTCAAACAGTTGCTCTGCTGGTGCTGACTCACCGAAGGTTGTCATACCGATGATACGGCCATCGAAACCTACATACTTGTACCAGAAGTCCGCAATGCCTGCTTCAATTGCGATGCGTGCTGTTACGTCTGATGGCAGTACTGATTCACGGTAAGCAGCGTCTTGCTTATCAAAGGCATCGGTTGATGGCATTGATACTACGCGCACAGCTTTACCTGCTGCTGTAAGCTCTTCAGCTGCTTTCACTGCTAGTTCAACTTCAGAACCAGTCGCGATAAGAATAAGCTCTGGCTTGCCAGCACAATCTTTAAGAATGTAAGCACCCTTAGCGATGTCAGCCACTTGCTCTGCTGAGCGTGGTTGTTGTGCTAGGTTTTGACGCGAGAAGATAAGCGCTGATGGACCATCTTTACGCTCAATCGCCAGTTTCCAAGCTACTGCTGATTCAACTTGGTCACATGGACGCCATGTGCTCATGTTTGGAGTCAGACGTAGTGATGCGATTTGCTCAACGGGTTGGTGAGTTGGGCCATCTTCGCCAAGACCAATAGAGTCATGCGTGTACACTTGGATATTTTGCACTTTCATTAGTGCCGCCATACGCATTGCGTTACGAGCGTATTCCATGAACATTAGGAAGGTTGCACCGTAAGGAACGAAACCACCGTGCAGTGCGATACCGTTCATGATTGCAGTCATACCAAATTCACGTACACCGTAGTGAATGTAGTTACCAGAGAAGTCGTTTGCTTCTAGCGATTTAGAACCCGACCACATGGTTAGGTTAGACGGTGCTAAGTCAGCAGAGCCACCCATAAATTCTGGTAGCATTGCACCAAACGCTTCTAGTGCATTTTGTGATGCTTTACGTGATGCAATGTTGGCAGGGTTTGCTTGAAGGTCAGCAATGATTTGGCTTGCTTTCGCTTCCCACTCTGCAGGTAATTCACCGTTTACACGGCGTTTAAACTCGGCTGCTTCTGCTGGGTACGCCGCTGCATAAGCGTCAAATTTTGCGTTCCACGCTGCTTCTTTGTCTGCGCCTGCCGCTTTTGCATCCCACTCAGAGTATACGTCTGCAGGGATTTCAAATGCTGGGTGTTCCCAACCTAGGAATTCACGCGCTGCTTTGATTTCTTCCGCACCTAGTGGCGCGCCGTGACAGTCGTGTGAGCCAGATTTGTTTGGTGAACCAAAACCGATGATGGTTTTAGTACAGATTAGCGTTGGACGTGGGTCTGCTTTCGCCGCTTCAATCGCTGCATTGATTGCTGCAGAGTCGTGACCGTCTACTGCTGGGATTACGTGCCAGCCGTAGGCTTCAAAGCGCTTTGGTGTATCGTCAGAGAACCAACCTTCTACATGACCATCGATAGAGATACCGTTGTCATCCCAGAATGCGATGAGCTTACCAAGACCTAGCGTACCAGCAAGGGAGCATGCCTCGTGCGAGATACCTTCCATTAGACAGCCGTCGCCCATAAACACGTAAGTGTGGTGGTCAACGATGTTATGGCCTTCTTTGTTAAACTGCGCAGCCAGTGCTTTCTCTGCCATCGCCATACCAACTGCGTTAGTAATGCCTTGACCTAGTGGACCAGTCGTTGTCTCAACACCTGGTGCGTAGCCGTACTCTGGGTGACCTGGTGTTTTAGAGTGCAGTTGACGGAAATTTTTCAGATCGTCAATTGATAGCTCGTAGCCAGTTAGGTGCAATAGAGAGTAAATCAGCATTGAGCCGTGGCCGTTTGACAGTACAAAACGGTCGCGATCAGCCCACTCTGGGTTAGCTGGGTTGTGGTTTAGATGTGAACGCCAAAGTACTTCAGCGATATCAGCCATACCCATAGGTGCGCCTGGGTGACCAGAGTTAGCTTGTTGAACACCATCCATGCTTAGAGCGCGGATTGCATTGGCAAGATGTTTACGAGAAGACATGTCTGCTCCTGAGTGCAAGTAAGCGAGTTTATTGTTCGAGGGAGTTATTGTGCGCGTATTCTCTCAAAGCCCCAACAGCACTGCAAACGTTTTCCAGACAAAAAACAGACAAAATTTCGGATAATTTCCGCGAAATTGTTAAATACAACACTAATATCAAATTTGCATGCAAACGTTTGTTTCGCTCTTTTCAAAAAGAGTAATTGTAACCAAGCGAATTTAAAATAGACGTCTAGATGTAGAAACACCTACACTCCTTAAGATTATTTTTAGTACGGGAAACTCCTGTACAAGCGACAAAAGTGGAGCTCACATGGCTAAGCACCTATTTACTTCTGAGTCTGTTTCAGAAGGCCATCCAGACAAAATTGCAGACCAGATCTCTGATGCGGTTCTTGATGCGATCCTAGAACAAGACCCGAAAGCACGTGTTGCGTGTGAGACCTACGTAAAAACCGGTATGGTAATGGTTGGTGGCGAGATCACGACTTCTGCATGGGTCGATATCGAAGAACTGACTCGTGAAACGGTACGTGAAATTGGTTACGTGCATTCAGACATGGGCTTTGATGCTAACTCTTGTGCAGTCCTAAACACCATCGGTAAACAATCGCCAGACATCAACCAAGGCGTTGATAAAACAGATCCAAAAGAGCAAGGCGCTGGTGACCAAGGCATCATGTTCGGTTACGCATGTAACGAAACTGACGTTCTTATGCCCGCACCAATCACTTACTCACATCGTCTGGTTCAACGCCAAGCAGAAGTGCGTAAAAACGGTACACTAGATTGGCTACGTCCTGACGCAAAATCTCAGGTAACGTTCCAATACGATCAAGGTAAGATCGTAGGTATCGATGCGGTTGTTCTTTCAACGCAACACTGTGATTCAATCTCTACACCAGATCTTCGCGAAGCGGTAATGGAAGAGATCATCAAGCCAGTTCTTCCTTCAGAATGGCTAAACAAAGAAACTAAATACTTCATCAACCCAACTGGCCGTTTCGTTATCGGTGGTCCAATGGGTGACTGTGGTCTGACTGGGCGTAAAATCATCGTAGATACATACGGCGGCGCAGCTCGTCACGGTGGCGGTGCATTCTCAGGTAAAGATCCATCGAAAGTAGACCGCAGTGCAGCATACGCGGCGCGTTACGTAGCGAAAAACATCGTAGCGGCTGGCATGGCTGACCGTTGTGAGATTCAACTTTCTTACGCAATCGGTGTAGCGGATCCAACGTCTATCATGATCGAAACGTTTGGTACTGAAAAAGTATCACACGACATCATCATCGAAGCCGTGCGTCAGTTCTTCGATCTACGTCCATACGGTCTACAAGAAATGTTGAACCTACTGCAACCAATCTACAAAAAGACGGCTGCATACGGTCACTTCGGTCGTGAAGAGTTCCCTTGGGAAGCAACCGACAAAGCAGCAATGCTACGCGACTTCGCTGGTATCAAATAACACCTCATACCAGCCTCACTGAATGTGATTGATTTATCAGCCCTCGCTACTGCGAGGGCTTTTTTATTGCTTCTCTATTTTCAATCATTCCTGCCGCAGCTTTCGATTGGCGAATAATTTGTAAATTTTCCGATCTCTGTTAATAGTTAAAAAAAAAGTTATTTGTAACGCACAAAACCATGATGCAGCTCACGAAGCGTACACCTACTGGAACAGGTAAAGAGTCTGAGGAAGTTTCCTACCGGTGTCACTCGATGTCTTAACGTTAGCCTACATCATTCATAGCCACGCAGCGCTAGTTGCATCAGTGAGAGACAATCAAGGAGGAGACATGCCTCGAACGGTAAATAATCCATCAGAACTTAAGCAGGATCGGAAACACGTGCCCAATCATGAGTACGCGCGCACGTTCCCCTGTAATACAGTCAGCATTAGTGCCCCATTCCATTGGCTGGCGCTTGGACTGCACGACTTTGTACGCTTGCCGCTGATCAGTGCTTTCTACGGTATCTGCTTTATGGCCGCAGCAGTCGGCATCGTGTTGCTGGTGCAATGGCAAGGCACCCACTTAGTGATCATGCCAAGCCTCGTGGTCTATATGTTGATTGGCCCTTTTCTCGCACTCGGCCTCTACGATGCTAGTTGGGCGCGAGAGCGAGGTCATAACCCTAACCTGATGCACTCCATCAAGGCAATTGGCCGCAACTCAAGCTCACAATGGGCCTTTGCCGTACTGTTGGCGGTATGCATGATATTCTGGATGCGTATTGCTGCGCTATTGCATGCTCTCTACCCTTCAGTTCAAGGCGCCCCACTAACTGACTTTTTGCCTTTCTTAATGATTGGATCGATCGTCGGCTTCGTTTTAGCTTGCGCGGTATTTAGCATCTCTGCGTTTTCTATTCCTCTGATGATGGAACGGAGAGTGGATATGATGACGGCAGTGTTTACCAGTTTTCACGCCGTACGCTCCAATATCCCAGCCATGGCAGTATGGGCGGCGATTATCTGCGGCGGCATTCTCATTGGTTTTGCTACCTATGGTATCGGCATGTTGTTCACCATGCCGATTCTTGGCTATGCCACTTGGCACGGTTACCATGAAGTGATTAAGAAAAAGCATCATCCTTAACAGATAAGTTTTATCACGCTATTATGCCTCAGCCCAGCCCATTTGCTGGGCTGAATTGTCTCTGGCACTACCCTTAGGATCATCGTGGATATAGAACTTCGCTATCGAGCTCAACAAAAAGTCACTCACTGCTTACAGTTAGCGGAACAGGCATTTAAGCGCTCTTTTCCTAAACCTATTTTACGCTTCGCTCTGCGTGGAAAAGCGGCGGGTAAAGCTTATCTGCAACTCAACGAGATTCGCCTTAATTCAGTGTTGTTCATTGAAAACCAAAGCGCTTTTCTAGAAGAAGTGATTCCACATGAAGTTGCTCACCTGATCACTTATCAAGTATACGGCCGAGTGCGTCCACACGGCAGAGAATGGCAAGGGGTAATGGAGTCCGTATTTGGCATTGCCGCCAATACGACTCATTCCTTTAACGTCAATTCGGTCCAAGGAAAAACCTTTGAGTACCAGTGCCAATGTACTCAATACCCACTCTCTATTCGTCGTCATAATAAAGTGATTCGTCATCAAGCCAGTTATCGCTGCCAAAAATGTCAGCAGCTGTTGAGCTTTACTGGTCGCCAGCTATCCTAATTGTAAAATTATCAGCGAAAAGAAGATAAATTGAGTGTTATGATGCAAAAAGCCATTCTTTGTTAATACTTTTTGATGCGTAAACTTTTATCTCTTTTACTGGTTATTACAGCCAGCAGCGCGATTGCTGCGCCACCAACCTCTTTCTCTGCCGCCAAACGCGAAGCAGTTTCTATCTACAAAGATCTGGAGAAAGATATTAACTACAACACCAGTTTTTACTGCGGCTGTGATATCAATTGGCAAGGTAAGAAAGGTGTGCCAGATCTTGACGGCTGCGGTTACAAAATTCGCAAACAAACGCAGAAAGTACGCGCCACTCGCATCGAGTGGGAACATGTAGTCCCTGCATGGCAATTTGGTCATCAATTGAAGTGTTGGCAAGATGGTGGTCGCAAAAACTGTTCACGTCGTGATAAACAATTTAAGCGAATGGAAGCCGACCTACATAACCTCACCCCTGCTATCGGCGAGGTCAATGGTGACCGTTCTAACTTTAACTTTAGCCAATGGAACGGTGTAGATGGTGTGACGTATGGTCGCTGTGAGATGCAAGTTAACTTTAAACAGCGCCAAGTAATGCCACCAGATCGCGCTCGCGGATCGATCGCTCGAACTTACCTTTACATGAGTCAAGAATATGGCTTCAAGCTCTCCAAACAGCAACGTAACCTCATGACGGCATGGAACAAAACCTACCCGGCAAAGGCTTGGGAATGTGAACGTGATAAGCGTATTGCCAAGGTTCAAGGCAACCACAACCCATTTGTGGTTGAAGCCTGCCGCAAGCTATAAACATCGGTTAGGCAGAGCGCCCCTTGTTTTTTCTGCCTAACGCATCCATGTTATTCTCTATAAAACTCAACTACGTTGGAACGATTACCGATGCGTATTCCTCGAATTTATCACCCAGAAACCATTCACCAACTTGGCATCGTGGCATTAAGCGAAGATGCAGCCGGCCATATTGGCCGCGTACTGCGCATGCAAGTCGGTCAAGAAGTGTTGCTATTTGATGGCTGCGGCGCCGAGTTTCCGGCTGTTATCAGTGCTGTATCAAAAAAATCGGTGGAAGTAGAAGTCACCGAGCGTATTGAACGTAGCTGTGAATCACCATTAGATCTGCATTTAGGTCAGGTTGTTTCTCGTGGTGACAAAATGGAATTCACCATTCAAAAATCGGTTGAGCTTGGTGTGAATACCATCACTCCGCTGATCTCTGAGCGCTGCGGCGTAAAACTCGATCAAAAGCGCTTTGAGAAAAAACTTGAACAGTGGCAAAAAATTGCTATCAGCGCTTGTGAACAATGCGGCCGTAATACCGTGCCAGAAATTCGCCCAATTATGAAATTGGAAGATTGGTGCGCTGAAGAGTATGACGGTTTGAAACTCAACCTTCACCCACGCGCTAAATACTCAATCAATACACTACCAACACCCGTTGAAAAAGTACGCTTGTTAATCGGTCCAGAAGGCGGCTTATCCGCTCAAGAGATCGATATGACCCAAGAATACCAATTTGAAGAAACACTGCTAGGCCCTCGCGTTTTACGCACTGAGACCGCAGCGTTAACGGCAATTACCGCCCTACAAGTTCGCTTTGGCGATCTTGGCTAATCGGAGAAGATCATGATCAAACTTGGCATCGTGATGGACCCTATTTCGTCCATCAACATCAAAAAGGACTCTAGCTTTGCAATGCTGCTAGAAGCGCAACGTCGTGGCTATGAAATCCACTACATGGAAATGAATGATCTGCACCTAGACCAAGGTGTGGCAATTGCTGATACCAAAATCGTTGAGCTTAAAGAAGATCCAAACGGTTGGTACGAGTTTAAGTCCGAGCAAACCATTAAGCTGGCTGATTTAGATGCGGTACTGATGCGTAAAGATCCGCCTTTCGACACCGAATACATCTACGCGACTTACATTCTTGAGCGTGCTGAAGACGAAGGTGCATTGATCGTTAACAAACCGCAAAGTCTGCGTGACTGTAACGAAAAATTGTTCACGGCTTGGTTCCCAGAACTGACACCAACCACCATCGTGACACGCAAAGCAGAGAAAATTAAAGCCTTCCGTGAAGAGCATGGCGATGTGATCCTTAAGCCGCTGGATGGCATGGGTGGCGCATCAATTTTCCGCGTAAAAGAAAACGATCCAAACGTTTCAGTCATCATTGAAACACTGACTAATCTGGGCCAAAACTACGCAATGGCACAAACGTTCGTGCCAGATATCAGCAATGGCGATAAACGTATCCTAGTGGTGGATGGCGAGCCAATGCCTTACTGTCTAGCGCGCATTCCAGCTAAAGGTGAAACCCGCGGTAACTTGGCGGCAGGTGGTCGTGGTGAAGCGCGTCCTCTGAGTGAAACAGATAAAAAGATCGCTGAAGCTGTAGCGCCTACACTTAAAGAAAAAGGTCTGATCTTTGTTGGCCTCGATGTCATTGGCGACAAGCTAACTGAAATCAACGTGACCAGCCCAACCTGTATTCGCGAAATCGAAGCTGCCTTTGATATCTCGATCACGGGCAAATTGATGGATGCCATTGAACGTCGCGTGAATAAGTAAAATCCATATGGGGCGCCTGCCGCCCCAACTTGGCTTGACATAAGGCTGGATTGTTATGAATTTGACTAACCACTTTTTGGTTGCGATGCCGGGGATGAAAGATCCCTATTTCAAGCGCAGCGTTATTTACATTTGTGAACACAATCAAGATGGTGCGATGGGTCTGATGATCAGCTCACCAATTGAGATCACGGTCGGCAAAATGCTCGAGCAAGTCGATGTGCAACCCGTGCACCCTCAACTTAAAACCGATAACTTGGCGATGCCGGTACTTAACGGTGGTCCAGTATCTGAAGATCGTGGTTTTATTCTCCACCAGCCGAAAGATCGCTACGAATCCAGTATCCAAATGACAGATCACATTTCCGTCACCACCTCAAAAGACATTTTGAGTGTGCTCGGTACTGAAGCAGAACCAAACCAATACTTAGTTGCACTCGGTTATTCCGGTTGGGAAGCGGGTCAACTGGAAGTCGAACTTGCTGAGAATTCATGGCTGACAGTTGAAGCCGATCCGAGCGTGATTTTCGATACGCCAGTGAGTGACCGTTGGCAAAAAGCGGTACAGATGCTGGGAATCGATGTCGCACAGCTCTCTAGCGATATTGGCCACGCATAATCGACCAACCCATTACCTATTTATTTTTGAAGTAAGCACTATGTCTAATAGAACCATCATGGCTTTTGATTTTGGCACCAAGAGCATTGGCAGCGCTATCGGCCAAGAAATTACCGGCACGGCGTCACCACTTAAGGCATTCAAAGCCAATGACGGTATTCCAAATTGGGATGATATCGAAAAGCAAATCAAAGAATGGCAGCCAAACCTGCTCGTAGTTGGGTTACCAACTGATTTGCACGGCAAAGACTTAGAAACGATTACGCCACGCGCGAAGAAATTTGCTAAGCGTCTGCAAGGTCGTTATGGCCTGCCGGTGGAGTTGCATGATGAGCGTCTATCAACTGCTGAAGCGCGTGCTGAGCTATTTTCGATGGGCGGTTACAAAGCGCTATCAAAAGGCAATATCGACTGCCAATCAGCGGTGGTCATTCTTGAGAGTTGGTTTGAAGCCCAATGGGGTGAGTAACTCACACCCTACAAACAATACGCCAAATACAAAAATCCCAAGCCAAAGCTTGGGATTTTTTATGCTCACTAAAGCTACTCGCCTGCCACTTTTAGTGATTCCAGCAGGATTGAGCCGGTTTGAATTTGTGAACGGGTTTCGACATCACTACCAACAGCAACAATTTGCTGGAACATCTCTTTAAGGTTTCCGGCAATGGTAATTTCCGATACTGGGTATTGAATCTCGCCATTTTCAACCCAAAAGCCGGCGGCACCGCGAGAGTAATCACCGGTGACCACATTCACACCCTGGCCCATCACTTCCGTTACCAATAAGCCAGTGCCCAGCTCTTTTAGCATCTGCTTAAAGCTTTGTCCTGTCGATTGTACAAACCAATTGTGAATACCGCCCGCATGGCCAGTCGGTATCATGTTCATCTTACGCGCTGCATAACTGGTTAGCAGGTAAGTCGCGAGCGTACCATCGGTGATAATTTCCGTATCACGGGTGTAAACACCTTCGCTATCAAATGGGCTTGATGCTAAACCACGTAGGATATGTGGACGCTCAGAAACATTGAACCAACTCGGCAAAATCTGCTTACCAAGATGATCAAGTAGGAATGAAGATTTACGGTAAAGGTTACCGCCACTGATCGCCATCACTAGGTGACCAAGTAGCCCAGTGGCAACGTCAGCGGCGAACATCACTGGGTATTTGCCCGTTGCTAAGCGTTTGGCATCAAGGCGACTGATGGTTTTTTCTGCCGCTTGTTGCCCCACGATTTCCGGTGCCCACAATTCGTCTTTATGACGGGCGATAGTATAGCTGTAGTCACGCTCCATCTCGCCATTGGCACCTTGACCAATCACACAACAGCTGGTGCTGTGGCGGCTACTCGCATAGCTCGCTAATAAACCATGGCTGTTACCGTAAACTTTTACCCCGTAATGGCTATCGTAGCTTGCACCATCACTTTGTTTAATTTTACTGCTGTAGGCCAATGCTCGCTCTTCAGCAGCAATCGCAACTTTAGCGGCGTAATCAGGGTCTGGCGTATCAGGATGGAACAGATCCAAATCTGGAATTTCTTGCACCATCAATTCTTTTGGCGCAGGACCTGCGTACGGATCTTCTGACGTGTACTGGGCAATATCTAATGCCGCCAATACTGTCTGTTGAATCGCTTTTTCACTTAGATCAGACGTAGATGCACTGCCTTTACGTTGACCACGGTAAACCGTAATACCTAGGGCACCATCACTGTTAAACTCAACGTTTTCTACTTCACACATGCGAGTAGAAACGCTTAAGCCAGTCGACTTAGTAATGGCAACTTCAGCAGCGTCAGCTTTGACCGCTGCCATCTCCAGCGCTTTCGCAACTGCCGCTTCTAGCTCAGCGCGTTGCTGAGCAACTTGCTCTTTTACGTCCATATTTCATCTAAATTATCGTGAGTATTCTTTCTAGGATAACAAGAATTTCGCATTCTCCCCACGATTCTTGTTAAAATAGAGGAATAGATAGTCAAATAAGGCAAAATAAATGGCACGTAAAAATCAGAAAGCGCCATGGGAACCGGAAGAAGAGATCATCTGGGTTAGTAAATCCGAGATGAAACGCGATATGGAAGCATTGCAAAAGCTTGGCGTAGAGCTAGTTGACCTCAGTTCATCTACTCTAAAGAAAATGCCGCTAAGTGAAGATCTTCTAGACGCGGTACTCGATGCACAACGCTTTAAAAACGAAGCGCGTCGTCGCCAACTGCAGCGCATCGGTAAACTAATGCAATTTGAAGATGCAGAGCAAATTCAAGCTGCGCTAGATAAAATTCGCAACAAGCACTCACAAAACACGGCGGTTCTACACAAGCTAGAACAGTTGCGTGATCGTGTGGTTGAGCAGGGCGATGCGGCAATTGACCAAGTCATGGAGTTATACCCAGAAGCAGACCGTCAACGTCTACGCCAACTTGCTCGCCAAGCTGCGAAAGAAAAATCATCGAACAAGCCACCAAGAGCGTTTCGTGAAATTTTCCAAATTCTGAAACAGCTAAACGACGAAGCTTTATAAGCAAACCATGTTTGTTTCGAATGAAGAAAAGGTTGCCACTTGGCAACCTTTTTTGTTTTTTTAACTATCAATGTCCGGCTTTGACAAACGCCGCCAATGCCGTATTGCGATGCTCAGTGGTTAACTGGCTAATTTTATCGGCAACCGCGACTTGGCCATGATGAATAAACGCAAAATCACTGGCAATCGCTCGCGCGTCACTGACATGATGCGTCACCATCACCACGGTAAGATTACGTTCAGTCGCTAAACGCTTCACTAACCCCAGCATCTCCTCTCGCAACAGAGGATCAAGTGCAGAAAACGGCTCATCGAGTAACCAAATCGAATGCGGTTGAACAAAGCAGCGCGCAAGTGCGACTCGCTGACGCTGACCACCAGACAATTGCTCTGGCAATCTATTAAGTAGCTCTCCTACACCAACTTGTTGTGCCGCTTGTTCAACTAATTGACACTGTGTTGGATTGAGCTTCAACCCAGGATGCAAACCTAAGCCAATGTTCTCTCTCACACTCAGGTGAGCAAAAAGATTATGTTCTTGAAACAGCATCGCCATCGGTCTTTGATGCGGCGCTTTACCAACCACAGACTTTCCAGCCGCCACAATATCGCCGTTGAGAGGCTCAATAAAACCCGCCATCAATGCGAGTAAGGTTGATTTACCTGCACCACTTGGCCCCATCAATGCACAAATAGCACCTTGTTCAACCTGCAGTTCAAAATCAAACGCCTGATCGTGATAGGTATAGTGAATTTGCTTAACGTCTAACATTGTTCACCTTTGCCTCGGCTTTAAACAATTTTTCAATCAAAGTAAAACAGCCCACGCTTAATAGCAGTAACGTCAGCGATACCACCGCTGCCGCCTCCATCTGATAGCTACCTAATAGTTGGAATAAATACAGTGGCAAGGTGCGAAACTCTTGCCCACCAAACAAAGCAATTGCCCCTAAGTCGCCAATCGCCAGCATAAAGCTGATTGAAAACGCATGCGCCATCGGCTTTCTCAACCCACGCCACTCAACCACTTTAAATCGGTGCCAACCGCGCAGACCAAGACTGGCCGCCAAATATTGGTATTGCTGCTCAATTTGCAACATCGGCTGTGCAAGCGTCTTCACCACGTATGGCAGCCCCATTAATGCGTTCACCGCTACCACAATGAAGAAGGCCATGCTAAACACATCAGTAAAATTGCGCAGCAGTAAAAATAGCCCAGTAGAAATCACCAAGCCTGGTGTCACAAGAATAATGGTACCAATCAACTCTATCTGATCGGCGCTACGATTATTGCTGTTCAAGCGCAAGCGGCGACTGGTGGTCAGAATTGCCAGGCCTGCAGCTAACGCGATCACGCTGGCTACCACTGCCACCTGCAATGATGCAAGCAATGCATGCCAAAAGTGCTCATCCGAAAGTACGGTGAACAACTGTGCATTAACACCACTGAACACCACGACGAGAAGCGGTGGCAACACTAATAAACTCGCCAAGACTATCCAAATGCTATCCCACAAACGCCAAGCAAACGTATCGTTAACCAAATATTGCTGCTGAGTAAAAGAGCCACTCGTCACTGCTACAGGCTTAGCTATGCGCTGAATCGCCAATGCTAAACCTCCGCAAAGTACCATTTGCCAAATGGCCAGCAACGCCCCTGCTTGCAGGTCAAAATCAAACTTAATCGCTTGATAGATGGCTAGTTCAATCGTGGTTGATTTGGGCCCGCCGCCCAAAGCCATAACCGTAGCAAAGCTGGTAAAGCACAACATAAAAACCAAACCAGACACATGCGGTAATTGCTGGCGCAACCGCGGCCATTCCACCCATTTAAATTTTTGCCATTGGCTCATCCCTAAATGAGCACACAATTTATGTTGCTCTTGTGGAATCGACTCAAGAGTTTGTAATAACAAACGCGCGGCGTACGGCAGATTAAAGAAAGCATGGGCCAGCAAAATGCCATTGAGACCATAAATAGAAAATGGCAATTCCTCACCCAAATAGGCATAAATGTCGGCGAAAATTCCTGAATTACCGTAAATAGCCAACAAGCCAAACACGCCAACTAACACTGGAAGCACTAAGGTTGAACTAAACAGCCTTAGCAGTATGCGTTTACCTTTGAAGTTGCGTTTAGCAAGTGCGTGCGCCACAGGTAACGCAAAGCCAACGCTTATGAGCGTTGAGAGAAAGGATTGATAAAAACTGAATTCAGTCACATGGCGATAATAAGGATCTTGCCACACTGACAATAGATTGAGCGATGGCGCCGCAACCAACAGTGCTGCCAACGCAGAAAAGACAAAGGCCGCGATAACGATCGCGACCACAAGCCCAATTTTAGGGGTACGATTCAAGCCAACACCTTAGCGAGTTAAGGCGCTTTGCCATTCACGAATCCAAGCGCGACGATTTTCTGCCACTTGATCAGAAGTAAAGCTTAATGCTTTTGCTGGCACGGTCAGTGACTCATAGCCTTGTGGTAATTTGATATCGGTCACCGGGTACATCCAGTTGCCCGTTGGCATCGCTGCTTGAAATTCTTCGCTGAGGATAAACTGCATAAACTGATCAGCTAACTCAGGGTGAGCCGAGCCTTTCACTTTGGCTGCTACTTCCACTTGGGTGTAATGGCCTTCACTAAAATTGGCAGCAGCAAAACGCTGATCGTTTTCAGCAATAATGTGGTAGGTCGGAGAGGTGGTATAAGACAGCACCATGTCTGCTTCACCCTCTAGAAACATCGAATAAGCTTCCGACCAGCCTTTCGTTACCGTGACAGTTTTAGTTGCGATCTTTTGCCATGCCTGCGACACATCATCGCCATACACCGACTTCATCCACAGCATAAAACCTTGCCCTGGGGTAGAAGTGCGCGGATCTTGATAAATGATTTTAAGATCGTCACGCTGCTCCACCAGCTCTTTTAAGCTCTTCGGTGGGTTTGTGAGCTTTTCTTTGTTGTAGACAAAGGCAAAGTAACTAAAGTCATAAGGCACGAAGGTTTTATCTTGCCAGCCACCCGGAATCGTCACGTGTGAGGTATCGACCGAATGCTCCGCTAAATAACCGGTTTTTTTTGCCTCTGCCATTAGGTTGTTATCTAAGCCTAAAACGATATCCGCTTTGCTGTTACCGTTTTCTAGACGTAAACGGTTAAGAATCGATACCCCATCATCTAAAGCAACAAAGTTGACTTCACAACCGCCACATTGCGCTTCAAACGCTTTTTTTACCGCAGGTGCTGGTCCCCAATCAGCCGCAAAAGAATCATAGGTGTAAATAGTTAGTGTGTTATCTGCAGCAAAAGCAGAAAAAGATGCGCAAGCCACTGCAAGGGCTGCAAAAGAGGTTTTCACTGTTCGCTCTCCAATTTTGAGCGGCACAGGGTTGAGGTCGAGGTGGAGTTATCCGTAATTATTCATTTCCCTGACTCAATTCCTACGCCAGCATTATCTGGTTCAGGTCACGGGTTCAGACGTTGGTCAATCTCAGCCATGCAATATACAGCTCCCCGATGAGTTACCGACGAATTCTAACCATTGTATTAACGAATAGCTACGTTGATCATTTGCAAAAGACCCCAGCGAAATCTCACTAGGGTCTTGAAACGGTTTGATGTACAGACGCCAAATGATTAACAGCGCTGATCATAACCCCAGCGCGGCACTAGGCCTTGTTCGACACCAAGGTGATCGAGAATGCGCGCCACCATAAAATCAATCAAATCTTCGATGGTTTTCGGTTGATGATAAAAGCCGGGTGCGGCAGGCATGATGGTCACGCCCATCTGCGATAACTTGTGCATGTTTTCCAGATGCAAAGTGGAGAAAGGCGTTTCACGCACCACCAGCAGGAGCTGCCCGCGTTCTTTCATCACCACATCGGCCGCACGCTCAATTAAGTTGTCAGACATGCCATGAGCGATTGCTGCGACACTGCCTGCTGAACATGGACATACCACCATCTGCTTTGGTGCCGCCGAACCTGACGCAACTGGTGAAAACCAATCGTCTTTACCACACACCACCAGCTTATCAGGATCGCAGTTTAGATGTTTGACCAATGCTTGCTTGGCCGCAGCAGGGCCGCTTGGCAGTTTTAGGCCATGCTCGGTCGCTAGCACCACTCGAGCGGCAGAAGAGATCAGCAGATACACTTGATAATCGGCGGCAAGCAGACATTCAAGCAGGCGCAACCCATAAGGCGCACCGGATGCGCCCGTGAAGGCTAAAGTGATCGCTTTCGCTTGTGGTTTACTCATTCACGTTGTTCCAATTTCTTTATTCAGCTAATTACTCAGCTCTCTGTTCTGCTAACTGAGCCAATAGCTTGCCATGAATACCTTCAAAGCCGCCGTTGCTCATCACTAAAATATGATCACCCGGTTTAGCCGCAGCAACGATTTGCGCCACCAATTGATCAATGTCGTCGCTGCTAGAAGCTGGTTGACTGCATTGCTCTGCCACATCTTGTACTGACCACTCGATACCCGGCGGTTGGTATAAAAAGACTTGATCAGCATGATGTAAAGACGCGGCTAAGGTTTCTTTATGCACGCCACGCTTCATCGTCGCTGAGCGAGGTTCTAACACCGCAATGATTTTCGCATCGCCGACTTTATTACGCAGACCACCCATAGTCAGTTCAATCGCGGTTGGGTGGTGTGCAAAATCATCAAAGACAGTAATGCCATTCACCTCACCTTTTAACTCAAGGCGACGTTTGGTATTGATAAATTTACCTAAAGCTTCACAGGCTAAATCAGGCGTGACGCCAACATGACGCGCTGCTGCGATCGTCATAAGTGCATTATCTACGTTGTGATCGCCAACTAAATCCCACTTCACAGTGCCAACATATTGTTCTTGGAATAGCACCTTGAACTCGGAACCGTCTTTGGCAATTTTTTCGGCACGCCAATCGGCTTGTTCACCAGTAAACTCAGTTTCACTCCAACAACCACGCTGTAAAACATCCGCTAATGCAGGATCATTGACCGGCGCAAGAATGCGCCCATTACCCGGAACGGTACGCACTAAATGGTGAAATTGACGCTTGATCGCCTCAAGATCATCAAAAATGTCGGCATGATCAAACTCTAAGTTATTCATCACTAATGTGCGTGGGTGGTAGTGAACAAACTTCGAACGTTTATCAAAAAAAGCACTGTCATATTCATCCGCTTCGACGACAAAAAACATACTTTCGCCCAGTCGAGCAGAAATACCGAAGTTACCCAGCACACCACCAACTAAGAATCCAGGTTGGTATCCGCACTCTTCCAATACCCAAGACAGCATACTGGACGTGGTCGTTTTGCCATGAGTACCAGAGACAGCCAATACCCAACGATCATGCAACAGAAACTCTTGTAACCACTGCGGGCCAGAGGTGTAACGCAAGTTGTTGTTTAGTACATGCTCAACACATGGGTTGCCACGACTCATCGCATTACCAATCACCACTAAATCAGGCGCGGGATTGAGTTGTGAAGGATCGAAACCCTCAATTATTTCAATACCTTGAGATTCAAGCATGGTGCTCATTGGCGGATAAACGTTGGCATCACTACCGGTGACTTTATGACCCAATTGACGCGCTAACACTGCCACGCCGCCCATAAAAGTACCGCAGATCCCTAAGATATGAATATGCATAAACTAAACCTTGTTCTACGCGAAAAATACCGCCTCATTATGGCGATTAATAGATGAAAAGCGAACCATTTTGATCACCCTTTTGTGGCTACATAAGCTGATTTATCACCGTGCTCGCCACAAATTCAACATTGCAAATCACACGCTGAACAAAGTAAATAAATTGAGATCTCAATCAATTAGTTCATTACCATAAAAGATTCCCGTCTTACACTTAATAAAAAATGTGTTGTTCACAAAACAACCAACCGAGTAAATGAGACATTCATGTCCTTATCTACTCACTAGCCCAATGGTTAATACTAAAAAAGGAAATACCATGTCAGGAATGCGCACCCTTGGCGAATTTATCGTCGAGAAACAAGCAGACTTTCCGCACGCAAGTGGTGATCTTTCATCGCTACTGGCTTCTATCCGCTTAGCAGCAAAAATCGTGAACCGTGAAATCAACAAGGCTGGTCTTGCTGATATTACCGGTTCAGTCGGCGCCGAAAATGTTCAAGGCGAAGAACAACAGAAGCTCGATTTATACGCCAATGAAAAATTCAAAGCCGCATTGGAAGCTCGCGATCAAGTGTGTGGTGTGGCAAGTGAAGAAGAAGATGAAGCGGTTGCCTTTAACAAGGAACTGAACAAAAACGCAAAATATGTGGTGTTGATGGATCCTCTAGATGGGTCATCCAACATTGATGTCAATGTGTCAGTCGGCACGATTTTCTCGATCTATCGCCGCGTGTCACCGATTGGTACACCGCCGACCGAAGAAGACTTTTTACAACCGGGCAATAAGCAAGTTGCCGCGGGTTACGTCATCTACGGTTCATCAACCATGTTGGTGTATACGACAGGTAACGGTGTGAACGGTTTCACGTACGACCCTTCGCTTGGCACTTTCTGCTTATCACATGAGAACATGATGATTCCAAAAGATGGGCAGATTTACTCGATCAACGAAGGTAACTACATTCGTTTCCCACAAGGTGTGAAAAAGTATATCAAGTACTGCCAAGAAAACGATGCCAACACCAAACGTCCTTATACCTCACGATACATTGGCTCACTGGTAGCGGATTTCCACCGTAATTTGCTTAAAGGTGGTATCTATCTTTACCCAAGTACACAAAGCCACCCTCAAGGCAAGCTACGTTTACTTTATGAGTGCAACCCAATGGCATTTATTATCGAGCAAGCCGGTGGTAGCGCTTCTGATGGCGTCAATCGTATTATGGATTTGAAACCAATAGAGTTGCATCAACGTGTACCATTTTTCGTAGGTTCAGAAAACATGGTCAACAAAGTCGAAGAGTTTCTCGAACTCTATCGTGATGAAACAAAATGATAAAAAGCGCCTTAGGGCGCTTTTTTCATTCAATTTACCAACAGTTTGTTTACATTAATGACTATTTCGCTTTAAGGTAATAGACGCATTTTTGACCAAGCATTTGACTGGTCATAACAATAAGTCACTCAGCGACAGTTGATATAAAAATGCACGCCAACATCGAAGCATCGGACTATGACTGTCGTTTATCAATATAAGGATATAACCATGAGCTTAAATGACGTACCAGCAGGTAAATCACTTCCTGATGATCTCTATGTGGTGATTGAGATCCCTGCTAATGCTGATCCCATCAAATACGAAGTAGATAAAGACTCTGGCGCGGTATTTGTAGACCGTTTTATGTCTGCCCCGATGTTTTACCCTTGTAACTATGGTTACGTTAACCACACTCTGTCATTAGACGGTGACCCGGTTGATGTCTTAGTACCCACTCCATATCCATTAATGCCGGGATCTGTCATTCGCTGCCGCCCTGTTGGAGTACTAAAAATGACCGACGAATCTGGCGAAGATGCCAAAGTCGTCGCTGTACCACATAGCAAGCTTTCAAAAGAGTACGAGCATATTCAAGATGTGGGCGACCTACCAGAGTTGCTTAAAGCACAAATCACGCACTTCTTTGAGCGCTACAAAGAGTTGGAAACGGGTAAGTGGGTTAAAGTCGACGGTTGGGCAAATGCCGAAGCGGCGCGCCAAGAGATTCTAGAATCTTACCAGCGTGCGCAAAAATAAACGTCGCTATCAACAAAGACTAAAAAGCCAGCTTTCGCTGGCTTTTCTTTTTATAGCTCGAAATACGTGCTTTCATAGTCAGAGCGGAAGAACGGATTGATATCATCACAGATACCACGATACGGCTTACCCGTTGTACCGAGCATTCTCGCATCTTGCTCGCAGTAAGTTTTTTGCCCCATTTGGTAACCATCAAGATAGGCTTTGTACTGCTCTGAATTCACATCACCCGATAGTGAGTGCTTCACAATTTTACTCTCAGACAGCATCAATTGACCATCTAACGCCTGCTGTTGACCAAACTCTTGCCATGCCAACGGATCATTAGACAAAGACGGCGTGACCGACGCGCAACCAACTAAAAGCAATGTAACAGCTAACAATTTCCAGTTCATATTTCCCCCTTGTGTGAGAGCCCCTATGCGAGATTATACTCTTTGACACCAGTTTCCTGATGAGATGAGTACGTCTAATTGCGAGGCATCTTGATATAAGTATATCCAAGCTTGGCCATATGGGGTCTCGATTAACTCTCTACGATATTCAATCGGTACATCTTCCAGCTCATCAAGCGACTTTAATATACCTTGATCAATAAGATACACCTCACCGATGATCACTTGATGTCCTGTTACTACGGCAGGATAGGCCCCAAGATCATAAAGGGCATATTCTGGTGGTGTTTCATGCTGACCTAAAAACTGCGCCTGAGAAAGAAACGAATGATTACTTTCCCCTTGACGTAAAGTGCCGTAAACAAAGACCAGATGCTGCATAAATGCCCCTTAGTTAAATTCAAACTGATACAACAGATCGACCGCACTATCTAAGCCCGATACCGCTTCAAGATAGAGATCCTTCATTAAGCGATAACGCACGGTAAATTCACCGACAGAATCAAAGATCCCAACGCCATATTTAACCTGTAGCCCCGGAAGCACATAACCACTCACGGTTACCTGTGAATCATCACCCGATCCTGCTGTATCTAATTGTAGATCTTGCACACCAAAAGCTTCACCGATCTCGCCAACCACTTTACCGCTTTTCGCCAAACTCAAACCAATTAAGGTGGTCGTCATCGCATTGCCACCTGATTCACCATCAATATCTTGGCCTCGCAATAGGTATGACAGAGCATTTGCCTGCGGCATGGTTGGGTTGGAGAAAATCGTTAATGTTGGTTCATCAGCCGGCCCAACCACCTTCACCCCGGCAGTCACGTCATCCTGTGTGTTCTCAGGGTTACGAATTGCGGTAATCTGTACATAAGGCTGATCGACTGGACCATTCATTAAGATCTTACCCTCGGAAATCAACAAATCCTGACCAAATGAAGAGTATTCACCATTAACGATATTGATTTCACCGGTCACAAACGGACCTTTGTTTTTCTGGGTAACTTTCAAGCGTCCTTCCAAGTTACCTTCCAGACCAAACGCCGATAATTTGAAATCATCACCAATATCAATACGAATATTGCTCTCGAAATCAAATGGCACGGCGCTCTTTTCTTGGATCGGTTTGCGTTGTGCATCAACCAACACTAAGTCTTTTGACACACTCACCGCACTTGGTGGTAGTTCATCAATGACAATGCGCCCCCACGGTAGCGAAATTTTGCCATCAATCGAGGCTTGGTGAGGGCCTGCTGTCAGCGTCATATCGGGTATCACTTTAACTTTCACCATCGGTGGTACCACGACTTTTAGCTCATCGGCAAATACTCGTACGTGACTGCGCCACGCCGCGAGGTCTTGCCAGTCACCATCACCACTGACATTTAAAACCCCATCGGGGGTTTTCAACGCCGCAGAGACCGCTGCATTGTAGCCGGTGAAGTCAATCGCAATTCGACCAGAGTCCACCTCTATTGGAGAGATATCACCTTTTAACAGCACATCATCAACCACAAACTGACCATTGACTTGTGGATGTAACAGCGGACCAGATATCTTCAAATCCGTTTCTATATTCGATTTGAGCTGACTGTATTCACCCACCAGCGGGCTGAGAAAATCAAGATTGAAACGGCCAAGCGTCAAACGACCATCAATTTGTTTGTTCTCCACTCGCATATCTGGAATGGTTACCTCACCACTCAAATCGCCATTATCGGTAACATCGAGCATCCAATCCGCTTTCAATACGTTATCAGCGATAGAGGCATTGACCTTGGCGCTTTCCCAACCAAAGACCAGCGGTTGATCAAATTGTTGTGTCACGTTGCCCTTAGGCATCGTCAGCGACGCTTTTAATTCTGGTACCTGATTTTGTGCCCATTTTGCCCAGACTTGACCATCTAACGATCCTGTTAAACTGGTCTTCTCAGGCAAAAACATACTGACTTGCTTCAAGGCAAATTGATTGATCGAAAGCTGAGCTTCACCGCTTTGCCCCACTTTGATCGTTTCATCTAAACAAACCGAAGCGCCCTTTTGTCGCCAACAATGAGCGCCCACTGTTGCCTGCTCAGTCGCGCTATCAAAGCCCAACTCGGTGGCGTCCTCTAAACGCCATTCCCCTTGTTCAGTATCAAACTGCATGCGTTGCAATTGGCCAACCCAGTTAAAAGCAGGACTGGTGGTATAGCTGCCACTGATAGCCAAACTAGTCGAAACAATCGGTGAATTCACATCCAACGTCACTTCATGCGCTTGCTCTGTCCCGGATGCTTGTAAGTCAATCGTCTTAATCTCATTGCCTTGAACATTCACACCTTGCACTTGCAAAGACGCATTACCATGCGGTGCTGGCAGAGGTACCACATCGGCTTGAAGCTTGGCAGAAGCAACTTGCACCTCATTACGCCAATCGATGCCATTGACATCCAATGCCATCACAACTTCTGGTTCAGCGAACTTACCGCTCATTTGGATAGAACCAAGCGCACTCCCTTTCAATTCCGGCACTGTCTTAGCAAGCTCAGGCAGTTGCAACTGAATGTCCATATTCCACTGCTGCTCTAATTTACCCTTAGCGGTAATAGAATTAGGGCCATGAGATAACACCAAACTCGGTGTGTTAAGCGAAACAATCCCTTTACCTTTGCGATCAGAGACATCTAGTGACCCAACGATATTGAGTGGGTATTGGCGCAACATGCCATCGATATCTAGCATCGGGACAAATACATGCCAACCGCCTTGTCCGGTTAGATTTCCTGACGTCCGCAGTTTGCCACTAATATTGCCTTCTGCCTGCTGCCAATAAAGCCCAGGCTGAATATTGGACATCACCAAATCCGCGCTCCAATTGAGAGGCGCATCCCAGTTGACCATCCCTTTACCCGTTACCTCACCACCTAGTGATTTCAGCGATAAGTTGGATAAATTGATTTGGGAGAGATTCCCTTTGCCTTTTAAGTCGAGCGCAACATCAGGTATTTGTTGACCTTGCACAGCTCCATTTAATCCAAGCTGATACCCCTTTAATGAACCGTTAGCACTAAAGCGCTTTATTTGCGCTTTGTAGTCGGCTGTGCCTTTAAACGGCCACTGAACATTACCTTGAGTTAAAGTCACATCGAAGGGTAATTGGGGATCAAGCGGCTGCAATTGCCCATCTATCTTCGCAGAGATTAACTTGCTTAGCTGCGCATCCAGCTGCAGCTTTTCAACACTCCCCGTAGCAGTGAGCTTAAGCTGTTGCCCCTGCAATGGGTCAATCGCTAAGCGAGCATTTAAGGTGGCATCCAACGGATATTTTTGCGCCAATGTAATATCACCGAATAACGATGCGGTGACTTCTGGCATCACTAATTCGAGCTTTGCAATCTCAACCTTAGACTCATGCGCACGCGCCGATAGACCGAGGTGGTTAACAATCACCGGTGATGCCTGTTTTAATTGAAAGTCATTGATATCTAACTGCGCGACATCTATAGATAGCGGCAATACCACTTCTGGTAACACAATTGCCGTCGCTTTATCTTCTGCTTTGGCATTCGAAGTTGGCTCAGGCGTTGACGGAGCCAACGAGAGATGCGGGCTCTGCAGAAGCGTCGGATGAATGGTTAACTGACTGCCTTGCCAAGTTAAACTCGTCGCAAAAGACTCCCAATCGATATGGTTACCCAATATATTGAGATTGATATCATCAAGTGTCGCTTTCGTGATTTGTAGCGGTACCGGAGTTGAAAGCACACTGTTGTTATCGGTTGCCTCAGGCTCTTCCGTCGTCGATTCGGCAACGGAAGTTAAATCAAACGTCACCCCTTGAACTGCAAGCTCATCCACGCAAATGCTGGGTTTAGCTAAACAACCAACACTGGTACTTAATGTCAGTGAATTGACCGATGTATCAATGTGCAATTGAGGATCTTGGTAACGTACATCGCGCAAAGTAAAACTAGGGAATATACGACCTTGATAATCACCAATGGTCAATTGCGGTACAAAACGGTCAGCAAGCCAAACCACCGCACCGAGCCCCGACTGAGTAAACAGCAAGCCGCCCAAAGCAACCACTAAGCTCAGTACAATCAATAACAAAAATAAAGATAGCCACTTTGACCACTTAATTACCACTTTGGTCATAGTTCAGGCCCTAAAGTAAAATGTATTTGGAATTCATCACCTGGGTTCGCATCTAGCCCCCAAGCGAAATCGAGTCGCACCGGCCCCACCGGTGATGCCCAGCGAATACCCACGCCGACGCCGCGTTTGAAATCCGGCTTATCGTTAAACGCATCACCGTAGTCGTAAAACACCGCACCCCACCAGTTGCCCGTGACTCGATAGTTGTATTCTAACGACGTGACTGCCACGAACTTGGCACCGGTTAACGCACCGCTGCTATCACGAGGAGAGATCGACTCGTAGCCATAACCACGCAGGTTATTATCACCACCAGCAAAGAAACGCAGTGATGGCGACAACTTGTCAAAATCATCCACTATGTTGGCACCACCACCAATACGGAAAATACCTCGATGGTTCTCACCCAGACTACGAATCCAAGACATGCCACCTATCACGCGCAGCACATCTGTTTCAGACATCGCCTTTGAATTACCGTATTCCAAAGTTAAGGTCTGTTTATCGCCCCATGTTGGCATGGCTCCACCACGAGCTCGAGTGCGGTTAAATGAAATACCCGGCAATAAGAATTGAGCATTATCATCTTGAATACCTTGCTCATAGTTTTCTAATAGATAACGAATAAACACCGTGCGGTGCCAACCATTATCTAGCGTCCAATGGCGTTCCAGCGCCAAATTAGACTCAATACTTTTGGTATCTCGATTGTCGACATTCTTCATTCCGTACTGAATGCGATAGTAGTCATTCAACACGTCTTCGAGTGGAATACGATAACTGGCAGTAATGGTTTGCTCGGGCTTAGACAGTGAAAAACTGCTATCAAAACTGTGGCCGCGTGAATTCACCCACGGTTTTTTCCATTTGAGCGAGCCACGTACCCCAACGTCTGTAGAATAACCAAGACCGGTTTCTAGCTGGTTACGCGCTTGCGGAGCCAATGTCACCTTAATCGGTAATTCACGCCCCTGCCCCAAGTAACTCAAATCAGGCTCAACAAATACCGAAGAAAACCAGTCTGTATTGGATAGGTTTTGGTTGTACTCTCCAATGTCGGTGACCAAATATGGGTCGCCTTGTTTGTAGGGCTCTAATGAATGCACACGCGTTAGGTCAATTTGGCTCCCCGTAACCATGGTTTGGCCAAAGTGATAGCGAATACCGCTGTCATAATGCATATCAATATAAGCTTGATTGAGCTCTGGAGAGACTTCTAATCGACTGACTTTAAAGTCACCTTCAAAGTAACCTTTTTGTAGAGCCAAATTACGAATGCTTGATTTAAGCGCATCATACTGCCCTTGATTTAAACGCTTGCCCTGCTTTAACCCACTATTTTTGACTAAATTGCTAAAGTCCTTATCTTGCGCGGCCTCACCTTCAAACTGAATATCTAAATCTTCAATTAGCACCGGAGGCCCCGGTGTGACTTTTACAATCAACTCACCGCCATCATCAGCGGTGCGAAAATCAAATTGAGGGTGATAGTAACCAAGCGCATTAAGAGCCTCGGTAATACTGCGTTCTAAACGCGCTTGAAAGCGCAGAGAGGTGTCATATTCTTTTTTAGGGATAGATGAAAGGTAAACATCCACATTGTCTTTAACCGATCCTTTCAATCCTTGAATGGATAAATCGATGTCACTAGCCTTGGCCACACTTGCAAACAAGAGCGACGACGTAACAATGGCTAAAGACTTTTTTATCATGGCTGAGCAACACTATTTTTATTGATTTTGAGCATTTATTTGTACTTAAGTGACCTCAAGAGGCTTGAGTATCTACATAAATCATAACGTGACTTATACGATTCGTCTGTATTAAAAGTGTTAAACATCCCGTCTTAAAGAAGGATAACTTAACAAGGAAAATGGCATGCTAGACAAACAAACCCTTATATCATCAGACTCTGCACTACCCGGTCGCAATGAACCGCTCAAGATTGATGATTTACATTTCGTTAATGGCTCAGAGCTCAAAGCGCCATTAAAAGATAACCAACAGCAAGTTCTCTTTGGCATGGGCTGTTTTTGGGGGGCTGAGCGCTTATTTTGGCAACTTGAAGGCGTGGTTAGCACTTCTGTCGGTTATGCGGGAGGCTTTACACCAAACCCAACTTACGAGGAAGTATGTAGTGGCCAAACTGCGCATGCTGAAGTTGTGCGTGTGGTATTTGAACCGGAAATGATCAGTTTGGAAACTTTACTGCGTGTTTTTTGGGAGCGACACGATCCAACTCAAGGTATGCGCCAAGGAAATGATCGCGGAACCCAATATCGCTCCGCCATTTATGTCTACACACCAGAGCAACTCGATTACGCGCAGCAAAGCCAGAATGCCTACCAAACTCTGCTCGGCACCACACCCATCACCACAGAGATAACTTTTGCCGACAACTACTACTTCGCTGAGAGTTATCATCAGCAATATTTAGCCAAAAATCCTAATGGATATTGTGGCTTAGGCGGTACTGGGGTGTGCTTTCCTCCCACTGTCTAGTCGACGATGGTCTGGCTAGTGGATTCGCATTTTGAGTATATACTTTAGTTGCAGACCAACCCGATGCAAAAGATGGCGCTCTCATCCCCATTAGCCATCAGTGCATTTAAGGGTAAAAACAACAACAGGAAGAAATAATGAAAAATAAAACTCTGCTAGCACTGGCAATTGCCTGCGCTCCGATGCTTGCCTCTGCGCACAATCTAACCTTGGGTCAGGCAACACCAACTGTCAACGTCGCTGAATATGGCGAGATCTTAGTAAAAGACAAAGATGCGGTTTACCAAGCATGGAGTACCAATGACATGTTGGGTAAGGTTCGCGTGATTCAAGCAATTGCAGGACGCAGCAATTCAAAAGAAATGAATGCACCGCTAATGGCCGCTATTACCGCCGCTCAATTCCCGGCAGATGCCTACCAAACCACCACGATTATCAATCAAGATGATGCGATTTGGGGTACGGGTTCATTTGTAAAATCATCAGCACAAGATAGCAAAATGGAATTTCCTTGGTCTTCAATGGTGCTAGATGAACACGGCCTGGTTGCACAAGCGTGGCAATTAAAGCCTGAATCATCTGCAATCATCGTACAAGACAAGCAAGGCTCGGTATTATTCGTAAAAGAAGGGGCTCTGTCTGAGGCTGAAGTGAAACAAGTTCTTGAGTTAGTAGCGCAAAATTTATAAACAGCTAAATTTTCCCTGACGTTTAAAAACGGAGTTGTTATAGTATAACAACTCCGTTTTTTTATTGGTTGAAGAATTGAATGCCACGCTTTCACTTCATTGCAGGACGCAAACTGATGATTGTATTTTGTACAATCACTCTTGTGCTGTGGACCAATTTTGCGGTTATTCATCACCAGCTTGATCTCGATAAAACTCATCACGAGCACCATCATTGCCAGCTTTTTGCTAGCACAATGCATGGCGCCAAATCGAGCTTACCGAAGCTGATACTCAATCATTCACCTGAACCTCCACCTTCGCTTGCTGACTACCACTACATGACGGTTCCGGTGATCGCGCAAATCGCTCGCGCACCGCCTAAACTTATCTAAATACAAACAGTTAATTTTTACTAACCCAATTACCTGAGGTGTACGTTTTAATCGCGCATCGTTGCCAATATCACGACATCGTTTTAAATAAGTTCTAGGAAAACAGAATGAATAAGATTTCTTCGATCGCACTGGCGGTTGGTTTTACTCTATCTACCTCATCATTTGCTCAAGATGATTTTCGCCAACACGATGCTCACGTGCATGGTGTAGTTGAGTTTAACATTGCCCAAGACAGTAATGAGCTACTGGTCGAGATCACTGCACCTGGTGCCGATGTGGTGGGCTTTGAGCACGCCCCTGAAACGGATGCGCAAAAACAAGCGTTAACACAAGCCATCGCGCAACTTAAACAACCACAACAAATTCTGACCTTGGCTCCTGCGGCAAAATGCGATGTGGAACATATCGCCGTGAATCATACATTGGGTCACTCTGAGCACCACGACCACGACCACGAGCACGACCACGACCATGACCATGACCATGACCATGACCATGGCCATGACCATCATGATGATCACCAACATCATAACCATCAAGAAAAACATGCCGATCACCACGATGAACATCATGGCCATGAAGGGCACGATGATCATGCTGATCACGAAAAAGGTGGGCATGGTGAATTCACTATCGAATATCACTACCAATGTGGTGATATCAACAAGCTCAATGCTATCGAGACCACTTGGTTTAGCCAGTTCCCGAGCACAGAGAAAGTGCATGCCAATGTGCTAACCGATACTGCGCAGACTGCCGTAGAGCTAAGCCCAAGCAGTACAGCGATCAAACTATAATCAAACCATGAGCTTGGTCGATACACCAAGCTCATATCGTCTCAACATTCGTTGGAATATTCGATGGATACTATTTCGCCATCTAAAGTGATCGAACTTCGCCAAGCAAGCTTTGCTTGGTCGGAGAATCATTCACCCACTCTTATCATTGAAGATTTGCAGGTACAGCGCGGTGAACACCTATTTATTAAAGGCCCGAGTGGCTGTGGTAAATCGACACTATTAGGGTTGTTGACTGGCATTAATCAAATTCAATCTGGTTCACTTTCAGTGTTAGGCCAAGACCTAAGCCTGTTAACCAGTGCTCAACGCGATCGTTTTCGCGCTGACAACATTGGCTACATTTTTCAACAGTTCAACTTATTGCCGTATCTTAATGTGGTTGAAAATGTCACTTTACCTTGTCAATTCTCGACATTGCGACGTGAGCACGCGGGCAAACACCCTGAACAAATGGCCAAAGCCTTGCTGCATAAATTGCACTTAAGTGAACACCTACTGCATAAACCCGTAGTTGAGCTCAGTATTGGTCAACAACAGAGGGTCGCCGCAGCAAGAGCCTTAATTGGTCACCCACAATTAATCATTGCTGATGAACCAACATCGTCACTCGATCATGAAAACCGAACCGCATTTATTGAGCTGTTACTTGAGCAAGTCAATCACGTTAACGCGACACTCATTTTTGTCAGTCATGATCCAACATTAGAGCCACTGTTCGACCGAAGCCTCGATCTACGACAAATCAACCAAGCAGGAGTCGAACAATGAAAGCCACTCTGTTACTCGCTTGGAAAAGCGTCAATAATCGCCGCTTAACCGCTTTTCTTACCATCCTCACCGTTGCTGTGTCTTTAGTACTGCTACTTGGGGTTGAACGTATTCGTACGCAAGCAAAAACCAGCTTTGCCAATACGATTTCCGGTACCGACTTAATCGTTGGAGGACGCTCTGGACAGGTTAATTTACTGCTTTATTCGGTATTTCGCATTGGTAATGCGACCAACAATATTGACTGGAAGAGCTTTGAGGAATTCAGCCAACATCGCTCGGTAAAATGGACCATTCCGCTATCGCTGGGGGATTCTCATAAAGGCTTCCGTGTTCTCGGTACCAATCATAGCTACTTCGAACATTATCGATTCGGTAATAAACAGCCTCTGGAACTTGCCCAAGGCAAGCCATTTAATGGTTTATTTGAGGCGGTGATCGGTTCAGATGTGGCGAAAAAACTCGGCTATCATATCGGCAGTGAAATCATCATTGCGCATGGCATTAGTGATGTTGGCTTTAGCCGTCATGACAATTTGCCATTTAAAGTGGTCGGGATATCTGCTCCGACAGGAACACCAGTCGATAAAACAGTCCATGTATCCCTTGAAGCAATTGAAGCGATCCATGTGGGATGGGAATCGGGTGCTCGTCTTGGTGCCACACCAAGTGCAGAACAATTAGAACAATACGACTTTCAACCCAAGCAAATTACCGCAATGCTGATTGGCTTAAAGTCGAGAATTCAAACTTTCGCTTTGCAACGTCAAATCAACACCTATACCAAAGAACCCTTGAGTGCAATTCTACCCGGTGTCGCCTTACATGAATTATGGGGCATGATGTCTGTAGCAGAGCAAGCATTGATGGTGGTATCAGGCTTTGTTGTGGTCGCTGGATTGCTGGGCATGCTTTCTAGCTTGCTCACCAGTTTACAAGAACGCCGCCGAGAGATGGCAATATTGCGAGCGATGGGCGCGAGGCCAAGACACATATTCAGTTTGCTGATCCTTGAAGCCAGCGTTCTCACTGCGGTCGGTATTGTATTGGGTATTGCAGCTTTGTATGGGTTGATTGCTTTAATTGGACCCTATGTCGCCACGCAATACGGTATTCAACTGCCTTTAATTATGTTGTCCTACCATGAACTGATGCTCATTGCTGCTGTACAATTTGCCGGCACCATTATTGGGGTTTTCCCTGCTTTACGCGCTTACCGCCAATCGTTAAGCGATGGAATGACGATAAGAGTTTAACCATGAAAAAAATGACTATCTTGCTATGTATGATGTTCAGCATCGCGCTTCCTAGCGCTAGCTTTGCTAATGAAGATATTTTAACGCTAGATTGGATCGACCTGATCCCAGAGGCTGAGCGCAACCAGTTTGATTCGGTTGGTATGCCTTTGATTACTGACCATTCCGGTGGGGCGATGGAGCAATCTAAACTCGGCACCGTTCGCCAAGAGCTTAACGGCAGTGAAGTGAAAATTCCGGGTTTTGTCATTCCTTTGGAAGGGGATGATGAGAAGATCACTGAATTCTTACTCGTACCCTATTTCGGTGCTTGTATTCACGTGCCGCCGCCGCCGCCAAACCAAATTATCTATGTGAATTTTCCTTCGGGAGCACCAATTCAACAGCTTTGGGATGTGGTGTACGTGATAGGGACACTCAAGACAGAAACGCTTAACCATGAGTTAGCCGAAACCGGCTATTTGCTCGAAGGTAGTGCGATCACTGAATATGACGACTACTAGATTGAGTTAACAATTTAGCAACCTGTTAATCTTCTTTTTCTACACTAAGTATCTAGACAAATAAACTAGAACGGTTAGGTACAATGCGAGAAGTAAGGCGATTGACAGGTGCTTTTTTAGTTTATTATCTTCAGAAAACTTCATGACCACCTCGCTAATTGCGATAACAACTTTAACAAATTATTATCAATTGAGGTAGCAAATTTTGCCGAGGCTTCTCACAATAGTTTCTCTAGCCGCAACTGGTTGAACAAGGTAAAGTTATAACTCACTGTTGGCTAAGGTAATCTCATGTCAGAAAGCAGCAAACCCGTCACGATTGAATACACTCCAAACTCTGAAACGCGTAATGAGAAAAAATCGAGTTACGTAAAAGACAGCTCAAGTCGCGTTATGTATATCGCGCAAGATCACGGCCTTGACGCTTTGCTGCAAAAAGAAACGCCACAGAAAAATGCGCTTGAGCGCGCTTTGGTTCGTGAGCGCAAACGACGTGAGCAACGGCAAAAAAATCTTGAGCAAATTCTTAAGCTCGCATTCAAATCCTGTAACGACGAAACGGCTGGAGAGCCTGACCAAGACTGGCTGTATCGATTTTTCGATATGGCTCAAGAGGTGCACAACCCTTCGATGCAGCGCCTATGGGCACAAGTATTTAAACGCGAAGTCACCAATCCGGGATCTACTTCGATGAAAGCACTTAAAGTGCTGCACGACATGTCACCCAAAGAGGCACAAATCCTCCAGCGAGCTGCGTCTTTGGCCTGCAGTTTTGGACATGACAATAGCCGTAAACTTCTGGTGGGCATGCGTGCTCAAGGCAGTATCTTCCAATTTGGCAAACGCACCATTACCAGCAACATCAACCTAGGTAGCTTCCAACTGCCCTACTCGAGCTTACTGGTGCTATTTGAATTAGGCTTGATGCACGGCACCGAGCTCGAGTCAGGAGAAATTGAAGTGAATTCAGCCCTGCCACTCAATTACCAAGGTAAAGACCTATCTCTACAAGTTTTGGGGAAAGGAGTTCGCTTGCTCTACTATCGCTTCTCACCAACTGGTAACGAGTTATGTAAATTGCTGGGTAATAAACCGAACTCACAATACTACGATCAAATGGTCGCCACGTTAGGCCAGCGATTTAGCATACAAACTGAAGCTAGCACGACCATTCATCATACGGTGTAAGACTCAGAGGGACGCTGGGCTTAGAAAAGCTAGAATTTAGATGTAAGAATTAAGACTCAAAAAAACGCCAGCGTATTATTGCTGGCGTTTTTGTTTTCTTGGGATAACCGAATAATTGAAGCAGTACTCAACAACGCTATAACTTCAAATATACGTACCCGTCAGCAATAACCAAAATAGTTGATGTTGCAGCTAGGCGACAAAAAAATGCGCCCTAGGAGCATAGAAAACTATGTGACTAGGACGCATTTATGCAGTCAACAACGCTGCGGCTTAAATATACAGGTTATTACGCTTTGAACGCTTTAAATGCGTTGATCAAACCATTCGTCGAGCTGTCGTGTGAGTTGATTGCAGACTCATCAGCAAGTTCTGGTAGGATTTGGTTTGCTAGCTGTTTACCTAGCTCCACACCCCATTGGTCAAAGCTGAAGATGTTTAGGATCACGCCTTGTACAAAGATCTTATGTTCGTACATTGCAATCAAGTTACCTAGTGTACGCGGAGTGATCTGTTTCACTAGGATAGAGTTGGTTGGGCGGTTACCTTCAAACACTTTGAATGGTACTAATGCCGCAGCTTCTTCTTCCGTTTTGCCTGCTTTAATAAATTCAGCTAGAACGGTTTCTGCTGTTTTACCAAACGCTAGAGCTTCAGTTTGTGCGAAGAAGTTAGACATGAGTTTTTGGTGATGGTCACCCGCTGGGTTGTGGCTGATCGCTGGTGCGATGAAGTCACAAGGAATCAGCTTAGTACCTTGGTGGATCAATTGATAGAACGCATGCTGACCGTTAGTACCTGGTTCACCCCAGATAATTGGACCCGTTTGGTAAGTGACTGCGTTGCCGTTACGGTCAACGTATTTACCATTTGATTCCATGTTACCTTGTTGGAAGTACGCCGCAAAACGATGCATGTACTGATCGTAAGGTAGGATAGCTTCAGTTTCCGCGCCATGGAAGTTGTTGTACCAAATACCGATTAACGCCAAGATTACTGGAATGTTGCTTTCTAGATCGGTTGATACGAAGTGGTTATCCATTTCATGCGCACCATCTAAAAGCTCAACAAAGTTGTCGTAGCCTACCGATAGAGCGATTGAAAGACCGATTGCTGACCATAGAGAGTAGCGACCACCAACCCAGTCCCAGAACTCAAACATGTTGTCTGTGTCGATACCAAACTCAGATACCGCTGGCGCGTTAGTTGAAAGTGCCGCAAAGTGTTTAGCAACGTGTGCTTGATCTTGAGCAGACTCTAGGAACCAATCACGAGCAGTGTGCGCGTTAGTCATGGTTTCTTGTGTTGTAAACGTTTTAGACGCAATCAAGAACAACGTGGTTTCTGGGTCTACTTTCTTCAATGTTTCAACGATGTGAGTACCATCAACGTTAGAAACAAAGTGCAGATTTAGGTGGTTCTTGTATGGCGCTAGTGCTTCCGTCACCATGTAAGGACCAAGGTCAGAACCGCCGATACCAATGTTCACGATATCTGTGATTGCTTTGCCTGTGTAACCTTTCCACTCACCGCCAATTACGCGCTCAGTGAAAGATTTGATTTTTTCTAGTACCGCATTCACAGCTGGCATTACGTCTTCGCCATCCACCATGACTGGTTTATTTGAACGGTTACGCAAAGCGGTGTGCAGCACTGCACGACCTTCAGTTTGGTTGATTGCTTGACCACTGAACATCGCTTCAATTGCTGATTGAAGATCCGTTTCTTTCGCTAAAGCAAAAAGATGTTGCAACGTTTCTTGATTGATTAGGTTTTTAGAATAATCGATAAGAAGATCGTTACCAAAACGAGTAGAAAACTTATCAAAGCGTGCTGCATCGCTAGCGAACAACTCAGTTAAATCCATATCTTGAGCAGATTCAAAATGTGCTGTTAACGCTTTCCACGCTTGAGTTTGCGTTGGGTTAATATTTTTCAACATGGTCTCTATTCCGATGTTACAGTAGGTTTTATTCCAAGATGATTAAATCGTTGGAACCCCCGGTTTTAAGCAAAAAACTGTCTAGCCTATATGTTTGGGCTTAACAAACACAAAACAAGCTAATGTAATTTTTTTTCATGATCAAATTATCGCTCAGCAATAATTCATTCACATTGAGTTAAATCATGTTCAATTGGTTCGATAATGTTGACGATACAATGCCAAGTAATTTCAATAACCTTGTGTATCATCTAGGTTAATGCCATTAGCCTAGTTAGCTTGAGTAAAATTGCCAAATAATTCATCAAGGAAAGATTATGTGGTCTCAGACAACCATCTCATTAAAAGCAAAATCGCGCGGCTTTCATCTCGTTACTGATGAAATTGAGCAACAATTACCGCAGATTAAGTCACTTTCTGTTGGTTTATTACACCTATTTATTCAGCACACTTCGGCCAGCCTAACCATTAATGAAAATGCCGATCCCACGGTGCGCAAAGACATGGAGAAACACTTCAACCATTTTGTGCCAGAACGCGCCGCCTACTACCAGCATACCTACGAAGGCGATGACGATATGCCTGCCCACATCAAAGCCTCAACCATAGGTGCAAGCCTCAGTATTCCCATTACTAAAGGACGTTTAGCTTTAGGTACATGGCAGGGCATTTACTTGGGTGAGCATCGTGACCACGGCGGTAGCCGCCGTGTTATGGCCACCATTCAAGGTGAGTAACACGCTACTTACCAAGTACCAAGAACGACAAAGGGAGCCAATATGCTCCCTTTGAATGGTTAGTCTGAATACACCATGTCAACACGTGGTGTCAGTTTAGTCACTAGCTCATAAGCAATAGTGCCAATATGAGCAGCCACTTCTTCTGAAGGCAATTCTTTACCCCATAAAATCGCTTCATCACCCACTTTGTCAGTCGCATCTGGGCCTAAATCGACGGTTAGCATGTCCATTGACACCCTACCTGCGATAGGTGCTTTACGACCATTGACAAATACTGGTGTACCATTTGGTGCCGTACGCGGATAACCGTCACCGTAACCAATCGCAATCACGCCAACTTTGGTGTCTCGCTCGCTAGTCCAAACACCACCATAGCCAATACTTTCGCCTTGTTTAACTTCACGAACAGCAATGATATGCGACTTTAATGTCATAACAGGTCTAAACCCGAGCTCCGCAGCAGTTTTATCAGCAAATGGCGACACGCCATACATAATAATACCCGGTCTAACCCAATCTAAGTGGCTATTAGGCCATGCCAATACACCGGCGGACGCGGCAAGTGAACGCTCACCAGCACAGCCATCCGTCAATGAACGAAACAGCTCAATCTGCTCATGAGTGGTCGCTTTTTCTAGCTCATCGGCACAAGCGAAATGACTAATATAACGCAGTGGTTTCGCAACATTATCGCAAGCTTTCAAACGAGAGATGAATTCTTCTAGTTGCTCAGGGCGCACACCTAATCGGTGCATGCCGCTATCAATTTTCAACCATACTCGAACCGGTGTTTCCAATTGTGTATTTTCGAGCGCTTCAAGTTGCTCGACACAGTGCACCACAGTTTGAATGTTATTGGTCACAAGTACCGGTAAATCGCCCGGAGAGTAAAAACCTTCCAGCAACAAAATCGGGTTAACAATACCAGCTGCACGCAATTGCAATGCTTCTTCAATACGTGCCACACCATACGCGCCCGCTTCCGTGGCGTGCTTAGCGATTTGCACCAATCCATGGCCATAACCATTGGCCTTAACCACGGCCATTATCTTGCTTTGTGGTGCGACCAATTTGAGTTGTTGAATGTTGTGCTGTAATGCGGCGAGATCAACGTGTGCGGTTGCCGCTTTCATATAACTCATGGTGTTATTCATCATCCATATCAAACGCTGTACCGGTATAGTTATCGAAACGCGAGTGTTGCCCTTGGAATGTCAGACGTACGCGACCGATTGGGCCGTTACGTTGTTTACCGATAATTATTTCGGCAGTCCCTTTCATTGTACTTTCTGGGTTATACACTTCATCACGGTAAATAAACATGATCAAGTCGGCATCTTGCTCGATAGAGCCTGATTCACGAAGATCCGAGTTTACTGGGCGTTTGTCAGCACGTTGTTCTAGGGAACGGTTTAGCTGCGAAAGCGCGACCACTGGTACGTTTAGCTCTTTCGCCAACGCTTTGAGTGAGCGAGAAATTTCCGCAATTTCTAAGGTACGGTTATCTGACATAGCTGGCACACGCATTAACTGCAGGTAGTCGACCATGATCATTGATAAACCGCCATGCTCGCGAGCAACTCGACGGGCACGTGAACGCAATTCAGTTGGCGTTAAGCCTGAGCTGTCATCGATATACATGTTCTTCTTCTGCATCAGAAGACCCATGGTCGACGAAATTCGCGCCCAATCCTCATCATCCAGTTGACCAGTACGAATTTTGGTTTGATCAACACGAGAAAGAGAAGCCAGCATACGCATCATGATCTGTTCTGATGGCATCTCGAGTGAGAAAATAAGTACCGGCTTGTCTTGTTCCATCGCAGCGTTTTCGCATAAGTTCATCGCAAATGTGGTTTTACCCATCGATGGACGCGCCGCAACAATCACTAAATCGGAGCCCTGCAAACCCGCAGTCATTTTGTTTAAGTCCGTAAAACCCGTACTCACGCCAGTCACACCATCTTGTGGTGATTTGTAAAGAAGTTCGATTCGCTCTAGCGTCTTTTCAAGAATGTTGTCGACGTTCTGCGGGCCTTCACTTTCTTTAGTACGTGACTCGGCAATGGCGAATACTTTACTCTCCGCCATATCCAGTAGGTCTTCAGAACCTCGACCTTGAGGATCGTAACCAGCATCGGCAATTTCATTCGCCACACCAATCAAATCACGTACTACTGCGCGCTCAGCAACAATATCAGCATACGCGTTAATGTTAGCGGCACTCGGCGTGTTTTTGACTAGATCAGCAAGGTAAGCAAAACCACCGACATCATCGAGGCTTTCATGCTGCTCTAAATGTTCAGAAAGTGTAATTAAGTCGAGTGGTTTACTATCTTCTAGAATGCGTTGTACCGCTTCAAAAATAACGCGGTGTGGGCGGCTATAGAAATCACGCGCGACGACACGTTCTGCAACAGTGTCCCAACGCTCATTATCCAGCAATAGACCACCGATGACCGATTGCTCAGCTTCCAACGAATGAGGTGGAACCTTGATTGCGTCAACTTGTGCGTCTGGGGTTTTGCGTCTGCGATTATCTGCCATGGTCATGCTCAACTACTTTCTATGACCGATCATTATAGCGAGATTAATACGCTTGTCTTCCATTGGCTCAAAGATTGTCGGTCAGTTGCGATAATTAACTTCCCTCTGACCGATTTAGTGTGAGTTACGAATACTATTTCATGCTATTTTATTCGCCCACTAATTTAAAGACGATGAGGACCCGTGTGACAAAAGTTTGGTTGGCCTGTTTTGGTTTATTTAGCGCTGCTCTCGCGCACGCACAAGAAACGGAAACCACGGGTGACATTGATGTCCCATCTCCTTGGAATAGTGAGGTGGAATTCGGTTACCAAGCACACTCAGGTAATTCTGAATCAGAATCTTTAAACTCACGTATCGACGCTGAGTATATTCGTGGACGCCATCGAACAAACGGCGAGTGGAAGTTTTATCTACTTTACAAAGATGGTGAAGAAGATAAGCGCCAATCGAGTTACAGCCTACAGACGGACTATAAGCTCAGCCCCAAAACCTACCTTTACGGCAGTTTCAGCGGTATTGACTCGCGCTACAGCGCCTACTACCGAGATTATACGTTTTCTGGTGGTGTCGGTTACCAATTCACCAATACCGATACGCTACTCTTAGAAGTGGAAATTGGCCCGGGCTATCGCTATCAAGAACCGAATCTTGATGAGATCGATGATGACGATATTGTGTTCCCTGATATCGTGGAAGAGGCAATTTTCCGCGGTAAAGTGAATAGTAAATGGCAAGTCGTCGACAACCTTGCTCTGGGTGCGACGTTTACCTTAGTCAGCGGGCATAGTAACACTCGCATTGATACCGACCTGAATGCGACCAATGCCATTACCGAAGACATCGCGCTCAAGCTCGCCTATTCTCGCCAATACCACGACCGAGTGCCAGAAGGGCTGCAAAACTCAGACAGCATCTTCTCGGTTAATTTGCTGTTTGCCTTCTAAATCTCAAATTTCACGCATAAAAAAAGCACCTCAAAGAGGTGCTTTTAAAATACGTCTTGATACTGATATTAGTCAGCAGCAACAACTTGTAGGTTAACTGTAGCGAAAACTTCAGAGTGAAGTTGAACGCTGATCTCGAACTCACCAGTTGTACGTAGAGCGCCTTCAGGAAGACGAACTTCGCTCTTAACTACAGCAACGCCAGCAGCAGTGATTGCGTCAGCGATGTCGCGAGTACCGATAGAACCGAATAGTTTACCTTCGTCACCAGCTTTAGAAGCAATTACAACTGCTTCTAGAGCGTTAACTTGCTCTGCGCGAGCTTGTGCAGCAGCTAGTTGCTCAGCAACTTTAGCTTCTAGTTCAGCACGGCGAGTTTCGAACATTTCAACGTTAGCGCCAGTTGCCATAACTGCTTTACCTTGTGGGATAAGGAAGTTACGAGCGTAGCCTGATTTTACGTTTACTGTATCGCCAAGACCACCTAGGTTACCGATTTTATCAAGTAGAATAACTTGCATTGTTTAATCCTCTTTCTTAATAAACCGACCGATTACTGATGCTTGTCAGTGTACGGTAGTAGTGCTAGGTAGCGTGAACGCTTGATAGCGCGAGCTAGTTGACGTTGGTATTTAGCGCTTGTACCAGTGATACGGCTAGGAACGATTTTACCAGCTTCAGTGATGTAGTTTTTAAGAGTTGCTACGTCTTTGTAATCAATCTCTTGTACGCCTTCTGCAGTGAAACGGCAGAATTTACGACGACGGAAGAAACGAGCCATGGGCTATCTCCTGATCTTAAATTTGAGTTATGTTGTCGGCATGCAACACTAATTTACCTACGCCATTTCGGCCGGTTTGGTAAGCGACAAAGCCCCCTACCTTAATGTTACTGCCTTGTACTAAGTCTTGAGTTAATGCAGTTGACCTTGCCCCGCTGATGACGACTGGAATACGACAATAAACTTGGCGTGGTAAGTCGGCTTCAATCACTGTGGAACGGTGTTCTAACCAAAACTGGCAGTGCTCTATTCCACTTGGGCTTTTTCTACGAATCGGAGACTTAGCAACAGTGCCACTGAGCTCCATTCGATTGGTCATACAATCAATTACTCAGCTGCAGCTTCAGCACGCTCTTCACGCTTAGCAGAACGTTCTTCTTTCTGTTTAAGCATGATTGATGGCTCAGTGATAGCCGCTTTAGTACGCATGATCATGTTGCGTAGAACTGCATCGTTGTAACGGAAAGCAGTTTCTAGCTCATCGATAACAGCTTGGTCAGCTTCAACGTTCATTAGAACGTAGTGAGCTTTGTGAAGCTTGTTGATTGGGTACGCTAGTTGACGACGGCCCCAGTCTTCTAGACGGTGGATAGTACCGCCAGCTTCAGTGATTGAACCAGTGTAACGCTCGATCATGCCAGCAACTTGCTCGCTTTGATCTGGGTGCACCATGAATACGATTTCGTAATGACGCATGTGTTGCTCCTTACGGATTATTCAGCTTCCACAAATGGCTCGGTCATCCAGAGGAAGCAAGGAACGAAAGATAGTTGACCGAGAATTTAAGAGCACGAATAGTACAGAAAGAGAGCAGTTTAAGCAAGCAAAATATAAAAGTGGGAAAAGAGAGGAAAATCGCTGAAGCGCCCGTCACTCAGGCGCCTCTGGAAAGGTAGAGAAATCACTTAATCGTCATCGTCTTCATCGACAAACTGGGCTTGCAGATAGTTTTGAATACCCGTCATTTCAATCAAGCCAAGCTGAGTTTCCAGCCAATCAACATGTTCTTCCTCATCTTCGAGGATATCTTGAAACAGGTCACGAGAAACATAGTCGTGCACGTCTTCCGCATAAGCAATTGCGGCACGCAGGTCTGGGATAGCCATCATCTCAAGTTTCAAATCGCATTCGAGCATCTCTTTGGCGTCTTCGCCAATCATCAATTTGCCCAAGTCTTGCAAATTAGGAATGCCTTCGAGAAATAGAATACGCTCAATAAGATGATCGGCATGATTCATTTCATCGATGGATTCGTGGTACTCCTTGTCGGCCAGATGCTTTAAGCCCCAGTCTTTATACATGCGCGCATGCAAGAAATATTGATTGATGGCGATGAGCTCATTGCCAAGGATTTTATTGAGATGTTGGATGATGATGGGATCGCCTTTCATGGGAAACTCCTCCTTGTTGATTCCTATAACTCTAGAAGCAATCAACAGAGAGTCAAAAAGACGAGCCTTAGATTTAACTGGCTTGTTTGTACAATTGTGGTGCAGTTTCGTTAATTATCTGCTTAGCTTGCTTAATACACTTACCGCATTGAGAGCCAAGAGCGGTACATTTTTTAATACTACGCATATCCGCCACGCCCTCTTCCAGCACTAATTGTCTGATTTTTTTGTCGGATACACCGTGACATAAGCAAACGTACATTTCTAACCTCAAACACTACCGTTTCGTCATGAAATATAAACGAGAATAGTTCTTACTACTAGTTAGATTTATAAAATTTCTAAGACCGATTGGCTATATCGAAACTAAGAATTCAGCCAAGAACACAAAAAGAGAATTAAGAATGTTGAATAGGGGAATAGTGCTGGTCGCTAACCAATTGTTTTGTAGGTTTAGTTGAGTGACAAGTCATGGCCTGGGTGCCAGTTTTGATTATAACCAAAATGAAAAAGGGAAGCCTAAGCTTCCCTTTCTCTAGATGCGCATTCTTCTTACGAAGAAGTGTGCAAGTCTTAGCTAATTCTTAAGAATTAAGCGAAGATCTTAGCAACAACACCAGCACCTACTGTACGGCCACCTTCACGGATCGCGAAACGTAGACCTTCGTCCATTGCGATTGGTGCGATTAGCTCAACAGTCATTTGGATGTTGTCGCCTGGCATTACCATTTCTACGCCTTCTGGTAGAGAGATATCACCAGTTACGTCAGTTGTACGGAAGTAGAACTGTGGACGGTAGCCTTTGAAGAACGGAGTATGACGGCCGCCTTCATCTTTAGATAGTACGTATACTTCTGATTCGAACTTAGTGTGTGGAGTGATTGAACCAGGTTTAGCAAGAACTTGACCACGTTCAACTTCGTCACGCTTAGTACCACGTAGAAGTGCACCAACGTTCTCACCAGCACGACCTTCGTCAAGAAGCTTACGGAACATCTCAACACCAGTACAAGTAGTTGTTGTTGTATCTTTGATACCAACGATTGCTACTTCGTCACCTACACGTAGGATACCGCGCTCGATACGACCAGTTACTACTGTACCACGACCTTGGATTGAGAATACGTCTTCGATAGGCATTAGGAATGGCATATCGATTGCACGCTCAGGTTCTGGGATGTAAGTATCTAGTGCTTCAGCTAGTTCGATGATCTTAGCTTCCCACTGCTCTTCGCCGTTTAGTGCGCCTAGTGCAGAACCTTGGATAACTGGTAGGTCATCACCTGGGAAGTCGTATTCAGATAGAAGTTCACGAACTTCCATTTCTACTAGCTCTAGAAGCTCTTCATCATCAACCATGTCACATTTGTTCATGAATACGATGATGTAAGGGATACCAACCTGACGGCCTAGTAGGATGTGCTCACGAGTTTGTGGCATTGGACCATCAGTTGCAGCAACTACAAGGATACCACCGTCCATCTGTGCAGCACCAGTGATCATGTTTTTAACATAGTCAGCGTGTCCTGGACAGTCTACGTGTGCGTAGTGACGTGATGGAGTGTCGTACTCTACGTGTGAAGTAGAGATTGTGATACCGCGCTCACGCTCTTCTGGAGCGTTATCGATAGATGCGAAGTCACGAGCAGCACCGCCGTAAACTTTTGCAAGAGTAGTACAGATAGCTGCAGTTAGAGTTGTTTTACCGTGGTCAACGTGGCCGATAGTACCAACGTTTACGTGCGGTTTTACACGTTCAAATTTTTCTTTAGACACGTTCGTGTTCCTTCCTAGTTATGATTCGTCGTGATCAGAATTGATCATCGACGCGCCAGAATCTGCTATTTTATGCGCCAACGTCCGTCAGCGCAATATTTGGACGTATTGATCTGCAAAAAAGTCGTCGACTTTCTTTTGATCAATGCGACCTATTTAGTAACCACGCTCTGCAATGATTGCATCTGCAAAGTTCTTAGGTACTTCTGCGTACTCATTAAACTCCATAGAGTATGAGGCGCGACCCTGAGTTGCAGAACGTAGGTCTGTTGCATAACCAAACATTTGAGATAGCGGTACTTGAGCACGAATGATCTTAAGACCAGCGTGACCCTCATCCATACCTTCGATCATGCCGCGGCGACGGTTAAGGTCACCAACAACATCACCCATCCAATCTTCAGGCGTAGTTACTTCAACTTTCATCATTGGTTCAAGAATGACTGGACTAGCTTCTAGTGCGCCCTTCTTGAATGCCATTGAACCTGCGATCTTAAACGCCATTTCGCTTGAATCGACATCGTGGTAAGAACCATCAAATAGTGTAGCTTTAATGTCTAGAACTGGGTAGCCAGCTAGAACACCACTATTCATTTGTTCTTCGATACCTTTCGCTACAGAGCTAATGTACTCTTTAGGAACTGCACCACCCACGATCTCATCAACAAAGACGAAACCTTCACCCAGTTCTGAAGGCTCAAGTTTGATCCATACGTGACCGTATTGACCGCGACCGCCAGATTGACGGACGAACTTGCCTTCCACTTCCGCTGTGCCACGAATGGTTTCACGGTAAGCAACCTGAGGTTTACCAACGTTACAATCAACGCTGAATTCACGCTTCATACGATCAACGATGATATCTAGGTGAAGTTCACCCATACCAGAGATCAGAGTCTGACCTGTTTCGTCGTCGGTTTCCACGCGGAAAGACGGGTCTTCTGCCGCTAGTTTACCTAGTGCAATACCCATCTTGTCTTGATCTGCTTGCGAGCGAGGCTCTACTGCAATCTGAATTACTGGCTCTGGGAATTCCATGCGCTCAAGAATCACTTTATGGTTCTGATCACATAGCGTTTCACCCGTGGTCACATCTTTCAGACCGATGGCAGCAGCGATATCGCCAGCGCGAATCTCTTTAATTTCTTCACGCTTATTGGCATGCATCTGAACGATACGGCCAAAGCGTTCTTTCTTGCCTTTTACTGAGTTGTAAACTGAATCACCTGTATTCACCACACCTGAGTATACGCGCATGAAAGTTAACGTACCCACGAATGGGTCAGTTGCAATCTTAAATGCTAGAGCTGCGAACGGTTCGTTGTCGTCAGCGTGACGCTCAACTTCGTTCTCGTCATCGTCGATACCTTTAATCGCAGGTACATCAACTGGAGACGGTAAGTATTCAACCACTGCGTCTAGTACTGCTTGCACGCCTTTGTTCTTAAACGCACTACCACAAGTAGCCAGTACGATTTCGTTGTTTAGCGTACGAGTACGTAGAGCTTGCTTGATCTCTACTTCAGACAATTCGCCTTCTTCAAGGTATTTGTCCATTAGCTCTTCACTTGCTTCTGCTGCCGCTTCAACTAGGTTGTTGCGCCACTCTTCAGCAAGCTCTTGCATGTCAGCTGGAATGTCTTCGTAAGTGAACGACATGCCTTGATCGGCTTCATTCCAGTTGATCATTTTCATCTTGATAAGGTCGATAACACCTTTGAACTCTTCTTCTGCACCAACGTTTAGCTGGATTGGAACCGGGTTCGCACCAAGACGCGTTTTAATTTGATCGACAACGCGTAGGAAGTCTGCGCCAGTACGGTCCATCTTGTTTACGAATACCATACGTGGAACTTGGTATTTATCAGCTTGACGCCATACAGTTTCAGACTGAGGTTCAACACCAGATGAGCCACAGAATACAACTACTGCACCATCAAGTACGCGCAGAGAACGTTCAACTTCGATGGTGAAGTCTACGTGTCCTGGGGTGTCGATGATGTTGATGCGGTGATCTTGGAATTGTGCTTCCATACCACGCCAGAAAGTTGTCGTAGCAGCAGAAGTGATTGTGATACCACGCTCTTGCTCTTGCTCCATCCAGTCCATGGTTGCTGCACCATCGTGAACTTCGCCGATTTTGTGAGAAAGGCCGGTGTAGAACAGAATACGTTCAGTTGTGGTAGTTTTACCTGCATCTACGTGCGCACAGATACCGATATTACGGTAGCGCTCAATAGGAGTTTTACGGGCCACGGTTGAATCCTCTTAACGTAGGGACTATTGCTATGCCCAAGGAGAAAGTAAAAAAACCTAACCCCCAGATATAGCAATAGTTCCTAGCAAATGCATAGGAACTAAAGAAGTGCTGCAAGGAACCTTGCAGCACAAAAAAGGTATTACCAGCGGTAATGAGCGAATGCTTTGTTCGCTTCTGCCATACGGTGAACGTCTTCACGTTTCTTAACAGCAGTACCTTTGTTTTCTGACGCGTCTAGCATTTCAGCAGCTAGGCGAGCAGCCATAGATTTTTCACCACGCTTGCGCGCAGCTTCAACAACCCAGCGCATAGCAAGTGCGTTACGGCGAACCGGACGTACTTCTACTGGCACTTGGTAAGTTGAACCACCTACACGGCGAGATTTAACTTCTACCGCTGGGCGTACATTTTCAAGAGCTTCTTCAAATACAGCTAGGTGATCTTTACCAGATTTCTCAGCCATAGTGTCTAGTGCAGTGTAAACGATTTTCTCTGCAGTAGATTTTTTACCGTCAACCATTAGGATGTTAACGAATTTTGCCAGCAGTTCAGATTTGAACTTTGGATCTGGAAGGATCTTACGCTGACCAATAACGCGACGACGTGGCATGGATTTTCTCCGTTGTCTTCTTCAGGTTTTATCCAAAACTTTTCAGTTTTTTCAAAAAATTCAAAATAATTTAGTGTTTGGCCTTACTTAACGGAATCCATTAAGACTTAGGACGTTTCACACCGTACTTAGAACGACCTTGTTTACGGTCGTTTACGCCAGCACAGTCTAGTGCGCCGCGAACAGTGTGGTAACGCACACCTGGAAGGTCTTTAACACGACCACCACGGATTAGAACAACAGAGTGCTCTTGAAGGTTGTGACCTTCACCGCCGATGTACGAAGTCACTTCGAAGCCGTTCGTTAGACGAACACGACATACTTTACGAAGTGCTGAGTTAGGTTTTTTAGGTGTAGTAGTGTAAACACGAGTACATACACCACGTTTTTGTGGGCACGCTTCTAGTGCAGGCACGTTGCTTTTAACAACTTGCTTTGCACGTGGCTTACGTACCAACTGGTTAATAGTTGCCATTAACTAGCTCCTGATTTACTTGAAAGTAAGCTTTGTGAAAAATCTAGCCCCGAATTACCAAAGGCAATACGGGACGCAAAATTCTATGCAGCAGTGAGATGTGTGTCAAGAAATATACAGATCTTTTTTAAACATCGAGTGAGTGATATCACTTCACTGCAATTTGAATCGCTTACCTAGCTTAATTCCAGGTAAGTGATTGAGAGTGGCTTGCAGTCAAATCAACCAACTGCAAGTAATCGATCGGTTGAATTGAAGGACTGACACGATTTTGAATACCTCGTGCTTGCACATCGGCTAGCAACACAAACACTTCCTTTGTTTTGAGTATAGAAAACAACGGATGTTGTGCATTACTCAAATAGGCCGCCTCTTCAATCAGTACCACTTGATCGCCTTGAGCGTAAACAGCGTTGAGTTCATTCAACGCAGCTTGGGATTTTACGATATGCAGCATATGACCTCTTAAAATGAGAGAAGTTTGCCCGCTTGGTGCAATTGCATGCTCAAAGCCTCGGAGTCAAGACGCTCTGCATCAATCACTAAATCAGCCTGAGCTAAACCGCGCAGTTCCAGTGATGTCTGACAAACGTAAACTTGTTCAATATCATACAGGTCAAACAATTTTAGCATCGGCGCATAATCTTTACTTAAGATCTCACTAGGCTGCTGTCCTTGGAGCAATTGATAGACCCCATCGCCAGTGAAGATAACACTGATGTCTTCGCAATATGCCGATGCGGCTAACAGCGCATCCACCCCCTCACGGCCTGCACTGGAGCTATGGGGAGCACTACGAAATAGGTAAGTTAACTGACTCAAAACTGCACCACTCTATCTTGAGTAAGCATGGCTTCGGCTAAGCTACCTAGCCCTGCTTGATGAAACCCTTCAGCCAAATTGTGTTGAGCTAAACCATGTTGATTAGCTTCACTTTCACTCACGACACCACGACGCAATGCCGCTGCAACACAAGTTTCAAGTCGCACATTGTGTTGAGCCGCCAACGCTTGCCACGCTTTGGTTAAATCAAATTCATCGTTAGCTGGCACGGTTAAACCACTACCGTTCGTCACACCATCTTGATAGAAAAACACACTCACTAGAGTGTGTCCTTTCTCAATCACTGCTTTAGCAAACTGATAGGCGCTACGGGCGGATTGGCTGCCGTAAACCGGCCCATTGACGACTAGAGTGTAAGTCAAACTCACTTCTCATCGTCCTCAGTTTTACGCTGACGGATGTAAAGGTATACCGTGTGTTTTGAGATATTCAAACGATCGGCCACGCGGTTAATCGCATCTTTGATATCAAAAATACCCTTATCGTACAGCTCCATTACGATCTGACGGTTCTTAGTATTGTTCGATACAGATTTATCCGCGTTGATTTCCTCAATGGTGCGCTCAACCGTTTGATCCACCAGCTCTTCCACATCGCTGGCAAAGTTTACTGATGACGCGGCATCTTTAGCTTCTTGCGTTGGCATAAAAGATTGCAGCACTTGTGAGAATGGCGCATCAAGATTGACGTTAACGCATAGCAGACCAATAACACGATTGTCTCCATTACGAATAGCCACGGTGATTGACTTCATCAATACACCGCCTTTAGCACGAGTAAAGTAGCTGCGAGAGAAGTTGCGCTCAGAACCTTCAATGTCCTTAAGCATTTTTAACGCAAGATCGGTAATTGGCGAACCTACTTGGCGACCAGTGTTTTCACCATTGGCGATTTTAATTGCCGAGGTATTAAGATCTTCTAATGAGTGCAGCACTATTTCACAAAACGGGCCAATTAAGCTCGCAATGCCGTCTACGACTGCTTCGTAAGATCTGAGGATCTGCTTGTCGTGCTCACTGAATGGCATCACATTGACGGATTCCATTTCGAGCAACATCTCCGTATTTAAGGTTTCTGTCGTCGTCACTTTATTAAGCCTTCGAGCGAATAATCAACAAATTGATGTAAGTTTATCAGAAATTTTGAATAGAACACTAAGCTATAAGGCTAACTAGTGATTTAGGACAAATAAATCCTACCTCTGAAACAACTATTTAGAGGGTTATCACTGTATTTATGAGGAAGATATGCAGCGGTGCGAAAATAAAAAAGGCTCAGTTTCCTGAGCCTTTAGCAATAGATTCACCGACTTTATTGAGCGGCTTGATCACCATTGTCGATACTGACTAGCTCAACTTCGAAAACTAAGGTTGAGTTAGCTGGAATGCTTGGTGTGTCTTGATCGCCGTATGCTAGCTCTGGCGGAATTACGAATTCAAACTTAGAACCCACAGGCATTAACTGCACGCCCTCTGTCCATCCAGGAATCACGCGGTTAAGTGGGAAAGTCGCCGTTTCACCACGATCGTACGAACTGTCAAACTGAGTACCATCGATTAGCGTGCCTTTGTAGTGCACTTCAACCGTATCAGTATCTTTTGGCTTTTCGCCTTCTGCTGGTTTAAGTACTTTGTACATCAAACCCGATGCTGTCGTGGTAACGCCTTCTTCTTTTGCAAATTTAGCACGGAAATCATCACCCGCTTTTTTGCTTTCAGCTGCTTTTTCAGCCGCTTGTTTTTGCATATTTTCAGCAACACGCTTATCTAGACTTTCTAACGCAACACGAATTTCATCTTCGTTCAGTGCCGCTTTGCCAGCAAACGTATCTTCGATACCCTTAAGTACCATGTCTTTTTTCAGATCGATACCGATTTCACTTGGCTTATCGATGCTTTGTGCTAGGTAAGTAGCAAAAGATGCACCAATCGCGTATGCCGCTTTATCATCTTCCGAATTAAAGTGAACCGCTTTCTCAGCTTGTACTTGCTCAACGGCAGGTGCGACTTCTTTTTTTGGCTCTTCTTCTTTTTGACAGCCAACCGCCAGCATTACGGTTGCTGCAAGCAGTGACACTTTAAATATTGATTTCATTGATTTCTCCAAATTATGGCATTTGTCGTTGTGCACAAATTCTGAATAAAAACTGGTGTACGTTCAGTTGATGTACCAATATACCCAATATACGTTCAAATTAATGAAAACCAAGTAGATATTTGGAACTTTAATGCGATTATTTTAAAACCTTTGTTTGTTACCTTTGTCAGCATAGCGTTAAACGGCTGCTTTTTCTCGAATTCAGACGATCAGCGCTGGGAACTCGAGCCTAGCGGAACGAGTAGCCTCGCATTAAGTCGCGATGCTCGATTTGCATTGCTTTACTCTAAACAGCAACAACTGGTTCTATGGGATCTGCAAGAGTCTCAACCACTGGCTGAGTTGGGCCCACAAGATCAACAAACCAGTACCGTTTCCCACATCAAGATCTCCGATAACGGTCGCTACGCGATTACCGCAAGTCAAACCAATTTTGCCGTTTGGGATCTCGCTTGGACCCAAGCCAAAGGATTGTGGTCAATTTCTGATGGCACTATTCGTGATGTCGATATTGCCAATAATGGCGAGCGAGTGTTGCTTGGCCTAACCAACGGTAAAGCAATCTATGTCAACTTAGTCACCGGACGTCGCATGGAGTTCCTTGCTCATCGAGAAAAAGTCAATTCCGTCGCGCTTTCTCCCAACGGTCGCTTTGCTCTGACCGGCGGTAATGATTACAACGCCTATTTATGGGATACCACCAGCGGGCAAGCGCTGCACAAATTTGAACATGAGCAACGTGTAAACCGCGTAGCGCTGCATCGTGATGGTAAATATGGTTTTACCTCGGATGGTGGGAATCACGCCGTGGTCTGGAATTTAGTCACCGGTGAAGAAATCGCTCAACTGAGCAGTTTTTCACGCCAACTTATTTTCTCAACAGCACGCTTTTCTGATGACGGACAAATGCTTATCACTGGTACTCCATCCAGCCGAGTAATGATTTGGGATACTCAAAATGGTAAACAACTAGATCGGTTTGAGACGGAACCGCTAAAAGATGCTCGTCCTCCGAGATCAGTAGTGTATGATGCTGCCTTTGACCATCACGGCCGTGTAGTGACTGGCACTTCTGCTGGCATCGCTCAAGCTTGGAAACTCGATTAATATCATGACAGAAAAGCAGATCATTGAATTAGAAAACCGCATTAACGACTTGGAGTGTCAACTCGCTTTCCAAGAAGAGACTATTGACACACTAAATGATGCATTGAGCCAACAGCAATTACAGATCAGTAAAATGCTGGATCAAATGAAGTATGTGGTTGGTAAAGTAAAGAATATGGACTCTTCCAATCTAGCGGATCCTTCAGAAGAGACACCACCACCTCATTACTAACAAGATGGTGGGATAAGGTGAGCACTCAGGCTTAAGCAAAGCAGTAAGCAATCACAGCTCCAGCGACCACTAGACAACCGCCAATTCGGCGCAAATGCGTGTCAGGTTGCTGACTTAACTCTGCCACCATTGCTCGCCATCCATTCGGCGCAAGTAGTGGACCTAATCCTTCGACGATTAATACTAAGCCAATGGCTAACCAGATTGAATCTGACATCTTCTATCTCTCTCAGTCGCTAGGTAAAAACAAACCTAACACTATCAAAAAAGGCTCCTTACGGAGCCTTTTGCTTATCGATTACCAAAGACGCTTACTTAACGCCTTTTGCATTATTCATGTATTGGAAGAACTCACTGTTCGGATCCAGTACGAGAATATCGCTCTTCTCGCTAAATGATTTCTCATACGCTTTTAGTGAGCGAACAAAGCTGAAGAATTCAGGATCTTTGTTGTAAGCATCTGCGTAGATTTTCGCCGCCTCTGCATCCGCATCACCTCGAGTTACTCGAGCTGTTTTGTCTGCTTCAGCAAGAATGGTTGCTACTTCTAGTTCAGCTTGCGCACGGATAACTTCCGCTTGCTCACGACCTTGAGAACGGAATTGGCGAGCAACCGATTCACGCTCAGCACGCATACGATCGTAGATTGACTTACTGATACTGTCAGGAAGGTTGATCTTCTTCATTCGGAAATCAACGATATGAATACCTAAGTCTTCCATCGCATCTTTACGAGTGCCGTTAAGAACGTTCTTCATGATGATGTCACGTTCGCCATCAATCTCTAATGCTTCTTTCGCTGCTTCAGTGGTAACTTCCGCTTCGTCATCCGGCAAGATGGTGCTGTTGCGTGGACCAGATACAATCTGTTTGATTTCACGAGCACCGATTTCAGAACGCAAAACGTCTGTTACTTTACGGCTCAACAGTGTTTGCGCTGTTGCTACGTTACCGCCGCCAGTCGCTAGATAGTATTGACCAAAGTCTTCAATACGCCATTTCACATACGAGTCGATGATTACGTCTTTTTTCTCAGACGTTACGAAACGGTCAGCACGACCATCCATCGTTTGAATACGTGCGTCTAACGTATTTACACGATCAAACAATGGCATTTTAAAGTGAAGGCCAGGTTCATAAATACGTGCGATTTCATTATTGTCTTTCAGTACACGACCGAAGCGAATAACGATACCACGCTCCCCTTCAGGGATAACGAATAGTGACATTAGCATCAGCACTAACGCGACAACTAATACAGGGATCATTAACTTACGCATTATTAATATCTCCCTTGACGTGTCGTAGATGAGCGTGAAGTTGAGTCAGAACTCGGAATATTCAACTGAGGCTCCAATTCAATTTGGTCATACGCAGACGTTTGTTGAGTGGTGTCTTTCTTAGCGCCGCTCTTCTCACCTGCCAGTTTATCAATTGGTAGGTAAAGTAGATTGCCGCTCGATTCAGAATCAATCAACACTTTCGACGTATTTGCGTACACACGTTCCATAGTATCTAGGTACAGACGATCACGCGTTACTTTTGGCGCAGCTTGATACTCTGGTAGTAGTTTCTCGAACTGAGCAACTTGACCCAAGGCACCATTGATTGTGCGCTCACTGTAACCTTGTGCTTCTTTCAATAAACGTTCCGCACGACCTTTCGCTTTAGGAATGATGTCGTTTTGGTAAGCTTCTGCTTCACGTTTGAAACGTTGCGCATCCTCACGAGAAGCTGTTGCATCATCAAATGCATCTTTTACTTCTTCTGGCGGACGAGCATCTTCAAAGTTCACCGCGACAACTTCGATACCCATGTCGTAACTATCAACAATCTTCTCAAGCGTTACTTGAGTGTTTTGACGAATTGATAAACGACCGCTGGTTAGAATGCTATCCATCAATGAGTCACCGATTACTGCACGTAGTGCAGAATCCGTAGCTTGACGCAAGCTGTCATCAGCGTTGGTTACACGGAATAAATATTTATATGGATCAGCGACACGATATTGCACGTCCATCGCAACTGTTACTACGTTTTCATCTTTGGTCAGCATTAGACCTGATGAACGTAGCGAACGAATCGCTTGTACGTTAACAGGTGTCACTTCGTCGATAAAACGAGGACGCCAGTTAAGACCAGGATCGACCACACGGTCGTATTTACCTAGTCGCAGAACAACACCGCGCTCTGCTTCGCCAATAGTGTAAAAACCAGCAAAGAACCAAATTGCTACCGCAATCGCAGCGATCACACCAAAACCTAGTGCACCGCCACCACCGATAGTTGGGCCTTTACCGCCTTTTCCACCAAACTTTCCACCCAGTTTCTGACTCAGTTTATTGAAGACTTCGTCTAAGTCTGGCGGTCCTTGATCACGGCCACCTTTGTTACCGCGATTATTATTACCCCAAGGGTCGTTATCGCGGCCATTGTTGCCGTTATTATTACCAGGCTCATTCCACGCCATTAGAAAGCTCCATCATTTGATATGACGTTATACTGTAGCAGTCATTTAAGTAACTATAAAGTCACGTAAAACTGCCCCTTCTCTTTTTTCAAGTCTAGACCAATCCACCTGTTGCATACGAATATTAATCAACAAGTTTCCATCTTGGTCATATTCTTCTTGCTGAATACACTTCATTTGGAAGAATGTACTACGTAATCGACCTTGATGTTGTGGAGGAATACACAATTGGTATTGCACCATTTGACTCGCTAGGCGCTCAGTCAAGGCTGCAAATAAAAGATCCATGCCTTTGCCTGCCATAGCAGACACCCAAACTGTACGAGGAATACCTTCCTCATCACGTTCGATACGTGGCTCTTGCCCTTCGAGGTTATCAATCTTATTCATGACAACCAGAGTGGGAACCTCGTTAGCGTCGATCTCTTCTAGTACTTCATGTACTGCTTGAATATTCTCACGAAAACGCTCATCACTGGCATCGACAACATGTAACAAAATGTCAGCTTCTTGCGTTTCTTGCAGCGTCGCTTTAAAGGCAGCAACCAAATCATGCGGTAAGTGGCGAATAAATCCCACGGTATCAGCAAGTATGGCAGCGCCAACGTCAGCTAGTTCTATCTTACGCAATGTCGGGTCTAATGTAGCAAACAATTGATCCGCCGCGTAAACGCCAGCTGCTGTAATACGGTTAAACAGAGTAGATTTCCCTGCGTTGGTATAACCAACAAGAGAAATGGTTGGGATTTCTGCTCGACTTCTTGCTCGGCGACCTTGCTCACGTTGTTTGGCCACTTTTTCCAATCGGCGCAAAATGGCTTTAATACGTTCACGCAATAAACGTCGGTCAGTCTCTAACTGAGTTTCACCTGGACCACGTAAACCGATACCACCTTTTTGACGTTCAAGGTGAGTCCAACCACGAATAAGGCGAGTCGAAATGTGACGAAGCTGAGCGAGCTCAACTTGTAATTTACCTTCGTGGGTACGGGCACGTTGTGCAAAGATATCTAAGATCAAACCAGTACGGTCTAACACTCGACATTGGCACAACCTCTCGAGGTTACGCTCTTGGGCAGGAGAGAGGGCGTGGTTGAAGATCACCACGTCGGCATCAGTCGTTTGCACATACTGCGCAATTTCCTGAGCTTTGCCCTCACCAACATAGTATTTAGGGTGTGGGGACTGTCGACTCCCCGTTACAACTTGTAACGACGACACTCCAGCAGACCATACCAGCATTTCAAATTCGCTGAGATCTTCCCACTCCCCTTGTTGCGTGAAGTTGACATGAACAAGTACGGCTCGCTCACCGGCTTCATAACGGTCAAACAAGCATCAACTCCTTAAAATAAAACTAATTGTGATCAGGGATTAATCTTCCGATTTCTCTGATGGACGGTCACCGTTTGCTTGGCGTTCACCACTGTGGTGGCTTACTGGACGAGCAGGTACAACCGTAGAGATCGCGTGTTTGTACACCATTTGGTTAACCGTGTTTTTCAATAGGATCACGAATTGGTCAAAAGATTCGATCTGACCTTGAAGCTTAATTCCGTTCACAAGGTAGATAGACACGGGAATACGCTCACGACGTAGCGCGTTTAAGAATGGGTCTTGTAGAGATTGCCCCTTAGCCATTTTATTTTCCTTATTTTGTAATTTTGTTTTAGTTATTTAGCTATCGGTTATTGTAACAACCGTTTGTTACATCGGAGCTAAACGAATAAAAAGCCCTGAATTACTGTTATGGCGGTAAATACCGCAAAATTCAAGTAACAGATCCTTTACAGGGTACATTCACGCAAAAGCGATCACATTATACACAGCTTGAACCACTCGATGCCACGGCATTTGAGACAGTTTCTAGTGCTTGTTCAATGTTTTCGCTATCTAACCAAGTTAAATTATCCCAGCTGCGTAACCAGGTAATTTGTCGCTTGGCCAATTGGCGGGTTGCACAGACGCCACGAAATATCGCTTCATCAATAGTGCAATTCCCATCCAAATAGTCCCACATTTGTCGATAACCTACGCAGCGAATCGACGGAAGATCCGGATGAAGATCATCACGCGCGTACAACGCTCGCATTTCCTCTTCAAAACCAGCCTCGATCATCTTTTCAAAACGTAGCTCAATTCGACGGTGGAGCTCCGCCCTATCCTTGGGAGCGATTGCAAATTGTTTGACGTTAAACGGTAGGCTCTCACCTTTGGTTTGCGTCAACTCAGTAAGAGTTTTACCTGAAATTCGATAAACTTCCAACGCTCGAGACAATCTTTGTGGATCGTTGGGATGGATGCGTTGGGCTGATACAGGATCAATTTCATGCAGCTGATCGTGCAGCACGCCCCAACCGAGAGTCAATGCTTCCTGCTCGATTTGTTTACGAATTTCAGGGTTTGCAGCAGGAAGAGGTGACAGACCTTCCAATAATGCTTTGTAATACAGCATTGTACCGCCAACGAGCAGCGGAATTTTACCGTCAGCCACAATCTCATTCATCGCTTGAATGGCGTCACGACGAAAATCAGCTGCAGAATATGACTCTGTTGGATCCAATATATCAATCAGACGATGCGGCGCCAGTGCCAATTCATTCTCATCCGGTTTTGCGGTACCAATGTCCATACCTTTGTAGATCAACGCTGAATCTACTGAAATAATTTCCACTGGGTATCGCTGGCGAAGACGGATAGCTAAGTCGGTTTTACCTGACGCTGTTGGCCCCATTAAAAACAGGGCTAATGGCAATTCTTTATTCATAAATTAAACGCTGCAATGGTTGCAGTAAAATCAATCGGCCTGACAAATTGTGGATCATGTAAAGGAAGCGCTTCTTGCCAAAGCATTTCTACTTCAGCAACGATTTGAATCGCTTCAGATAAAGTGTAGTCACTTTTTGCTGACGTCACTGTATCGGCTAACCATTTACTCAAAATACGCCAGTCGAGGTTACCCTTTTCCGGAGCGGTAAATGAAGCGGCGTAAGATAACAGATTCGGCATCAACTGTTGTAAGTTTTGTTGGCGCAGCGGTTGGGGAACCCCCATCACCATCAATGATTGTTCATTACGCAGTTTGAACTCTATGCCCAACTGACGAAACTGATCTTGATGCTGCTTGACCGCCTCACTCTGCGGAGCGTCAATTTTTAACCCCAATGGCACCAATAAAGGCTGGCTCTTTAACCCTTCATTACTTACTTGAAGTTGCCCCAACACACGCAACCATTCGGCATATGGCAAGGAAACGACATGTGCGCCCGCCTTATTGGCCATCATGACAAATTGACCTGAAGCCATGCAGATCGCTTTACCCAAAGATTCTATTGCTGCATCTACCTGACTCGATGGTTGGGGCTCGCGTGGCGATGATGGCGGTAACTTAGGTGTTTGCATCAACTGTTGATAAGCTGCGACTTCCTGCTTGGAAGGCGTTGGTGCGGCATGGCGTTCTTGAGGCTTAACGCGCGGAACAGAGCGACTCTCAACCCAATCATTACGCGGAGCTTGCTCCCGCACTTGTGTTATGTCTTCATCACTAGCAGGATCAACTGCGCGCCCTGGATAATGAGGGACTCGCTCAATCGCTTGGTAAACTTGCTCAGGTACGACCTGATTTAGCTCAGCTGGAAACGATGTCGGTTTATCCGTATCCATCGACTCTGATGAGAGCGTTTCTGACGGATCATCCGCAGCGTGATGGAAGGCTGAGGTATTGATCTGAGGTTGGTCGATATGGTGACTTTGCGCCAAGGCATCGGCTAACGCTTGATAGATAAAATCGTGCACTAAACGGGCTTGATGAAAACGCACTTCGTGTTTAGCGGGATGAACATTGACGTCAACTTGGTGCGGATCAATATCGATATACAGCACATAGGTTGCAAATTGATCGGGACGCAAACTATTTTCATAACTTTGACGAATCGCATGGTTGATCAATTTGTCACGCATCATACGGCCATTAACGTAACAGTACTGCAAATCACTTTGTTGACGAGCACCATCGGGTGTGGTGATCCAGCCGTGAAGCTTTAGACCTTGATGCTCAAGCTCAATCTTAAGCATACTGCGCACGAAGCTGTTACCGCATACCGCCGCAATACGCTTTTCTGCTTGAACTTCCGTTTTTGCGTCTCGATACTGCTTCACCAACTTGCCGTTATGGCGCAAATTGATCGTGACATCAAAACGGCTGAGAGCAATACGTTTGATGAGTTCATCAATATGTGCAAATTCAGTTTTTTCTGTGCGCAGAAACTTACGCCTTGCAGGGGTATTGAAGAAGAGATCGAGCACTTCAACCGAGGTACCAATAGGATGCGCAGCCGGTTGAAGCTTCACTGCCATATCGCGACCTTCACTGTGCGCTGCCCATGCTTGCTCTTGGGTCACCGGACGCGAAGTTAAGGTAAGACGAGACACTGAGCTGATACTCGCAAGTGCCTCACCACGAAAACCCAGGCTCATTATCGCTTCAAGATCATCTAAAGAATGGATCTTTGACGTTGCATGACGACTTAGCGCAAGGCCAAGTTCATCTTTCACAATGCCTTTGCCATTGTCTCGAACACGAATTAACTTGGCGCCACCTTTCTCAATATCAATATCGATACGAGTCGCGCCTGAGTCCAAGCTATTTTCGACAAGCTCCTTTACGACCGAAGCGGGTCTTTCTACCACCTCACCAGCGGCGATTTGGTTAGCAAGCCGAGCGGGTAGGATCTTAATCGTCATGGTTCACTTTCTGCTTAGTTATGAGGAATGATCAATACCTGACCGATAGCCAGTTGATCCGATCTCAGGTTATTGGCTCGGCGTAAACTATTAATGCTCACATTGTATTTATCAGCAATCTTACCTAAAAACTCGCCGCGCTGTACTTTGTGCTTGCGCAATGGCTGATCTTTTAAGCTAACGGTAATCTTGAGTTTCTGACCTAGCTTCAAGGTATCCGAGCGAAGATTATTTTGACGTTTAATATCCGCAACCGATACTTTGTACTTGCTGGCAATCTTGCCCAAATACTCGCCACGCTGTACCACGTGAGTAATGGTCTTTGTTTCCACTGGATTGCTGGCTTTCGGCACCGACACTGGCGAACTTGCACCCGGAATCGTTAACACTTGGCCAATCGCTAAGCTCGAACTCTTGAGGTTATTCGCCGCCATAATCGCTTTGGTTGAAGAGCCATACTTCTTAGCAATCACTGACAGTGATTCACCACGCGCAACTTTGTGTTTTATCGTTTTGCCACGATTAGCAAACAAAGTGCCTTCTGGTGGATTTTCTTCAAAGTATTTCACAATCGCTTTAGTTAAAGCACGAGCAAGTTTGTCTTGATGGCTACGCTGGAAGAGTAATTTCTCTTCTGTCGGGTTAGATATAAAACCGGTCTCCACCAATACAGACGGAATATCCGGTGATTTCAATACCGCAAGGCTAGCATTAACTGGCTCTTTTTTATGTAAGCGCACACCCGCTAGGCTCATTTCTCGCAAAATCTTGGTCGCGACTTTATAGCCTTCTTTTTGTGAGTGACTAAATTGCAGATCCAACAAGGTTTGGCTCACGTTCTTGTCGTTGTTGTTTTTCGCCAACACTTCACCGGCGCCACCTAAAAGCTGAGACTGTTCTTCATGGTTTTCAACCCAGCGAGCAATTTCAGTATTGGCACGACGCGTATTGAGCACGAACACCGAACCACCACGAGGTTGTGGCGAATGGAAGGCGTCAGCATGAATAGAAACTAACAAGTGCGCTTTGTTCTTGCGTGCAATCTCTGAACGCTTGTTCAAGTTAACAAAGTAGTCACCACGACGAGTCAATACTGCCTTCATTCCAGGAATGGCATTAATTTGATCGGCAACTTTTTTGGCAATCGATAGAGTCGCGTGTTTTTCGTATTTACGTGTCGGACCGATCGAGCCTGGATCTTCGCCACCATGGCCGGCATCAAGAGCAACAACAATATCCGCAGTACCAAGTAACTGTGACGCATCACGGCTCACTTCACTCTTACTTGCAGCCGGTGTGCTCGGCGCTGTTTTGCTCGCACCATGACTGATATCTACCACCAACCGATGGCCATATTGTCCGCCCGGTGTCGGTGCGAGCTTAAATAGCTGCACAGCGGTTTTTTTGGTTAACTCAAAGACCAGACGATACGTTCCCGCTTTAGGCGGCGTACTCTTACGGATCTTTTTCAACACTGGACTGTCCTGAACATTCAGCGGCAGTTTAGTTTTGAGTTGAGTATCCTTTAGATCGACAACCAAACGTTCAGGGCTGGAAAGCGTGAAATAGCTAAACTCAGCTTCTGATTTAAGATCAATAACTACTCGAGTTTCATCAGGAGAAGGCCAAACTCGAAGACTCTCTAATGCATTAGCCCAAGAAGACGCTGAAAGCAGTGAAAACACTAATGCTATGCATAGAGTAAAAGCGCGCAAAGGATGGATGATCAACATAACTCCAATAAGTCTAGCAGGCGAATACCATATTCATTGTTTGCAGTAACCTGAGCAATACGTTGCTCACCGTTATAACGAATATCAATGTCTAGATCGGCTTCCGGCAGTAATCCTGTCCCTTTTTCAGGCCATTCAACTAAACAGATAGCGTCAGCAGTGAAATAGTCGCGAATACCCATAAACTCTAGTTCCTCAGGATCCGCCAATCGGTAAAGATCGAAATGATACACTTGCCATTGAGCAAGTTGATAAGGCTCTACTAGTGTATATGTTGGGCTCTTTACATTACCTTGATGCCCTAACGCACGAACGAAGCCACGACTGAATGTGGTTTTACCCGCACCAAGATCACCATGAAGATAAATGGTGGTTTGCTGCGAGCACAAATTGGCTAACGCCGTTCCTAATTGGATCGTTGCTTGTTCATCTGGTAGGACAAAATGTTTTGAGCTCATGACTAATCTTCTCTGGAATGACTATATAAAAATCAAAAGAACTGGAATAGTAAACTGGGTTGGATTTGAGAGACAAGATCTCTTATGTAAGTAAAAGGAAAATATTCGCGATTGGTGGCTTGTGTATTGGCTAGATCCTCACCTTAAGATCTTGTAAGATCCGTCCCCCTTTTTGTTGAGTGACACTTGCATGAATTACCAAGAGCTAGCCGATAAAATCAAAATTTGGGCCAAAGAGCTTGGCTTTCAAAAAGTTGGCATCTGCGATGTAAACTTGCAAGAGCATGAAGCAGAGCTGCAAAAATGGCTGGATGCGGGCTATCACGGCAGTATGGACTGGATGGCTCGCCATGGCATGATGCGCGCCAGACCTAATGAGTTACTACCTGGCACTATTCGCGTGATCAGTGCTCGTATGGACTATCTACCACCACAAGCTCAATTTGCAACGAATCTTAGTAATCCCAATCATGCTTATATCAGCCGCTACGCGCTTGGGCGTGATTACCACAAGCTAGTACGCAATCAACTGAAAAAGCTTGGACAATTGATCGAGCAAGAAGTCGAACACCTCAATTGCCGTCCATTTGTTGACTCCGCCCCAATACTCGAACGTCCTCTGGCACAAAAAGCGGGGCTTGGCTGGACAGGTAAACACTCACTGATTTTAGATAAAGACTGTGGCTCATGGTTTTTTCTCGGCGAATTACTGGTTGATATTCCGCTACCCGTCGATGAAGCCAGTGACAATCAATGTGGTAATTGCAAAGCCTGTATTACCTCTTGTCCGACTTCCGCCATTATCGAGGACGGGGTTATCGATGCCCGTCGCTGCATTTCATATTTGACGATTGAATTTGATGGCATTATTCCGGTCGAATTTCGCAAAGCGATGGGTAATAGAATCTATGGCTGTGATGATTGCCAATTAGTTTGCCCATGGAATCGTTATTCTGAAGTCACACAACAAACCGATTTTCACCGTCGCGCCTCATTAGAGAGTCCGGATTTGGTCACACTGTTTAATTGGGATGAAACAACCTTCCTAAAAAATATGGAAGGCTCCGCAATTCGCCGTATTGGGCATCAGCAATGGCTGCGCAATATTAGCGTCGCGATGGGCAATGCACCTTTTTCTCATGCAATCATTGAATCACTCGAAAGTCGTAAAGGCTTGTCCTCTGAGCTTGACGAACATATTGACTGGGCTATGACTCAGCAACTCTCTCAAGCAGACGAAAAAAATGGAATTAGGATAAAGCAAGAACGATTAATTCGAATTGTGCAAAAAGGTCTTCCAAGAGACGCATAATGCTTGCCAACTTTACGAATAAATAATTTGAGTTGTCTCTCAATTTGTATATGTGGAAAAATTAACTACAGTGATTAAAAATCTAATCAAACAAAAGTTAACCACAGAACAAATTTATGACTAGGATCAATGTATTTTTAGATAATGATCCATTTTTAAACGAATCAATGCTCGACAAAAAATAAACCTTTACATATCAGCCATTTACACTAATTCATTTCACAAAATGTGACTACAGTTCAGAGAAAGATCTTTTTTTGAAGGGGTTATCAAGAGCTATATTTCAGGTTACCCACCAAGTTATCCACAACATCTAATTTGTGGATAAGTCTGTTAGTTACACGATAAATTTCGCATATACAGAGGCATAGCATTTGGAGATTTGAGCTCAAAACGCAGAAATACAAAATTTAGGTCAAAATCAACCTAAACAATTTTAATTTTTTGGGGATTATGCTTCACAGCATTAGAAAGAGCGGATGGCTAATTTTAGCCACATCAAATGGTGGTTCATTTGATAAAAAATTGGAGCGACACACGAGGTTCGAACTCGTGACCTCAACCTTGGCAAGGTTGCGCTCTACCAACTGAGCTAGTGTCGCATCTTTGTCATTGTGCACAATGAGGGCTATTAAATTGGAGCGACACGAGGTTCGAACTCGTGACCTCAACCTTCAAGGTTGCGCTCTACCAACTGAGCTAGTGTCGCATCTTTATCATTGTTAAGCACAATGAGGGCTATCAAATTGGAGCGACACACGAGGTTCGAACTCGTGACCTCAACCTAACGAGGTTGCGCTCTACCAACTGAGCTAGTGTCGCATTGATAAATCGCCTGAGCAATTTATCTTAATGTGGTTGCGGAGCTGGATTTGAACCAACGACCTTCGGGTTATGAGCCCGACGAGCTACCAAGCTGCTCCATCCCGCGTCCGGATGTCATTGTTAAGCACAATGAAAGCTATCAAACTGGAGCGACACACGAGGTTCGAACTCGTGACCTCAACCTTAAAGGTTGCGCTCTACCAACTGAGCTAGTGTCGCATTGATAAATCCTGAGCAATTTATCTTAATGTGGTTGCGGGAGCTGGATTTGAACCAACGACCTTCGGGTTATGAGCCGACGAGCTATAGCTGCTCCATCCCGCGTCCGGATGTCATTGTTAAGCACAATGAAAGCTATCAAACTGGAGCGACACACGAGGTTCGAACTCGTGACCTCAACCTTGGCAAGGTTGCGCTCTACCAACTGAGCTAGTGTCGCATTGATAAATCGCCTGAGCAATTTATCTTAATGTGGTTGCGGGAGCTGGATTTGAACCAACGACCTTCGGGTTATGAGCCCGACGAGCTACCAAGCTGCTCCATCCCGCGTCCGGATGTCATTGTTAAGCACAATGAAAGCTATCAAACTGGAGCGACACACGAGGTTCGAACTCGTGACCTCAACCTTGGCAAGGTTGCGCTCTACCAACTGAGCTAGTGTCGCATTGATAAATCGCCTAAGCAATTTACCTTAATGTGGTTGCGGGAGCTGGATTTGAACCAACGACCTTCGGGTTTGAGACCCGACGAGCTACCAAAGCTGCTCCATCCCGCGTCCGGATGTCATTGTTAAGCACAATGAAAGCTATCAAACTGGAGCGACACACGAGGTTCGAACTCGTGACCTCAACCTTGGCAAGGTTGCGCTCTACCAACTGAGCTAGTGTCGCATCAACAACGTTTCCGTCGTTCAGGGCTGCGAATTATAAGAGCATTTTTTTGTGATGCAAGCCCTTCCTGCGAAAAATCGTAGTTTTTTTCTCGTTTGATGAAAAAGCACACAAAAGCATGGTTAAAAATCCGGTTTTGAACAAAATACGAGCACTGCAATGGTTAAATTATCTACGCTTAATTAGCTGATTTTTAAAAGCACTTTATTTATTGGCAACAAGATTTAATTCGTAAATGAGACCATAACCGAGCAAACCGACTTTTAAAAGACGCTATAACTGGTTTAAAAGTAAGCATTTGGTTATAAAACATCATAAATAGTATCTTGATGCAGATGGAGTTGATCGTGATCGCAAGGGGCGAGTTTCAATCTTTGACTAAGTTTCTATTGCTGATCTTTCTCGGTCTATCACTTATTGGTTGTGGCTCAATGCCAAAGCCCGTGCGAAATTTGGGTAAAACCGATGTCGACTTTGTCATGGACGTACATGTAAAGCAGCAAAAAGAACTGCTAATGGAACTGACTCGCAAATTATACGTGCGTAATCCCAATCAACTTAACAAGCTCAACGGGATAACAATTGAAGACCGTATGCTGCAGATATTTGGGCGTCCAGACGAACTTGAAGCTAAACCTTTGGTGTTTGAAGAACTTGGCAACAAAACCAGTATTGATGCTATTCTTCTCGCGTTTGATGAAAACTATCAAGGCGACCGAGTGTTTGCCGCGATTGTTGGCCTTACTGAAATGCTGCGCCGCTCTTACAATCATCAACAAGAATTTTTTATTCTCGACTCACTTGATGAACAATCGCTCTACAACAGCGCTCGAAATATAGAAGTGTTTGTTTGGCGACTATACCACCGTAAAGACAGTCAGGGAGAGCCATTAATACTCAGTAACCATTTCACCGAAGAGAATATCGACATCAGTTTCGATCGTCTTTTTGCCAAGATGGTAATGGTACAAGATATGATGGCATTGATTGTTGCTGATAAAACCGATCGTAGTATTACCAAGGTTGCCCATGGTGTGGCGCAGTTTGTCTTTCTTCCCGTTCCTTAAAGAAAAAACCGCAGATGAATCTGCGGTTTGAAATTATCGACTGACTAGATTTAGATCTTAAAAATTGTCTGACGGTAGTATTTGAGTTCAGCGATAGATTCGCGAATGTCGTCCAGCGCCAAATGGCTACCTTGCTTAGAAAAACCATCTAGGATCTCTGGCTGCCAGCGGCGAGTCAGTTCTTTTAGCGTGCTCACATCTAAATAGCGGTAGTGGAAATACTCCTCCAATTCCGGCATGTGCTTATAGAGAAAGCGACGATCCTGACCAATACTGTTACCACAAATTGGCGACTTACCTTTTGGTACCCACTTTTCTAAAAACTCAACCGTCTGACGAATCGCTTCTTGCTCGTCAACTTGACTGTTACGAACTCGTTCAACTAGGCCACTGTTGGTGTGTGTGTTGGTGCACCAATCATCCATCTTTGCCAGTTCTTCCTCTGGTTGATGCACGGCCAGTACTGGGCCCTCAGCCAAAATATTGAGTTCACTATCAGTGACAATGGTGGCGATTTCGATGATCTTATGAGTCTCTGGATCCAGCCCAGTCATCTCAAGATCAACCCAGATTAAGTTTTGATCGCTAAAGGACATAAATCGTTGCCTATTGGTTTTTCGCTAAAAAAGGTACTATACCCAAATTCGGATACCCAAGATAGCAATCTGCGGTATCGAACCTAAGAGAATCAGATTAAGTAGATCATCGTGGCAAAAAAGAAAAAGCTAACCAAAGGTCAAGTACGACGCGTTCGTAGCAATCAAAAACGCAAGCTGACAAAAGAAGAAAGCGTCCAGTGGGACGAGTCGATGCTGGGCGGTTCAAAATCCGGTCTTGTCATCACCCGATTTGGTCAACATGCCGATATTGAAGACAGCGAAAGCGGTGACATTCATCGCTGTAACTTGCGTCGTGGTATTGAAACACTTGTTTCTGGCGATAAGGTTATCTGGCGTCCAGGTTTAGAATCAATGGATGGTATTTCAGGTGTGGTTGAAGCCGTTGAACCACGTAGCTCAGTATTAACGCGCCCAGATTACTACGATGGTCTAAAACCGGTTGCCGCGAACATCGACCAAATGGTGATTGTCTCTTCGGTGCTACCAGAATTATCACTCAACATTATCGACCGTTACCTAGTGGCGTCGGAGACTCTGGGCATCGCACCACTGATTGTACTGAACAAAGTCGACTTACTAGAGGACGAGCAACGTGAAACCTATCGCCAATGGCTGAATGAATACGAGCGTATCGGTTACAAGGTTCAATTTGTCAGTAAGAAGAGTGGCGAAGGCATCGCTGAATTGGAGCAAGCATTGCGTGACCGCATCAATATATTTGTTGGTCAATCAGGTGTGGGTAAATCAAGCTTAGTCAACGCGTTAATGCCTGAACTCGAGATTGAAGAAGGCGCCATTTCAGAAAACTCTGGATTGGGCCAACACACCACGACCGCCGCTCGCCTTTATCATATTCCTTCTGGCGGCGATCTAATTGACTCTCCAGGGGTGCGCGAATTTGGTTTGTGGCACTTAGAAGCCGAAGAAGTGACTAAAGCGTTTATCGAATTTAAACCGTACCTTGGTGGCTGTAAGTTCCGAGACTGTAAGCACTTGGATGATCCTGGCTGTATTTTGCGTGAAGCGGTTGAGAATGGCGAGGTGAGCGAAACACGTTTCGAAAACTACCATCGCATTCTAGAAAGCATGACGGAGAACAAAGCGAACCGCCAATACTCACGCAGCAAAAAAGCGGACCTCTAACGCAAGCTGTTGTTTAGATACGCTGCAACTGCTGACTTTTGCCACAGAATTAAGTAACATTCTGCGCCCAAAGTTTTGAAACAGATAATTAACATTGGAATTAAACACAATGGATAAGATTAAAGTTAGACTGCAATATTGGATTCCACAGCATGCCCTGACGCGTTTAGTCGGCAAGCTTGCATCCGCAAAAGCTGGCGGTCTAACCACAGCGATCATTCGTTGGTTCATCAAACAATACAACGTCAACATGGATGAGGCTTTACAGTCAGATCCAAGCTACTTTAAGACGTTCAATGAATTCTTCGTCCGCGAATTGAAAGAAGGCGCTCGCCCAATGGTTGAAGGCGAGAGCGTAATCACTCACCCTGCTGACGCTCGCGTAAGTCAATTTGGTCCAATTGAAAATGGCAAGCTAATCCAAGCGAAAGGCCATGATTACACGGCGCTAGAATTGCTTGGTGGTGATGAAAAGCTGGCAGAAGAATTTGCTGATGGTGAGTTTGCAACGCTGTACCTATCGCCAAGCGACTACCACCGCGTACACATGCCATGTGATGGCACGTTACGTCAGATGATTTATGTACCTGGTGATCTGTTCTCAGTGAATCCACTAACTGCAGAAAATGTACCCAACCTATTTGCTCGTAACGAACGTGTCGTGTGCATTTTTGACACTGAGTTTGGCCCGATGGCACAAGTACTGGTTGGTGCAACCATCGTTGGTAGCATTGAACAAATCTGGGCAGGCACGGTGACGCCACCACGTGGCAACACCGTGTATCGTTGGGACTACCCTGCAGAGGGTGACAAATCTGTGATGTTGAAAAAAGGCGAAGAGATGGGTCGTTTTAAACTTGGCTCAACAGTTATCAACTTATTTGCAAAAGACAGCATCCACTTCGATGACAGCATGAAACTGGGTGAGAAAACCGTTTTAGGCACCGCCTACGCCCATCGCAAATAAGCAAAAAACGCGCTTAAATAATCCTCACTTTATGTGGGGATTTTTTTGACCCAAAACAAATCTAACGCAACAAATTTTACCAGTTTGCAAAATTATTAACCCAGTCTAAGACCTTAATTTGTTTATATTTTAATCTAGCTTTCAATTCCGATTTGAAAGGTACGAACGCCTATGAAAAAGATTCATTACGGCACCATAATCAAGCTCTTAGTCTGTTTTGGGCTGCCGCTCGCGGTTCTGTTTATGCCCATTGATTCTATCCCTATTGACGATCTTACTCTTATCCAACATCGACTTCTTGCCATCTTCTTACTCGCTGCTCTTTTGTGGGTGTTGGAGCCCATCCCTGTCTTTGCTACATCGATATTAATCATCGCCCTTGAGCTGATCATGATCTCCAATAAAGGGTTGCATCTATTTCGGAATCCACCAGCCGGTCATGATTTTGGTGAACTTGTCGCTTATACCGATATTTTTGGAGCCTTCTCCTCACCGATCATCATTCTCTTTATGGGTGGTTTTGCCTTGGCAATTTCTGCCTCTAAATATGAGTTGGACAACAACTTAGCCCGGGTGCTACTCAAACCATTTGGCACCCAACCACGCTTTATCATGCTGGGCTTAATGTTGATCACCGCAATCTTCTCAATGTTTATGTCAAACACTGCCACCACAGTAATGATGCTTGCACTATTGGGGCCAATCGTTGCCTCTGCCCCTAAAGGCGATCTTGGAGTGAAAGCATTGGTGTTGTGTATTCCTATTTCAGCCAATACCGGCGGTATCGCAACCCCTATTGGTACCCCGCCAAATGCCATTGCTTTGCAATATTTAACCGGTGACAACACCATCGACTTTTTGCAATGGATGATGATGGGACTCCCTTTTGTCATTGTGCAATTGACTATCGCTTGGTTCTTACTGCAAAAACTTTTCCCTTCTCAACAAAAAGAGATGGAGTTAAAGCTTAATGGTACGTTCCAAAAAAACTGGCGAGCCATGACGGTATACGCCACTTTTGCCGTGACCATTCTATTGTGGATGACCACCAAGCTACACGGCATGAACACTTATGTGGTGGCGATTATTCCGTTAGCGGTGTTTACCGTTACTGGCATCATGGGCAAGGAAGAGCTCAAACTGATCAACTGGGATGTATTGTGGTTAGTAGCCGGTGGTATTGCGATAGGTATTGGCCTTGATAAAACAGGCTTAGCATTCGCACTTGCGCATGCAATCGACTATGAGTCACTATCACCAATGGCAGTGATCATTACCATGTCTTTAGTGTGCTGGGTAATGGCAAACTTCATGTCCAATACCGCAACCGCTAACCTTTTAATGCCAATTGCGGCGGCAATTGGGGTATCAATGCAAACGCTAGATATGCAAAATTTACTGGTTGTTGTCGCCTTCTCGGCATCACTCGGTATGATTTTACCGGTCTCTACGCCACCAAACTCTTTGGCTTATTCTACAGGCCTGATTGAGAGCAAAGATATGGCGAAAACCGGTGTCATCATCGGTGTGATTGGTCTATCGATCGTTTATATCGCCAACTGGATCCTTTCATAATCTTCGATAAGCAAGCATCGGGCATTCTCTTGTCCTTTGCTTGCCGTCTTTCTTCAGGCATATTATTGATTCTTCATTGACGCTCACTGAGCGTATTTGCATTGATTCAAGGATGAATTCAATTATGGGCTATGAATGGTTAGCTCTTGCTGCCGCTTTTCTATGGGCGCTCTCTAGCGTTATCTCTGTGACGCCTGCGAAACATCTTGGCAGCTTTGCTTATAGCCGTTGGCGTATGGGCTGTGCCAGCATTATCCTCGCATCAATGGCACTGATCACCGGAGGTTGGTCAACGGTTACCTTACCTTCAATAAGTGCAATGGTGATCTCTGGACTTATTGGTATCTTCATCGGTGATACTGCACTTTTCTCTTGCCTCAATCGCATGGGGCCGCGCCAAGCCGGATTGCTGTTCTCATGTCATGCCGTTTTTTCTGCTGTTCTGGGCTATTTTCTGTTTAGCGAGCATATGACAACACTGGAATTGCTTGGAGCTAGCCTGGTCTTTGCCGGGGTGGTGTTAGCGATTTTCTTTGGCCGCAAAGGACAGCAAAATAATCAGTTAGAAACCATCAATGGTAGTACTTGGGTCGGTATTGGTCTTGGATTACTGGCCGCTCTTTGCCAAGCGCTCGGAGGGATTATCGCGAAACCAACGATGCTCACCGATATTGATCCTGTCGCGGCATCTGCAATGCGTATGATGTCTGCCTTTATCGCGCATAGTTTGTTATTGCTCACTGGTGCACGTATTGCCAAAGCCACTCATACCATTAATCGCAACGTGTTTCTGTTGACCGCTTTTAATGCCTTTTTAGCGATGGCTGTCGGCATGACATTAATCTTATATGCTCTACAAGAAGGGAATGTGGGGATGGTGGCTTTGCTTTCCTCTACCACACCAATCATGCTGCTACCTATACTGTGGATTTACACCAAACGATGCCCCAATCGTTATGCGTGGTTTGGTGCGAGTTTAGCGGTAATTGGCTCCGCTATCTTGGTGCAATAACACTATTGGGCTTGAGACAAAAATTAGCCGTATTAACTATCAGAGTGATTGGTTTTTTCTACTTTACAAACGCACTCAATGGTTGAGAATAAGAGTCATTATTAATGTAAGCGTATGGTGAATTAAATAATTCACTGAAAGATTGCTACGAGAAATCGCGAACAATATTTGATCTTAACCTACAGTTCTGGTTAAAAAGTGTAGTAAAATTACGCTAGTTTTGTATTGAGGTACTCAGGTTAGTCCCTGACTCCGACAGTTACTATTTTTAACGAGGTTTAATCTATGTCTGCTAAGAAGCCTTTGGCTCTAGTTATCCTTGACGGTTACGGTCACCGTGAAGATACAGCAAATAACGCTATTGCAAATGCTGCGACTCCAAACTTGGATAAGCTATTTGCCGAACATCCAAACACGCTAATCTCTGCCTCTGGTATGGATGTAGGTCTACCTGACGGTCAAATGGGTAACTCAGAAGTTGGTCACACTAACATTGGTGCTGGTCGTATCGTTTACCAAGACCTTACTCGAATCACTAAATCAATTTCTGACGGTGAGTTTGTTCAAACTCCAGCTCTAGTTGAAGCAATCGATGCTGCTGTAAAAGCAGACAAAGCGGTACACATCATGGGTCTAATGTCTCCAGGTGGCGTACACTCACACGAAGATCACATCTACGCAGCCGTTGAAATGGCAGCCGCTCGTGGCGCAGAGAAAATTTACCTACACTGCTTCCTAGACGGCCGTGACACACCGCCACGCAGCGCTGAAGGCTCTCTAAAACGCTTCCAAGACCTGTTCGCTAAACTAGGCAAAGGTCGTGTTGCATCACTAGTGGGTCGTTACTACGCTATGGACCGTGACAACAACTGGGATCGCGTTCAAGTTGCTTACGATCTGCTGACTCAAGCAAAAGCAGAATTTACATTCGACACTGCTGTTGAAGGTCTAGAAGCGGCTTACGCTCGTGATGAAAACGATGAGTTCGTAAAAGCAACTGCGATCAAAACTGCGGACCAAGAAGATGCGATCATGCAAGATGGCGATGCCGTTATCTTCATGAACTACCGTGCTGACCGTGCGCGTCAAATCACACGTACTTTTGTACCTGGTTTCGACGGTTTCGAGCGCGCTGTATTCCCTGCGCTTAACTTTGTAATGCTGACTCAATACGCTGCAGATATTCCTCTAGCAATCGCATTCCCACCAGCATCACTAGACAACACTTACGGTGAGTGGTTATCTAAGCAAGGTCAAACTCAGCTACGTATTTCAGAAACTGAAAAATACGCACACGTAACTTTCTTCTTCAACGGTGGCGTTGAAAATGAGTTTGATGGCGAAGAGCGTCAACTTGTAGCGTCTCCTAAAGTCGCAACATACGACCTACAACCAGAAATGAGCTCAGGCGAACTGACTGACAAGCTAGTGGCGGCGATCAAATCTGGTAAATACGACACTATCATCTGTAACTACCCTAACCCAGACATGGTTGGTCACACCGGTGTATACGAAGCAGCGAAACAAGCTATCGAAGCTATCGATGACTGCATCGGTCGCGTAGTAGAAGCAATCAACGAAGTTGATGGCCAAATGCTAATCACAGCTGACCACGGTAACGCTGAAATGATGGTTGACCCAGAAACTGGCGGCATCCACACTGCACACACTAATCTACCAGTACCACTTGTGTACGTAGGCAGCAAATCACTTGAGTTTGTTGAAGGTGGTAAACTGTCTGACCTAGCACCAACTATGCTATCGCTAGCGGGTCTAGAAATCCCAGCAGAGATGTCTGGTCACGTTATCGTTAAATAATCACTAACGCATAACTTAAAAACGCCCAAGTATTACTTGGGCGTTTTTGTTTCTGCATTCATCACCACAAGATTTGACATTACGCTTTCTTCCACGATTTCTCTTTAGGTATACTGACCCTCAATCAAACGCTTAGGATATTTTGCGCTAATGACACTTTCAGCCGAATCCAAATTTCGTCGCCGCTTTACCCTGCTACTTGTCACGCTGTCTTGCACTAGTGCGTTAGCTTTATCACCTGTATCTGCCGCGAACCAAAACGAATTATCTGGGGTTAAAGGTGAGATTTCACGTCAAAAACAAAGCTTAAGCTCACAACAGAAAAAGCTCGACGATCTGCAAAAGTCACTTAAAAACCAAGAACTAAGCATCAACAACTTAGAGCGAGAGATAAAACAGACCAAATCTTCGCTAGGTCAGACAAATCAGAACATTGCTTCACTAGATAACAAGGTTTCAGCGCTACAAACACAAAAAAAAGCGCAAAGTGAAAAGCTTATCCAATTGCTACAAACCTACTACGTGACTGAGCGAGCAAAATCACCGACTAACGTTTTATCGCAAAATGCGGATGATGATCGCATTAGCCACTACTTTCAACATCTTGCAAAGCAACGTGCTGAGACGATAGAGAAACTTGAAAATACGGCGCGAGATCTAGAGCAAAGTGAACAACAACTGTTACTCGAAAAACAACAACTGACGAAGTTACTTGAACAACAAACCAATAAACGCGAGCAGCTAAGCAAAGCCCAGTCACAGCGCAAAGGTACTGTAAGTAAAATTCAAAAAAGCATTTCCAGTGATCGAGTCTATCTCTCTGAACTGCAACGTAATGAAGCGCGTTTAAAAGCAGAGATAGCAAAAGCAGCGAAACGCAATGCTGTACCAATGGATGGACTCGCACGCCAAAAAGGCAAACTACCATGGCCTGTAAAGGGCAGAGTTCTTAATAGCTACGGCTCACGACAAACCGGGCAAATTAATTGGAAAGGTATGGTGATTCAGGCCAACTATGGTCAAGCGGTCAAAGCGGTTTACTCTGGCACCGTCGTCTTCGCCGATTACCTACGTGGTTATGGTTTAGTGGTGCTACTCGACCACGGTAAAGGGGATATGACGCTGTACGGATTTAACCAAAGTCTATTGAAGAAAGAAGGTGATAAGGTCGCCGCTGGCGAGCAAATCGCGCTGGCCGGTGATACCGGAGGTCAAGAACAAGCCTCACTCTACTTTGAAATTCGCCGTAACAGTAAAACCCAAGACCCTATTGCTTGGCTTAAACGCCGCTAGGAATGAATTCATCTACCGAAGGCGCTGTAAAGCGCCTTTAAATTCATATATTAACGTTGGTAGTAATCACTCACTTTATGAATAAGCGACGGTAGCATCTCAACCTCCAAATGGTTGATGCCACCAGCGGCCTCTCTCCCTCCCCCGGAAAAAAACTGACTGCATAGTTCACCCGCTCCTTGCTTGTTATCTAAAGGTGCACGCAGCGAAACCGTATATCCATTCTGACTGTTTTCAGTTAAGACTAAATGCGCTTGATGCGGCGTTTGGTTGGCTAACCAATTACCATAAACCCCGCTAATACGTCGTGAGGCAGCGCTATTGGGCAGCTTATAGACATTTAAGTTCGCATCTTGATAGGTAGGCTGTAGTGATTGAGCACTGCTCATATCCTGCTGATAAGCCGCTTTTAGACTATGGTACGGTGAATCTTGCGCAGCAATAACAGCGAAAGGATCATCGTAAGTCAAAAGCTGCTGAAACAACTTTGCAGGATGGTAATGGAGATCATCAAGGCTCTCACCATAGCCGTTATAGTTAACTAGAGTCCCCAACTCTTTTAGCTGTTGGGCTTGCTGAAGCGATAGGCCAGCCAAATGTGCGAGCTCATCGGCGCGTGTAAGCAAATTATCGCCATAAGCCGCCACTATCGCCCAATAATGGAAACGACCTTGAAGAAGTTGGTCGACAATCAGAGCCGTACATGTGTTGGCATCAAGATTGATATGTGCTTCAAGAGTTGGGAAGGTAGGAATATCACCACTTTGATGGTGATCGGCATAAAATACTTGAGCGCCAGACTCCAAAGCTTGGCGTAAGCCTTGCTGATTACGGCTCATCGAAATATCGAGAACTGTTAACGAATCACCGACGCCAACCTTGATGTTATCGAGCAGTTGAATGTCACGTTTAACGCCTGTAACCAGCTGAGCCGATTTAGGCTCTGCTAAGCGCAGTTGAAGAAGCGCGATAATGCCATCAGCATCACCATTAAAAACGTCGTAGTGCATAACAATACTCAGGTTATAAGATTATGATTAATCTAACCTTTGCTATGCAATTAAACAAAGAGCGAAAGGTTATAAACCCTCTCCTTCGATTATAATACGCTCGATGATCTTACGTCAGCTTAGTACTCAAGCGTGCATTGCTTTGACGCCTTCTTCTAGTAATTGCAGTTGCTCCAAGCCAGTTTCCGTTGCTTGTGGCTTCACGACGGAGATCATTTGCAGCATACCTCGGTGAATCACATCCTCAGTGATTTGAGTCTTGGTCGACATCGCCGACTGGTAACTTAACCAACTGGTCGCGATCAAATGCAAAGTACGAACTTGCGCCTTCATATCACTAGGAGAGACATTAAGTAAACCCAATGAGACAAAGTCAGCCATGATACTCACAAGATTCGCCTGCAGCTTCTCCTGAACCACAATGTAGTCTTGGTGCAAGTCTTCATCACGCTGCAGTATTTCAGGTAGGTTGGCGTAGAAAAAACGGTACTTCCACATCAAAGTGAAAATCGAGTTGAGGTAACGTTTTAACATCACCAAACTCTCTTGCTGGACTGATATCGGGGCAAAACGCTCAAGCAGTTCATTTGAGTACAAAGCAAAGATTTCTCGCACGATTTCTTGCTTGTTACGAAAGTGGTAGTAGAGGTTACCCGGACTAATATCAATATGCGCGGCAATATGATTGGTCGTGATATTTCGCTCACCATGCTCATTAAAAAGATCGAGCGCCGCTAGAACTATTTTATCGCGCGTCTTCATCGTGGGAGTGTTCCTTTCAATTAATCCAATACCATCTACAGATGTAGTGTATCGCTGCTTTACTCGTTATGCACTAGTGTACCGAATAATAAAAAGCGCCTGGTCTAATCAGGCGCTTTTTTTATATCGAATAAATCTTACGATTACTTGTGGTAAGGTTTTGAAAGCTCGTGTACCGCTTCAACGAACACACCCGCATTTTCTGGCGGTACATCCAAATGGATACCGTGACCCAAGTTAAATACATGGCCAGTACCTGCATCACCAAAGCCTTCAAGGATTGATGACACTTCCTCACGAATACGCTCAGGTGAAGCGTACAGCATCGATGGATCCATGTTACCTTGCAGTGCCACTTTATCGCCGATACGCGCTTTAGCGTCAGCGATGTTGATGGTCCAGTCTAGACCCACAGCATCACAGCCTGTTGCTGCGATTTGCTCTAGCCACATACCACCGTTTTTGGTGAATAGTGTTACTGGTACACGACGGCCTTCATTTTCACGAATCAGACCATCGACGATCTTGTGCATGTACTGTAGTGAGAATAGGTTGTAATCACGCGGAGTAAGAACGCCACCCCAAGTATCAAATACCATAACAGACTGCGCGCCAGCTTTGATTTGCGCATTCAGGTACTCAATAACGCTATCTGCTAGCTTATCCAACAATAGGTGAAGTGTCTGAGGCTCTGCATACATCATCTTCTTGATCTTAGTGAACGCTTTCGAGCTTCCACCTTCAACCATGTAAGTCGCCAGTGTCCATGGACTACCAGAGAAACCAATCAATGGTACTTCACCTTGCAGATCTTTGCGGATCTGACGCACGGCATTCATTACGTATTGCAGCTCACCTTCAGGATCTGGAATACCAATCTTGTCTACGTCAGCTTTACAAGTGATCGGCTTATCAAACACTGGGCCTTCACCCGTTTCGAAACGCAGACCAAGTCCCATTGCATCGGGAATAGTCAAAATATCAGAAAACAAAATTGCCGCGTCTAGCGGGAAGCGACGTAATGGTTGGATCGTCACTTCAGAAGCGAGTTCTGCATTGCGACAAAGCGACATAAAGTCACCCGCTTGGGCGCGCGTTGCTTTGTATTCAGGTAGGTAACGACCTGCTTGGCGCATCATCCATACTGGGGTGTAATCTACTGGCTGTTTTAAAAGCGCGCGTAGATAACGATCATTTTTCAATTCTGTCATTGTGCTTTTCCAATCTTGGGCCTTTTTGTTAACGCCCGTATTCTAACACTGTTTTAGGGGTAAAAGCCGAGTGCTTTGCAACCTAGATCAAGTTATTAACCTTTTATTGATTGGTTAATTTGCACCCCAACCTCAACAGTGATTAAATTTCAACGCTAGCGAAAACTACAATAATTAACTGGTATTCAATACTCAACCTCATAACGACATCTTACCCCTCCTCACGGAGGGTTTTTTTTGTTTAATTTTCAGTATGATGATCTTTTATCTCGATCACTGTTTGATCAATTAATGCACGAGCAATCGTACCTTTCGGCGCTACCGGTGGCATTTGATCTATCGAGAACCACTGTGCATCGCTGAGCTCGCTGTAATCAGGCTTAACCTCACCCGCTTGATAATCAGCCAGAAATGCCATCATCATGCTCGAAGGGAACGCCCAAGGTTGACTGCCAAAATAACGAATATTGGTTACTTCAATTCCAGTTTCTTCTTTAATTTCTCGAGCTACACATTGCTCAAGTGTTTCGCCAACCTCAAGGAAACCGGCGATCACCGTGTACATTCCATTGCGATGACGAGGGTGCTGAGCGAGGAGAATTTGATCTTGTTTGCGCACCGCAACAATAATGCACGGAAAAATCCGTGGATAATGCAGTGTTCGACACTGACCACATTGCATTGCCAATTGAGTATGATTGAGATGATTGCGACCACCACACAGAGGGCAAAAACGCATACTCTGCGACATATGTCCGTATTGCACAGCTTTGCTGATCAACAGAAACAAGGCTTGATCAAATTCAAGACACTCGCGTAATGAGGTTAATGGCAAAGTTTGTTCAACGTCTGGCTCATTGAGCCACATCACAGGAATTTTATTGTAATCACCAACATAAACAGCTTTGTGGTGATCAAAACCAAGTTCCTCGGCGCTACCTAACGGTAACTCGTTGTTATTTAGATAAACTTCACTATCTAACACCACACACCAATACACTTTTTGCTGGGCACTGATATTACAATTTTTCAACATTACCATCCCTCGATGCTTGAAGTTCAACCATTTTACTGGCAATCTAAATTCATACCAGAGTTTGTATCTATTGAATTTTTTGACTACAAATTTGGTGAGGACAAATAGGTTTTCAATCTATCATCGCTTTGCTTTGCAAGGCTTAATAATCACCGGAGTGTGATTGGATCATGAGGGCATGGTCATGCTAAAAAAATTCCAACAAACACAAGAACAGTGGGGTGGCTCGAGTGAAGTCATCGACCATTGGTTAGAGACTCGACAGCTGTTAATTGTTGAGTACTGTAAGCTTGCTACACGACAACCTACTAGCCAAAAAACATCCCTTTCTTCACTTCCAACGCCTCAAGAACTTCAAAGCTTTTGCCAACATCTAGTCGACTATATCTCGGAAGGTCACTTTAAGATCTACGATATGGTGATGGATAAATGGCGCGCCACCGGCTTTGAAGCGACCGATGACATCAATGCGGCTTACGCAAAAATCGTATTAACCACTGATCCGCTACTCAATTTTACCGACCAATATGCTGATGTCAGTGAGAATGATACGCTTGAAGTGTTCGATACCGATGTCTCCAACGTTGGCCAAGTACTCGAGCTCAGGTTTGAAGTTGAAGATCATCTGATCCAGTTAATTGCTGATAGTTTAGCTGTGCCGCCAGGTGCGTAGAGATTAGAACGCCCAGTTAAGCTGGGCTATTGAAGATAGAAATGCCCAACTTTGTTGGGCAATGAAACATGTAAAGAATAGCTTCAGCTTTACTTCATTAGCTCACTGTCACTCTCGAATACACAGTCAAAACTAATAACGCGAATGCTTCGAGACTTCCGATCTCATTTCTACTTTATAGTCCTCAGCTCCCTCTACTCAGAGAAGGCGCAAGACCGAACGATATCTCACTATCACCTTACTAAACATTTTTACTTATCGAGGCCAAACAATGCTTGTTGCTCCATAAGCTCAACTTCGTTATGCGTTCTACTCCCCAAAATGCAAAAAAGGCACCCGAAGGTGCCTTTTATTATTTCTTATTCAGCGACGAATTAGTCTTCTGAAGAGAAACCTGCATTTAGAAGTGCCGCTAGGTTATCAGTCGCTTGTTCTGCTGATGGACCTTCTTGCTCTTCTGCGCGCTTAGCTTGACGCTCTTGGTGGTATGCGAAACCTGTACCCGCTGGGATTAGACGACCAACGATTACGTTTTCTTTCAGACCACGTAGCTCATCACGCTTACCAGAAACTGCAGCTTCTGTTAGTACGCGAGTTGTTTCCTGGAACGATGCCGCAGAGATGAACGACTCAGTCGCTAGCGATGCTTTCGTGATACCTAGAAGATCACGTTCAAAACGTGCAGGCTCTTTGCCTTCAGCTTCTAGATTACGGTTAGCAATCTTAACTTGTGAGTATTCAACTTGCTCGCCAGGTAGGAACTCAGAGTCACCTGCGTGTGTGATAGTACACTTACGTAGCATTTGACGAACGATAGTCTCAATGTGCTTATCGTTAATCTTAACGCCTTGTAGTCGGTAAACTTCTTGTACTTCGTTAGCGATGTATTGAGTTACTGCGTGGATACCACGTAGACGTAGGATGTCATGCGGAGTCTCTGGACCATCTGCAATTACATCACCACGTTCAACTTTTTCACCTTCGAACACGTTAAGCTGACGGTGTTTAGGAATCATCTCTTCGTAAGTTTCACCGCTATCGCGAGTGATAACTAGACGACGCTTACCTTTCGTTTCTTTACCGAAGCTCACAGTACCAGTGTGCTCAGCAAGGATCGCAGGCTCTTTAGGCTTACGAGCTTCGAATAGGTCAGCTACGCGTGGAAGACCACCCGTGATGTCCTTGTTACCGCCTGATTTCTGAGGAATACGTGCTAGCGTATCACCCACACCTACTTCTGCGCCGTCTTCAATGTTCACGATCGCTTTACCAGGTAGGAAGTAGTGAGCTGGCATATCAGTACCAGGGATCATTACATCGTTACCTTGCTCATCGACAAGTTTGATAGCTGGACGCATATCTTTACCTGCTGATGGACGAGCCGCAGCGTCTGTTACTTCGCTTGAAGATAGACCAGTTAGGTCATCAGTTTGACGAGAAACTGTTACACCATCAATCATATCTACGAACTGGATGCGACCAGCTACTTCAGTGATGATTGGCATAGTGTGCGCTTCCCAGTTCGCTACTGTTTCACCAGCTTGAACTGCATCGCTATCTGCCTTGCTTAGGATCGAACCGTAAGGCAGTTTGTGTTTCTCTTTCGTACGACCAAATTCGTCAATGATGGTTAGCTCAGAAGCACGTGAAGTGATTACTAGCTTACCAGCTTTGTTGATTACGAATTTCGCGTTGTGTAGCTTAACAGAACCATTGTTCTTCGCTTGGATGCTGTTCTCTGCTGCTGCAGTAGATGCCGCACCACCGATGTGGAACGTACGCATCGTTAGCTGTGTACCTGGTTCACCGATAGACTGAGCAGCGATTACACCAACTGCTTCACCTTGGTTCACTAGGTGACCACGAGCTAGGTCACGACCGTAACATTGCGCACAACAACCGAAGTCAGAATCACATGTAACTACAGAGCGAACACGGATTTTATCTACCGAGTTCTCTTCCATAATCTGACACCACTTCTCATCAATTAGAGTGTTACGTGGGATCAGTACATCTTCTGTACCTGGTTTTAGAACGTCTTCAGCAACTACACGACCTAGAGCAAGTTCAGTTAGTGCAACTTTAACATCACCACCCTCGATGTGAGGCATCATGTCAACACCCTCGTGAGTGCCACAGTCATGTTCAGTTACAACAACGTCTTGTGCTACGTCTACTAGACGACGAGTTAGGTAACCCGAGTTCGCTGTCTTAAGTGCTGTATCCGCTAGACCCTTACGTGCACCGTGGGTAGAGATAAAGTACTGTAGTACGTTTAGACCTTCTTTAAAGTTCGCAGTGATCGGCGTTTCGATGATCGAACCATCTGGACGAGCCATCAGACCACGCATACCAGCTAGCTGACGAATCTGAGCTGCAGAACCACGAGCACCTGAGTCAGCCATCATGTAGATGCTGTTGAATGACTCTTGTTGCTCTTCTTCGCCGTCACGGTTAATAACCGTTTCAGAAGAAAGGTTTGCCATCATCGCTTTCGCAACGCGATCGTTGGTCGATGCCCAAATATCGATCACTTTGTTGTAGCGTTCGCCCGCTGTTACAAGACCAGATTGGTACTGTTCTTGAATTTCGCGTACTTCTTCTTCCGCTGCTGCGATTTCAGTGTATTTCGCAGGTGGAACAACCATGTCGTTGATACCTACAGATACACCAGAAAGTGCTGCGTATGCGAAACCTGTGTACATGATTTGGTCAGCGAAGATAACCGTGTCTTTCAGACCTAGCTTACGGTACGCTTCGTTAAGTAGGCTAGAGATTTGCTTCTTACCTAGTTTTTGGTTAACGATGCTGTACGGTAGACCTGCTGGCACGATTTGCCACAACATTGCACGACCGATAGTTGTGTCAACCATCTTAGTTTCTGTCGTTGTGTTGCCGTCTTCGTCTTTAACTGTCTCAGTGATACGAACTTTAACGCGAGCGTGTAGCTCAGCAGTCTTAGTACGGTATGCCTTTTCAGCCTCAGCAGGGCCAGAAAGGTACATACCTTCGCCTTTCACGTTGATCTTTTCACGAGTCATGTAGTAAAGACCCAATACAACGTCCTGAGAAGGTACGATGATCGGATCACCTGACGCTGGCGACAGAATGTTGTTTGTCGACATCATCAGTGTACGTGCTTCAAGCTGTGCTTCTAGAGTTAGAGGTACGTGAACCGCCATTTGGTCACCATCGAAGTCCGCGTTGTACGCCGCACAAACTAGTGGGTGTAGCTGGATCGCTTTACCTTCGATTAGTACTGGTTCAAACGCTTGGATACCTAGACGGTGAAGTGTAGGTGCACGGTTCAGTAGTACTGGGTGTTCACGGATTACTTCGTCTAGGATATCCCAAACTACCGCTTCTTCACGCTCTACCATCTTCTTAGCAGCTTTGATTGTAGTCGCAAGACCACGAGTCTCTAGCTTGCTGTAGATAAATGGTTTGAATAGCTCAAGTGCCATCTTCTTAGGAAGACCACACTGGTGCAGACGTAGGTATGGACCAACTGTGATTACAGAACGGCCTGAGTAGTCTACACGTTTACCTAGAAGGTTCTGACGGAAACGACCTTGTTTACCCTTGATCATATCAGCAAGAGATTTCAGAGGACGCTTGTTCGAACCAGTGATCGCACGACCACGACGACCGTTATCTAGTAGCGCATCAACAGACTCTTGCAGCATACGTTTTTCGTTACGTACGATGATGTCCGGAGCAGCAAGCTCTAGAAGACGCTTCAAACGGTTGTTACGGTTGATCACACGACGGTATAGATCGTTCAGATCTGAAGTCGCAAAGCGACCGCCATCTAGTGGTACTAGTGGACGTAGATCTGGCGGAAGAACTGGAAGAACCGTTAGGATCATCCACTCTGGGTTGTTACCAGATGCAACGAACGCTTCAACTAGTTTAAGACGCTTAGTTAGCTTCTTACGCTTAGTTTCAGAGTTAGTTGTGTCTAGCTCTTCACGCATTTGTTCCGCTTCAGCGTGCAGATCCATAGAACCTAGTAGGTCTTTGATCGCTTCTGCACCCATCTTAGCAGTGAACTCATCGCCCCACTCTTCTAGACGGTCTAGATACTCTTCTTCAGTTAGCATCTGACCTTTTTCTAGATCAGTCATACCTGGTTCAGTTACTACGTACATTTCGAAGTAAAGAACACGTTCGATATCACGTAGAGGGATATCCATTAGTAGACCGATACGAGACGGTAGTGATTTTAGGAACCAGATGTGAGCAACTGGTGATGCAAGCTCGATGTGGCCCATACGGTCACGACGAACTTTAGTTTGTGTAACTTCAACGCCACACTTCTCACAGATAACACCACGGTGCTTCAAGCGCTTGTATTTGCCACAAAGACATTCATAGTCTTTAACTGGACCAAAGATACGCGCACAGAACAGACCATCGCGTTCAGGTTTGAACGTACGATAGTTGATCGTTTCAGGTTTTTTAACTTCACCGAAAGACCATGAACGGATCATGTCTGGTGAAGATAGACCGATTTTGATTGCATCAAATTCTTCGGTCTTATGCTGTGCTTTTAGAAAGTTTAATAAGTCTTTCACAATCAGCTCCTGTAAGGAGTTAAAAGGAGCCCACCGTTAAGTGAGCACCTTCTACCTAATAATCGCTTTTACTTCCCCAAGCCGTAGCTTGGGGAGATAAGAGATTACTCTTCGTCTTCTAGCTCGATGTTGATACCTAGCGAGCGAATCTCTTTCAACAATACGTTGAACGATTCTGGCATGCCAGGTTCCATGCTGTGGTTACCGTCTACGATGTTTTTGTACATCTTAGTACGGCCGTTAACGTCATCCGACTTAACGGTTAGCATTTCTTGTAGAGTGTAAGCCGCACCGTATGCTTCCAGTGCCCATACTTCCATCTCACCGAAACGCTGACCACCGAACTGAGCTTTACCACCAAGTGGTTGCTGAGTTACTAGGCTGTACGAACCAGTTGAACGAGCGTGCATCTTGTCATCAACAAGGTGGTTCAGTTTCAGCATGTACATGTAACCTACAGTTACAGGACGCTCAAACGCATCACCTGTGCGACCATCAAACAGTTTTAGCTGACCAGATGTTGGTAGGTCTGCTAGCTCTAGAAGAGCTTTGATTGATGATTCTGGTGCACCATCGAATACAGGTGTTGCGATTGGTAGACCACCACGTAGGTTTTCAACCAATGTACGAACTTCTGCATCAGATAGAGAAGCAATGTCTACTTTCTGGCGAGTGTCGCCTAGATCGTAAACTTTTTGCAGGAATTCGCGGAATTTCGCTAGTTCTTGCTGCTGTTTCACCATCTTGTTGATCTTGTCACCGATACCTTTCGCTGCCAGACCTAAGTGTACTTCTAGGATCTGACCGATGTTCATACGCGAAGGTACACCCAGTGGGTTAAGTACGATGTCTACCGGCTGACCGTTTTCATCGTATGGCATGTCTTCAACAGGGTTGATCTTAGAGATTACACCCTTGTTACCGTGACGACCCGCCATCTTATCACCAGGCTGAATGCGACGTTTAACCGCTAGGTAAACCTTAACGATCTTCAGTACGCCAGGTGCTAGATCATCACCTTGTGTGATCTTACGACGCTTAGTTTCAAACTTCTTATCGAAGTCCGCTTTTAGCTCGTCCCACTGCTCTGCTAGTTGCTCAAGCTGAGTCTGTAGAGCATCATCTTCAAGCGTTAGCTCTAGCCACTTCTTACGATCAGTCGTGTCTAGTTTCGCTTCAGAGTAACCACCTTCGATCAATACAGCGCGAACACGGTTTAGAAGGCCACCCTCAAGAATCTGGAATTCTTCAGTTAGGTCTTTCTTCGCTTCTTTCAGCTGCATTTGTTCAATTTCAAGTGCACGTTTGTCTTTTTCAACACCGTCACGAGTAAATACTTGAACGTCGATGATAGTACCTGAAACAGAGTTTGGTACGCGTAGAGACGTATCTTTAACGTCTGACGCTTTCTCACCGAAGATAGCACGTAGTAGCTTCTCTTCTGGAGTTAGCTGAGTTTCACCTTTAGGCGTTACTTTACCTACAAGGATGTCACCGCCTTTCACTTCCGCACCGATGTAAACGATACCTGACTCATCTAGTTTAGATAGAGCAGACTCACCTACGTTTGGAATGTCAGCTGTGATCTCTTCTGCACCCAGCTTAGTATCACGTGCCACACAAGATAGTTCTTGAATGTGGATAGTCGTGAAACGGTCTTCTTGAACTACGCGCTCAGATACTAAGATCGAGTCTTCGAAGTTGTAACCGTTCCAAGGCATGAACGCGATACGCATGTTCTGACCAAGAGCAAGTTCACCTAGGTCTGTTGAAGGACCATCAGCAAGAACGTCGCCACGAGCCACTGGTTCACCTGGCATCACACATGGACGCTGGTTGATACAAGTGTTCTGGTTAGAACGAGTGTATTTAGTTAGGTTGTAGATATCGATGCCTGCTTCGCCAGGTACCAATTCTTCTTCGTTCACTTTAACAACGATACGAGAAGCATCTACAGACTGGATTACACCACCACGTTTCGCTACTGCAGTTACACCTGAGTCAACAGCGATGTTACGTTCGATACCAGTACCTACTAGAGGCTTGTCAGCTTTCAGTGTTGGAACTGCCTGACGTTGCATGTTCGCACCCATTAGAGCGCGGTTCGCGTCATCGTGTTCTAGGAACGGGATTAGCGATGCTGCAATTGATACTACCTGGTTCGTCGCAACGTCCATGTACTGAGCGTGCTCACGAGGGTGAAGACCAGATTCACCTTTTTGACGAGCTGTGATCAGCTCATCTGCAAAAGTGCCATCTTCGTTAAGCTTAGTGTTCGCCTGAGCGATAACGAATTGACCTTCTTCGATTGCAGAAAGGTAATCTACTTCGTCTGTTACTACGCCATCTACTACACGACGGTATGGAGTCTCTAGGAAACCGTACTCGTTACAACGTGCAAACGCAGATAGTGAGTTGATCAGACCGATGTTTGGACCTTCAGGCGTTTCGATCGGACATAGACGACCGTAGTGAGTTACGTGTACGTCACGTACTTCAAAGCCAGCGCGTTCACGAGTTAGACCGCCAGGACCCAATGCAGAGATACGACGTTTGTGCGTAACTTCTGATAACGGGTTGTTTTGGTCCATGAACTGTGAAAGCTGTGAAGAGCCAAAGAATTCTTTAACCGCTGCTGAAATAGGCTTAGCGTTGATTAGATCTTGAGGCATGATTGCATCAAGGTCACCAAGGCTTAGGCGCTCTTTCACTGCACGTTCAACACGTACAAGACCAACGCGGAATTGGTTTTCAGCCATTTCACCAACAGAACGGATACGACGGTTACCTAGGTGGTCGATATCATCGACCTCACCGATACCGTTACGGATCGCGATCAGTTTCTTCATCACTTCGATGATGTCTTGCTCATCTAGTGTGCCTTGCTCTTCTGCATCAGTACGTGCGATCGAGCTGTTGAACTTCATACGGCCAACAGTTGATAGATCGTAGCGCTCTTCAGAGAAGAATAGGCTTTCGAATAGAGCTTCTGCAGCTTCTTTCGTTGGTGGCTCGCCAGGGCGCATCATGCGGTAGATTTCTACCAGTGCAGAGATACGGTCAACAGTGCTGTCAACGCGTAGAGTTTCTGACATGAATGGGCCGTGGTCTAGATCGTTCGTAAATAGAACTTCTAGAGCTTTGTGACCAGCTTGAGATAGGTTCGCTAGTGCTTCCAAGCTAATTTCTTGGTTTGCAGCAACGATGATCTCGCCAGTCGCTTCATTGATGTAATCTTTCGATGCAACTTTACCAACGATGTACTCTACTGGTACTTCGATGTGGTCAATACCATCTTTTTCAAGTTGACGAATATGACGCGCAGTTACACGACGACCTTGTTCAATGTAAACATTACCGTTTGCTTCGATATCAAACGAAGCAGTCTCACCACGTAGACGCTCAGGAACCAACTCCATCATTAGAGTTTGGTCTTTCACTTGGAAGTTCACTTTCTCGAAGAAGATATCTAGGATCTCTTCAGAAGTCTTACCTAGTGCGCGTAGGATGATTGACGCAGGTAGTTTACGACGACGGTCGATACGTACGTATAGGTTGTCCTTAGGATCGAACTCAAAGTCAAGCCATGAGCCACGGTAAGGAATGATACGTGCGTTGTATAGAACTTTACCTGATGAGTGAGTCTTACCCTTATCGCTGTCGAAGAACACGCCTGGGCTTCTATGCAGCTGGGATACGATAACCCTCTCGGTACCATTAATTACGAAGGTACCATTGTCTGTCATAAGCGGAATTTCGCCCATGTAGACTTCTTGTTCTTTGATGTCTTTAACGGTGCCTGCTGGCGCGTCTTTATCAAAAATAACTAGACGTAGTTTTACGCGTAGTGGTTTTGAATAAGTAACACCACGAATTTGACATTCTTTAACGTCAAATACTGGCTCACCAAGACGGTAGCTAACGTATTGCAGCTCTGAATTGCCGTTGTAGCTCTGAATTGGGAATACAGAACGGAAAGCAGCCTCAAGACCGTATTGTCCCTCAGGATCCTGTTCGATAAATTTTTCGAACGAATCGAGCTGGATCGATAGCAGGTATGGAATGTCCAAAACTTGTGGACGAGTACCAAAGTCCTTACGGATGCGCTTTTTCTCGGTATAAGAGTAAACCATGGGGTTCCTCAGCTCGCTGATAAGTGACCCAAACTGTCCGCCTTTCACCTTGCTAGATGGGGAGGGACAGTGACTAACAACTGTTTACTGTAGGACATAACATTCAGGTTTGAACGCGATGTGTTTTGCTCAGATTTAGGTGCTTAAACAGCGGGAAAATTCACCTAGACCCTACAGCGCAAAAAGGCCGGTGGTCATAAAACCACCAGCCAATAGCCTTTCGGCTAGGAAATTAAGTAATAATTACTTAACTTCAACTACAGCACCAGCTTCTTCAAGCTGAGCTTTAAGTGCGTCAGCTTCAGCTTTATCAACACCTTCTTTAAGTGCTGCTGGAGCGCCGTCTACTAGAGCTTTAGCTTCTTTAAGACCTAGGCCAGTTGCGCCACGTACTGCTTTGATTACAGCAACTTTGTTAGCACCAGCAGAAGCTAGGATTACGTCGAATTCAGTTTGCTCTTCAACAGCTGCTGCTGCTGCGCCGCCAGCTACTACAGCTGCTGCTGCAGAAACGCCGAATTTCTCTTCCATTGCTTCGATTAGTTCAACAACTTGCATCACAGACATTTCTGCGATTGCGTCTAGGATTTGCTCGTTAGTAATAGACATAACAATTCTCTTTTAAGTCAACAATAAGTTTATTTAGCAACCAGTAAAAAGCAAGGCTTATGCCGCTGCTTCTTCTTTTTGATCGCGGATAGCTGCGATAGTACGTGCCAGCTTGCCAGCAGAAGCTTCTTTCATGCACATCATTAGGCGTGCGATAGCTTCGTCGTAAGTTGGTAGTGTCGCTAGTAGTTCAGCGTCAGTTAGAGCGCCTTCAAATGCAGCAGCTTTGATCTCGAAATCTTTGTTCTCTTTAGCGAAGTCTTTGAAAAGACGCGCTGCAGCACCTGGGTGCTCGTTAGAGAATGCGATTAGTGTAGGACCAGTGAAAGTGTCAGTTAGACACTCGTACTGTGTACCTTCAACTGCACGACGTGCTAGAGTGTTACGAACAACTCGTAGGTAAACGTTAGCTTCACGAGCTTGTTTACGTAGAGTAGTCATTGCACCAACAGCAACGCCACGAGAATCAGCTACAACTGCAGAAAGTGCACCACTGGCAGCTTCGTTGACTTCAGCAACAATTGCTTTTTTGTCTAGAAGGTTTAAAGCCATCTTGGATTTACTCCTGGTTGTTATTACACCACTCACTATTATCACAACAGTGAGAGCTATTTAGGTGCTTCCCAGAAGAAAGGTAACTATTTGCATAGAGCTTTCTGTCAGTTCGGGCACCATCTACGTAGGATGATTAAGTCATCATTTATAAAATAAACTCAGACACCTACGGTCTTGGACGGAGACTGGGTTATAATTCAAGTTAAATTCACAAGTGAATTTAACGAACCAAAGTTCAGCCCCAACCACAAATATTAGGCGCAGAATTATACACTAATTTTGCGCCTAATCAAATGAATTAAGCTTGAGTGTTCAGGCTAGCCTGATCAACTGCAACGCCAGCACCCATTGTAGTAGAAATGCTAACTTTCTTCAGGAAAGTACCTTTCGCTGAAGATGGTTTAGCTTTCTTAAGAGCAACTAGAAGTGCTTCTAGGTTCTCTTTCAATTGTTCTGCGTCGAAAGACACTTTACCAATTGTTGTATGGATGATGCCGTTTTTGTCGTTACGGTAACGAACCTGACCAGCTTTAGCGTTCTTAACAGCTTCAGCAACGTTAGGAGTTACAGTACCAACTTTAGGGTTTGGCATAAGACCACGAGGACCTAGGATAGTACCTAGTTGACCTACAACGCGCATTGCATCTGGAGAAGCAACAACTACGTCGAAGTTCATTTCGCCCTTCTTAACTAGCTCAGCTAGATCTTCCATACCCACTAGGTCAGCGCCAGCTTCTTTAGCAGCTTCAGCGTTTGCACCTTGAGTGAATACAGCAACGCGGATATCACGACCAGTACCGTGTGGTAGTACAGTTGCACCACGTACGTTTTGGTCAGATTTACGAGCGTCGATACCTAGGTTAACAGCAACGTCTACAGACTCAACGAATTTAGCAGTTGCTAGTTCTTTTAGAAGAGCTACAGCTTCGTTGATTTCGTATTCTTTAGTTACGTCAACTTTTTCGCGAATTACGCGCATGCGCTTAGTTAGTTTTGCCATGATATTAACCCTCTACCACTAGGCCCATTGAACGAGCAGTACCCGCAATAGAACGCTTCATCGCTTCAATGTCAGCACCAGTCATGTCAGCAGCTTTAGCTTCTGCGATTTCTTGGATTTGAGCTTCAGTTACAGTACCCACTTTTACAGTGTTTGGACGGCCTGAACCAGACTTAAGACCAGCAGCTTTCAATAGTAGAGTCGCAGCAGGTGGAGTCTTAGTGATGAATGTGAAAGAGCGGTCGTTGTAAACAGTGATTACAACTGGTGTTGGTAGACCTTTCTCTAGAGATTCTGTTTTTGCGTTGAACGCTTTACAGAATTCCATGATGTTAACACCGTGTTGACCTAGTGCAGGACCTACTGGTGGACTTGGGTTCGCCATACCAGCAGCAACTTGTAGCTTGATGTAAGCTTCAACTTTCTTAGCCATGATAATTCCTAAGTTTGGGTTCTAACGCTAATCAACTGATCAGCTCCCCGGTTATTACAAAACTTTTTACTTCAGGGAGAAGTAAAAAGGCGCGAAATTATAGTCATAATCCGCGCCTTTAACAAGCCTTTAAAAGGTGTTTTTTTAATCAAGTTTTTCCACTTGACCAAATTCAAGCTCAACTGGTGTTGCACGACCAAAGATCGATACAGACACTTTCATGCGGCTCTTCTCGTAATCCACTTCTTCAACAGTACCGTTGAAGTCTGCGAATGGACCGTCAGTAACACGAACAACTTCACCCGCTTCGTACATAGTACGTGGACGTGGTGCTTCACTCGCTTTCTCAAGACGGTTAAGAATCGCATCAGCTTCCTTATCAGAGATAGGAGCTGGACGATCAGAGGTACCACCAATGAAGCCCATGACACGCGGAACACTGCGCACTAAGTGCCATGATTCATCGTTCATGATCATCTGAACTAGGACGTAACCTGGGAAGAACTTACGCTCTGACTTACGACGTTGGCCAGCGCGAATTTCAACTACTTCTTCAGTAGGAACAAGTACTTCACCGAATAGCTCTTCCATAGCATGCATTTTGATATGCTCACGTAGAGACTGAGCTACACGACCTTCAAATCCAGAAAAGGCTTGAACTACATACCAGCGTTTTTTAGGAGCTTCACTCATGTAAATAAACCCTCTATACCCCAGTTACTAGAGCTACCAAACGAACCATAATGCCGTCGATACCCCATAGTGCTAGAGCCATTACAATACTTACAGCTAGAACGATCAGTGTAGTTTGTAGAGTTTCTTGACGCGTTGGCCAAACCACTTTACGAACTTCCATGCGAGATTCTTTCGCAAACGCGATCGCAGCTTTACCCTTAGTTGTTGTAGCAGCAACACCAAGTGCCGCAGCAATTAGTACAACAACTCCTGCAGCGCGAACCACTACAGACATATCACCATACAGGTAATTACCCACAACAGCAGCAGTTAGCAGAACAAAAGTGATAATCCACTTAAAGATATCCGCGCCATTTGAGCTTTCAGGAGTTTCAGCGTTATTAGCTTTCATAAAACCAACCTGTCACAAGTCTTAATATAGACGACAACAACCCCGCTGTTGCAGGGCAAATCCATGAAACGGCAATTTAAATCAATTGACGTACTCTTTTTCTGACCGAGAAGCAAACTTCCCTTTCAAAAATCCTGCTAAACATCTGCTTGGACAAGAAATCAGCAAACATTATGTTGAGCGCAGAAAAGGGCATCAAATGATGCCCTTTTTGCTACTGGTTCGTCAAATCTTATTCAAGATTTTCTGAAGTCTTCAGCTAATTCTTAAGAATTAAGCGAAGATCTTAGCAACAACACCAGCACCTACTGTACGGCCACCTTCACGGATCGCGAAACGTAGACCTTCGTCCATTGCGATTGGTGCGATTAGCTCAACAGTCATTTGGATGTTGTCGCCTGGCATTACCATTTCTACGCCTTCTGGTAGAGATATCACCAGTTACGTCAGTTGTACGGAAGTAGAACTGTGGACGGTAACCTTTGAAGAACGGGTATGACGGCCGCCTTCATCTTTAGATGGTACGTATACTTCTGATTCGAACTTAGTGTGTGGAGTGATTGAACCAGGTTTAGCAAGAACTTGACCACGTTCAACTTCGTCACGCTTAGTACCACGTAGAAGTGCACCAACGTTCTCACCAGCACGACCTTCGTCAAGAAGCTTACGGAACATCTCAACACCAGTACAAGTAGTTGTTGTTGTATCTTTGATACCAACGATTGCTACTTCGTCACCTACACGTAGGATACCGCGCTCGATACGACCAGTTACTACTGTACCACGACCTTGGATTGAGAATACGTCTTCGATAGGCATTAGGAATGGCATATCGATTGCACGCTCAGGTTCTGGGATGTAAGTATCTAGTGCTTCAGCTAGTTCGATGATCTTAGCTTCCCACTGCTCTTCGCCGTTTAGTGCGCCTAGTGCAGAACCTTGGATAACTGGTAGGTCATCACCTGGGAAGTCGTATTCAGATAGAAGTTCACGAACTTCCATTTCTACTAGCTCTAGAAGCTCTTCATCATCAACCATGTCACATTTGTTCATGAATACGATGATGTAGGGATATAACCTGACGGCCTAGTAGGATGTGCTCACGAGTTTGTGGCATTGGACCATCAGTTGCAGCAACTACAAGGATACCACCGTCCATCTGTGCAGCACCAGTGATCATGTTTTTAACATAGTCAGCGTGTCCTGGACAGTCTACGTGTGCGTAGTGACGTGATGGAGTGTCGTACTCTACGTGTGAAGTAGAGATTGTGATACCGCGCTCACGCTCTTCTGGAGCGTTATCGATAGATGCGAAGTCACGAGCAGCACCGCCGTAAACTTTTGCAAGAGTAGTACAGATAGCTGCAGTTAGAGTTGTTTTACCGTGGTCAACGTGGCCGATAGTACCAACGTTTACGTGCGGTTTTACACGTTCAAATTTTTCTTTAGACATGAGTTGTCCCTCTAGGTACGGATTTAAGTGGCGCGAATGACCACGTAACCAAACTTATTGGTGATAAAGTATATATCAAAAGGAAAATTTTGCTTTGGGAGCTGGTGCTGATACCCAGAGTCGAACTGGGGACCTCATCCTTACCAAGGATGCGCTCTACCGCCTGAGCTATATCAGCAACAAATTGTGATTGGAGCGGGCAGGGAATCGAACCCGCATCATCAGCTTGGAAGGCTGAGGTAATAGCCATTATACGATGCCCGCACACGTAACTCTTCGAGCTATTTCCTAAAGAATATGGTGGAGGGGGACGGATTCGAACCATCGAAGGCAGTGCCGGCAGATTTACAGTCTGCTCCCTTTGGCCACTCGGGAACCCCTCCAAATTTTTGCCATTCTCACTAACCCTATTTCGAAAATAGGAGGGAATGGTGCCGACTACCGGAATCGAACTGGTGACCTACTGATTACAAGTCAGTTGCTCTACCTACTGAGCTAAGTCGGCATAAGTGGAGCGCATTCTATTGAATGATTTTCTTGCTTGCAATAGCAAATTGGAAAAAAGTGAATTTTTCTCGAAATTCCGTTCGCTTGCTGAAATTTCGCACAATTCTGACCGTAAATAATGATTCTTGCTTGCTTGTGATTTGCTTTCTGATGCGCATGATGTATGTTCGCAATTTCTGAACGATGAAACTAGTCGAGAGTGCTATGACTCCTTATATCTCTTTTAACCGACAACAATGGGCTGAATTGCGCAATTCAGTGCCGATGACTTTGTCTGAAGATGACTTAAAAGAGCTACAAGGTGTCAATGAAAGTCTCACCATGGAAGAGTCTGTAGAGATCTACCTTCCGTTAGCTCGACTACTCAACCTGTATATTTCTGCTCGCCAAAGTCGTAACACTGTTTTACAGCACTTTCTTGGCGCAAAAACTGCCCCACCACCGTTTATTATTGGTATCGCGGGTAGCGTCGCGGTGGGTAAAAGCACCACTGCGCGTTTACTTAAAGCTCTGCTTTCTCGCTGGGAAGATCATACTAAGGTCGAATTAGTCACCACCGATGGCTTTTTGTATCCGAAAAAGGTACTCGACGAGCAAGGCATTATGCATCGTAAAGGCTTCCCTGAATCATACGATATCAAGCGCTTGGTTGAATTTGTTTCGGACATCAAAGCTGGTAAGCCTAATTTGCAAGTACCGGTGTATTCGCATATTACCTACGACATCACTGATGAAGTGAAAATTGTTGACCGCCCAGACGTATTAATTATTGAAGGCCTGAACGTACTGCAAAGTGGCATGGATTACCCTCATGCGCCACACCGAGTGTTCGTCTCCGACTTTCTAGATTTCACTATCTATGTGGATGCTGAAACACCAATTATCGAACAGTGGTATATCGATCGCTTTTTGAACTTCCGTAAGGGTGCTTTTACTAAGCCTGGTTCTTACTTTAGTCACTACACTCAATTGAGCGAACAGCAGGCGATTGATAAAGCAAAAAATATTTGGCACTCAATCAACGGCCTCAATCTAAATGAGAACATTTTGCCAACCAAAGGTCGTGCGCAATTGATTTTGAAAAAAGGTCAAAACCATCTCGTCGAAGAGATTTTGCTGCGTAAGTAACAATTCTCAGATTAGTTCAATCACTGAGATTGAGCCTTGTTACTGGCTCGAATGAAAGTAAACCGACGAACGGTAAACAGATGAGCTGCCATTTATGGCGACTCGCTCAGTTAACCACTTTTTGAAAACAATCCCGATCCATCTCTCGCATATTGACCGTTAAACTGCGTACATGCCCTGCTTGGTTTTGCAGTTCGGTCATTAAGGCTCTAGATAGCTCTCTTTTTTGTTCCGCCGTTCTTCCTGCTAACAACTCAAATGTCACATGGATAAAATCCACGCTGTCGCCCTCCTCCCCCACTAACCAATCATGATAACGCAATGCTCGCGATTTTAACGCTGGCGCATCGAACAGCCCCGACTGAATGGCAATATGGTGTAAATCCTCAAGTAAGCGTTGAGTATTCACTCGCTCATCAACCGAATTTGAGTATTCCATGACTAAATGTGGCATCGCTTTCCCTGCAAATGATTCCTGTACTTGTGAACAACTATTAACAATTTATCGGTAAGATGCCGAGCGCATTACTGTCATTCTGTCTGATGGATCACTGATTAACATTTCAACACCCACAGGGGTTAGTTTTGTATTAAGATCCTTTCAAGAAATGATACGGGTCATGATTTGCGTGATTTAATCTGTTATATTCTTACGTAGATTTATTACATTAACGCTTTAATTTAAATATGGAGATATTCTATGCGTCGTCCTGTAGTGATGGGTAACTGGAAACTTAACGGCAGCAAAGCAATGGTTAAAGAGCTGCTAACTGGTCTTAACGCTGAACTTGAAGGCGTTGAAGGTGTTGACGTAGCAGTAGCTCCACCAGCGCTTTACATCGACCTAGCAGAGCGAGTGATTGCTGAAGGCGGTAACAAGATCATCCTTGGTGCACAAAACACTGACCTAAACAACAGCGGTGCATTCACTGGCGACATGTCTCCAGAAATGCTAAAAGACTTCGGTGCAACCCACATCATCATCGGTCACTCTGAGCGTCGTGATTACCACAACGAATCAGACGAGTTCATCGCTAAGAAATTCAACTTCCTAAAAGAAAACGGTCTAACTCCTGTTTTCTGTATCGGCGAATCTGAAGCACAAAACGAAGCTGGCGAAACTGAAGCTGTATGTGCACGTCAAATCAACGCAGTTATCGATGCATACGGCGTTGAAGCTCTAAACGGCGCAATCATCGCTTACGAACCAATCTGGGCTATCGGTACTGGTAAAGCAGCAACTGCAGAAGATGCACAACGCATCCACGCATCTATCCGTGCGCTAATCGCAGCGAAAGACGAAGCAGTAGCAGAACAAGTAATCATTCAATACGGCGGCAGCGTTAAACCAGAAAACGCAGAAGCTTACTTCTCACAACCAGACATCGACGGTGCTCTAGTTGGTGGTGCTTCTCTAGACGCTAAGAGCTTTGCGGCGATCGCTAAAGCGGCGGCAGCAGCGAAAGCGTAATTTTCGATTTCAAGTTCGAAAATATAGTAAAAGGTCAGCTTCGGCTGGCCTTTTTCATATTCGAGTGGCAACTATAGTTTGCGGCAATTTCTGCACTGCAAACTATCACCAACCCGATGAATCAAGTATTCTAACCTTTTCCACTTGTTCGACGGTTTTATGCACGATAAACATGGCCTATTAACTGGCTCAATCCCCGAAGTGCTAAGGCAGATGACCATCCCAATGACGGTGGGCATGATTGCCATTCTGATGTTTAACCTCGTCGATACTTTCTTTATTTCTCTGCTTGGCACTGACGCATTAGCGGCCGTCAGCTATACATTTCCCGTCACCTTTGGTGTTAACTGCATCACGATGGGGATCGGTATGGGTTTATCCACCAACATTGGACGTCTACTTGGTCAACGTCAGGCGCAAGATGCCGCTCGCGTTGCTAGCCATGGTTTGATTCTCGCGGTCATATTAGTGACTATCGCTTCTACCATCGGCTTGCTAACGATCAGACCTCTGTTTGTCGCCTTAGGTGCGGAAGCAAAGTTACTGCCACTCATTGAGCAGTACATGACGATTTGGTATTTATCGATTCCGCTATTGGTGATCCCGATGGCGGGTAATAGTGCAATACGAGCCAGCGGTGATACTAAGACCCCGGCCAAGATCATGATGCTAGCGGGGTTGATTAACGGTATTCTCGACCCGCTGTTGATCTTTGGCTATGGTCCATTTCCTGAATTGGGTATTCAAGGTGCCGCCATCGCCAGTGCCATTAGTTGGTTCGGAGCCCTAATTAGCTCACTCTACGTTCTAATCAAACGTGAAAAACTGCTGGCATTGCCTAAGCTCACTTTCTTGCACCAAGACTGCAAAATGATCCTCAAGATCGGCACTCCAGCGGCGTTCTCCAATGCAATGTCGCCATTGTCGGGGGCACTTTTGATGATGATCCTCTCAACTCATGGCACCTCTGTGGTCGCTGCTTACGGCGCAGCACAGCGTATCGAGTCGATTCTAATTTTGGTGTTAATGTCTCTCACTTCTGCGCTCACCCCTTTTATGGCGCAAAATTTTGGCGCAGATAATCCAGAGCGCAGCTTTGCAGGTCTCTTTCTCAGCATGCGCTTTGCTATCGTGTTCCAATTGATGATATTTGTCATGATGGTGCCGCTGAGTATTCCGCTTGCCGCCATGTTCTCTCAAGAACAGGCCGTGCAGAACCAACTGTGGCATTACCTGATCGTCGTGCCATTTAGCTACGGGTTTCAAGGCATCATGATGATGCTGGTGTCAGGGCTTAATGCACTGCATCAACCATTAAGAGCCTTCCAGTGGAGCGCGATGCGCCTATTTATCTTAACTTTGCCAATGGCGTGGGTGGGCGGTAAGTGGTTTGGTGTTGAAGGCGTCTTTATTGGCATTGCTGCCGGCAATATCATCGGCGGTAGCTTAGGTTATCTCTATGCGCTTAAGTTAAGGAAAAACTGTCGTCATCTGCTTGCGCAGAACCTCAAACAGTAGTGATAAAAAAGCCAGCTTAACGCTGGCTTTTTTAATTAATCTTCTTCGACATCGTCTTCATCGAGGTCGAGATCGATATTCAGTGGCTCTTGAGAAAGAATCACGCCGGTATTATCGGCATACAGGTAATCTTCGGGGATAAAGGTAACACCGCCAAAATTGACTGGAATGTCCACCTCACCTTCACCTTTGCTGGTTGCGCCAACTGGAATAGAAGCGAGAGCTTGAATACCAATACTCATATCTTCTAACTCATCAACTTCGCGCACGCTACCGTAAACAACGATACCTTCCCACTCATTCTCTTCAGCAAGAGTGGCAATTTCAGCGTCAATCAATGCTCTACGTAGTGAACCGCCACCATCGACCAGTAATACTCGCCCAACGCCATCTTGCTCTAAAATTTCGCGGATAATGCCATTATCCTCGAAACATTTAACGGTAGTAATTTGCCCAGCAAATGAAGCGCTGCCGCCAAAGTTGCTAAACATAGGTTCTACCACATCCACTTGGTCTAAGTAGATATCGCATAATGCTGAAGTATTGTATTCCATAACATTTCTTCTCATCGCGTTGGTCATATCAATCGAGTATATCCAGTCACTTTAGGTTTGCAATCACTAGCTGCGTTTAACTCACTAGAGTTTGAGCTATAACCACCCCAGCAAACAGCAAATTGGTGACTAACGAACACTTAACCACAACCGGCATCATAGGGGCAATTTGTGCCGGTTGCTCCGCGAGCCATACCGCTTTGCCGTGTTTAAACGTCACTAACAGGCTCAATAAAAATGGCAGCATTACCCATACAGGTGAAGGTTGAAGTAGCAAGTACGCAATAAACGCCGCCACCGCACCCGCGAGTAACACAAAGTGATATTGCTTCGCGTGTTTTTGCCCTAAACGAACTGCCACAGTGCGCTTACCGCAACGAGCATCATTTTCAATGTCACGCATATTGTTGATATTCAGCACCGCTACTGCCAATAAACCGCAACCAACGGCAGGCAAAACAAGTGATGGTTCAACAATACCTGTATGTAGAAAATAGGTACCAGCTACACCAAGCAAACCAAAAAAGATAAATACTGAGATATCACCCAACCCAACATAACCATAAGGTTTGTTGCCCACGGTATAGGCAATCGCAGCCCCAATCGCTAATAGGCCTAGGCCCATGAAAGCTAAAATGCTCTCCCAACTATTTAGCGCATGCAACACCAACACTAACCCTGCAATCATTGTCAAAATCACATTAACGATGATCGCTTGGCGCATGGTTTTCGGTGTTACCGCACCAGATTGAATTGCCCTTGTCGGTCCTAGGCGTGCTTCGTTGTCGGTTCCTTTGACTGCATCTCCATAATCATTGGCCAGATTCGACAAGATCTGTAATAAAGTCGCAGTAATAAATGCCAATACCGCAACAGATAGAGAAAAATGATGGCTTGAGAACGCCAAAACACTACCAGTCAAAATAGAGACTAGTGCCAAAGGCAAGGTTTTAGGGCGAGCGGCATCCAGCCAAATTTGCAGTGTCTGTTTCATACTCGTTAGTGTAGTGAGATATTCACGTTTAGAAGTTGTGTCATATCAAAGTTAGCAGAAAAATAAAAAGGCCACCGAAGTGACCTTTTCTAATTTGGGCAAAATTATTTAACGCGACCAACGTATTCAGCTGAACGAGTGTCAACTTTGATCACTTCACCGATAGCAATGAATAGAGGAACACGTACTACTGCACCAGTAGATAGAGTCGCTGGTTTACCGCCAGTACCTTGAGTGTCACCTTTTAGACCTGGGTCTGTATCAGCAACTTCTAGCTCAACAAAGTTTGGTGGAGTCACAGCGATTGGGTTGCCGTTCCAAAGTGTTAGCATACAAGTGTTGTTTTCTACCAACCACTTAGCGTTCTCACCTACAGCTTTCTTGTCTGCAGCAATTTGTTCGAACGTTTCGTTGTTCATAAAGTGGTAGAATTCACCATCGTTGTATAGGTAGTCTAGATCGATATCCATTACGTCAGCCACTTCAACAGTGTCGCCAGACTTAAATGTTTTCTCTAGAACTTTACCTGAAAGCAGTTTACGGATTTTAACGCGGTTGAATGCTTGACCTTTACCTGGTTTTACATACTCGTTTTCGAGAATGACACAAGGCTCATTATCAAGCATAATTTTAAGACCGCCTTTGAATTCATTCGTGCTAACAGTAGCCATTTTTTCCTCTTACCATTCTTCGAGTTAAATTTAATGCCGCACATCATAACCCGAAATGCCGATTCTGTTGAGCAAAACTGGCTCAAACAGCTAGCGAATGGGATCTCTGATCCTGAAAAACTGCTAGAACAGTTGCAGATCGATCCTTCACCTTGGCAACACGGATTTGAAGCGAGAACGCTTTTTGCGCAGCGTGTGCCGCAAAGTTTTGTCGATAGAATGGAAAAAGGCAATCCTTTTGATCCGCTTTTACGCCAAGTTTTACCCTTATCCGAAGAATTTGCGGTACATGAAGGGTACTCCAATGATCCGTTGGAGGAACAAGACAACCAAATCCCTGGATTACTGCATAAATACCGCAACCGTGCACTGATGATCGTAAAAGGTGGCTGCGCGGTGAATTGTCGCTACTGCTTTCGCCGTCACTTCCCTTATCAAGACAATAAGGGGAGCAAAAGCGTATGGCAAAATAGCTTGGATTACATTGCAATCCACCATGAACTGAATGAAGTGATTCTTTCTGGCGGCGATCCGCTCATGGCCAAAGATGACGAATTGCGATGGTTGATCGAACATATCGCCGAAATTCCTCATATCAAGCGACTGCGCATTCACTCACGCCTACCGGTGGTGATCCCTGCTCGTATTACGCCTGAATTGCTTGAGATCCTACAAAGCACACGTTTACAAGTTGTGTTGGTCACCCATATCAACCATGCCAATGAAGTTAACCAAGAGTTGGTCGGTAAAACCGCCCTACTCAAACAAGCGGGCGTCACCTTACTCAATCAAGGAGTACTGCTTAAAGGGGTCAACGATTCGGTGCAAGCCTTAGTTGATTTAAGTGAAGCGTTATTTGACGCCGATATTTTGCCCTACTACCTGCATGTACTCGACAAAGTGCAAGGCGCTGCCCACTTCTTTGTCAGTGATGAACAAGCGAAAGAGTTAATGGCTGGCGTCATTCAACAAGTTTCGGGTTACCTCGTGCCTAAGCTCACCCGTGAAATTGGCGGTCGTAATAGCAAAACGCCATTAGATCTACATTTAGAATAGAGCTCACACAATCCGCACATTAAACGGTTAATTAATTTGTTACCATAATCCAGTATTTCCACTCGTGATAACAGCATAGATTATGAAAACCAAGAACAAAGGCTTTACGCTTATTGAGCTTATTATCGTGATTGTGGTTCTCGGTATTTTGGCCATCACGGCACTACCGCGCTTACTCAATCTGCAAACAGACTCACGTATTGCCGCGTTAAATGGCTTAAAAGCGGGCATGCAAAGCGCGGCAGATATGGTGTATCCCCTTGCGATTCAAAATGGTGTCGCAGATCAGAGCTCCGGACAAATCACGATTGATGCAGGCCCAGTTAGCCTCGCTTACGGCTACCCAGCAGCCTTTGCTAAGCAGACTTGGAGCGTATTGATGGAAGCCAAATTTGCGGATGGCGTCTACAACCCTGAGACCGAAGCGGATTGGTATTTCCATAACCCTCGCGGAGGAGCAAACGACTCATGGATCCGTTTTATGACCAAATCGCTCAAAGATCCCAAATACAATTGCTACTTGATTTACAACCAAGCGACCGAGAGCAAACCGCCCTATTTTGAATTGGTCACGACAGGCTGTTAACACTGAACAGCATTGCTGTATGTTGATCTATAGATATAAAAAAACCACCTCAAGTAGGTGGTTTTTTTTGATTCAGTCAACTAGCTTAGAACAATTCTTCCGCTACTTGGTATAGATCGTTACGCACTGGACGCTTCATATTTTCAATCGCATCGATGATATCATGGTGAACAAGTTGCTCTTTAACGATACCAACACAACGACCACCGTGACCTTCTTGTAGTAGGTGCACTGCGTAGTTACCCATGCGAGATGCTAGAACACGGTCAAACGCTGTTGGACGACCACCACGTTGAATATGACCAAGTACTGTTGCGCGAGTTTCACGACCCGTTGCCGCTTCGATCTCTTTCGCCAGTTCGTTCGCATCCATCATTAGCTCAGTAAGGGCGATGATCGCGTGTTTCTTACCTTTGTCGATGCCATCTTGAATGTTGTTGATTAACTTCTCTTTGTCTAGACCAGTTTCCGGAGTGATGATGTACTCACAGCCACCAGCAATCGCAGACATAAGAGTTAGGTCACCACAGTGACGGCCCATAATTTCAACGATTGAGATACGTTGGTGAGAAGATGAAGTATCACGTAGACGGTCAATCGCATCGATAACTGTATTTAATGCAGTTAGGTAACCGATAGTGTAATCCGTACCTGCGATATCGTTGTCGATAGTGCCTGGTAGACCGATACATGGGTAACCCATTTCAGTCAGCTTCTTCGCACCCATGTAAGAACCGTCACCACCGATAACAACAAGTGCATCGATGTCATGCTTCTTCAAGTTTTCAATCGCTTTTTCGCGAATTTCAACTTCACGGAATTCAGGGAAACGAGCTGAACCTAAGAAAGTACCGCCCTTGTTAATCACATCAGACACGCTTGAACGGTCCAATTTTTCGATGCGGCCTTCGTAAAGACCTAAATAACCGTCGTATACACCGTATACTTCCAAGCCTTCAGACAAAGCTGTACGTACCACACCGCGAATCGCTGCGTTCATACCTGGTGCATCACCACCACTTGTCAAAACACCGATCTTCTTAATCATGTTTAGCCTCAATTTTTGGGAATTTTATTTCAAATTTTACGTCAGACGCCGTCAGGTAAGCGGCTGACCAAATTTTTTAATGTGCAATATGTTACCTTGCAGAGGAAGGAATACTACTTTTATTTGCACGAAGTTATGTAACTTTTCTACTTATGTAGAGTATTACAGTTTTAGTCATTAACTTTGTTGATACATATCAGTATCACGTTTTATTTGTCGTATCGTTGAAAAGATAGCCAAAGCAATGCCACTGTCCAATCAATTTTCACTTACCAATCAGCGAATTTTTGCTGTTTCTCGCTCGTCTCAACCACGGAGTGCGGATCTTGGTGGATTAGAATATCCGCTTGCGGAAATTGCGCCAGCAAACTTATTTCTACTTGATCAGAAATATGATGTGCCTCGATTAATGGCAATTCATCGTCCAACTCTAAATGCAGTTGGATAAAGCGCACTGGCCCAGACATGCGTGTACGCAGTTGATGCACACCCAGTACACCCGGCACACTGATGCAGCACTGTCTAATTTCAACAAGTTCTTCTTCCGGCAACTGACGATCGAGCAAAGTTTGAATTGCCTCATGCACCATTTTAAAGGCGCTATACAAAATGTAGATCCCAATGGCGACGGCAAACACCGCATCCGCTTGACGAATACCCGCCCAACTTAAACCGAGCGCTAACATAATGGCCGCGTTCATGTATAAGTCAGTTTGGTAATGGAGAGAATCTGCGGCAATAGCTTGGCTGCCAGTTTTACGCACCACGTGCTGTTGAAAACGAACTAAAGCAAACGTCACCACGATGGCAAACATGCTGACATAAACCCCGTATTCCGGAGATTGCAAATCTTGCGGTCTGAAGAAGCGTTCAATACCGTTGAGGATAAGAAATACCGCCGAACCAGAAATAAACATGGCTTGAGCCAATGCTGCGAGAGACTCAGCTTTACCGTGGCCAAAGCGGTGTTCTTTATCCGCTGGTTGTAATGCAATTCGAATCACAATGAGGTTCACAACCGACGCGGCTATATCCAGCATAGAATCAATCAATGAGGCCAGTAAGCTCACTGACCCCGTTACCCACCACACCGCGAGTTTATCAATAAAGAAAACTTGCAACGAGGTTACAGCCCACGCCGCCATAGTGACAAGCTTTGCGTAATCTTGTTTCATTGTTGTTTTTTCGTCATTTATGATGCGGCAATTATAACCAAGTTCGCTAAAAAGCAACAAGGCAGCCATTTGGCTGCCAGGATATCTAATTTAATTAGTTGTGATGCTTACGATTTTCATCGCACTTTGCCATGCGCTCTTTGCTCAATTCAACAAACTTCGCTTTTTGTTCAGGCGTTAAGACACTCAGCATTTGATGGCGCTTCTCAAGCATTTTAACTTTACGTTCCGTTTGTTGCTCTACCATCTCTTTAGCAAGATCGTTCGCAGCTGCTTGGTCAAAGTTATCCGCCAATACCAGTTGCTGAACTTTGTCGTGATACGCTTGGCGCTCTGCTTTACGCGCTTCAAAGTTTGCTTGATAGTTTTCTTTCATCTCTGCTTTGTTCGCTTCACGCATCTCTTTTAGCTGATCTTTTTGCGCATCCGTGAGATCAAGCTGTTTAAAGATGCCGCGATCCATACCACCGTGGCAACGACCACCTTTATGGTCACCTTTACCACCAAATGCGAATGCGCTTGCTGAAGCAAATGCCACTGGAATTACCGCCGCAGCCAAAACTAGTTTCTTTACTGTGTTCATAATCTATACCTTGTAAGTGTGTTAGTGAGGCTGCGATTGCAGCGCTTGAATATAGATTAGTGTTTTGAGAGTAAATTGGCGTTTAGAGAGCGTAAAGATACGTAAAGAGCAAACTTTACGCTAATCGTTGCCTTTAATAACCAGTAATATACTTAAAGAAAAGCATACTTAAGGGCATTGCATATGGCACACATTCTATTAATTGATGACGATACTGAGCTTACCAGCTTGCTAAAAGAGGTACTCACCTTTGAGGGCTTTATTGTATCTGAAGCCAATGATGGTGAAGCAGGCTTAGCAGCGCTCAATAAAGATATCGATTTAATCCTACTGGATGTGATGATGCCAAAACTTAACGGCACCGAAACCCTAAAACGAATTCGTGAAAAATGGGAAACGCCAGTATTAATGCTGACCGCCAAAGGGGAAGAAATCGATCGCGTGATTGGCTTAGAACTCGGCGCTGATGATTATCTGCCAAAACCGTTTAGCGACCGTGAACTGCTGGCACGGATTCGTGCCATTTTGCGCCGCACACAAACCGTGAGCCACACCCGAGCCAGTGATAGCCTTGAATATCGTGACATTACTATTTATCCAGGCAAGCAAGAAGCGTACTGCCAAAATCAGTTATTGGAACTGACAACCACTGAATTTGCGTTGTTAGCACACTTTGTCGCTCACCCAGGTGAAACGATTACCAAAGAAGAGCTCAGTTTAGATGTGCTAGGAAAGCGTTTAGCTGCGTTTGATCGTGCTATTGATATGCATGTATCTAACCTACGTAAAAAACTGCCTGAGCGCAGCGATGGCAAACCAAGGATCAAAACGCTACGTGGACGCGGCTACTTATTGGTGGAGGAAGATTGATGCGTCTACCTCGCTTTACCAGTCTATACGGACGTATCTTTGCTATTTTCTGGCTAACAATGTTATTGGTGCTGATCGCGGTTTTAGCGCTGCCGCATCTTGATCCACGTAAGTCTCATGACATTCCACAAAAGCACATCAAACAAATGCAAGAGTATGCGCAGCGTATTGAGCAACGCTATCAGCATGTGGATAACTTAAACCAGCTACTACGTCAGATAGAAAAAGATCGCCCTTCACCACGCGATCCTCGACCAAGGTTCTTCTTGACGGATCTTGATGGCAGAATTCTGACAGCGCAAAAGCAGCGTAATTTTAAACTGCGCGCGCTACAAAACTTTATCTCTAGTATTGAATCTGTCGATCATCCTAAACAACGACTTTATGGTCACTACATGGTCGCGGGGCCAGTGCCGATTTCGCTGGCAGGCGAAAACCTCCATATGTACGTGTCATTTAAATGGGATGAGCCACCACCGTTCTTATTGAAGCTATTTGACCACCCACTGCAACTTCTGCTTACCGTCATGTTGGTCAGTACGCCATTCTTGCTATGGCTTGCTTGGGCACTTAGCCAACCTGCAAGGCGTTTAGAGCGCGCTGCGCGTACCGTGGCAAAAGGGGAATTTATCGTTGACCCCAGCCTAGAAAAAGGCACGAAGGAATTTCGCCAAGCCGGTGCAGCCTTCAACCAAATGGTGCAAGACGTCAATCAGATGATCTCTGGTCAACAACGTTTGCTATCGGATATTTCCCATGAGTTACGCTCGCCACTCACTCGTTTACGCATGGCAACCGCACTCGCCACGCGCAAACAAGGCGAAAGCCCTGAACTGACACGCATAGATACTGAAGCACAGCGCTTAGAACAAATGATCAGTGAACTGCTTGAGTTATCACGCATGCAACTTGATAGTCATACCGATCGTGAGCGCCAACCGTTGAGTAGTTTATGGGAAGCAATCCTTACCGATGCTCAATTCGAAGCCGAACAAATGGGCAAAACGCTAAGTTACACAGCCATTCCTGAACGTAACATCTCAGGTAAACCGAAACTGCTGATGAGCGCATTAGACAACATTGTGCGCAATGCAATTCATTATGGTAAAGACCATATTGAAGTTTCGATTTCTGCCGATAACGAACAGGTCATCGTTCATGTCGACGACAATGGCGAAGGTGTGCCTGAACAAGAACTTGATGCCATTTTCCGTCCGTTTTACCGTGTCTCAACCGCACGTGACCGCGTCAGTGGTGGTACCGGACTTGGCCTTGCGATTACTCAAAGCGCCGTTCGTCAACATAGCGGCACGATTGAAGCCACACGCAGCCCACTTGGCGGGTTGCGAGTCACGATCTGTTTACCGCTTCTGTTTGACTAGTCACTGACGTAAAGGGCATCACTTCGGTATGCCCTTTCTCTATTTTTCCCCTCAATCATCCTGTTATACTCAGGCCAATCTTTTCGCCGATACGACAAAAATTCATGTTTGATATTGCTTTATACGAACCGGAAATAGCGCCAAACACTGGCAATATTATTCGTCTAAGTGCCAACTGTGGCGCTAACCTGCATCTAATTGAACCACTTGGTTTTGATTTGGAAGAGAAAAAAGTGCGCCGTGCGGGCTTGGATTATCATGACCTAGCACGCGTTAAACGCCATAAAAATTTGCAGGCCTTTTTGGACTATTTGCAAAATGAGCGTGAAGGTGGATACCGTATTTTCGCCTGTACCACCAAAACTACCGGTCATCACGTCGATGCAAAATTTCAAACCGGTGATGTGCTACTGTTTGGTCCGGAGACCCGAGGCCTACCGGCGGATGTGATCGACAGCTTACCAATGGAACAGCGCATTCGCATTCCGATGATGCCAGATGCACGTAGCCTTAACTTATCCAATGCCGTTGCAATCATTGCTTATGAAGCATGGCGTCAGATGGGCTTTCAGGGCGCACAATAAAATTGATAGCGAGAATCTACGCTCGCGAATAACAGATATAAGAAAGGGCGCGAATGCGCCCTTTGCTAATTGAGTCGATTACGATCGTTGTCGTCGTCATCCTTGCGTTCATACTCACCTTCAAAGGTATTGCCCTTATCATGTGATTGGTCAAACGGATTACGCTGGAAAGGATCTTGGTCAAAACCATTTTGCTGCTCAAAACCACCATGGTTGCCAAACCCACCTTGGAAACCACCACCAACAGAGCGCACAACCATTTTACTCATCAGGTATTTTGCAATCACTGCGCGTGGCGCCGGCAAAAGAATTAACATACCTAACGCATCGGTCATAAAGCCAGGAGTCAGTAACAGCACACCGGCCACCGCCAGCATGACACCTTCCACAATTTGCTGCGCCGGTAACTCTCCCTGCTGTAGGCGATTTTGCACATTCATTAGTGTCTGCAATCCTTGGCTACGAACCAGTGACGCACCAACGAATGCGGTAATCAAAACTAACGCAATGGTTGGCCATAAGCCAAGAAATCCGCCGACTTGAATAAATAGGCCAATTTCAATAATCGGAACTAAGATAAAGAGTAAAAGTAAGATAGGAAACACAAGCCCTCCTTTGTTAAGCACACCTTAGCTTTAAGCCTGCATGGCGACAATAGTTTCCCTAATTGAATTGTGAGAAATCGTGACTGGGAGGTGAGATTAGAGAGTACCGCTCAGTGAGAGGCATTTTGTTTAAGTAAAGAGAATCAACCACAAAGCGAACAATTAACTGTTATTTTTCACACAAATTGCGCGCAATTAACATACTAGACACGTTGCGTTACATCTGTGATTTGGATTACTGAGCTATATCAATTTCACTCAAAGATTTTTCCATCTTTGCCGTAAAAGGTGATCTACTTAATATTTTTATGAACAAGGTCGAGTATCATGTGCCACAGAAAGTCAGGATGGATTTCAGCCAAATTATCTAGTGAATGGATTCTTTTAACCTCAGAATTGGCCATGACATAACAGCTTAATTTGATAATCATTCTTAAGGATCCACCTATGGCTACCCTATCAGAAGTTACTGCAGTTAACTCAGCCACTCGTATCGAAGAAGATCTACTAGGCGAACGTCACGTACCTGCCGATGCTTACTACGGCATTCACACGCTACGTGCGATGGAAAACTTCAACATCTCTAATGTAACTATCTCTGACGTACCTGAGTTTGTACGCGGCATGGTTATGACTAAAAAAGCGGCAGCTCTTGCAAACAAAGAGCTAGGCGCTATTCCTAAAGATGTTGCTGACTACATTCTTCAAGCGTGTGATTTGATCCTTGAAACGGGCAAATGCATGGACCAATTCCCATCAGACGTATACCAAGGCGGTGCTGGTACTTCAGTAAACATGAATACCAACGAAGTTATCGCTAACGTTGCGCTTGAGCTAATGGGCAAAGAAAAAGGTCAATACCAATTCATTAACCCTAATGACCATGTAAACAAGAGCCAATCAACTAACTGTGCTTACCCAACTGGTTTCCGTATCGCGGTTTACAACAGTGTTCACACACTAATGACCTCTATCGAATACCTAAAAGCAGCATTTGAACTTAAAGCACAAGAGTTCAACGGCGTACTAAAAATGGGTCGTACACAGCTACAAGACGCAGTGCCAATGACTGTTGGTCAAGAGTTCCGCGCTTGGGCAGTAACACTAAACGAAGAAATCCGCGTTCTTGAGTACACATCAAAACTGCTACTTGAAATCAACCTGGGCGCAACTGCAATCGGTACTGGTCTAAACGCACCAGCGGGTTACCAAGGCCTAGCGGTGAAACACCTTGCAGAAGTAACGGGTCTAGAAGTCGTTCCTGCCGAAGATTTGATCGAAGCAACTTCTGACTGTGGCGCTTACGTAATGATCCACGGCGCACTAAAACGCCTAGCGGTGAAACTATCTAAGATCTGTAATGACCTACGTCTACTTTCTTCTGGTCCTCGCGCAGGTCTAAATGAATTGAACCTACCTGAACTACAAGCAGGTTCTTCAATCATGCCAGCAAAAGTAAACCCAGTAATTCCAGAAGTTGTAAACCAAGTGTGTTTCAAAGTTCTAGGTAACGACAACACTATCTCGTTTGCAGCAGAAGGTGGTCAGCTACAACTTAACGTAATGGAACCTGTGATTGCACAAAGCATGTTTGAATCTATTTCACTGCTAAACAACGCATGTATCAACCTACGTGATAAGTGTATCGACGGCATCACAGTGAACAAAGAGATCTGTGAAAACTACGTTTACAACTCTATCGGTATCGTCACTTACCTAAACCCATACATCGGCCACCACGAAGGTGACATCGTAGGTAAGATCTGTGCAGAGACTGGTAAGAGCGTACGTGAAGTGGTTCTAGACCGTGGTCTACTGACTGCAGAAGAGATTGACGAAATCCTTTGCGTTGAAAACTTCATGCATCCAACGTATAAAGCAAAACGCTACGAATAAGAAAAAACAAGAGGGCCCCAAAAGGGCCCTTTTTTAACGCCGAAATTTGGCAATAAAATTTAAGTAATGGTGTGAACTTGGCTTTTTTTGCTCGCTGTTTGTTGCAAATCGCCGTCACCATGAACACAACAGAATAAACGAGGGTTATTTATGATTGCAGTCGAGCTGTTCGTCGTTCTGCTCTTTATCTTTTTAGGAGCTAGAATTGGGGGTATCGGCATCGGTTTTGCCGGTGGTGCTGGGGTTATCGCTTTATCACTAGGGCTGGGTGTGCACACAAGCCAAGCCTACATTCCGGTAGATGTTATTCTAATTATCATGTCAGTTATTACCGCGATTGCCGCAATGCAAGTTGCCGGTGGTATGGACTGGCTAGTGCAAGTTGCAGAAAACTTTTTACGCAAAAATCCTAAGCGCATTACCTTTTACGCACCGATTGTGACTTACGTAATGACACTGATGGCTGGTACTGGCCACACGGCGTTCTCCACGCTACCGGTTATTGCAGAAGTGGCCAAAGGCCAAGGCGTTCGTCCTTCACGTCCGCTTTCTATTGCTGTTATCGCTTCACAAATTGCGATTACTGCCTCACCGATTTCTGCTGCGGTGGTTGCTTTTGCTGCCATGCTAGCACCTAAAGGCGTCGACTACTTAACGCTGCTTGCCGTGTGTATTCCTACCACCTTTATCGCTTGTATGATTGGCGCATTTGTCGCTAACTTTATGGGTAAAGAGTTAAAAGACGATCCGGTTTACCAACAACGTCTTGAACAAGGCCTAATCAAGCTTGCGGGTAGCGAAAAACGCGAATTGTTGCCAACCGCTAAACGCGCAACCTATATCTTCCTGATCGCCATCGGTTTGGTCGTCTGCTACGCTGCTGCGATCTCACACTCAATTGGTCTGATTGAAAACCCAGCGCTTGGTCGTAACGAAGCCATCATGACTGTGATGTTAGCAGCGGCAGCACTGATTGTTTTCACTACCAAAATTGATGCTAACCAAATTCCTGCAGCTAGCACCTTCCGTTCAGGTATGACAGCTTGTGTATGCGTACTCGGTGTTGCATGGTTAGGTTCAACCTTTGTTAACGCTCACGTTAATGAGATCAAAGAAGTGGCTGACGAGTTACTTGCCGACTATCCATGGATGCTGGCATTAGTACTGTTCTTTGCTTCAATGCTACTTTATTCACAAGGTGCAACCACCGTTGCTCTAATGCCTGCCGCACTGGCTATTGGCGTTGCGCCATTAACTGCGGTTGCATCATTTGCTGCGGTCAGCGCGCTATTTGTACTACCGACTTACCCAACGTTACTGGCTGCAGTTGAAATGGATGATACCGGTTCAACTCGCATTGGTAAGTACGTATTCAACCACCCATTCTTTATTCCAGGTGTGGTCACCATTAGCTCAGCCGTTGCTCTTGGGTTTGCCTTTGGTGGGCTGGTGATTTAATCACTACACCATAGCGAATCAGTAATATCGACCTTAAAAAGCGCTCCGGCGCTTTTTTTATTGCTGCGTATTCACACTCCACCCATCATTATTTCGACTTCTGACTGAAACTAATTGGCTGTTTTCTCTGTCATATACAATCTATCGACGGTTGAGTTGGATAAAAAGTCAGCCTGTACGTAAAATACCCGCAAGTTAAATTAAGTGATGTTTGTATGCGCTCAGTTTTTTCCATTCTGATTTTATGCCTAAGTGTCGTGGCGTCACCCGCGATGGCGCTGTTTGGCAACAACTCTAATACTCCGAGTTTTACCACTGACAACAATCGATTCGTTCCTGTTGATGACGCGTTTCCTTTCAATAATTTTCAGCAGAATAATCGCGTATTTCTCGATTGGCAGGTCAAACACGACTACTACTTGTATCAAGAACGCATCTCGATTAGTGCAGAAAATGTGACCTTAGGTGAGCTTGATATTCGTGAAGGGCAGCCTTATCACGATGAATTTTTTGGCGATGTCCATATCTATACCGAGCCACTGTTTGTTGAAGTTCCTCTACAGGATTATCAACCAGGCGCGCGTTTAATCGTTCAGTATCAAGGCTGTGCCAAAGCAGGCTTTTGCTACCCACCGGAAACTCGAGTGATTGATGTCAAAGCCTTTACTACTGCAAGCAACGACGCCACAACACAGTCAGCGGATACTTCGCTAACCAAGCCACAAACATCATCCACACCAACCAGCCAATCACCTGCGCCGCAATCCAAAGAAAGCAGCCTTGCAGGCCAATTAGCTGATAATTGGTGGACACCACTGCTATTTTTAGCTCTTGGGGTTGGTCTTGCTTTTACCCCATGTGTACTGCCTATGTACCCAATTCTGACCAGTATCGTATTAGGAAGCGGGAAGTTATCGCACCGCCGCGCTCTTGGTTTGTCATTTATTTATGTACAAGGTATGGCGCTCACTTACACCTTACTCGGTTTAGTTGTGGCATCGGCAGGCATGCAGTTCCAAGCTGCAATGCAACACCCATACGTATTGTTTGGCCTTAGTGTCATGTTTGTCGCCTTAGCCTTATCGATGTTTGGTGCTTACACATTGCAACTGCCATCAAGTGTGCAAACTTGGCTTAACGGCCTGAGCAACAAGCAGCAAGGGGGGAGTAATGCAGGTGTGTTCGCTATGGGTGCGATATCTGGTCTAGTGTGTTCACCATGCACCACAGCACCGCTTTCTGGTGCTCTGCTCTATGTCGCTCAAAGTGGCGATTTAGTCACAGGTGCCGTAGCGCTCTATGCACTGGCCTTAGGTATGGGTATTCCGCTAATGTTGGCGGCGGTATTTGGCAACAAACTACTACCAAAAGCCGGTGCTTGGATGGATCGCGTTAAGGTACTATTCGGCTTTGTATTACTCGCTGCGCCAATTTTCCTATTGGAGCGTATCTTACCAGAACAGTGGTCTACCGCTTTGTGGTCTGCGCTTGGCATTGCCGCTTTTGGTTGGCTTTATCACCTTAAAAACTCGCTAACTTTTGGCGGTTGGAAACAGAGTGCGGTCGGCATTATTGCGGTATTGGGTCTATTTGCTTCGGCGCAACCTCTGCTCAACTACTGGTTTAGTCCACAAGCACAAGTCGCTGAGCATGGCGTTGAATTTATCAAAATCAGCAATGTAGCAGAGCTTGAGCAGCAGCTGGAAAAAGCGCAATTGGCGGGGAAACCTGTCATGCTCGATTACTATGCTGATTGGTGTGTTGCGTGTAAGGAATTTGAAAAATACACATTCCATACACCAGAAGTGGAAAGCAAATTAAAGGATTTTGTTTTGCTTCAAGCAGATGTAACGAAAAACCAAATGCAAGATATCGAACTGCTGCAGAAATTAAATGTCCTTGGTTTACCAACTATTGAGTTTTGGAATGCTGATGGCAGTCATCAGCCAAATGCTCGCATTACTGGTTTCATGGATGCACCAAGTTTTATTAACCACTTAAACGCTCATCAACTCTAGCCGATCACAAACTCACACCTCAGTATTTACTGGGGTGTGACATTTCTTAGACAAAAGTCGATTTAGTTCAGAATTTTAGAGTACAAATATTGTTCTAAGCATCAAACGCAATGATAATTCCATTAACCAAATAACAATAAGTGGTTAACGTTATGGACTCAAATTACACCATCATCATTGCTGATGATCATCCGCTCTTTCGCAATGCTTTGTTTCAAGCGATTCATATGGCGATCAGCGGTGCTAATCTTCTTGAGGCCGATTCGTTAGAAGCTCTTATTTCTCTACTCGGTAAAGAACCAGATGCAGACCTTTTGTTGTTAGACTTAAAAATGCCAGGAGCAAACGGCATGTCAGGACTAATACAGATGCGAGCTGAATTTCCTGATTTACCGATAGTCGTCGTATCTGCCAGTGAAGAACCATCTGTCGTCACTCAAGTAAAAAGCCATGGTGCGTTTGGCTTTATTCCCAAATCAAGCGACATGCGCGAATTGATCGCAGCGCTCAATCAAGTTCTTGGTGGTGAACCATTCTTCCCTGAAGGTTCGATAACTAATCATGCAGCCTGTACCGATTTAGCCGAAAAAATTGCTACCCTCACACCACAGCAATACAAAGTATTAGGCATGCTCTCCGATGGTTTGCTCAACAAGCAAATTGCTTATGAACTCAATGTTTCCGAAGCGACAATCAAAGCACACATGACGGCGATATTTCGTAAACTCGGCGTTAAGAACCGTACTCAAGCCGTGATACTACTTCAACAATTGGAGTCAGAAAGTTAACTCACTTTGTGCTGACTTAGACACAATTAAACTCTGCTACACTTAGCTCACTTGGTGCTACTTTAAGCACCTATCCCTCTGTTATTTCGCTTGATGACCATTCGGTCGTCAAATTGATTTCCGCTAACTCTGGGAGATTGTTTTGCTGAGCATTGTGTTAACTCAATTCGTCGTGCTTTGGGCAGTTATTGACCCTGTCGGAACTGTGCCTGTCTACCTATCTCAAACTCAACACCTTTCCATCAAACAAAAACGAGTTGTGGCGTTTAAAGCGGTCGCCATTGCCACTGGCTTGTTGCTATTTTTCCTTATTGCTGGGCAATTACTATTGGAAGCCATGCAAATACCGCTACCTGCCTTTCAAGCTGCTGGCGGACTAGTGTTACTCCTGTTTGCGCTCACCATGATCTTTGGCGAAAGTAAGCCAGAGCAAGAACAAAAACTGAGCCAAGAACTCAGTCATTCTGAATTAGCCGATCTGGCCGTTTACCCACTCGCAATGCCTTCTATTGCCTCGCCAGGAGCCATGATGGCTATCGTGATGCTCACTGATAATCATCGATATTCTTTACTCGATCAAAGTATTACCGCTGGGGTTATGATTGCGGTGCTCGTGATCACTTTATTGTTTTTATTACTGGCAAGCCAAATACATCGAGTCATCGGTAATGTCGGAGCCGCCATCATTAGTCGTGTCATGGGGCTCGTTTTAGCCGCCGTTGCTCTCAATAATCTATTAATGGGCATACGCGACTACTTTTTATTGTGATCAATGCACCATTCTGCGTGCTACAGCATTAGACCTTAGGCTTAATTAACACAATGTTAACACCAATCCCAATAAGCCACTTCATATAACCAACTGATTTTAATCAACTCAATAAATATTCATTGCCGACTAAAGTAGAAAAGCCATCCTACTTTGTCACTGCTATTGTAAATCCAGAAACATTTTTTTAACAACAATCATGCGTAAGGAGACGGCAATGGCGTTTGAAAGTCAGGAACGAGCCAAAGCCTATTGGGAAAAGAACGTAAGACTAATGATCGGCCTAATGGTCGTGTGGTTTGTCGTATCTTTTGGCTGTGGCATCTTATTTGTTGATGTGCTTAACCAATTCCAAATTGGTGGCTACAAACTTGGCTTCTGGTTTGCTCAACAAGGATCCATCTATACCTTCCTCGGAATCATTTTCTTCTATGCGTGGAAAATGCGTCGAATCGACCGTGAATTTAATGTAGATGAGTAAGGAGTAGCTCAGATGGATTTGAAAACTATCACTTACCTAGTTGTAGGGGCGACTTTCCTCCTCTACATCGGTATTGCAATTTGGGCTCGTGCAGGCTCAACCAAAGAGTTTTACGTGGCAGGCGGCGGGGTCAACCCAATTGCCAACGGTATGGCGACTGCCGCTGACTGGATGTCTGCCGCTTCGTTCATTTCAATGGCAGGTCTAATTGCCTTTATGGGCTACGGTGGTTCTGTATTCCTTATGGGTTGGACTGGTGGTTACGTACTACTTGCACTGCTGCTGGCCCCTTATTTACGTAAGTTTGGTAAATTTACCGTACCTGAATTCGTAGGTGAACGTTTCTACTCAAACGCAGCTCGTATCGTCGCGGTTGTTTGTTTAATCATCGCATCCGTCACTTACGTAATCGGTCAGATGAAAGGTGTCGGTGTCGCATTTGGTCGTTTCTTAGAAGTTGATTACTCAACAGGTCTACTGATCGGCATGTGTATCGTATTTATGTACGCTGTAATGGGCGGCATGAAAGGGATTACCTATACGCAGATTGCTCAATATTGCGTCCTCATTCTTGCTTACACTATTCCTGCAATCTTTATCTCTCTGCAACTAACCGGTCACCCTCTACCACAAATTGGACTGGGCAGTACTATCTCAGGAACCGATGTTTATCTACTCGACCGGCTCGATCAGGTGGTGACAGAACTTGGCTTTAGTGAATACACCACACAAGTTCGTGGCGATACACTCAACATGTTCGTTTACACCATGTCTCTAATGATTGGTACAGCGGGTCTGCCACATGTAATCATCCGCTTCTTCACCGTACCTAAAGTACGTGATGCACGAACATCTGCAGGTTACGCGCTCCTGTTTATTGCGATTCTGTACACAACCGCTCCAGCAGTATCTGCAATGGCACGTCTGAATTTAATGGATACTGTGAACCCTGCACCGGGCCAACACTTAGCTTATGACGAACGTCCTAGCTGGTTCAAAAACTGGGAGAAAACGGGTCTACTTGGCTTTGATGATAAAAACCACGATGGTCTGATTGATTACACGTCAAACCCAGCGACTAATGAGCTGAAAGTTGACCGTGACATCATGGTACTAGCCAACCCAGAGATCGCGAAACTGCCTAACTGGGTCATCGCGCTTGTCGCTGCCGGTGGTTTAGCAGCCGCACTTTCCACTGCTGCTGGTCTATTGTTGGCTATCTCCTCGGCGATATCCCATGACTTAATCAAAGGCGTAATCAATCCAAATATTTCTGAGAAGAAAGAACTGCTTGCCAGCCGAATATCGATGGCAGTGGCCATTGGTGTGGCCGGTTATCTAGGTCTCAATCCACCAGGGTTTGCCGCCGGTACGGTAGCGCTAGCATTCGGCCTTGCAGGCTCCTCCATCTTCCCTGCATTGATGATGGGTATCTTTAGTAAGAGCATCAACAAAGAAGGCGCAATTGCAGGCATGATTGCAGGTATCAGTGTGACGCTATTCTACGTATTCCAGCACAAAGGCATCCTATTCGTCGCAGATTGGACCTATCTACAAAGCTGGGGTAGCAACTGGTTCTTTGGTATCGAACCCAATGCATTTGGTGCAATTGGCGCTCTATTTAACTTCATCGTAGCCATCGCGGTATCGAAAGTGACCGCTGAAACGCCACAAGAAGTAAAGATTTGGTTGAACACGTACGTGTTCCAGCTGGCGCTGGTGACGCAGTCGACCACTAAAATCTAATTCAAAGCACAAAAGCCCCTGCGGGGGCTTTTTTATTCCTATTAGTCTGTTTAAATAAGCATCTATACCCAATAATTTAGTGCCGTCATTTTATGAGTTATTAGGTATACATTTTTAGCCCGTCGTAGTCGCAAGGAAGCCCTATGTTTAAGAATAAACACATTATTATTGCTCTGTTAGTCGCCCCTATTCTCTCTATCATCGCTTACTTCGGTACCGATTTAGCACTAAGTGAAAAACCTCATGCCGCCAAAGAGGGCCAGAGCTACAAACTTCTGAGCAAGTCGAATTGCCGTTATACCAGCGGCATCTGTGACATGGAAAATGGGGAGTTTAAAATTAAGTTTCGCTCTGAAAACCTAACCAACAATAAGTTAGAGCTTTCATTGACTTCGGCTTTTCCGCTCGAGGGCATTAAAGTGGCTCTGGTCGATGATCCAGAGCAAAGTGCTAAACCACTTGATATGCAGTCAAACAGCAAGGATGGCAAGAACTGGTCTATCAACTTACCGGCGCCAGCTAGTGAAGAGAGCTGGTTACGTGTTGCCGCTCAAGCCGATGGGGTGGTGTATTACGGCGACACACAAACCGCATTTGTAAAATACGAAACCCTATTAAGTGACAAGTAATTTAGACCTCGGCACGACTTTTATCGCGTTAGTCGTGCCGAATTTGATCTGGCTATTCAACGCGATTGAGTATCGCCCTTAATTTCAGTGGTTTGACGGGTTTAGGAATAAAACTAAAGTTATTAGATTCAATACCAGTGAGCATATCGGGCGTACGGTCAGCACTGATAATGACTCCGATAAAGCGATTTCCTAGCCGCAAGCGACATTGCTGAAGCACCTCCAGTCCCGTACGTCCATTATCTAAACGATAGTCAGACAGAATAACGTCAGGCAACCAGTTTTCTTCAATCGCTTGCAAGCTTTCTACTATATCTGCTGCGCAGCGTACATCGCATCCCCAACGCGCCAATAACTTTTCCATACCAATCAAAATGTCACTTTCATTATCGACACAAAGCACTTTGATATGGCTGAGATCATTCACAGCCTGCAACGGAGTAATCATCACTTGCGGCGCAGCCTGCGCTGAACGTTTAAGACTAATAGAGAACACGCTACCACTGCCCGGCCAGGATCGCATTGCGATCTGATGTCCAAGCACGTTCGCGATCCCTTTCGAAATAGCTAAGCCTAACCCCAACCCTTGATCCGATCGAACTTGGTTTCCACGATTAAATTCTTCAAAGATCTCTTGCTGCTTATCTTCGCTGATCCCTTCGCCATTATCCCAAACTTCGATGCGTACATGACTATTACAATGACGAACACCTAACACCACTTTACCTCGAGGGCTGTAGCGAAATGCGTTGGTGAGAAAATTCTGAATGACTCGGCGAAGCAATTTCGGATCTGACTCCACCACGGCTTGACTCGGCACCATGCTAAATTCGATGCCCTGCTGCTTCGCCAGAGCACTGAATTCGGCGTTAAGATTCGACAGCACATCATTGATCGCAAAACCATATACGTTAACGTCCAACTTCCCAGACTCTAAGCGCGAAATATCGAGCAAATCGCCAATTAAATCTTCCGCCGCTCCTAATGCACTTTCAATATGATTAGATAGCTGCTTGGTCTCGCTTTCTTTTGCGACTTCCGAGAGTGATGAAGCAAAGAGACGGGCCGCATTCAACGGTTGCATCAAATCGTGGCTAACTGCAGCGAGAAAACGCGATTTTGAACGCGACTCATGCTCTGAACGCTGTGTTGCCGCAACCAATTGTTTATTGAGACGTTCTAACTCTTGCGTGCGCACTCTCACGCGCTCTTCCAAGCTCTCATTGGCATCTTTCAATGCCTGTTCGGCATCACGGAACACTGTAATATCCGTAAAGCTCATCACAAAGCCGCCACCGGGCATAGGATTACCTTGAACTTCAATCACGCGGCCATCAGGGCGAATGCGTGATGAGGTATGACGCGTACCTTGCTCTAGATGATAAATCCGCCGACGAACATGATCTTCCGGATCGCCTGGGCCACATAATCCCTGCTCTGCATTGTGGCGGATCACATCAGCAATTGGCCGTCCAACTTGAATCAACCCTGGCGGAAAAACAAATAGTTCAAGATATCGTTGATTCCATGCAACCAATCGCAATTGCTTATCTACAACCGCAATCCCCTGACCTATGTGCTCTATTGCTCCTTGTAACAATCCGCGGCTGAAGTCATACAACTCAGATGCCTCATCGACAATGGTCGCTACCTCTTCCAGTTGCATGTTACGACCTTGCAGCGCTGACGTCAGTACTAACTTAGCCGAAGATGCACCAAACACACCCGCAAGCACACGTTCAGTATGGCGAATCAAGGTTGAAGGCGCTTGCTGAGTGGGCATTAAAGTTTCGCGTTGCTGACTCCAATATTGGGTAAATGCACTACGTACGCGCTGGCGACCAACAAAGCGCGATGCGAGCATTTCAAGCTCAGCCACCGTCACTCGGCTTTGATATAAACTGATGTTTTCACTTTCCGGCAATGGTGTACCGATAAACGATGCTGACTGTAACCGTTCACTCAAACTTGCGCGAGTCAACATCGAGACCACGGTATAACAAAGAGCATTAACGGATAGGCTAAGTACGATACCCCAATCAGATGCTTGGACTCCAATCTCACGCAGCGCCAATGGCGGCTCAATAAGCCATAGTAAGACATTGTTATGGCTGTCTCCCGCCAATAACCCCGTAGCTTGCATTAACGTGATTAACCACAGCGTAAAACCAAACAGCAAACCGATGTATACCCCTTTCCGATTACCCTGTCGCCAATACATGCCACCAAGTAACGCTGGAGCAAATTGGCTAATGGCGGCAAAAGAGAGAAAACCGATCGCGGATAAGGATTGAATATTGCCCAGCACTTGATAAAAACCCCAAGCGCCAAACAGCAATAGCAAAATTAGTGCGCGGCGAATCACCAATAACAGACCTGAGAACTGACGATGCCCGCGGTGGCTTAAGCGCATTCGTCTTAGTAGCAACGGCATGACAAGGTCATTGGAAACCATAATAGCCAGAGCAATAGTTGAGACGATCACCATGCCACTGGCGGCCGATGTACCACCAAGAAAGGCGAGTAACGCCATATCACTTGCACCAAGCGACATTGGCAAGCTGATCACATAAGTATCGGCACTCACGCCCGAAAGTAGCCCTTGCCCAACCCATGCGATCGGCAAGACAAACGTCCCCATCAGTACCAAATAGACAGGGAAAAGCCAGCGTGCCGTGTGTAAATCTTGTGGCCGTTCATTTTCAACCACCATGGTGTGAAATTGACGCGGTAAGCAAAGAATCGCAACCATAGTCAGTACGGTATGAATCACTAAGGTTGGCCAGTTCGGGGATTGATAGGTTTGCGCCGCGATGTCTAGTAGCACGATATCGGATCGATTTAACGCAATCAGCAGAATAAAACTGCCCACGACCATAAACGCCACCAGCTTGACGATCGACTCAAAAGCAATCGCCATCATCATGCCTCGGTGATGCTCGGTGTTATCAATATGTCGAGTACCAAATAACATCGTAAACACGGCAAGTGCCAGCACCACAAACCATGAGGCATCCGCACCAGCAAACAGCACTTCACTTTTTAACTGCGGCGCGATCACTTCCAGCCCCATGGTGATACCACGTAGCTGTAGAGCGATGTAAGGCAAGATACCGACGACAGCAATCAGTGTAATTACCACCGCTAAACCTTGCGATTTGCCATAACGCGCAGCAATAAAATCAGCGATAGAGGTGATGTGTTCGCGTTTCGCGACAATAATCAGCCGTGCGAGAATGCGCCAGCCAAGAGTAAAAACAATGATGGGGGCAATATAGATCGGAAGAAATGACCACGGATTACTGCTGGCTTGCCCTACCGTGCCGTAAAATGTCCAAGAGGTGCAATAGACCGCGATCGAGAGGCTATAAATCCAAGGCCGCCACTTTGCAAGCCAACTACGTTGCTTGTCTCCATACCATGCAATCCAAAACAATAGTCCGAGATACAACAATGATACGGGAATCACTAGCCATCCTTGCATGCGATATCCTTAAATTACACTCTGTTAGTTAATTGTTATTAAACTAACAGAGTGTATAAATATCAATCAGATGTCTTTAATTCTGTGCTTCAAGCGCCGCTTTATTGTCTTGCGTGTTCGTGGTTGTAGGCTCGGCACGAATAAACAGCGCCAACGCTCCCATTACGGCCATCACCCAGAACACATTCGCTCCCCAGTTCTCGTAACCCCAACCGCTCAACGCTGTCATCAACGCAATAAATGCCCCCAGAGGGATCGCATTATATAAAGCCTGTAATGCAACCATTCGGTTTTGATCAGAGACTTGAATGTACTGAATCGCCGCAATATGAGCGACCGCAAAGGTCACACCGTGTAGCATTTGAATCGCAACCAAAGCCACTAACGCAGTCGTCGATGCAGTAAGCCCCCAGCGAACCATGACACCAACAGATGCGACGACGAATAATGCACGTAAACTCCAGCCAACAAACAAACGCTTACTTAGAGCAAAGACAAGCACTTCAGCGACAACACCTAAACTCCAAAGGTAACCTATGATCGCTTCTGAATAGCCAGCTTCTTTCCAGTAAATGGTACTAAAACTGTAATAAGCGGCATGACTGCCCTGAATAAGCGCCACTAACGCAAGAAAACGAATCACATTGGGATCGCGTAATAGCTCTCCTAATTTTGGGCGTTGTGTTGGTTGGCGAGTGTCTGTCACTGGCATTGGGTTTACTTTGCGCATCGAGAAGATAAATGCGACCAACATACCCACCATCGCTGTATACAAAATCATGTCTGAGCCATACAACGAAACTAAATAGCCCACTACGGTTGAACCAGCGATAAATGCCACTGAGCCCCAAAGGCGTGTACGGCCATAGTCGAGCATTTTTAAGCGACTGTAGTAATTTGCCATCGCATCCGAAATTGGAATAATCGGCCCACAGCACAAGTTAAACAGTACTGTTGCCAACGCCATCAACCAAAAACTACCGCCAGTGAAAAAATGAAAACCAACAAAGAGTAATCCAGCGAGACTAAAGGCGCGAACAGCCGGCATTAAATGTTCAACTTTGTGAATGCGCGGCGTAAGCAAAAGGTTCGCCACACAACGCGTAGCAAAGCCGATACCCACCAGCAAACCAATATCGGCAGGCGAGATACCTTGCTCTTCAAACCACAGCGCCCAAAATGGCAGATACACACCATAGGCAAAAAAGAAACCTGTAAAATATTGAGAAATCCAGCCATAAGGCGAGGGCGTAAACATGATTACCTCAGAAAAAATTGTATGCTGACAACATTATCTACTTAGCGTGGCGGGATAAAAAGGGAACTTTGATCCGCCGTTGCTTTCCTCTTAATCATTTCGACCAAAGTCGTCTGGCGCAGAATTGCAAATTTGTCACACTGAATAGGTAGACAGTCGAGTGATAAGGTATTTCATGCCAGACAAATTCAATATGCAATCTGCCCCTTTTGACCGCCTAGATAAGGTGCAACAAAATACATTGCGCTCATCACTCGATGTCGCCTATTTTCGTGGCCGAGAGACGTTATTGAGTAGTGGTAGTGAAAGTAATCACTTACATATTCTGATCAAGGGCGCAGTTGAAGAGCGCTCCGTCGATGGAAAAGAGATCTTTGCGCATTATGCCAATGACGATCTTTTTGATGTTCGCTCATTATTTGAAGGCAAAGTTCGCCATAATTACATCGCACTCGAGGACACCCTTGCTTATTTATTGCCTAAGTCGGTATTTCTCGACTTATATGAGCAAAATGGGCAATTTGCCGCTTACTTTGATAATAACCTAGCGAAGCGCCAAGCCTTAATTGAAGCTGCTCAGCAGCAACAAAATCTAGCCGAATTTATCCTAACGAAAGTCGACCGTGATATTTACCATCCTGCACATATTCTTCACCATAATTTACCACTTGATGAAGCCACGCAATACCTCAAAAACAACGCTGTCGATTCTGCATTAGTTGAACTCAACCCCGAGGATAGTCGATTGCAAAATCGGCCAAGTGAATTCCCTTTTGGCATTATTACTCGTACCAATATGTTGCATGCCGTGATGCTAGACCGCTTACCACTCGATACAGCAGTGGGTGATATCGCGACATTCCCAGTCATGCATGTCGACGAAAGGGATTTCTTGTTTAACGCTATGATTTCGATGACACGAAATCGCATGAAACGGCTAATGGTCTGCAATGGCAATCAACCAGTAGGCATGTTAGATATGACGCAAATCCTCAGTGCCTTTTCGACCCACTCACACGTTCTCACACTGAGTATCGCGCGAGCAACGACAGTAGAAGAGCTTGCCATTGCCTCTAACAGACAACGACAACTGGTCGATAGTTTGCTCGGCAACGGTATCCGTACGCGATTTATCATGGAGCTCATTTCCGCAGTCAATGAACGCATTATCGAGAAAGCATTTGAATTGATTGTGCCTCCTGCATTGCATGATCACTGCTGCCTAATCGTGCTCGGTTCTGAAGGGCGCGGTGAACAAATTATCAAAACCGACCAAGATAATGCATTGATTCTCAAAGATGGGTTGGAATGGCATCAGTGCCAACCGATTATGGATGCTCTAACTCGAACTCTTTTGCAACTTGGCTACCCACTCTGTCCGGGCAAAGTGATGGTCAATAATCCCGAATGGGTGAAATCTCAGAGTGAGTGGAAAAAAACCATTCAAAGCTGGTCAAAAGCTAGCAGCGCTGAACAAGTAATGAAACTAGCGGTGATGACCGATGCTCATGCGGTCGCTGGCAATGTAGAGTTAATCAAACCCGTGAGTGAGTGCTTACATAAAATCATGTTTAACAACATGCTGACCTTACAAGATTTCTCCCGCCCCGCACTGCAGTTTTCATTGCCTCTGACGCTATTTGGCAATGTAAAAAATGACAAACAAGGCCTCGACTTAAAAAGCGGAGGCATCTTCCCTATCGTACACGGTATTCGTACCTTAGCGTTGGAATATGGCATCGAAGAAAACAACACGTTCGAGCGTATTGAAGTACTGCGCAACAAAAAGATCCTCGAGCCCGAGACTGCCGACAATCTTAACGAGGCACTCAAGTTATTCTTCAAACTTCGCTTGTCGCAACAACTGAACAATCAGCATAGTCACAATCGAATCGAGCTAAAACAATTAGAACGAAGCGAACGTGATTTGCTGCGCCACAGCCTACATGTGGTGAAAAAGTTCAAACAGTTTCTCGGCTATCATTATCAGATTAGAGATTAAGGAAGGCTGGTTATGAATTGGCTACAACGCCGCTACTGGCATTACAAGCTTAAAGGATCTCCCTATCAACACTACTTTGGTGCGATAACACAAGGTGAGTATGTCTCTCTCGACTGTGAAACGACCAGCTTAGATCCCAATAGAGCAGAACTGGTGACGATTGCTGCCACTAAAATCATTGATAACTGCATTCTCACCAGTCAGCCATTCGAAGTGCGCTTGAGAGCGCCACAATCTCTCGACTCTGGATCCGTAAAGATTCATCGCATCCGCCACAAAGATCTCGAAAATGGCATTGATGAAAAGCAAGCACTACTCAAACTGCTCAAGTTTATCGGTAATCGTCCTCTCGTGGGTTACCACATTCGTTATGACAAAAAAATCCTCGATCTTGCTTGTCGTAAACATCTGGGATTTCCTCTGCCCAACCCCTTGATCGAAGTGAGCCAGATCTACCATGACAAACTTGAGCGACATCTACCCAACGCCTACTTCGACTTAAGTTTAGATGCGATCTGCAAACATCTCGATCTGCCAATGCAAGATAAACACGATGCACTACAAGACGCGATATCCGCCGCGCTCGTCTTTGTTCGCTTAACCAAAGGCGACTTACCCAGCCTTAACATACCCTATAACCACTAACGAATTAATACATCGTCGATAACCCATTCATCCTAAAGTCTAATTGTGAAAAATACGCCGCTGAACGACAGTTATAACATTGCTAGGTTCGAGTTAAGGCTTAAACGCGCAAGGCTTGAATATTCAAAGATGTGACTTTAGACGCCAGACTGCGTTTAAGGAATCGCTCAATTCACAAGGAGAGAAGCAATGAGTGAAGCCCACGTTTATCCGGTAAAAGACAATATCAAAGCGACAACGCATGCGGATAATGAAACCTACCTTGCCATGTATCAACAATCTGTGACCGATCCAGAAGGCTTCTGGAGTGAGCATGGCAAAGTCGTTGACTGGATCAAACCATTCACCAAAGTAAAAAGCACCTCATTTGATACTGGCCACGTAGATATTCGCTGGTTTGAGGATGGCACACTCAACGTTTCTGCCAACTGTATCGACCGTCACCTTGCTGAGCGTGGTGATGAAGTTGCAATCATCTGGGAAGGTGATGATCCTGCTGATGATAAAACACTGACTTTCAATGAATTGCACCATGAGGTCTGTAAATTCTCAAATGCATTAAAAGACCAAGGCGTACACAAAGGCGATGTCGTTTGTCTTTACATGCCAATGGTGCCGGAAGCGGCGATTGCCATGCTAGCTTGTACTCGCATAGGCGCCGTTCATACCGTAGTTTTCGGTGGCTTCTCACCTGAGGCACTATCTGGCCGCATCATTGACTCTGATGCAAAAATTGTCATCACTGCCGATGAGGGGGTGCGCGGTGGCCGAGCTGTGCCACTGAAGAAGAATGTGGATGAGGCACTGACCAACCCAGAAGTAAAGACCATTGAAAAGGTAGTGGTACTAAAACGCACAGGTGGAGAAATTGAATGGCACTCGCACCGTGATGTATGGTGGCACGAAGCAACCGCAAAAGTCTCTGCAAATTGCCCACCAGAAGAGATGAAAGCTGAAGATCCGTTATTCATCCTGTATACCTCCGGCTCGACGGGTAAACCCAAAGGTGTATTACACACCACTGGCGGTTACTTGGTTTACGCCACCATGACCTTTAAATATGTTTTTGATTACCAGCCAGGGGAAACCTTCTGGTGTACCGCTGACGTTGGTTGGATTACTGGTCACACCTACCTTATCTACGGTCCACTCGCCAATGGTGCCAAAACAATTCTGTTTGAAGGCGTACCAAACTATCCTAAAACGAATCGCATGAGTGAAGTAGTCGATAAACATCAGGTGAATATTCTCTACACCGCACCGACCGCAATTCGTGCATTGATGGCAAAAGGTAATGAAGCGGTAGAAGGCACTTCACGTTCAAGCCTACGCGTGATGGGCTCAGTCGGTGAACCTATCAACCCTGAAGCGTGGGAGTGGTACTACAAAACAATTGGTAACGAGGCATCTCCTATTGTCGATACATGGTGGCAGACTGAAACCGGCGGTATCTTGATAGCCCCACTACCGGGCGCGACTGATCTTAAACCCGGCTCTGCAACTCGCCCATTCTTTGGCGTACAACCTGCGCTAGTGGATAACATGGGTAACATCATTGAAGAAACTGCCGCAGAAGGTAACTTGGTCATTCTCGATTCATGGCCTGGTCAAATGCGCACGGTTTACGGTGACCATGAACGTTTCGAGCAAACTTACTTCTCAACCTTCAAAGGCATGTACTTCACCAGCGATGGCGCTCGCCGTGACGAAGATGGTTATTACTGGATCACAGGCCGGGTTGATGACGTACTGAACGTATCAGGCCACCGCATGGGGACAGCAGAAATCGAATCTGCACTCGTGGCGCACGACAAAATTGCAGAAGCGGCTATCGTCGGTATTCCTCATGATATCAAAGGCCAAGCAATCTACGCTTACGTGACACTTAATGATGGTGAATTCCCTTCTGCCGAGCTGCACAAAGAAGTCAAAGATTGGGTGCGTAAAGAGATCGGACCGATTGCGACACCCGATGTGCTGCACTGGACAGATTCGCTACCAAAGACCCGCTCAGGTAAGATCATGCGCCGAATTCTACGTAAGATTGCTACCGGTGATACCAGCAACTTAGGTGACACTTCAACACTCGCCGACCCTAGCGTAGTTGAAAAACTCATCGCAGAAAAAGCTGAACTGGCTTAGTAAGTTAAGCTTCTATAGAAAACCGTCACTGTGTGGCGGTTTTTTTTTGCACAAAGCCGATAAATTTACTTTGGCTTTACTCAGTAACATGTTTTTTCTGTTATCTCGGTTACAGAAACAAAAGACAAATATGGGAGATTAGACCAGTAAATTGCTGCTAATTGTTTTGAATTAGCTATAATCGTGGACGATTTTTAAAAAATCACTCGATTGGTACTGAAAAATCGTGCTGATTTATCGTATATTTAGAAACAGATTCGTTTCGCTCACGATAAAGGAAGATAGCCACATAATGTCAGCAAAATCACGAATTCTACTTCTAAACGGTCCGAACCTTAATTTATTAGGGTTACGCGAGCCTGCACATTATGGGTCGAACACCCTCGATCAGATCGTCACTACATTAGCTCAACAAGCGGCTGAAGCGGGTGTCGAATTCGAGCATCTTCAGTCCAATCGCGAGTATGAATTGATTGAAGCGATTCATGCCGCCTACAACCAAGTAGATTTTATTATTATCAACCCAGCGGCTTTTACTCACACCAGTGTTGCCCTGCGTGATGCTCTACTTGGCGTAGCAATACCTTTTATAGAAGTACATCTATCGAATGTACATGCCCGTGAGCCATTCCGTCATCACTCCTACTTGTCTGATAAAGCGCAAGGTGTGATTTGTGGTTTAGGTGCTCAAGGCTACGAATTTGCATTGTCTGCAGCAATTAAGCACCTGCAGGCAAAATAACCAAACACTCTGCAGCCTTACTGGCTGTCTTACTCACAAGATAAAAGAGAAAGTAAACATGGATATCCGTAAAATCAAAAAGCTGATTGAATTAGTTGAAGAATCTGGCATTGCTGAGCTAGAAATTTCTGAAGGTGAAGAATCAGTACGCATCAGCCGTCACGGTTCTGCGCCTGTTCACGCGGCACCAATTCAATACGCAGCAGCACCTGCTCCAGTAGCGGCTCCAGCGCCAGTAGCAGCTCCAGCTGCAGCGGCAGAAGTTGAAGCAGCACCAGCAGCGCCTGCCGGTCACCAAGTGCTTTCTCCAATGGTTGGTACTTTCTACCGTTCACCAAGCCCTGAATCAAAATCATTCATCGAAGTGGGTCAAACTGTTAAAGCTGGCGACACACTATGTATCGTTGAAGCGATGAAAATGATGAACCAAATCGAAGCGGATAAATCAGGTGTGGTAACGGCTATCCTAGTTGAAGACGGCCAACCAGTAGAATTCGACCAGCCACTAGTTGTAATCGAATAATCGAGGCTCAAGCTATGCTAGATAAATTAGTCATCGCGAACCGAGGTGAGATTGCACTTCGTATTCTTCGCGCATGTAAAGAGCTAGGTATCAAAACTGTAGCGGTACACTCTACTGCTGACCGCGACCTTAAGCACGTATTGCTAGCAGATGAATCGATCTGTATCGGTCCTGCGCGTGGTATTGATAGCTACCTGAACATTCCTCGCATTATTTCAGCAGCAGAAGTCACTGGCGCAGTAGCGATTCACCCAGGTTACGGCTTCCTATCTGAAAACGCAGACTTTGCTGAGCAAGTTGAGCGCAGCGGCTTCATTTTTGTTGGCCCTAAAGCAGATACAATTCGCATGATGGGTGACAAAGTGTCAGCAATCAATGCGATGAAAAAAGCAGGTGTACCTTGTGTACCAGGTTCTGACGGCCCACTTGATAACGACGAAGTGAAGAACAAAGCGCATGCAAAACGTATTGGTTACCCAGTAATCATCAAAGCGTCTGGCGGCGGCGGCGGTCGTGGTATGCGTGTGGTTCGCAATGAAGGCGAATTGACTCAAGCTATCGCAATGACTCGCGCTGAAGCGAAAGCAGCATTCAACAACGATATGGTTTACATGGAGAAATACCTAGAAAACCCTCGTCACGTTGAAGTTCAAGTCATTGCGGATGGCCAAGGTGGTGCAATTCATCTAGGTGAGCGTGACTGTTCAATGCAACGTCGTCACCAAAAAGTTGTGGAAGAAGCGCCAGCACCAGGCATCACTGAAGAGATGCGTAAGTACATCGGTGAGCGTTGTACTCGTGCATGTCTTGAGATCGGTTACCGCGGCGCGGGTACGTTCGAATTCCTATACGAAAACGGTGAGTTCTACTTTATTGAAATGAACACTCGTATTCAGGTAGAACACCCTGTGACTGAAATGGTAACAGGCGTTGACCTAATCAAAGAGCAACTGCGCGTTGCCGCAGGCCAACCACTGTCATTCACTCAAGATGACATCAAGATCCGTGGCCATGCAATTGAATGTCGTATTAACGCAGAAGATCCAGAGCGCTTCCTACCTTCACCAGGTAAGATCGAACGCTTCCATGCGCCAGGCGGTATGGGTGTTCGTTGGGAATCGCACATCTACTCAGGCTACACAGTGCCACCTCACTACGATTCAATGATCGGTAAACTGATCACTTACGGTGAAAACCGCGACGTAGCGATTGCACGTATGAAAAACGCCCTAGGTGAGATGATCGTTGAAGGCATCAAAACCAACGTTCCTCTACAAGTTTCGATCATGAACGACGAGAACTTCCAACACGGTGGTGCGAACATTCACTACTTAGAGAAGAAACTGGGTCTTCAGTAATTCTCAAGTTTAATCATGCAAAATGCCCACATTACGTGGGCATTTTTACTTTCGGCTGCTAAACTCTGCGCCATTATTCTGATTCACCCACGAAAAGAGCACATACTCATGCCTTGGATTCAAATCAAACTCAATGCGACCAAAGATAACGCTGAAACCATCAGCGATATGCTAATGGAAGAAACAGGCGCGCTATCAGTTACCTTTTTAGACGCAAAAGATACTCCAATCTTTGAACCTCTTCCGGGCGAAACTCGCTTGTGGGGCGATATTGATGTTTTGGCTTTGTATGACGCAGAAGCAGATACGCAGTTCATTGTTAGCCAAATCAAAAATAGCGGCCTAGTTGCAGAAGATTTTGCGCATAAAGTTGAACAGTTAGAAGACAAAGACTGGGAACGCGAATGGATGGACAACTTCCACCCTATGAAGTTTGGTGAGCGTCTATGGATCTGCCCAAGTTGGCGTGACGTACCAGATCCAGAAGCGGTCAACGTAATGCTGGATCCTGGCCTTGCGTTTGGCACTGGTACCCATGCAACTACAGCGCTTTGTCTTGAATGGCTTGAAGGTATTGATCTTCAAGGTAAGACGGTGATCGATTTTGGTTGTGGTTCAGGTATCCTAGCGATCGCCGCGATCAAACTGGGCGCAGCGAAAGTGGTTGGTATCGATATCGATCCTCAAGCATTGATCGCATCACGTGATAACGCGGAGCGTAACGGCGTCGCCGATCAACTTGAAGTATTCCTTCCACAAAATCAACCTGAAGGCTTAGTGGCTGATGTTGTGGTCGCCAACATCCTTGCTGCGCCACTACGTGAGCTTTCTGCCATCATTAAAGGCCACGTGAAGCCAAACGGCTTACTGGCGATGTCTGGTGTACTCGATACACAAGCCGAAGATGTGGCGAACTATTACCGTGATGAATTCCAGATTGACCCAATTCAAGAGCAAAATGAATGGTGTCGCATCTCGGGTCAAAAGCAAGGCTAGACAAGGTTTTGAAGCTTAATAGACTGATATTTAAACAAATTAACAAAACATTTTGTGAATGCTCAAATATTAGTCTTTTCACGCAGTGAAAAAATGCGTAAAATGCGCGCCCTTGCTGGTACAGAACTGTGAAGACGTTTTGAAAATAGGTAATCATCAACTCAAGAACAAACTAATCGTCGCTCCAATGGCGGGTGTTACGGATAGACCATTTCGCGAGTTGTGTCTCCGTTACGGTGCGGGAATGGCCGTCAGTGAAATGATGTCGTCAAACCCTCAATTATGGAAGACTGCGAAATCAAAACAACGCATGGTACATGAAGGCGAATCGGGCATTCGCTCTGTACAGATCGCCGGTTCTGATCCCCAGCTGATGGCTGAAGCAGCTCAATTTAGTGTTGAAAACGGTGCGCAAATCATCGACATCAATATGGGCTGCCCAGCTAAAAAAGTGAATAAGAAGCTAGCCGGTTCTGCATTGCTAAAGCATCCAGATATCATCGAAGATATTTTGAAAGCCGTAGTCAACGCAGTCGATGTTCCTGTGACATTGAAAACCCGTACAGGCTGGGACACAGACAATAAAAACTGTGTCCAAATCGCTAAATTAGCCGAAGACTGCGGCATACAGGCTTTAGCCCTTCATGGGCGCACCAAAGCGTGTATGTACAAAGGTGAGGCCGAATACGACAGCATCAAGGCGGTAAAACAAGCCATCTCTATTCCGGTTATCGCTAACGGTGATATCGATAGCCCTGAGAAGGCGAAATTTGTACTGGATTATACCGGTGCAGACGCTCTGATGATTGGACGCCCTGCCCAAGGTCGTCCTTGGATTTTTCAGGAAATCCAGCACTATTTGGAAAACGGCACCGTAATGCCAGAACTTCCAACTGCGGAAGTGAAAAGCATTATGCTTGGTCATGTGAACGCTCTACATGATTTCTATGGAGAGTTCTTAGGCCCTCGCATTGCTCGCAAGCATGTGGGTTGGTACCTAAAAGAGCATGAGCAAGCGAACGAGTTTCGCCGTACCTTCAATGCCATCGATGTTGCCTCGCTGCAACTCGAAGCACTTGAAGGTTATTTTGATAACGTTGCACCATAATTACGAGAAGAGCTAGACCGAATATGTTCGAACAAAATCTAACTTCAGAAGCATTAACAGTAACTACAGTAACTTCACAAGATCAAATCACGCAAAAGCCACTACGTGATTCTGTTAAAGCATCTCTTAAAAACTATCTTGCTCAATTAAACGGTCAAGAAGTTACAGAACTATACGAATTAGTTCTAGCTGAAGTTGAACAGCCACTACTAGACACCATCATGCAGTACACTCGCGGTAACCAAACTCGCGCAGCAACTATGATGGGCATCAACCGCGGTACTCTTCGTAAGAAACTTAAAAAATACGGTATGAACTAATCTAGGTTGGTTCATCATTAATTAGAAGGCCATGCTAGCAATAGTGTGGCCTTTTTTTATCTCGCTAGATTTCATTGCTTCGCTCTATTTTTGAATGTCGACGTTTAATATAAGATTGGCGCATACCTTATCGCGCTTTCTATGCGGTAGATGTACAAAGTGGTGAGCGAATTCCGTTTCATTTCTTTTGTTGCAAGCCGTCTTCGTGCGGCCTGTCTCATAATTGGGACTAATTTTATCCAAACACTCCAATAAGCTACAAAACTAGTTTCATGTAAATTGTGTTCCTCGTGTATTTAGCTAAAATGCTTGTTTGCATTTTTGCACTAATGAAGGCTGGATATGGTGAGTAACAGAGAAGAATGGTTAGATTTTATTCTTAACTCCTTACCTGACCACGTCTTTATCTTGGACCAGTCTGGTCGCTATCTTGATAGCTACGGTGGTAAATACAACGCCGTAAATTTCAATGCCAAAAGCTATATTGGCCTGCAGCTCGAGCAAGTTCTCTCAGCAAGTAAAGCAGCCGAATTACAATCACTGATTGATCAAGTGATCAAATCTCGGTCTACCCTCGTTGTTCGCTACAGCATCAAGCTACAAGATCATTTATTACTATCGGTTGAAGATTTACAACATCCTGATATGCCAGAAGAAAGCTGGTTTGAGGCGATCATTAACTATGTAGGTTCACCAGAGGAAAACTCGCATCAGGTGATGTGGTCGGTGCGTAACGTAACGCAAACCCACCAGTTAGAAAACAAACTCAAAAAGCTATCTGAAACCGATGAACTGACCAATGTTCTAAACCGACGCGCTTTTCTACTCGAACTTGAGCAAGAATATGAAACGCAGAAGCAGCAACCGGAACGCCATTTGGTATGCTTAATGATCGATATTGATCACTTTAAAGAAATCAACGATATGGTTGGCCACCTTTCAGGTGATGAAGCGATCAAGCATGTAGCCAAGATCTGTCAGCAACAAATTCGTAGCAGCGACCATATTGGTCGTTTGGGTGGCGAAGAGTTTGGTGTGGTATTGAGCAATACTAATGCTATTCAAGCTTTTGATGTTGCAGAACGCATTCGCTACTCGCTTTCAACCACAGCGTGTAAAGTGGATGGGCATGATATCTATCCAACAGTCAGTATTGGCGTTGCTGAGTGCAATCAAAATGTCGACTCAGTGAAAGCACTGTTAATCAATGCCGATAAAGCGATGTATTACTCAAAACGTACCGGGCGCGACCAAGTAACGATTTATCACGACAACCTGCCGGATCTTAAAATTCATTCGGCAACCAAGGCTCGCATCCTACGCGCATCTTAAGCCACCAGCACTCAATGCTATTGATGATGGTGACAGCAACTCTGCTCACACTCTTCATCCGCAAGCGCCCCTAAGATTGAGCAATGACTGGCGTTATCTTCCACATCACCACAACACGCATCATTAATTTTTTTCAGTGCTGTTCGAATTCGAGTTAGCTCTTCAATTTTTTCATCAATCACTGTGAGTTTGGCAGAGGTGATCGCTTTAACTTCGGCGCAACTATGCTCGGTCGCTTCCAATTTTATTTCTAAGAGCTCTTTAATCTCTTCTAAGCTCAAACCCAAATCCTTCGATTTAAGAACGAACGCTACCTGCTTTTGATTCTCTTCATTGTAGAGACGATAGCCCGACTCACTGCGACCAGCGGGGTTGATAAGGCCGTTTTTTTCATAAAAACGCAGTGTATCGGCCGTCACACACCTTTTGGCCAATTCTCCAATCTGAAACATGACATTTCCTTTTAACGGTTTGGTTACGTACACGCTTAAATATCGGCATAATTACAATTATTTTTGCGATGCCAAACGATTGCGCGAGCTTTTTTGTAATAAATTAGTTAGACTGTGCGCGTTCAAATTCAGAGCAACTTACTCGCTCGATGAAAAGGCAAAAAGGTCTTTACCAAAACTGGCCAATATTCTACTTCATGATGTAGAAACAAGTTCATTTTTGGCAAGCATCTTTTAATTCGTGAATTTGAGGAAAATGGAAGCATGAATACCGCTCGTCCTATTCGCCGCGCGCTAATTAGCGTATCAGACAAAACAGGGATTGTTGAGTTTGCTCAAGCTCTAGTTGAGCGAGGCGTCGACATTCTTTCCACTGGTGGTACAGCTCGCCTACTGGCTGAGCAAGGTATCTCAGTAACTGAAGTCTCAGACTACACTGGTTTCCCAGAAATGATGGACGGCCGTGTAAAGACGCTACATCCAAAAGTTCACGGTGGTGTACTTGGCCGTCGCGGTCAAGATGATGACGTAATGGACAAACACGGCATCAAACCTATCGATATGGTTGTGGTTAACCTATACCCATTTGCGGCAACCGTTGCTCAGCAAGGCTGTACTCTAGCGGATGCTGTTGAAAACATCGATATTGGTGGTCCAACAATGGTTCGCTCTGCGGCGAAAAACCACAAAGATGTGACGATCGTCGTTAACGCTGGTGATTACAATCGCGTTATCACAGAGATGGATGCGAACGATAGATCTCTGACTCTAGACACACGCTTTGACCTTGCGATCGCCGCATTTGAACACACAGCGGCATACGATGGTATGATCGCAAACTACTTCGGCACTATGGTTCCGTCATATGGCGAGAACAAAGAAGGCGACGAAGAAAGTAAATTCCCTCGTACATTCAATCAACAGTTCGAGAAAAAGCAAGACATGCGTTACGGTGAGAACAGCCACCAAGCGGCTGCTTTCTATGTCGAAGCAAACCCACAAGAAGCCTCTGTCTCCACCGCGCGTCAAATCCAAGGTAAAGCCCTTTCTTACAATAACATCGCCGATACCGATGCCGCACTTGAGTGTGTGAAAGAGTTCAATGAGCCAGCGTGTGTGATCGTTAAGCATGCTAACCCATGTGGTGTCGCACTAGGTAAAGACATCCTTGAAGCTTACAACCGCGCTTACCAAACTGACCCAACCTCAGCATTCGGCGGCATCATTGCATTCAACCAAGAATTAGATGCAGCAACGGCACAAGCAATCGTTGAGCGTCAATTCGTTGAGGTGATTATTGCACCTTCTGTTTCTGCTGAAGCGATTGACGTCGTTGCAGCGAAAAAGAACGTACGCCTACTTGAGTGTGGCGAATGGTCAACCAAGACCACAGGTTTCGATGTCAAGCGTGTTAATGGCGGTCTATTAGTTCAAGACCGTGACCAAGGCATGGTTAGCCGAGATGACCTGAAAGTGGTCTCTAAGCGCCAACCAACAGAAGAAGAACTGAAAGATGCCCTATTCTGCTGGAAAGTAGCCAAGTACGTGAAATCCAATGCGATTGTTTACGCTAAAGGCGACATGACTATCGGTGTGGGTGCAGGTCAAATGAGCCGCGTTTATTCGGCTAAAATTGCTGGTATTAAAGCGGCAGATGAAGGTTTAGAAGTCGCAGGTAGCGTAATGGCTTCAGATGCATTCTTCCCATTTCGTGACGGCATTGACGCCGCTGCCGAAGCTGGAATTAAGTGTGTCATTCAACCTGGCGGCTCTATGCGCGATGATGAAGTAATCGCAGCAGCAGATGAACATGGTATGGCGATGATCTTTACCGGGATACGTCATTTCCGCCACTAATTCCACACTTCGTATTGAGCGCTGTGGCTACGTTAACGGCACTCGCTAACCCTAGTCGTATAGATAACTATGCTCCTAGGGATGAGCTCGATTGTTGCCTTGCCACAACACCCATTACTTTGAGGACATAGTTTTTCTTAATTAATTTGGATATTTGAAATACATAGAGCAAGTCGGTGTCTTTAAGTTCAAGGAAAAAGCGCGCAGTTTATAAGTATAAATGAGCACTTTTGACGCAGAAATTAAGACACTGACGACGCTATAAGGATTTTAAGAGATGAAGGTATTAATTATTGGCTCCGGCGGTCGTGAACATGCACTAGGTTGGAAAGTCGCACAAAACCCTGACGTAGAAACCGTGTTTATTGCCCCTGGTAATGCAGGCACAGCACTTGAGCCTAAACTTGAGAACGTCAACATTGACGTTGAAGATGTACAATCGCTCGTCAAATTTGCCCAAGAAAATGCCATCGAACTGACTATCGTCGGTCCTGAAGCACCACTCGTTATCGGTGTGGTTGATGCATTCCAAGTCGCAGGCTTACCAATCTTTGGCCCAACGCAAGCCGCTGCACAGCTTGAAGGCTCAAAAGCGTTTACTAAAGACTTCCTTGCTCGTCATGCGATTCCAACGGCTGCTTACGCAAACTTCACTGAAATTGAGCCTGCGCTGGCTTATGTTCGTGAACAAGGTGCGCCTATCGTTGTTAAAGCGGATGGTCTTGCCGCAGGGAAAGGCGTCATTGTGGCAATGACACTGCAAGAAGCAGAAGATGCCATTAAAGATATGCTTGCTGGTAATGCCTTTGGCGCAGCAGGAAGCCGTGTGGTTATCGAAGAGTTCCTCGATGGCGAAGAAGCAAGTTTTATCGTCATGGTGGATGGTGAAAACGTATTGCCAATGGCGACCAGCCAAGATCACAAACGTGTTGGCGATAAAGATACGGGGCCAAACACCGGTGGTATGGGTGCCTATTCTCCTGCGCCAGTAGTCACGCCTGAGATTCATGACCGCATCATGCAAGAGGTTATCTATCCAACTGTTCAAGGTATGGCTGCAGAAGGAAATCCATACACGGGCTTCCTATACGCAGGTCTAATGATTGATCAAGACGGTACACCAAAAGTGATCGAATACAACTGCCGCTTTGGTGATCCTGAAACCCAACCAATTATGATGCGCATGCAATCCGACATGGTTGAACTCTGCCTAGCTGCGATCGATAAAAGACTCGATCAAGTTGAATCTAAGTGGGATCCTCGCGCTTCGATTGGTATTGTACTGGCTGCCGGTGGCTATCCTAGCGCATACGATAAAGGTGACGTCATTTCAGGCTTACCACAAATCGAAGTGGAAGGTGAAAAAGTCTTCCATGCCGGTACCAGCAATAATGCAGGTGATATTGTGACTAATGGTGGGCGTGTATTGTGTGCGACGGCATTAGGCAATAGCGTGTCAGAAGCGCAGACGCATGCTTACGAGCTTGCAAAACAAATTAGCTGGAAAGGTATGTTCTATCGCAACGACATCGGTTACAGAGCGATAGAGCGCGAAAACCAAGCCTAAATTTGATATTAACAGATACTAGACAGAAAAAAGGCACTCAGTTGAGTGCCTTTTCTATTCTTTACTTCATGTCCGGTGGATCGATACATGGCTGACCATCATCGGACAGCATCAGTAAATCATCAACAACCAATCGGTCACTGCTTTCACTACCAACAAATGCCACATAACTATCAATACTTGCTAAACGCTCAACCACAAAACTTGGAAGGCTCTGATTGAACTCTAAATTGGCAAATTCTTCACCGTCACAAGTTTCAAATTCACGCCCATCCCAATACCCTTGAATCAACTGCGTACCTTGAGCATTTTGTGCTTTGGTTTTTTCAACCACGCTAATTGCTTCATTCTTCAATTGCTCGAGAAAATCAGATTTTAACGGCAGCACTTTATCATCCAAGCGATATTGCTGATAAACGGCTTCACCTTGCTGGTTAAAGCGCACATGAATCTTATAGGGCACAAGGCCTTTAGCTTCTTTTAACTGTTCACCTTCACGAATCAGCTCTCGAACACTGCCCTCTTCCCAACGATAATTACTTTGATACCAGCCATAATCACCCGCGACCACATAGTCTTCAGCATGCAAAGGAATACCCAAACGCTCGGTATACCAATATAAACTGGTCGCATCACCCATGCTTTGTCCACCTGAGTGGGAGGCAATAAGTTCGTTCTGTGGGTTAGAAATATTAGCTGAACAGCCAAAAAGGAGAGAGAGGATTAGTGAAGGAAGGAATTTGTTTTTCATAAGCGTAGGCAAACGCCAAGACCACAACGGGTCCTGGCGTTAATTTAATTATTTCACTGCGTCTTTAAGTGCTTTACCAGCAACGAAAGCAGGAACATTAGCTGCTGCGATTTGAATTTCAGCACCAGTCTTAGGGTTACGACCAGTACGTGCAGCGCGGTGGTTTACTTTGAATGTACCAAAACCAATTAGTTGAACTTGGTCACCCTCTTTAAGTGCACCAGATACACCTTCAAGAGTAGCTTCAAGAGCAGCTTTAGCTTGTGCTTTAGATAGGTCTGCTTTCTCTGCGATAAAGTCGATTAATTGGGTCTTGTTCATTAGGTTTCCCTTCTCATATGTTATCGAATTCGACTCACTCTAAAGCATAAATGCCCCATCTGGCAAAGGTTTGTAGGCATTCTTTGGCTTTGATGCCTTACTTTTAACCACAATATGAGTAATAACTCACAAATTGTTACCAGCTAAGCCATAATCAATACTTGTTTTAAATCAATTTAACCTTATTTATTAACCGCTCAAACAACGTTAAGCCTGATATTACGCGGTTTAGAGATGATAAAATACGCACACCAATAATGCCCAGGCATATCGAAACGGGAATTTTCACTCGAATTGTGAGACCATTTCATAGCAAAATTAGGTCGTGGTAATAACTTTTATAGGAACAATATGTTGCTGCTAACTATATACGTCACTGTCGCGATTGGCGTATCTTTTATCTGTTCAGTTCTCGAAGCGGTCTTACTAAGTATTACTCCGAGCTTTATTGCTCAAATGCGTCAAAATGGTCATCCAGCGGCAGATAAACTTGCCAAGCTAAAACAAGACATTGACCGTCCATTGGCTTCTATCCTGACTCTAAACACCATTGCACACACTATCGGTGCGGCAACAGCGGGTGCTCAAGCAGCGATTGTGTTCGGTAGCGAATGGTTAGGTGTGTTCTCTGCCGTACTAACGTTAGCTATTCTTGTTCTATCTGAAATCGTGCCAAAAACGATTGGTGCAACTTACTGGCGCCAACTTGCGCCATTTGCAGCTAGCACGCTACGTTGGATGGTATGGCTACTGACACCATTCGTATGGTTCTCTGAACAAATTACTAAACGTCTTGCACGTGGTCATGAAGCACCAAAAATGCGTGATGAACTATCAGCAATGGCAATTCTAGCGAGAGAGAGTGGTGAATTTGCAGAGGGTGAATCAAAAATTCTAAGTAACCTTCTGGGCATTCAAGAAGTACCAGTAACACAAGTGATGACACCACGCACGGTACTATTCCGTGTCGATGCAGAAATGACAATCAAAGAGTTCTTAGCAGAACACCGCGATACACCATTTTCTCGCCCGCTGGTTTATAGCGAAACGAATGACAATATCGTCGGCTTTGTCCATCGCCTTGAGCTGTTCAAGTTAAAACAATCAGGCAGCGGAGATAAGCAACTTGGCTCTGTAATGCGCCCTGTGCATGTTTTGCTAAATAACATGCCTTTGCCTAAAGCGTTTGACCAAATGCTCTCTAAGCGCCTTCAGCTATCACTAGTGGTCGATGAATACGGTACTGTACTGGGTCTGTTGACGCTGGAAGATATCTTTGAACACTTAATCGGCGAAGAGATTGTTGATGAAGCCGATAATGCAACCGACATGCAAGAGCTGGCGTTTGAACGCTGGGATCAATGGAAGAAGCAACACGGTGTAATCGAGAGTCGTGATGACGACGATGAGGAATACGAGCCTCAAACGGTCGATAAAGATAAATAATAGTTGGTCGAATTAGAAAAGGGAGCTCAAGCTCCCTTTTTTGTATCTTGGGTTTGTATCGATTATAGACTGATACCGATATTACTCACGCCTTCTTCTTTCAGTTCTGCACGTAAGTCTTTAATCAAATCAATATCACGTTCTTCTGCGTCTTTTAACGGACGGAAGATAGCCCACTGAACATCCCATTCCGCGCACACAGCTTCATTGTCTTTTTGATTTTCATCAGTGATTTCTTCACCGGTTTGCGCTTCTTCTAGTTGAGCAACTGTCACGACAGACTGCTGACTTACTTTCTGCATACTTTCGAACAGATCATCACGATCAAGTAAACCATGGATCATCGTTGATAGTGCAACGCACGCATCGATTGCTGGGTAGACGCCGTAAAAATCAAAATCTTCTGAGCTAGGAATGATCTCTTCTAACTTCTCAAGTTGACGCTCAAAGTTAACCTTTGCCGTTTTCACCGTTAGTTGTTCCCAGATACTATCTAGAATGTCACGATAGGTGCGAGCCGAAGCAAACTGAGTGTTTTCACAAAACATTGCGTAGTTTGGGTACATACGCTCACACAGACAAGCCATGAAGGTTATCTGTTTCCAAGGTTCTAACTTCTCAAGACGAAGCTGAAGTGGGTTTCTTAGCATAATGGCTCAATTGGTTGCAGAAAAATACAGCGGCAGTTTACTTGATAACCAGCAGGGAAAAAAGCAAAGCCTATGAACAATTTCACGAAAAAACTCTTTATTTTGACAGAGCAAAACGAGACATACCAAAAGCTGGTTGAATCGTACAATCTACCTAGTTTAGAGATAACACCACACGCTCGTGAAGCGCATATCATTTTGGCGGCACCACCGCTGGTCGCTCCCATACTGAATCAGTGTGAAAACTTACAATGGGTTCAATCCGTTTATGCCGGCGTAGATGCTCTAATCAAAGATAGCCTACGCCAAGATTACCTGCTGACAAATGTGAAAGGTATTTTCGGACAACAAATATCGGAATACGTATTGGGCTTGAGTATTGAGCACTATCGTCATTTGCAGCTCTACAAACAACAGCAGACCAAAGCAAATTGGCAACCTCATCAGTATCAAACCTTAGATAGCAAAACCATGACAATCGTTGGTACAGGTGAAATAGGCACGCATTTAGCTAAAGTGGCAAGCGTATTCGGCATTACAACGCAGGGCGTCAATACTAGTGGGATCCCAAAAGCCAGTTCGCCTTTTAGTCGAATTTATCATATCGATGAATTAGCAACAGCCATTAGCCACTCTGACATCGTTGTTTCAACCTTACCTGACACCATCAAGACTCGAGGCATCTTCAATCATCAGGCATTTAGCCAGGCGCAGAATGTGCTGTTTTTTAATGTCGGACGTGGAAACAGCGTTAACCAAGCAGCACTATTACGCGCATTGAAGAGTAAGCAAATTGAGCATGCTTTTCTCGACGTGTTTGAGCAAGAGCCACTAAATGACGACCACCCATACTGGCGCCACCCAAACATTACCATCACACCCCACATCGCTGCCCTAAGTTTTCCAGAACAAGTGGTGAAGATATTTGTCGATAACTATCTACACTGGGAACAAGGCTATACACTGCACAACAGAATTGATTTCAATAAAGGCTACTGATGCTAGAACAATTGCTTAAACAAATCAGACAATGCCGCTTGTGCGAACCAGAGCTACCTTTAGGAGCCAACCCCATAATTCAAGCTCATCAGGATGCAAGATTGTTGATCATTGGCCAAGCTCCAGGTACACGGGTGCACAAAAGCTCAATTCCTTGGAATGATCCCAGCGGTGACAGGCTAAGAGAATGGTTACAGATCGATAAGCCTACGTTTTATGCTCCTCGCAAAATAGCGATTATGCCTATGGGTTTATGCTACCCGGGAAAAGGAAACAGTGGTGATCTACCACCCAGAAAAGAATGCGCACCTAAATGGCATCAAGCAGTGCTTGAACATCTGCCCAATATCGAAATGACGCTGTTAATCGGACAGTATGCACAAAACTATTACCTAAGCGATAAACCGAAAACCCTCACTGAAACCGTGAGGAATTGGCAGCAGTGGGCACCTAAATATATTCCTTTGCCACACCCCTCACCTCGTAACACGCTCTGGCTCAAGAAAAACCCATGGTTTGAAGCAGATGTTGTGGCTTATATAAGAGAGTATGTACAGCAGAAAGTTTAAGTAGGAAGGTTTCACTACGGAATAATAGACGATCGCTACAGATACATCCCAAAGCGATGTAGATAGCTAAGATATCGAGCGTTCCAATTTGATTTTCATTGAATGTAAAAAAGCTCTGCGATTTCTTGCGGACACGCCTAGTGAGGGCTTTACAATAAGTGGCGGAGCTGCTGGGCTGGCAATCCAGTGGGACTCGATTCCTTTGCAAGGAACTTTTCTTCAGATATTAAAAACCCGACGCTTTCGCATCGGGTTAAATAAGTGGCGGGTGGACGGGACTCGAACCCGCGACCCCCGGCGTGACAGGCCGGTATTCTAACCAACTGAACTACCACTCCGCAGTGGACTACTTGTCGTCGCTGACAAGTGTTCATAATTTAAAGCCTGGCGATGTCCTACTCTCACATGGGGAAGCCCCACACTACCATCGGCGCTAATTCGTTTCACTTCTGAGTTCGGCATGGAATCAGGTGGGTCCAAATCGCTATGGTCGCCAAGCAAATTCTTTAATTCGGAAAGCTGTTTTCAGTTCTTACACATTCAATGTTCTATTTGAGTCCAATCAAAACCCCTTGGGTGTTGTATGGTTAAGCCTCACGGGCAATTAGTATCAGTTAGCTCAATGCCTCACAGCACTTACACACCTGACCTATCAACGTCGTAGTCTCCGACAACCCTTTAGGATACTTAAAGTATCAGGAGAACTCATCTCAGGCTCGCTTCCCGCTTAGATGCTTTCAGCGGTTATCGATTCCGAACTTAGCTACCGGGCAATGCGTCTGGCGACACAACCCGAACACCAGAGGTTCGTCCTCCGGTCCTCTCGTACTAGGAGCAGCCCTTTCAATTCTCCAACGCCCACGGCAGATAGGGACCGAACTGTCTCACGACGTTCTAAACCCAGCTCGCGTACCACTTTAAATGGCGAACAGCCACCCTACCCTTGACTTCGCTTCCAGGATGTGATGAGCCGACATCGAGGTGCCAAACACCGCCGTCGATATGAACTCTTGGGCGGTATCAGCCTGTTATCCCCGGGTACCTTTTATCCGTTGAGCGATGGCCCTTCCATTCAGAACCACCGGATCACTATGACCTGCTTTCGCACCTGCTCGAACCGTCATTCTCGCAGTTAAGCGGGCTTATGCCATTGCACTAACCTCACGATGTCCAACCGTGATTAGCCCACCTTCGTGCTCCTCCGTTACTCTTGGGAGGAGACCGCCCCAGTCAAACCACCAGGCACTGTCCGTAACCCCGATTAGGGGTCGACGTTAGAACATCAACACTACAGGGTGGTATTTCAAGGACGGCTCCACAAATACTGGCGTACTTGCTTCAAAGCCTCCACCTATCCTACATGTAGGGTCAATGTTCAGTGCCAAGCTGTAGTAAAGGTTCACGGGGTCTTTCCGTCTAGCGCGGGTACACTGCATCTTCACAGCGATTTCAATTTCACTGAGTCTCGGGTGGAGACAGCGTGGCCATCATTACGCCATTCGTGCAGGTCGGAACTTACCCGACAAGGAATTTCGCTACCTTAGGACCGTTATAGTTACGGCCGCCGTTTACCGGGCTTCGATCAAGAGCTTCGACCGAAGTCTAACCCCATCAATTAACCTTCCGGCACCGGGCAGGCGTCACACCGTATACGTCATCTTACGATTTTGCACAGTGCTGTGTTTTAATAAACAGTTGCAGCCACCTGGTATCTGCGACTCTCAATAGCTCCATCCGCGAGGGACTTCACCGTCAAGAGCGTACCTTCTCCCGAAGTTACGGTACCATTTTGCCTAGTTCCTTCACCCGAGTTCTCTCAAGCGCCTTGGTATTCTCTACCCGACCACCTGTGTCGGTTTGGGGTACGATTCCCCAATCTGAAGCTTAGGGGCTTTCCTGGAAGCATGGCATCAATGACTTCACTACCGTAGTAGCTCGACGTCGTGTCTCAGCCTTAAAAGAGCCGGATTTACCTAACTCTTAAGCCTACGCACTTGAACCTGGACAACCGTCGCCAGGCCCACCTAGCCTTCTCCGTCCCCCATCGCAATTGTAGAAGTACGGGAATATTAACCCGTTTCCCATCGACTACGCCTTTCGGCCTCGCCTTGGGGTCGACTTACCCTGCCCGATTAACGTTGGACAGGAACCCTGGTCTTCCGGCGAGGGTTTTCACCCTTTATCGTTACTCATGTCAGCATTCGCACTTCTGATACCTCCAGCATGCTTTACAACACACCTTCAACGGCTTACAGAACGCTCCCCTACCCAATAACTAAAATTGCCGCAGCTTCGGTTTATAGCTTAGCCCCGTTACATCTTCCGCGCAGGCCGACTCGACTAGTGAGCTATTACGCTTTCTTTAAATGATGGCTGCTTCTAAGCCAACATCCTAGCTGTCTAAGCCTTCCCACATCGTTTCCCACTTAGCTATAATTTGGGACCTTAGCTGGCGGTCTGGGTTGTTTCTCTCCACGACGGACGTTAGCACCCGTGTGTCTCCCGGATAGTACTTACTGGTATTCGGGTTTGCAAAGGGTTGGTAAGTCGGGATGACCCCCTTAACAGTGCTCTACCCCAGTAGTATTCGTCCGAGGCGCTACCTAAATAGCTTTCGGGAGAACCAGCTATCTCCAGGTTTGATTGGCCTTTCACTAGCCACAAGTCATCCGCTAATTTTTCAACATTAGTCGGTTCGGTCCTCCAGTTGATGTTACTCAACCTTCAACCTGCCCATGGCTGAATCACCTGGTTTCGGGTCTATATCCAGAGACTGAACGCCCAGTTAAGACTCGGTTTCCCTACGGCTCCCTAGATGGTTAACCTTGCCACTGAATATAAGTCGCTGACCCATTATACAAAGGTACGCAGTCACAGGACAAAGCCTGCTCCTACTGCTTGTACGTACACGGTTTCAGGTTCTATTTCACTCCCTCACGGGGTTCTTTTCGCCTTTCCCTCACGGTACTGGTTCACTATCGGTCAGTCAGTAGTATTTAGCCTTGGAGGATGGTCCCCATATTCAGACAGGATAACACGTGTCCCGCCCTACTCGATTTCACTGAACACACATCGTCAACTACGGGACTATCACCCTGTATCGTCGGACTTTCCAGACCGTTCGTCTAACGCGTGTAAAGCTTAGGGCTAGTCCAATTTCGCTCGCCGCTACTTTCGGAATCTCGGTTGATTTCTTTTCCTCGGGTACTTAGATGTTTCAGTTCCCCGGTTCGCCTCGTTACGCTATGTATTCACGTAACGATACTTACTTATGTAAGTGGGTTTCCCATTCGGAAATCCCAGACTCAAGTGGCTTTACTGCCTAATCTGGGCTTATCGCAAGTTAATACGTCCTTCATCGCCTCTGACTGCCAAGGCATCCACCGTGTACGCTTAGTCACTTAACCATACAACCCGAAGGAGTTTCGAGTTGATAATCAAATCACCAAAGTTGTCTGCAATTTTATACATGATGCAGACTCGATTTTGCCGGACTCAAATTCCAAGAACACTTGAATGTGTTTTAGTTGTATTCATAAATGAATACTTTGAGAACTTTACAAACAACAATAAATTGTTGTTTTGTCAGCTTTCCAAATTGTTAAAGAGCTTGATTTCTTTCAAAACCATTTTTAAAGATTCTTAAGGAAAAACCTTTAAAGATGGTATCCCGTAGGGAGTCGAACCCTGTTACACCGCCATTGAAAGGGCGGTGTCCTAAACCTCTAGACGAACGGGACACTGGATTTAAAGATTTGGGAAATCTTCATTCTCTTTACTTTATAAACCATCAATCTGTGTGGACACTCATCACGATAATCATCGTATAAGGAGGTGATCCAGCGCCAGGTTCCCCTAGCGCTACCTTGTTACGACTTCACCCCAGTCATGAACCACAAAGTGGTGAGCGTCCTCCCGAAGGTTAAACTACCCACTTCTTTTGCAGCCCACTCCCATGGTGTGACGGGCGGTGTGTACAAGGCCCGGGAACGTATTCACCGTGGCATTCTGATCCACGATTACTAGCGATTCCGACTTCATGGAGTCGAGTTGCAGACTCCAATCCGGACTACGACGTACTTTTTGGGATTCGCTCACTCTCGCGAGTTGGCAGCCCTCTGTATACGCCATTGTAGCACGTGTGTAGCCCTACTCGTAAGGGCCATGATGACTTGACGTCGTCCCCACCTTCCTCCGGTTTATCACCGGCAGTCTCCCTGGAGTTCCCGACATTACTCGCTGGCAAACAAGGATAAGGGTTGCGCTCGTTGCGGGACTTAACCCAACATTTCACAACACGAGCTGACGACAGCCATGCAGCACCTGTCTCATAGTTCCCGAAGGCACCAAAGCATCTCTGCTAAGTTCTATGGATGTCAAGAGTAGGTAAGGTTCTTCGCGTTGCATCGAATTAAACCACATGCTCCACCGCTTGTGGGCCCCGTCAATTCATTTGAGTTTTAATCTTGCGACCGTACTCCCCAGGCGGTCTACTTAACGCGTTAGCTCCGAAAGCCACGGCTCAAGGCCACAACCTCAAGTAGACATCGTTTACGGCGTGGACTACCAGGGTATCTAATCCTGTTTGCTCCCCACGCTTTCGCATCTGAGTGTCAGTATCTGTCCAGGGGGCCGCCTTCGCCACCGGTATTCCTTCAGATCTCTACGCATTTCACCGCTACACCTGAAATTCTACCCCCCTCTACAGTACTCTAGTCAGCCAGTTTCAAATGCAATTCCGAGGTTGAGCCCCGGGCTTTCACATCTGACTTAACTAACCACCTGCATGCGCTTTACGCCCAGTAATTCCGATTAACGCTCGCACCCTCCGTATTACCGCGGCTGCTGGCACGGAGTTAGCCGGTGCTTCTTCTGTCGCTAACGTCAAATCCATACGCTATTAACGCATGAACCTTCCTCACGACTGAAAGTACTTTACAACCCGAAGGCCTTCTTCATACACGCGGCATGGCTGCATCAGGCTTGCGCCCATTGTGCAATATTCCCCACTGCTGCCTCCCGTAGGAGTCTGGACCGTGTCTCAGTTCCAGTGTGGCTGATCATCCTCTCAGACCAGCTAGGGATCGTCGCCTTGGTGAGCCCACCTCACCAACTAGCTAATCCCACCTAGGCATATCCTGACGCGAGGCCCGAAGGTCCCCTCTTTGGCCCGTAGGCATCATGCGGTATTAGCCATCGTTTCCAATGGTTATCCCCCACATCAGGGCAATTTCCTAGGCATTACTCACCCGTCCGCCGCTCGCCGCCCAACAAATCCCCCGAAGGTTCAATGTTGTCGCTGCCGCTCGACTTGCATGTGTTAGGCCTGCCGCCAGCGTTCAATCTGAGCCATGATCAAACTCTTCAATTTAAGATTTTGTGACTCAATGAATACTGATTACATTACATAGTAATGTTGAATTGACTGTGCCGATACTAAGTATCGAATTGGTCACTCAGTTCATTGAAATCAATTTGAAGCCTAAGCTTCTAATTGGATTATCATCAACGAGTGCCCACACAGATTGATAGGTTTATATTGTTAAAGAGCTTTGCTTTCAATGCCTTAGCATCTCAGCGAGGTGCGTATAATACGCTTCCCACTTTGAAAGTCAACATAAAATTCTAAGTTTTCTTAAAACTTTATGGTGACTTGCTTATTAAATAAGCAAGTGCGAAATAAAGCCTGGCGATGTCCTACTCTCACATGGGAAGCCCACACTACCATCGGCGCTAATTCGTTTCACTTCTGAGTTCGGCATGGAATCAGGTGGGTCCAAATCGCTATGGTCGCCAAGCAAATTCTTTAATTCGGAAAGCTGTTTTCGTTCTTACACATTCAATGTTCTGTTTGAGTCCAATCAAAACCCTTGGGTGTTGTATGGTTAAGCCTCACGGGCAATTAGTATCAGTTAGCTCAATGCCTCACAGCACTTACACACCTGACCTATCAACGTCGTAGTCTCCGACAACCCTTTAGGATACTTAAAGTATCAGGAGAACTCATCTCAAGGCTCGCTTCCCGCTTAGATGCTTTCAGCGGTTATCGATTCCGAACTTAGCTACCGGGCAATGCGTCTGGCGACACAACCCGAACACCAGAGGTTCGTCCACTCCGGTCCTCTCGTACTAGGAGCAGCCCCTTTCAATTCTCCAACGCCCACGGCAGATAGGGACCGAACTGTCTCACGACGTTCTAAACCCAGCTCGCGTACCACTTTAAATGGCGAACAGCCATACCCTTGGGACCGACTTCAGCCCCAGGATGTGATGAGCCGACATCGAGGTGCCAAACACCGCCGTCGATATGAACTCTTGGGCGGTATCAGCCTGTTATCCCCGGAGTACCTTTTATCCGTTGAGCGATGGCCCTTCCATTCAGAACCACCGGATCACTATGACCTGCTTTCGCACCTGCTCGAACCGTCATTCTCGCAGTTAAGCGGGCTTATGCCATTGCACTAACCTCACGATGTCCAACCGTGATTAGCCCACCTTCGTGCTCCTCCGTTACTCTTTGGGAGGAGACCGCCCCAGTCAAACTACCCACCAGGCACTGTCCGTAACCCCGATTAGGGGTCGACGTTAGAACATCAACACTACAAGGGTGGTATTTCAAGGACGGCTCCACAAATACTGGCGTACTTGCTTCAAAGCCTCCCACCTATCCTACATGTAGGGTCAATGTTCAGTGCCAAGCTGTAGTAAAGGTTCACGGGGTCTTTCCGTCTAGCCGCGGGTACACTGCATCTTCACAGCGATTTCAATTTCACTGAGTCTCGGGTGGAGACAGCGTGGCCATCATTACGCCATTCGTGCAGGTCGGAACTTACCCGACAAGGAATTTCGCTACCTTAGGACCGTTATAGTTACGGCCGCCGTTTACCGGGGCTTCGATCAAGAGCTTCGACCGAAGTCTAACCCCATCAATTAACCTTCCGGCACCGGGCAGGCGTCACACCGTATACGTCATCTTACGATTTTGCACAGTGCTGTGTTTTAATAAACAGTTGCAGCCACCTGGTATCTGCGACTCTCAATAGCTCCATCCGCGAGGGACTTCACCGTCAAGAGCGTACCTTCTCCCGAAGTTACGGTACCATTTTGCCTAGTTCCTTCACCCGAGTTCTCTCAAGCGCCTTGGTATTCTCTACCCGACCACCTGTGTCGGTTTGGGGTACGATTCCTTACAATCTGAAGCTTAGAGGCTTTTCCTGGAAGCATGGCATCAATGACTTCACTACCGTAGTAGCTCGACGTCGTGTCTCAGCCTTAAAAGAGCCGGATTTACCTAACTCTTAAGCCTACGCACTTGAACCTGGACAACCGTCGCCAGGCCCACCTAGCCTTCTCCGTCCCCATCGCAATTGTAAGAAGTACGGGAATATTAACCCGTTTCCCATCGACTACGCCTTTCGGCCTCGCCTTAGGGTCGACTTACCTGCCCCGATTAACGTTGGACAGGAACCCTTGGTCTTCCGGCGAGGAGGTTTTCACCCTTTATCGTTACTCATGTCAGCATTCGCACTTCTGATACCTCCAGCATGCTTTACAACACACCTTCAACGGCTTACAGAACGCTCCCCTACCCAATAACTAAAAGTTATTGCCGCAGCTTCGGTTTATAGCTTAGCCCCGTTACATCTTCCGCGCAGGCCGACTCGACTAGTGAGCTATTACGCTTTCTTTAAATGATGGCTGCTTCTAAGCCAACATCCTAGCTGTCTAAGCCTTCCCACATCGTTTCCCACTTAGCTATAATTTGGGACCTTAGCTGGCGGTCTGGGTTGTTTCCCTCTCCACGACGGACGTTAGCACCCGCCGTGTGTCTCCCGGATAGTACTTACTGGTATTCGGAGTTTGCAAAGGGTTGGTAAGTCGGGATGACCCCCTAGCCTTAACAGTGCTCTACCCCCAGTAGTATTCGTCCGAGGCGCTACCTAAATAGCTTTCGGGGAGAACCAGCTATCTCCAGGTTTGATTGGCCTTTCACCCCTAGCCACAAGTCATCCGCTAATTTTTCAACATTAGTCGGTTCGGTCCTCCAGTTGATGTTACTCAACCTTCAACCTGCCCATGGCTAGATCACCTGGTTTCGGGTCTATATCCAGAGACTGAACGCCCAGTTAAGACTCGGTTTCCCTACGGCTCCCCTAGATGGTTAACCTTGCCACTGAATATAAGTCGCTGACCCATTATACAAAAGGTACGCAGTCACAGGACAAAGCCTGCTCCTACTGCTTGTACGTACACGGTTTCAGGTTCTATTTCACTCCCCTCACAGGGTTCTTTTCGCCTTTCCCTCACGGTACTGGTTCACTATCGGTCAGTCAGTAGTATTTAGCCTTGGAGGATGGTCCCCATATTCAGACAGGATAACACGTGTCCCGCCCTACTCGATTTCACTGAACACACATCGTCAACTACGGGACTATCACCCTGTATCGTCGGACTTTCCAGACCGTTCGTCTAACGCGTGTAAAGCTTAGGGCTAGTCCAATTTCGCTCGCCGCTACTTTCGGAATCTCGGTTGATTTCTTTCCTCGGGGTACTTAGATGTTTCAGTTCCCCGGTTCGCCTCGTTACGCTATGTATTCACGTAACGATACTTACTATGTAAGTGGGTTTCCCCATTCGGAAATCCCAGACTCAAGTGGCTTTACTGCCTAATCTGGGCTTATCGCAAGTTAATACGTCCTTCATCGCCTCTGACTGCCAAGGCATCCACCGTGTACGCTTAGTCACTTAACCATACAACCCGAAGGAGTTTCGAGTTGATAATCAAATCACCAAAGTTGTCTGCAATTTTATACATGATGCAGACTCGATTTTGCCGGACTCAAATTCCAAGAACACTTGAATGTGTTTTAGTTGTATTCAATAAATGAATACTTTGAGAACTTTACAAACAACAATAAATTGTTGTTTTGTCAGCTTTCAAATTGTTAAAGAGCAATAATAGCTCGAAGCATTTGCTTCAAAACCATCAATCTGTGTGAACACTCATCGCAATAATCATCGTATAAGGAGGTGATCCAGCGCCAGGTTCCCCTAGCGCTACCTTGTTACGACTTCACCCCAGTCATGAACCACAAAGTGGTGAGCGTCCTCCCGAAGGTTAAACTACCCACTTCTTTTGCAGCCCACTCCCATGGTGTGACGGGCGGTGTGTACAAGGCCGGGAACGTATTCACCGTGGCATTCTGATCCACGATTACTAGCGATTCCGACTTCATGGAGTCGAGTTGCAGACTCAATCCGGACTACGACGTACTTTTGGGATTCGCTCACTCTCGCGAGTTGGCAGCCCTCTGTATACGCCATTGTAGCACGTGTAGCCCTACTCGTAAGGGCCATGATGACTTGACGTCGTCCCCACCTTCCTCCGGTTTATCACCGGCAGTCTCCCTGAGTTCCCGACATTACTCGCTGGCAAACAAGGATAAGGGTTGCGCTCGTTGCGGGACTTAACCCAACATTTCACAACACGAGCTGACGACAGCCATGCAGCACCTGTCTCATAGTTCCCGAAGGCACCAAAGCATCTCTGCTAAGTTCTATGGATGTCAAGAGTAGGTAAGGTTCTTCGCGTTGCATCGAATTAAACCACATGCTCCACCGCTTGTGCGGGCCCCCGTCAATTCATTTGAGTTTTAATCTTGCGACCGTACTCCCCAGGCGGTCTACTTAACGCGTTAGCTCCGAAAGCCACGGCTCAAGGCCACAACCTCCAAGTAGACATCGTTTACGGCGTGGACTACCAGGGTATCTAATCCTGTTTGCTCCCCACGCTTTCGCATCTGAGTGTCAGTATCTGTCCAGGGGGCCGCCTTCGCCACCGGTATTCCTTCAGATCTCTACGCATTTCACCGCTACACCTGAAATTCTACCCCCCTCTACAGTACTCTAGTCAGCCAGTTTCAAATGCAATTCCGAGGTTGAGCCCCGGGCTTTCACATCTGACTTAACTAACCACCTGCATGCGCTTTACGCCCAGTAATTCCGATTAACGCTCGCACCCTCCGTATTACCGCGGCTGCTGGCACGAGTTAGCCGGTGCTTCTTCTGTCGCTAACGTCAAATCCATACGCTATTAACGCATGAACCTTCCTCACGACTGAAAGTACTTTACAACCCGAAGGCCTTCTTCATACACGCGGCATGGCTGCATCAGGCTTGCGCCCATTGTGCAATATTCCCCACTGCCTCCCGTAGGAGTCTGGACCGTGTCTCAGTTCCAGTGTGGCTGATCATCCTCTCAGACCAGCTAGGGATCGTCGCCTTGGTGAGCCTTACCTCACCAACTAGCTAATCCCACCTAGGCATATCCTGACGCGAGAGGCCCGAAGGTCCCCCTCTTTGGCCCGTAGGCATCATGCGGTATTAGCCATCGTTTCCAATGGTTATCCCCCACATCAGGGCAATTTCCTAGGCATTACTCACCCGTCCGCCGCTCGCCGCCCAACAAATCCCCCGAAGGTTCAATGTTGTCGCTGCCGCTCGACTTGCATGTGTTAGGCCTGCCGCCAGCGTTCAATCTGAGCCATGATCAAACTCTTCAATTTAAGATTTTGTGACTCAATGAATACTGATTACATTACATAGTAATGTTGAATTGACTGTGCCGATACTAAGTATCGAATTGGTCACTCAGTTCATTGAAATCAATTTGAAGCCTAAGCTTCTAATTGGATTATCATCAACGAGTGCCCACACAGATTGATAGGTTTATATTGTTAAAGAGCTTTGCTTTCAATGCCTTAGCATCTCAGCGAGGTGCGTATAATACGCTTCCCACTTTGAAAGTCAACATAAAATTCTAAGTTTTCTTAAAACTTTATGGTGACTTGCTTATTAAATAAGCAAGTGCGAAATAAAGCCTGGCGATGTCCTACTCTCACATGGGGAAGCCCCACACTACCATCGGCGCTAATTCGTTTCACTTCTGAGTTCGGCATGGAATCAGGTGGGTCCAAATCGCTATGGTCGCCAAGCAAATTCTTTAATTCGGAAAGCTGTTTTCAGTTCTTACACATTCAATGTTCTATTTGAGTCCAATCAAAACCCCTTGGGTGTTGTATGGTTAAGCCTCACGGGCAATTAGTATCAGTTAGCTCAATGCCTCACAGCACTTACACACCTGACCTATCAACGTCGTAGTCTCCGACAACCCTTTAGGATACTTAAAGTATCAGGAGAACTCATCTCAAGGCTCGCTTCCCGCTAAGATGCTTTCAGCGGTTATCGATTCCGAACTTAGCTACCGGGCAATGCGTCTGGCGACACAACCCGAACACCAGAGGTTCGTCCACTCCGGTCCTCTCGTACTAGGAGCAGCCCCTTTCAATTCTCCAACGCCCACGGCAGATAGGGACCGAACTGTCTCACGACGTTCTAAACCCAGCTCGCGTACCACTTTAAATGGCGAACAGCCATACCCTTGGGACCGACTTCAGCCCCAGGATGTGATGAGCCGACATCGAGGTGCCAAACACCGCCGTCGATATGAACTCTTGGGCGGTATCAGCCTGTTATCCCCGGGTACCTTTTATCCGTTGAGCGATGGCCCTTCCATTCAGAACCACCGGATCACTATGACCTGCTTTCGCACCTGCTCGAACCGTCATTCTCGCAGTTAAGCGGGCTTATGCCATTGCACTAACCTCACGATGTCCAACCGTGATTAGCCCACCTTCGTGCTCCTCCGTTACTCTTTGGGAGACCGCCCCAGTCAAACTACCCACCAGGCACTGTCCGTAACCCCGATTAGGGTCGACGTTAGAACATCAACACTACAAGGGTGGTATTTCAAGGACGGCTCCACAAATACTGGCGTACTTGCTTCAAAGCCTCCCACCTATCCTACACATGTAGGGTCAATGTTCAGTGCCAAGCTGTAGTAAAGGTTCACGGGGTCTTTCCGTCTAGCCGCGGGTACACTGCATCTTCACAGCGATTTCAATTTCACTGAGTCTCGGGTGGAGACAGCGTGGCCATCATTACGCCATTCGTGCAGGTCGGAACTTACCCGACAAGGAATTTCGCTACCTTAGGACCGTTATAGTTACGGCCGCCGTTTACCGGGGCTTCGATCAAGAGCTTCGACCGAAGTCTAACCCCATCAATTAACCTTCCGGCACCGGGCAGGCGTCACACCGTATACGTCATCTTACGATTTTGCACAGTGCTGTGTTTTTAATAAACAGTTGCAGCCACCTGGTATCTGCGACTCTCAATAGCTCCATCCGCAAGGGACTTCACCGTCAAGAGCGTACCTTCTCCCGAAGTTACGGTACCATTTTGCCTAGTTCCTTCACCCGAGTTCTCTCAAGCGCCTTGGTATTCTCTACCCGACCACCTGTGTCGGTTTGGGGTACGATTCCTTACAATCTGAAGCTTAGAGGCTTTTCCTGGAAGCATGGCATCAATGACTTCACTACCGTAGTAGCTCGACGTCGTGTCTCAGCCTTAAAAAGAGCCGGATTTACCTAACTCTTAAGCCTACGCACTTGAACCTGGACAACCGTCGCCAGGCCCACCTAGCCTTCTCCGTCCCCATCGCAATTGTAAAAGTACGGGAATATTAACCCGTTTCCCATCGACTACGCCTTTCGGCCTCGCCAGGGTCGACTTACCCTGCCCGATTAACGTTGGACAGGAACCCTTGGTCTTCCGGCGAGGAGGTTTTCACCCCTTTATCGTTACTCATGTCAGCATTCGCACTTCTGATACCTCCAGCATGCTTTACAACACACCTTCAACGGCTTACAGAACTCCCCTACCCAATAACTAAAGTTATTGCCGCAGCTTCGGTTTATAGCTTAGCCCGTTACATCTTCCGCGCAGGCCGACTCGACTAGTGAGCTATTACGCTTTCTTTAAATGATGGCTGCTTCTAAGCCAACATCCTAGCTGTCTAAGCCTTCCCACATCGTTTCCCACTTAGCTATAATTTGGGACCTTAGCTGGCGGTCTGGGTTGTTTCCCTCTCACGACGGACGTTAGCACCCGCCGTGTCTCCCGGATAGTACTTACTGGTATTCGGGTTTGCAAAGGGTTGGTAAGTCGGGATGACCCCTAGCCTTAACAGTGCTCTACCCCAGTAGTATTCGTCCGAGGCGCTACCTAAATAGCTTTCGGGAGAACCAGCTATCTCCAGGTTTGATTGGCCTTTCACCCTAGCCACAAGTCATCCGCTAATTTTTCAACATTAGTCGGTTCGGTCCTCCAGTTGATGTTACTCAACCTTCAACCTGCCCATGGCTGAATCACCTGGTTTCGGGTCTATATCCAGAGACTGAACGCCCAGTTAAGACTCGGTTTCCTACGGCTCCCCTAGATGGTTAACCTTGCCACTGAATATAAGTCGCTGACCCATTATACAAAGGTACGCAGTCACAGGACAAAGCCTGCTCCTGCTTGTACGTACACGGTTTCAGGTTCTATTTCTCCCCTCACAGGGGTTCTTTTCGCCTTTCCCTCACGGTACTGGTTCACTATCGGTCAGTCAGTAGTATTTAGCCTTGGAGGATGGTCCCCCCATATTCAGACAGGATAACACGTGTCCCGCCCTACTCGATTTCACTGAACACACATCGTCAACTACGGGACTATCACCCTGTATCGTCGGACTTTCCAGACCGTTCGTCTAACGCGTGTAAAGCTTAAGGGCTAGTCCAATTTCGCTCGCCGCTACTTTCGGAATCTCGGTTGATTTCTTTTCCTCGGGGTACTTAGATGTTTCAGTTCCCCCGGTTCGCCTCGTTACGCTATGTATTCACGTAACGATACTTACTTATGTAAGTGGGTTTCCCCATTCGGAAATCCCAGACTCAAGTGGCTTTTACTGCCTAATCTGGGCTTATCGCAAGTTAATACGTCCTTCATCGCCTCTGACTGCCAAGGCATCCACCGTGTACGCTTAGTCACTTAACCATACAACCCGAAGGAGTTTCGAGTTGATAATCAAATCACCAAAGTTGTCTGCAATTTTTATACATGATGCAGACTCGATTTTGCCGGACTCAAATTCCAAGAACACTTGAATGTGTTTTTAGTTGTATTCATAAATGAATACTTTGAGAACTTTACAAACAACAATAAATTGTTGTTTTGTCAGCTTTCCAAATTGTTAAAGAGCAATAATAGCTCGAAGCATTCGCTTCAAAACCATCAATCTGTGTGAACACTCATCGCAATAATCATCGTATAAGGAGGTGATCCAGCGCCAGGTTCCCCTAGCGCTACCTTGTTACGACTTCACCCCAGTCATGAACCACAAAGTGGTGAGCGTCCTCGAAGGTTAAACTACCCACTTCTTTGCAGCCCACTCCCATGGTGTGACGGGCGGTGTGTACAAGGCCAGGAACGTATTCACCGTGGCATTCTGATCCACGATTACTAGCGATTCCGACTTCATGGAGTCGAGTTGCAGACTCCAATCCGGACTACGACGTACTTTTTGGGATTCGCTCACTCTCGCGAGTTGGCAGCCCTCTGTATACGCCATTGTAGCACGTGTAGCCTACTCGTAAGGGCCATGATGACTTGACGTCGTCCCCACCTTCCTCCGGTTTATCACCGGCAGTCTCCCTGGGTTCCCGACATTACTCGCTGGCAAACAAGGATAAGGGTTGCGCTCGTTGCGGGACTTAACCCAACATTTCACAACACGAGCTGACGACAGCCATGCAGCACCTGTCTCATAGTTCCCGAAGGCACCAAAGCATCTCTGCTAAGTTCTATGGATGTCAAGAGTAGGTAAGGTTCTTCGCGTTGCATCGAATTAAACCACATGCTCCACCGCTTGTGCGGGCCCCCGTCAATTCATTTGAGTTTTAATCTTGCGACCGTACTCCCCAGGCGGTCTACTTAACGCGTTAGCTCCGAAAGCCACGGCTCAAGGCCACAACCTCAAGTAGACATCGTTTACGGCGTGGACTACCAGGGTATCTAATCCTGTTTGCTCCCCACGCTTTCGCATCTGAGTGTCAGTATCTGTCCAGGGGGCCGCCTTCGCCACCGGTATTCCTTCAGATCTCTACGCATTTCACCGCTACACCTGAAATTCTACCCCCCTCTACAGTACTCTAGTCAGCCAGTTTCAAATGCAATTCCGAGGTTGAGCCCCGGGCTTTCACATCTGACTTAACTAACCACCTGCATGCGCTTTACGCCCAGTAATTCCGATTAACGCTCGCACCCTCCGTATTACCGCGGCTGCTGGCACGGGTTAGCCGGTGCTTCTTCTGTCGCTAACGTCAAATCCATACGCTATTAACGCATGAACCTTCCTCACGACTGAAAGTACTTTACAACCCGAAGGCCTTCTTCATACACGCGGCATGGCTGCATCAGGCTTGCGCCCATTGTGCAATATTCCCCACTGCTGCCTCCCGTAGGAGTCTGGACCGTGTCTCAGTTCCAGTGTGGCTGATCATCCTCTCAGACCAGCTAGGATCGTCGCCTTGGTGAGCCCTTACCTCACCAACTAGCTAATCCCACCTAGGCATATCCTGACGCGAGGCCCGAAGGTCCCCTCTTTGGCCCGTAGGCATCATGCGGTATTAGCCATCGTTTCCAATGGTTATCCCCCACATCAGGGCAATTTCCTAGGCATTACTCACCCGTCCGCCGCTCGCCGCCCAACAAATCCCCCGAAGGTTCAATGTTGTCGCTGCCGCTCGACTTGCATGTGTTAGGCCTGCCGCCAGCGTTCAATCTGAGCCATGATCAAACTCTTCAATTTAAGATTTTGTGACTCAATGAATACTGATTACATTACATAGTAATGTTGAATTGACTGTGCCGATACTAAGTATCGATTGGTCACTCAGTTCATTGAAATCAATTTGAAGCCTAAGCTTCTAATTGGATTATCATCAACGAGTGCCCACACAGATTGATAGGTTCTTATTTTTAAAGAGCTTTCCTAGCCAACTCACCACTTCAGTGCCTCGTTGCTAGGGGTGCGTAAGATACGCTTTTTAATTTGAGAGTCAAGCGTTTTTTCAAACTTTCTTAAACTCTTATTACCACCCGAACCGTGACTTGCGTCTCACTCCGTGTCGGTGAGGCGGCATTATAGGGAGGTTTTAAAACATGACAAGCCTTTTTTGACAATTTTATTTCGATCGCCTAAAAAGACGGCAAATCATTAAAATAGGATAAAATATCAACATTTGAGACATGTCACATCAATATATTGGAAAAAGGACAAGCATATACGTAAGATTCGATGTGTCTATTTTGTTAAATGTAGACATCTAACTTTCTCTGACCTAGAAGTAGTATTCTGATTATGAGTTCAAATAAATCGATAGTAATGATAATCGCAATCGCCGTTCTCGGTGGAATTGCCTTTTCTGTAATAGAAATATCCCCTGCCATCAGTTTTGTTTTGGGTGTAGTTGCGACCGCTTTTGTTTTGAAATTCTCTAATGCAACCCCTAAAGAAATTGAAACGCCACTTAACGACCCGGCGACTAAGACTCTATATGTAGGGAACTTGCCATATAAAGCGAACGAATCTCACGTGAAAGAATTGTTTGCTAAGCATGGTGAGGTATTTGCTGTGCGCTTAATGAAAGATAAACGTACTGGTAAAAGAAGAGGGTTTGGTTTTGTTGTTATGGCTGCCTCTGACGCAGAAACAGCCATCGCTGGATTAAACGAGAAGGATTATATGCAGCGCACTCTAAAAGTGCGGATTGCGAATGAGCCTAAATCTCCAGATGAAAGTGACGAACTGGACTAAAACCTAATTCAGTTAACGACTGGTTCAGCGCATCTTCTTGCCAAGGAGGTGCGCTTGAATAAATCTCCCTTCCCCCACTCGTCTCATTACTCTCATTCAACGCCAGCAAATCCTTTACTCTGCGTGCGATCGCCTCTCCAGAATCCACCAGCATGACTTGTGAACCGAGTACCGTTTGAATTTCTTCTTTTATTAATGGGAAATGAGTACAGCCCAATACCGCCACGTCGATCTTATTCGCCAATGGCGCAAGCAGTTGTGCCATCTCTTCTAAAGATACAGCCTGACCACGCAACTTCTCTTCAGCAATATCTACTAGGCGTGTCGACCCCAGCATTTCGACCGTTTTGTTTTGCGAAAAATTACGGATTAGCTCATGAGTATATTCGCGCTTAACCGTTGCAGGGGTTGCAATAAGGCCAACCGCTATACTTGCCAGCACAGATGCAGGCTTAATTGCCGGAACAACACCAACGACTGGAATCGTCAGTAGATCACGCAATGACGGCAGCACAATAGTGCTTGCGGTGTTGCAAGCTATCACCACCAAATCAATCTGATGCTTTTCGACCATCGCTGATACTAACTTATTGACTCTCTCTAATAGAGTTTGGCGCTCTAACTCCCCATAAGGGTATGCGGCATTATCAAATAAGTAGTAGTAATCAAGCTGAGGTAGACAAGCTGCAATCTCTTTGTAAACAGAAAGGCCGCCGACACCCGAATCGAAGATCAGAACTTTGGGTTGCTGAGTCACTGAGTTATTCCCGTAATATAGATGCAGCAAATCATACTCTGCGATTTGCTTTTCGCAACATCTTCGCTTGGTATCTTTGGTGAGAGAAACGTTCACCATGCTCTACCGAAGATAACTGCAGTTCTATCTCACCAGAAAAACTGCGAGTTTGGGTAACTAACGTATGAAACTCTCCATTTTCTCCACATACATCAACATCGACCGGCAACTCAGCTAACAACGCTTGATCATACCACCGTCCACAAAACTGACGAGATATTCGCTCGCCATCGGCTGTGACCAACATGGTTTTAATGTCACGAGTGATAATTTCATTGGCGAGTTTGTCGCTGTCTTCACCCATTAGAGGGAATACACACTCCCATCCAGCAGGCTCGATATAACTACGGCGGTATTCAGCGATACCATTACAGAACATGTCGCCAAATGCTACGCAGCTAAACTCGAGCTTAGCGCTTCTTAATCCATCCACGACTAAGCTTTGATAAATCTCGTTGCTAGGAAAAACGGCTGGTAGTTCGATAGTCACTAATGGCAATGCAAGTAATTCTGCTTGCATCTTGATAACAGAAAGTGGTGTCGCTTGAAATGGCACTTCATCTTTTAGGTGAGTAGTGAAGATGCCCACAACTTTGTAATCATCGCTTTCGATTAAGCGCTCTAGAGTTAGGGTTGAATCTTTACCGGAAGACCAACTAACAATGACGTTTTTCTTCATTCTTTATCTCGTAAAGGAAAAAACCGCCCGAAGGCGGTTTAGAAACTAAAATTTGTAGTTCACATTCAGGTAGTAGGCTCGCTCTGCTGCTGGGTAACCTTTTGCAGTTTCAAATTCTTCATCGAACACATTATCAATTCGCGCACTTATTGTGGTCGATTCATTTGCGTAATAGCTTACTGCTGTATCAAACAACGAATAGGCAGGTAACTCATCAGAACCATCAGGACGTTCACCGATGTATTGGTAACCAATCGACCAATCCACCTCATCGAATACAACTAACGCATTCCACTTGTATATTTCCTTCGAACGACGCGAAAGCTGTTTACCATTAGCATCTTCAGGATCTTTGAATTCTGCACTTACCTGATGTTGAACAATACCGGTATCAAACTCCGATACCATTTCAATACCGCGAATATGGCTTCTACCTTCGATATTTGCGAATTTATATGTGTCGAAATTATATTCAATAATATTGTCAATTTTGTAATCGTAACCTGTAACAGACCATCTTACTGATTGAATGACACCGCCAATCGTAATATCCCATGCATCAGACTCTTCAGGCGCTAGTGTTTTATTCCCTGAATATGGATCATTGAGTTGATATAGGTCCGGAGCTTTAAAGGCCGTACCAAACGTACTTTTAATACCAAACTCAGGTATAAATTCATACCCAGCCCCAATTGAATAAGTGTACTGCTTTCCGAATTGTTCGTTATCATCGGCACGCCCACTCAATTCAAACGTTGCTTTATCAACATTGGCGCTCACAACAGCAAAAGCCGCAGAATTGGTTCGGTCAAATTCTTCATTTGCAACCTTATCCGCATAAGACTCATCTCGCCAATCGACACCACCCGCAACCACAATGTTATCCGATAGCAGATAGCTATTCGTCCATTGGACATTTTGCTGTTCTAATTCCCCAATACGACCAGAATGCTTACCTTCTTTCTGTTCGTAGTCCCATTCTTTTTGCTTTTGCTTGCTATAGGTCAACTCAGACATCAGCTTGTTAGACTGAAACTTAGCCCCTAGAGCCGCTGCAATATTATCTTTTTCGCCTTCATAGTATTGGTGACTACCAAAACTACTATCATATTGATAAATATTTTCATAAGCGCGAACGTTAGCAAATAGCGACCAGTTTTGATTGAGGTCATGCACATAACCAACTAGAGCATTTTTACTTTCAAACCCATGACGATCGCCATCATTAACGCCTGGTTTTGGCTTTACGTTGTACCCATCATCACTTTCATATCCGACAGCAACATTCAATTGACCATCTTGAGCAACTTCAACACCAGAACGTAAACTTAACTCCTGATAATCTAGGCTACCAAGACCTGCACTAAGCTTTGTTTCTTCCTGCTGAGAACGTGCCACTGTGATGATATTAATCACACCACCAATCGCTTCCGAACCATAAAGAGATGCGCGCGCACCACGAATGTATTCAATTCGATCAACGTAAGTTAACGGGATTTGGTTGAAATCAACCGAACCTTTTGCTGCGCGAGCGAAACGGATGCCATCGACCAAAACAAGGACTTGATCCGAGTTGGTTCCTCGCACATAAATACTCGCCAATTGACCACGCCCACCATTCTGCGACAACTGAATTCCCGTAAGACGACGGAGAATATCCGGTAATGTTTTAGCCTGCGTTTGTTCAATATCTTGACGAGTAATAATCTCTACATTAGACAAAGCAGAAGCTTGAGACTGCTCAAAACGGTTAGCGGTTACCACCATTGTTTCATCTGCAGTATTGGATTGGGCGTAAGAATAAGAGGTGTAAGAAAGCAGTGATGCCACCGCCACTGCCAAAATTGATTGGTTCATTTTGTTGTCCTAAATCGCGTAAATTCCACTGAGCATGAAGTGTTACTTCCAATGTGTTGCTCAGTTGCTGGCAGGTATTCGGACTTTAGAGCTGTTAACCTAGTAACTCGACTTCCCATCTCATACCAGAGGCAGTGTCATTTGAGCGTTCGTTCTCTATTACCGCTGCGCGTCAGTTCTGGATTTTCACCAGATTCCCTTTTCAGCCATCTATACTTCTAGATAGCACCAGCTACGCGAGAATGGTATTGGGCAATTGGTCATTTGTCCAGCAAATATCTGAATCTTCTATTATTGTTAAGGTAACAACACACAAGTAACTCAGCTTTGAGACAATCAATTCAAACCATTTCCTTGCAAAACTGGACATATAGCTGATATCGAATAAAATCTGCGCTCTTAAATAAATTGCACCATACAAAGGTTATTAATATGGCGACTCTTGATGTGAACCCTCAGCACTACCAACAACAGTTGGCAGAAAAAGTAGAACGTCTAAACCAGATGTTTGCTCAATACGATGTGCCAGAGTTGGAAGTATTTGAATCTCCTGAGCAGCACTACCGTATGCGTGCAGAATTTCGCGTGTGGCACGAAGGTGAAGACATGTACTACATCATGTTTAACCAAGAAACTCGTGAAAAATACCGTGTTGACCAATTCCCAGCAGCAAGTCGTCTAATCAATGATCTGATGCCACTACTTATGGATGCGATGAAGAGTAATGAATCTCTGCGTCGTAAGTTGTTCCAAGTCGATTTTCTATCCACATTGAGCGGTGAAGTACTGGTGTCTCTTCTTTACCATCGCCAACTGGATGATGCTTGGATTGAAGAAGCAAAAGCACTGAAGCAACGTCTTAATGATGAAGGTTTTAACCTAAATCTTATCGGTCGTGCCCGTAAGATGAAGATCGTAATGGATCGTGATTTTGTAGTAGAGAAGCTAGATGTAAACGGCAAACCTTACATCTATCAGCAAGTAGAGAACAGCTTTACCCAACCGAATGCGAAAGTTGCCACTAAAATGTTGGAGTGGGCAATTGACTGTACTCAAGATAGTCAAGGCGATCTACTTGAACTTTACTGCGGTAACGGTAACTTCTCACTGGCACTAGCACAAAACTTTGACCGTGTGTTGGCGACTGAATTGGCCAAACCTTCGGTTGAGTCAGCGCAATACAACATCGCGGCGAATGAAATTGAGAACGTACAAATCATCCGTCTATCAGCAGAAGAATTTACTCAAGCTATCGAAGGCAAGCGTGAGTTCCGTCGTCTTAAAGATGCGGGGATCGATCTGAATAGCTACAACTGCAATACTATCTTTGTTGATCCTCCTCGTTCAGGTATGGATATCGACACTTGTAAAATGGTGCAGGGTTACGAGCGTATTCTATACATCTCATGCAACCCTGAAACACTGCAAGAGAACCTAGAAGTATTGAGCGAGACTCACAAGGTCACTCGTTTTGCTTTATTCGATCAGTTCCCATACACCCACCATATGGAAGCGGGTGTAATGCTAGAGCGCAAATAACGATATTGTGCGAAGATATAAAAAAACGAGCCATCCGGCTCGTTTTTTTATGGCGGCTAATTATTCTGCCGCGTGTTCTTCTTTCTTCGACATATAGCCAAGCTTCTTACCAATCCATAGCATCAACAACATCGACACTAGGATTGCAAAGAAATTAGAGCCTGAATCTGGATATTGCGCTTTTAAGAAAGCGGAGTGACCAAAGGCACCGACAAAGAAACACGCCAGGCCTACCAGTGGAATATCTTCCGATACTGGATTAGTTAAGTATTCTTTGTAGAGTGCTTGCACGGCGAGTACTAGCGCGATGATTGGAAAAATCGAAAAGCTGACTTCGCTCATCGTCATCCAAGAAAGCAATGCGTCACCACACATACCTGCAATCAAAGCGAGTACTAACGTCTTTTTTTCCGATCCATGATTAACTGGGTTATTTTGAGTTGTCATTAATCTATCCCACCTTTTAGTCGGTTACGTTCACGTTCTTTGCGATACCAATAGGCCCCTTTGGCTATCATTCGCAATTGCATGATCAAACGCTCCGCCAAAATTTCACGGTCACGTCGATCGAGATCTAGTGCCTCAGCACCAGAGCTAAATACTAAAGTTACAGATGCTTCAGCTTGGGTAAACGCCTCATCACGGCTCATCCCCGTGCTGATCAAATATTCGGTCATCTCAGCAACAAAGTGCTGAATTTCTCTCGCCACAGCGGTACGAAATGCAAATGATGTACCTGAGCGCTCACGTAAGAGTAGACGAAAAACGTTTGGGCTACTTTCGATAAATTCCATAAAGGTCTCTACCGAAGTGCGAATAACACTACCCTCTTTCGCAATACGCTGACGAGCTTGACGCATCAATTGACGAAGCAGTAAGCCACCTTCATCAACCATGGTTAAACCTAACTCATCCATATCTTTAAAATGGCGATAAAATGAGGTCGGTGCAATTCCAGCTTCGCGTGCAACTTCGCGAAGACTTAAATTAGAAAAGCTTCTATCGGCACTCAACTGACTGAATGCTGCGTCAACAAGTGAGCGACGCGTTTTTTCTTTTTGCTGTGCGCGAATTCCCATGGTTTTCATTTTCTAATTTCTACTTTCCTGACAAGGGATTCTCTTAATATACAATGATTCTCCTTTTGAATTAAGCCTTTCCTAGTTATGGGGAATAAACCGCAGTTGACCAGTGATTACAATCGTTTTGCCTCAATTTAGAGATCTCAAGCAGTGTTGTTGACACAATTTGCATGCTCTACGCGTGATCACATCGACCCTCTGGAACGACAAATATTTACCCTTTCATAGAATTCGTTAAAATCACGATAAAGCAATGTTAATAACTCTATAACAAGGAAGATGTTATGCCCGGAAGCAATCATTTTGATGTCATCGTAATCGGAAGTGGTCCTGGCGGTGAAGGGGCTGCTATGGGTTTAACCAAAGCAGGACTTAACGTTGCTATTATTGAGAAAGAAATAAGTGTTGGTGGCGGATGTACCCACTGGGGTACCATTCCTTCTAAAGCTCTACGTCATGCCGTAAGCCGCATCATAGAATTTAATAACAACCCGCTATTTTGTAAAAACAACACCAGCTTACATTCTACCTTCTCTAATATCCTCAACCATGCTAAGTCTGTGATTGATAAACAAACGCGCTTACGCCAAGGCTTTTATGATCGCAATGACTGCACGCTATTGTTTGGTTCAGCTCGTTTTATAGATCGTAATACTGTCGCGGTGATGCAAAGCGACGGCAGCGAAGAGTTCTACAGGGCAAATAAGTTTGTTATCGCAACGGGTTCGCGCCCTTACCGACCAGATAATGTCGACTTTACTCATGAGCGCATCTATGACAGCGACTCAATCTTGAGTCTCAAACATGATCCTCGCCACATCATTATTTATGGTGCGGGTGTTATCGGTTGCGAATATGCGTCCATCTTTCGTGGTCTTGGGGTCAAAACCGATTTGGTCAATACTCGTGATAGGCTACTGAGCTTTTTAGATAACGAAGTCTCTGATGCGCTTTCTTACCATTTCTGGAACAGCGGCGTGATCATCCGCAACGATGAAACTTACGAGCAAATCGAAGCCACTGAAGACGGGGTCATCGTTCATTTGCAATCTGGTAAGAAAATGAAAGCTGACTGTATTTTGTATGCCAATGGTCGTACAGGTAACACGGATAAACTAAACCTCGAGGCGGTTGGGCTTGCCGCAGACTCTCGTGGCCAACTTAGGGTAAACAGTAACTACCAAACCGAAGTTGAGCATGTGTACGCAGTCGGAGATGTAATTGGCTACCCTAGTCTCGCGAGTGCGGCCTATGACCAAGGTCGCTTTGTTGCTCAAGCGATTACTAAAGGACAAGCTGAGAATTATCTGATTGAAGATATTCCGACTGGCATCTACACCATTCCAGAAATCAGTTCGGTGGGTAAAACAGAGCAAGAGCTTACTGCAGCGAAAGTGCCTTATGAGGTCGGGCGCTCGTCTTTCAAACATTTAGCGAGAGCTCAAATTGCCGGAAAAGACATTGGTAGTCTAAAAATTCTCTTCCATCGTGAAACCAAAGAGATTTTGGGTATTCATTGTTTTGGCGAACGTGCAGCGGAAATCATTCATATCGGCCAAGCCATCATGGAACAGAAAGGTGAGGCGAATACGATAGAGTATTTCGTTAATACCACCTTTAACTATCCCACCATGGCTGAAGCCTATCGCGTCGCCGCGCTCAATGGTTTAAATCGCCTATTCTGAAAATGCAAAAGCCGCTCAATTGAGCGGCTTTTGGCTGGTTTAAGCAAAAAATCGGTCTTGCTTCCATTGGGAGATAAACATAACGCCCAATGTCACTCCTCGCATTAACATAAAGGTTAACATCGCAAGCCATAGCGCATGGTTTTGCCAACTTGCAAAAAGATAGAAGGTAGCAAAGAAGCAGCTCGTTGCGATAAACATACCATTACGCATATCTTTACCTTTGGTTGCGCCAATAAAAATACCATCGAGTAAAAAGCACCACATTGAAACAAGCGGCATCGCCACCAACCAAGGCAGGTAAACTAACGCTGTATCATGCACAATTTCGATATCAGTAATAAGATTGATCAGTTGCGAGCCAGCAAAAGCAAAGACCAACGTCAAACCACTACAAATCACTAAACTCCAGAAGAATGTACCAATCAAAGATTGAGACAATTGTTGACGATCTTTCGCACCTATCGCTTTACCTACCATTGCTTCCATTGCATACGCAAAGCCATCCATGCCATAAGAGATCAACATTAAGAAGCTCATCAATACTGCATTGGCTGCCACAATTTGATCACCAAAACTGGCGCCTTGGAAAGTCATAAAAGTAAAACTGGCTTGCAGACATAAAGAACGGAGGAAAATATCGCGATTGAGCTTCACAAAACGCATCACCCCGTCACCACTGACTTTAAGTAGGCCCAATACCGGTGGAAGATGTTGTTTACGCCACGTATGAAGCACACAAGCGAAGCCGAACCCACAACCAGAATAATCAGCAATCACAGAGGCAAGCGCAGCACCTTCAACTTTCCACCCAAGCCCAATCACAAACAGCACATCGAGGACAATATTGGTCACGTTAGTGATGATCACCATCCACATTGGCGCTTTGGCATTTTGTGTTCCTAGCAACCACCCAAGCAACACAAAATTAGCAAGAGCAGCCGGCGCACTCCAAATGCGTACTTCAAAGTACTGTGCAGCATAATGTTTGACTTGTACACTGGCGTCACTAAACCCAAAAATAAACTCACTTAGCCAAGGATATATCAGCAATATGATGGCTGAGAAAGCTACCGCCATCAGCAGGCCTTGCACAAAAACCAAACCTAACTGATGACGTTCACTACCACCACATGCTTGTGCGGCAAGCCCAGTAGTCGACATTCGCAGAAAACCAAGTAGCCAAAATGTGACGCTAATAACCATGCTACCCAGCGCAACACCACCTAAATACCAAGCATGCTCAAGGTGACCGATCACAGCTGCGTCGACCAGACCCAGTAGTGGCACGGTAATGTTGGAAAGAACCATCGGAATAGCAAGTAATAACACTTGCCGGTGCATCGCACGATTTGAGAGAGTTTGAAAAATGTTCACGAAAATACAACTTTACTGATCTGGAGAGTAAAGTGTAACCGGATCACCAACGAAGCAAAACGACTACTGGCGTTAATCGATACTTAACACTCGATAATTTGGCTAACCATCTCTGCCACCATTTCCAGCGTGTACAGTGTTGATCTAGCGGAGAAAATTGACGAACTCGACGTAGCCAAGGCATATAACGCAGCATCTTACGCGCTGCGTCTTCATAACCATGTGCATAGCCCGCACTACCCAAATGCTGACCAAGCTGAGTGTGGCTTAGATCCCCAGCTAAGACTAAACATGCCCTTGCATCATCAAAATATCGGCCTAACGCTTGAACAAACTTTGCCACTTGCCCATCGCAGACATCCAGCAATGCATGTTCACACACAATCATCACCGGTAACGACTGATTAAGCTCAAACACTTCCAGCCAGTACAAATCGATTACACTGCCGCTGCAATAATGGTAGCGCTCACTTCGATGAAATAGCTTCTGTCGCCACAATAAATTCTCTGTCACATCCAGTTCAATCCAACGACAGAGACCATTATCAATTCGGTAAAATCGCGTATCTAGCCCTGCCCCCACATTAATAATGCACCCATCCGGATGTTGCTTTAAAAACTGAGTGACTTGTTCATCACACAATTGCGTTAACGTCGCATGTAATAGTTGCTGCTGGTCAATATTGCCTGCCAGACATTCCGGTGCGAGTTTGCAGCGCTGACAAGCACTGGCTGCAATTGGATCATAGACTAAACCATCATCGGCAAGGCTTTCACGGCTGCGAAACCACAATGGCTGGAGCAAATGATTGGGTACTTGATACCCAGTTTTAGGGGGGCGCTGTGGGGTGCTCATTATCATCCTCCTCCTGAGAGAAAGAAGATGATAATGAATATCAATTACAATATCAAGTTGATGAGATTTATTCTCATCAAGATAACATTGTTACATCCAATCTGTGTTGCGAATAATACCAACAGCAAGACCTTCAATCGTTAGATGCTGACTAGACAGGTCTACTTTAATTGGTTCAAATTCTGCATTTTCTGCATGTAACAAGACTGTTGAACCCTTACGTTCCAAGCGTTTTACTGTTACATCATCGTCAACACGTGCAACCACTACTTGGCCATCACGCACATCTTGAGTCTTATGCACAGCCAGCAAGTCACCATCCATAATGCCGATGTCTTTCATTGACTCACCGTTAACACGTAACAAGAAATCCGCTTGTGGCTTAAACATGCTTGGGTCAACTTGGTAATGTGCTTCTACATGCTCTTGAGCCAAAATAGGCTCGCCAGCAGCAACTTGGCCAATTAATGGCAAACCTTGCTCATCATTCGCCGCCTCAAGCAGAATACGAATACCACGCGAAGCGCCTGGAATAATCTCAATCACTTGCTTACGAGCAAGCGCTTTTAAGTGTTCTTCTGCAGCATTTGCTGAGCGAAAACCTAGTTCTTTAGCGATTTCAGCACGCGTTGGCGGCATGCCAGTATCATCAATTTTACTTTTGATCAGATCAAAAACTTCTTGCTGTCGGGGCGTTAACGGCTTCATGAGTCACCTGTCTTTTTATACGGTTAACTGTTGTATATCCAGTAACTGAATAAATGAAAAGCAAATTGATGGTTTTTTAATGGGTTAGAGAAATAGGATTTCTAACCATGTGTAACCTGCTAATAACAAAGCAAGAAATACTGCTGCCGAGCCAATATCTTTCGCCCGACCAGAGAGTTCATGGCGCTCAGGCCCAATACGATCGACCACGGCTTCAATCGCGCTATTGATCAATTCAGCCATGAGTACTAATACCACAACCGCAATAAGCAGAATCCTTTCCACTTGAGTGACATCTATCCATAACGCAACGGGAATCATCACCGCCGCAAGCAAAACTTCTTCACGAAATGCCGCTTCATTTTTAAACGCAGCTTTTAGACCTAGCCAAGAATAGCGTGTCGCGTTCATAACGCGTTTTAAACCGTGGACTGATTCAGGTTTCACATTCATCTCTCATCGTTGACACAATTCAGCTAATGCCTTTTGTTGAATTGCTGTTTTTACATTCAATAAAAATTCAAAGGTTAGACCAGTTTCTGGTATCCTTGCTGCCTAAAAAATCGCTTGGGCACATTTCGAGTTCTAAACTGAGAAAAGAACTGGAAATGTGCTTATCATCTAATTGAGGCAAAGAACCTTTATGTCTTCTGGACGCTCTCTATCACGTTCGCTTCTTAAACTTCCACTATCAGTGTTAGTAAAAGCAACGGCTATCCCTTCAAATCCGATTGAAGATCATAGCATTGATATTAACAAGCCAATAATTTATGCACTACCTTATCGCTCTGCTGTCGATCTACTTAGTCTTCAGAAACAAGTAAAATCTCTAGGTCTGCCTGACCCGCTATCACCACTAGAAATCAACGGTAAGAGCTTTAATCGCTTTGTTTTCACCTCATCTCGTGAAACTGTGATTAGCAATGACAGAGACATGCCAGCGGAGTCTATCGCTCTCTTCTCTGAACTGTTAGCACTGCATAAAGAAGATTCTGAACTGGATGTCCAAGTCATTCCAGTAACCGTTCTTTGGGGTCGTAAACCAGGAAAAGAAGGCAAACAAACCACTTACCTGCAATCGCTCAATGGCCCACAAAAAGCAAAAGCTGTGCTGCTTTCAGGACGTGATTGCTTAGTGCGTATTAGCCCGGTCGTATCTCTTCGCTACATGGCAAACTCGCACGGAACCGATGAAGCAATCGCACACAAATTGGCACGCGTTGCTCGCATTCACTTTTCTCGTCAAAAATTGGCAGCGTCAGGCCCTAACCTGCCAAGTCGCCAAGCTTTATTTAAACGCTTGATGAAATCAAAAGCGATTGAAAAAGCGATCGAAGACGAAGCAAATGCAAAAGGTATTTCGTTAGAGAAGGCTCGTAAAGAAGCGCAAGATATCATGGACGAAATCGCAGCTGATTTCTCCTATTCTTTAGTGAAAAATGGCGATCGCATATTAGGCTGGCTCTGGAATCGTATCTACCAAGGCTTGAACATCAATAATGCTTCAACTGTACGCCGCCTAGCGCAAGACGGCCACGAAATTGTATACGTTCCTTGCCACCGAAGTCATATGGATTACCTATTGCTATCTTATGTGCTTTACCATGAAGGTATGGTGCCGCCACATATCGCAGCAGGTATTAACCTTAACTTTTTCCCAGCCGGCCCGATTTTCCGTCGTGGTGGTGCATTCTTTATTCGTCGTAGCTTCAAAGGCAACAAGCTATATTCAACGATTTTCCGTGAATACTTAGCTGAGCTCTTTGCCAAAGGTTATTCGGTAGAATATTTCAGCGAAGGTGGTCGTTCACGCACTGGCCGTCTACTAGAAGCCAAAACCGGCATGTTGGCTATGACTGTACAAGCCATGCTACGCGGTCTAAATCGCCCAGTCACCTTAGTGCCAGTATACATCGGTTATGAGCATGTAATGGAAGTTGGCACGTACGCAAAAGAGCTGCGTGGTAGCCGCAAAGAAAAAGAAAACGCAGGTCTAGTGCTGCGCACTATTCGTAAACTGCGTAATTTTGGTCAAGGTTACGTGAACTTCGGTGAACCAATTCCAGTAAACCAATACCTGAACGAACACGCTCCAGAGTGGACCAAAGACATCGACCCAATGGGCGGTTCAAAACCTCAATGGCTAACTCCTGTGGTGAATGGTCTTGCTACCAAGATGATGACGCATATTAACGATGCCGCAGCAGCCAATGCGCTCACGCTTTGTGCCACAGCATTATTGGCATCTCGCCAACGTGCGTTATCTCGCGACAGCTTAGTGACTCAAATTGATACTTACCTATCACTTCTGAAAAACGTGCCGTACTCTTCCACTTATACCATGCCGACTGAAGATGCAGAGACACTTGTCGCGCATGCTGTATCACTGGATAAGTTTGTGATCGAAGCTGACAGTATGGGTGAGATCGTCTCACTCGATCGTAATCAATCAATTTTGATGACTTACTATCGCAACAACATTATCCACCTATTTGCGATTCCATCTTTAATTGCACAGATGCTAGTACGTCGTCAAAAGCTGACGTTGGCGCAAATCAAAGCCAATGTGGCTCAAATCTACCCATTCTTGAAAAAAGAGCTATTCCTGAGTGTAGAAGAGTCACAATTGGATGAGATGGTCGAAGCATATGTCAATGAACTCGCAAACCAAGGTTTGATCAGTATCAACGATGATATGGTTGAGATTAAACAGAGTAATACTCAAGTATTGGTACTGCTGGGTCGCACAATTTCCGAAACCCTGCAGCGCTACGCAATCTCGCTAAATCTATTGGTGGCGATGCCAGAACTGGGCAAAGCAGACCTAGAGATGAAGAGCCAAGATATCGCTCAACGTCTTGGTCGTTTGCACGGCATTAATGCTCCTGAGTTCTTTGACAAAGGCGTGTTCGCCGCAATGTTCGCGACGCTTAAATCTCAAGCATACTTAGATAGTGACGGCAATTGTGACCTTGAAAAAACTCGCCAGTTTTCAGAGCTGCTTTACACCCTGCTATATCCTGAAGTGCGCTTAACTATCCGTGAAAGTGTGTGCCAAGCGGCAGAGCATTGTGAGCTAAACGAAAAAGAAAGTGAGTAAATTCACTGTCGTTATCGATAAATAGCAAAAAGGGCATCATTCGATGCCCTTTCTTTTATGCGGTGATTAACCTTACCAAAAGGCCACCAGTAGACCAATCGTGATCGCCATTCCTACATAGTTGTTGTTGAGAAAGGCTTGGAAACAAAGCTCACGCTCGCGATGGCGGATTAGATGCTGCTGAAAAACAAACAAAGCACCAACCGCTAAAATACTCCAATAGAAGCTAGTGCCCAATTGGTACCACATTCCCAAACCAATCAGCATCAATAACGTGGTTAACTGCAATACTCCAATCATCATTTTGTCGAAACGACCAAATAGAATCGCCGTTGATTTGATGCCGATCTTTAAATCATCATCTCGATCTACCATGGCGTACTGTGTGTCATAAGCAATCGTCCACAGCGCATTAATCACAAACAAGAACCACACCATCGGTGGCAGTTCGTTAGCTTGTGCTGCCCAAGCCATAGGAATCGCCCAGCTAAAAGCTAAACCTAAAAACAGTTGCGGCAAGTAAGTATAACGCTTCATAAATGGGTAAATGAATGCGAGAAAAATACCAACAAAAGACAACTTAATCGTGAGCGGATTCATCGTCAGCACTAACACAAAGGAAAGCACCGCTAAGAGTAGAAACAGCGTCATCGCCTCACGTGCACTGATTAACCCAGATGGTAGTGGACGGTGCTGAGTACGTTTTACATGACCATCGACTTTACGATCAGCAAAGTCATTAATCACGCACCCCGCTGCGCGCATCATGATCACACCAAGAACAAACACCAACAACACTTCAAGATTAGGAATCCCCTGAGCGGCAATGATTAACGCCCACATGGTTGGCCATAACAACAATAGCGTACCGATCGGCTTGTCCATGCGCATCAACTGCCAATATGCACGCGCTTTAACTGCGGTCATTTGACTCTCTCCTTAGAGTAAATGGGAGCATCTGGTAAGAATAACTCAGCCACTAACATCGGTTTGTGATTCATCCATAAACGTGAGCGTCTCGCCAAACATAATCCATTGGGAGTGTGTGCCCAACCGACTTGTAGTGCATCACGTTTAACGTGTTGCGAACTAAATACGGTCAAGCCAAGCGGAATTTCTCCTTGTTGACGTAGGTCATGTGGCTGATCAGTTAGAGATGACTCAGGTATCAGAGTGCGCCCAATTAACCACGGTTGACCATCACCCTTCAACACCACTTTACGCAGCAAACATGGTTCATTCGCCAACAACAGACTTTCTTGCGAATCGAGTTGATTGGCTTCAACCTGATCGTTGTGAAATAGATCTACGTTCAATTGTTGGCAATAAGTTTCTAATAAACGTGACAAAGAGCCCTGTTCCAGTAACCATTCCCTCGCAATATGAGTAGGAAAGATAAAATTTTCAGGCTGTTGCCATTCGACTTGGCGCAGTGAAGACAGATAAAGCGCTATCATTTGATTCATATTAGTATTCAATCAGTCGCTCTATCGCGTACAATAAAGCTACAGTTCATTGGCGGCCCGTAGTTTACGATTCACCATTATTCCTTACAAATAGATGCTCTATTGTAACAAGACTCCGGCAATTCGAATATCGTGATCAGAGGAAAGAAAAGTTAGAAATATGCTTAAACGTTACCTAGCCCTAATATTTATGTCTCTTGCCCTGATCCCAGCGATGCCAGCCTTGGCGAATCAAGACGCAACAGTCCCTCAACTGGCCTATTTCACGCTTGAACCGGATCTCACCACAAATTTTTATACCAAAGGCGATAAACTTGGCTACATTCAAGTGCGTATCGATATCATGGTCGCTAATCAAAGTGATTTGCCACTCATCGAAAAGCATCAACCATTAATTCGTGATGCCATCATCGAAATGCTAGGTAAACAGACAGAAGAAACCATTAAGTCACTGGCGGGACGTGAAGATTTACGCAAAACACTGGTTCAAGAACTTAATGCAATCTTGTTACCTGAAACGGGCAAAACACTGATTGCTGATTTGCTCTTTACCAAGTATCTCTATCAGTAGTAACACGACATACAAACACAAAAAAAGCGGCTCAACGCCGCTTTTTTCATTTTCGAGTATCCCACACACCTATCGCGATACCTGAAAGTAAACCAACTAGGTGAGCGGTATTGGCGATCGCCATAAATGGCTGAACAAAACCCAAAACTAACCAAACTAACATAAAACCAAGTAGTGGTTTAGGCATGATCAAGCCTTTACTTGGCGCTCGGTAACCCAGCATCCAGATATAGCCCACTAGCGCATACACAACCCCGGACAAACCACCGAAGTTCGCACCTTCGACCCAATATTGACCAAACCCTGAAACAGCAGCTGAAATCAGGAAAATCTGCACCAACTTACCACTACCGAGGCGTTGCTCGATATCTCCCCCAAACTGCCACCACCACAGTAAGTTAAATACAATATGCATCACGGAAAAGTGCAGCAGCGCATGACTAAACCAACGCCAAATCTGCCACTCCTGACCAGAAAAAGCCGGGAAATGCAGTGCGTTAAATACGGTCTGCCCCATACCAAATTGTTGCAGAGCAAAAATGACAATACAGGTTGCCATGATCAACAAGCTAAACGGACCTGCTTTAGCTTTGATCATTGCCATCATACTTGGGGAATTGTAGCGAAATACATTTTTTCGACTATCAGCGACATCCCATGATGCAGCCTGATATTTTGTGTCATTGGGATTATTAAGGAACATTTGTAACTCAGCTTCTGTTTCGACTTGATGCTGAGCATCTTTGAGCCACAAAGCAAACTGACCGCCCCCCTCAGGCATCATGATTATTTCAACTTGGCGTGACGCCATATAATCAATAAACGCTTGAGCCATTCTTGGCTGGTTAAGGGTAATCAGTCTGATCATAAATAATGCTACCTATTTTGATTCCACTGGCAACTCAGCACGATGCCAAGCTTCAAAGCCACCATCTACACTATACACCTGCTCAAAGCCTTGGTTAACCAAATACTGGGCAGCACCTTGGCTACTGATTCCGTGATAACACATTACCAATACTGGCTCATCAAATTCTGCCTGCTGCATGAACTGCACAATCGTGTCATTAGTTAAATGAAAGGCATTCTCTGCATGCGCCACGGCAAACGACTGAGGATCTCGAATATCCAACAAGTGCGCCTGTTCATTTTTCATCAAAGTTTGAGCACTTTGCACATCAATATGTTTGAACTGGTCCATTTACTTTCTCTTTGGTCTTTTATTATTAGCAGTATTGTAACCTATCCAATGCTCAACAAGTACACGATGTGTGTAAGGTTATCCACTTGCGATCACTTCTTCGCCATTTGTGGATAAATTTGTGGATTACGTTGATAAAGTGTCTAAGCGCCTAACGATCCACTAGATGTTGTGATGATCCTTATTTTTTTGTGGGTAATTCAAATACTATCCCCAAATCAAATACGCCGTTTAAGCCTTTATTCACCCCGCTTTCTGACACCTAACCAAGAAATTTCTCACAGAGTTATCAACAGGCAGTTTTAGGTTTTAGATCGAGGTTGGCGATCAGGCATAAAAAAACCGAGATCAAATGATCTCGGTTTCTTAAAATTCTTTGTCTGAAATAGGCGTTACATTTCACCCACAGCCATTTTCAGCTTTTTCATCGCATTTTTTTCTAACTGACGAATACGCTCTGCAGATACGCCATACTTATCAGCGAGATCTTGCAATGTTGCTTTGTCATCCACCAACCAGCGAGAGCGTACAATATGCTGGCTACGCTCATCCAAGCTCGCAAGTGCTGCACTTAAACGATTATTGGTGTGCGTTTCCCAGTTCGCCGCTTCAATGTTTTCTGCTACATCAGAGGATTTATCTTCTAAGTACAACACTGGGGCAGGGTTTGAAGAACCGTGGTCATCATCATCAGCACTGAATTCAAACGTTGCATCTTGTGCTGCTAAACGAGATTCCATTTCACGCACTTCTGAAGGCTCAACACCAAGCTCACGTGCAACTGTCTCAACTTCACCATTGTTAAACCAACCTAAACGCTTTTTAGATTTACGTAGGTTAAAAAACAATTTGCGTTGCGCTTTAGTGGTTGCCACTTTCACGATACGCCAATTACGCAGTACGTATTCATGAATTTCAGCTTTGATCCAGTGAACTGCAAATGAGACTAGGCGAACACCGACTTCTGGATTAAAGCGTTTGACCGCTTTCATCAAACCGATGTTACCTTCCTGAATGAGATCCGCCATTGGCAAACCGTAACCTGAATAGCCACGAGCTACATGCACAACGAATCGCAGATGTGAAAGGATCAAACCTTTAGCTGCATCAATTTCACCGTCGTAATGTAAACGTTCCGCGAGTTCACGTTCTTCATCAGCTGTCAGCATAGGGTAGCCATTCACTGAACGAATGTAGCTATCTAAGCTATCTTGTGAAACTACAGCTATCGAATACGCTTGGTTAGTCATTCAAGTCCTCATCAAACTATGATCTGGATTAAGTGTTTTAGCCCATCAATACTGAACCCAAAATGAACAGGTTTCAAGCAATCAGAACAAAAATAGTTCAAACAAAATGTTTCAACGCGTGAAAAAGTATACGGTAGCGTATACTTTTTTCAAGTCATGTTGAGATAATTTTTAACCATTTGATTAAACAGGATCAATTTCGTTGAGATGTCGCTGTGCAGAGATCTTTGCGGCTAAACAACCTAAAAATGTGCCCAGCATTAATAGCAACAATGTCTCATCCCAACTCAAGCCGATCAAACGGAAGCGGCTATCATACAGAAGCGCTAACTGTTCAACACTACTATTAAGTAGAACTGTGATTAACGCGGTAAGAATCCATGCCGTAAGCGCACCAAGCAAACCAAACCACATACCAGAGTAGAGATATGGGCGCAAAATATAACTATTTGTCGCCCCAATGAGCTTCATGGTTTGTATTTCATGTTTGTTTGCTTCGACATTGAAACGCAGCGTATTGCCAACAATCAGAAACACCGATGCCAACATCAAAACTGAAAGTGTCACGACAATACTCAGCACTAAATTTTTGATCGCATCAAGACGGCTTAACCAATCTTCGTCTAAGCGTACATCGGTAATTTCCTCTTCCGCCCCAATACGCTTCGCTAACGCTTGGATTGTCGACTTATCGTCCGCGGATGGATTCACCACCAAGACACCAGGTAAAGCGTAATCTTCTAATAAAGAGAGCGCCTGATCAAAACCTGAGTACTGACTCAAATCCGCCAAACCTTGCTGTGGGGAGATGTATTCCACCGAAGCCACTTCGGATAAGCTCTCCAGCTCATCCTTTAACACCATAATGCGTGGCTCTGGCGTTTGCTCTTTAATATAAGCACTAATATGCGAAGGGCCGGCAACCTGACTGGTCGCAACAGCTACGTTCTTACCTAGCAGATATAGGCTGGCCGGCAGAGTCAACGCCATCGATATCACGGCCAAAGTCAAAACATTGCCCAGCGGGCGCGACCACAAGTTCTTAAAGGAAGCTTTAGCTTGTTTGAAGTGAACGGCAAAGTAGCCATCACGTTGGATGCGAGCACTCTTTTTCACTGGCTTTTTGTTACGAGCATTAGCGGCCATAATCTTCAACCTCACTCAAAAAGCCTTGATTTAATTCCATATGACGATACTGAGGACGCGACTGCACTAAATTCATATCATGTGTCGCAAGCAAAATAGTCACACCCGCACGATTGAATTCTTCCAATAGGCGTAACACGCGCGCTGAGAGCTCTTGATCCAAATTGCCCGTTGGTTCATCTGCCAATAACAGGGTTGGTCTATTTACCACTGCCCTCGCGATACCGACTCGCTGCTGTTCACCACCAGAAAGCTGGCTAGGTAAACAACGTGCTTTATCCAGCAACCCGGTTTTATCTAATGCCGCTGAAACACGATGTTTAATTTCATTTTCAGAAATTGATTCAATCCGCATCGGTAACGCCACATTGTCGTAGACCGAACGATCCATTAATAAGCGATGATCTTGGAATACGATCCCGATGTTGCGGCGCAACAACGGGATATCCTTATTTGGAATACGGGTGATATCATGCCCATTAAAGCTGATTTTACCGTCAGTCGGACGTTCAATCGCACATATCAATTTAAGTAGGGTACTTTTACCGGCCCCTGAGTGACCACCTAAAAATGCCATTTCGCCACGGCGAAGATGAAAATCGACCTTTTGCAGAGCCTGTCGACCACCACGGTAAGCTTTGCTTACTTGCTCAAACTTAATCACCCGTTGTTCCTCTTACTCACAAACCGATTAATCTTCTCGGCTAAACAGTGCGTCAATAAACTCTTGTGTCTCAAACGGACGTAGGTCATCAATACCCTCGCCCACACCAATAAAGCGAATTGGAATTTGGAACTGATCAGCCAGCGCAAAAATCACACCACCTTTTGCCGTACCATCCAGCTTAGTCAGGGTAATACCCGTGATCGGTGCAACATCGCTAAATAGCTTCGCTTGGCTAATCGCATTTTGACCAGTACCCGCATCTAACGTCAGCATCACTTCATGCGGTGCAGAGTTGTCGATTTTCTGCATCACACGAACAATCTTACGTAGCTCTTCCATTAGATTAGATTTGTTTTGCAAACGGCCAGCAGTATCAGCAATCACAACGTCATAACCACGTGCTTTTGCCGCTTCAATCGCATCATAGATAACAGAAGCACTGTCAGCGCCTGTATGCTGAGCAATCACTGGGACGTCGTTACGTTCACCCCACACTTGTAACTGTTCAACGGCTGCAGCGCGGAAAGTGTCGCCCGCAGCCAGCATCACTTTTTTACCTTGTGATTGGAATTGCTTCGCAAGCTTACCAATTGTGGTGGTTTTACCCACACCGTTTACGCCAACCATGAGAATGACATAAGGCGTTTTGCTGCTATCAACTTCAAGCGGCTGTTCAACATTAGATAGAATCCCAGCCATCTCTTCTTTCAATAGACCGTAAAGCGCTTCGCCATCTTTTAGATCGGCGCGAGAGGCTTTCTCAGTCAAGTTTTCGATGATCTTGAGCGTGGTATCCATACCCACATCAGCGATGAGCAGTTGCTCTTCTAGTTCTTCAAACAGATCATCATCAATCTGTTTGCCTTTAAACAGGCCAAAGAAGCCTGCGCCAATATTGGCTTTTGTACGCGCAAGGCTGCGCTTCAAACGAGCAAAGAAACTTTCGGTTGGTTTCTCTTGTTCTTGAACACGCGGTTCAACGGTGTCTGTTGGTTGTTCTGCTTCTGCTTCTGCTTCTGCTTTAACAGTCTGTTGTTCAGTTTCTACTTCGGCAACGGTTTCTTCTTGCTCTACAACTGGCTCGACAACCTCTTCAGGTTGAATGGACTCTACCTGCTGCTCTTGTTCTGGTTGCTTAGCTTGTTCATCGTCACCAAAACCAAGCCAAGAGAGCAATCCGCGCTTCTTTTTTTCCGTCATCTGGGGATATCCTAGATTGTCTTAATTAAGTCTGCTTCTTCTTCACTAAGCTAACGCAAAATGAAAAAGAAAATGACAACAGAGTGAAAAGTTACCACTTTAATCATGATTTAAGGTTACACTTTGTCATCAATGAAATTAGGCTGTACTCAGCGCGTAAACGCTGAGCGACTGGGTATAGTATCACTTTATTAGCGGTCAAAAAATCTATGGTAAGACGTCGCCAGCAAAACACATCACAAAAAAAACCTTCAACCGGCTTTGTTCGAATTATTAGTGGCTTATGGCGTGGACGAAAATTGCCTGTTCACGATGCCGAAGGACTTCGTCCAACCACAGATCGCGTTAAAGAAACGGTATTTAACTGGTTAGCACAGGATGTGCCGCAAGCGAAATGTTTAGACCTATTTGCCGGCTCCGGCGGTTTAGGTTTTGAAGCCGCATCGCGCCAAGCTGACTCAGTCACCTTGATTGAGCTTAACCCGGCGGCATTCAAGCAGCTAGAACAGAATATTGCGTCACTTAAAGCCAACAATATCGTGGCAAAAAATACTGATGCACTTAATTATCTGAGCCAAGCTGGCACACCCCATCATGTGGTGTTTATCGATCCACCGTTTCGTAAAGGCCTACTCAGTGAAACTATCAGCTTACTTGAGCAAAATGGTTGGTTAGCCGACGATGCGATGATTTATATTGAAACAGAAAAAGAGCTGGCCATTGAAGATCTACCCGAACACTGGCACCTGCATCGAGAAAAAACAGCAGGACAAGTCAGCTTCCGCCTATACCATCGACAATCAGCATAAGGATAGTAAATGAAAGCACTGATTTTGTTAGCGAAAGCCGCGATTGGCTTTGTGTGGTTTGTTCTGATACTAAACTTTTTTATGCCTTTTCCAGGTAACGCAGCAATTGCACTCTACATTTTGACTGCTTTCTTATTCATGATGCATGGACTGCAAATGCTGATCTTTATTGGTGCCTTTGGCGATAAAATAAACATGAGCGGCTGGGAGAAATGGTCAATACTGATTTTTGGTATTTTCGCCCTACTCGACATTCGCCGTAAGTATATGATGTGATGTAAAAAAGCCGCTCAATTGAGCGGCTTTTTTAATTAACCCAATTTGATTAGAGGCTAAGGTAGTTCTTCAAACCATCTAATAGCATTTGAGTGGAAATCATCACCAGTAATAACCCCATTAAGCGCTCAATGGCTTTTAATCCTCGCTCACCTAACAATCGATGTAACACGCCGGAGAACATTAAAATTACAAACGTTGCTGACCATGCGATGGCTACCGCTCCTGAAAGCTCCCACAATTTGTCTGGGTGTTGGCTAGAGAGCAGCAAAATAGTCGCAATCACTGATGGACCAGCTAGCATCGGAATCGCCATAGGGACAATAAATGGCTCTTCACCAGCCGCTAAACCCGTAATGCTCCCCGCCGATGGGAAAATCAACTTAATCGCGATGATAAACAAGATAATCCCGCCCGAGATACTCAGGGTTTCGGGTTGTACATGCAAAAACGCCATGATGTTTTTGCCAGCAAAAAGGAACAATAACAGAATAGCTAGCGCAAAAAACAGTTCACGAACTAATACGATTCGACGTCGCTTTGGCTCTAAATGCTTTAAGATTGAAAGAACTATCGGTAGGTTACCCAGTGGGTCCATGATTAGAAACAGCAACGTCGCCGCAGAAAGAATGTCCATTAATTACCTCCAAGACTTTGCCGCGAAGTATAACCGCTAATGACCAGCCTTGCCTGAGAGATTCCTTTCCCTCACGATTAAGATTAATGACCGCAAACTCGCTCTTGATTCACCACCCAGACACCACCTTGCTGAATGATTTTTTGACGTTCCACAAAGAAGGCAAATAGCTTTTCAAAATCAAAGCCCGATAACTTACAGGTACGGAATTGTGCCTCTGTACCAAATTCCTCGATCACCGATTGGCGTAGATCAGATTCAGTCATTGGTTTTTCACGTAAAAGGTTCAGTACTTTATGTGCGTGAATTTCACTCATATTTATAACTCCTAACGGATGAAATCATGCACACAGCATAACTCAGCTTGGTGTAGCACGTCTTTGATGTTAGATAATGAAGGATGCCGTAATCAAACAGTGCGCCAGAAGATAACTACCCGAAATGAGATAACGCCCGAACACAATAGGTTGGCGATAATCATGAATCGCGAGCATAACCGCGGAGGTGGTCAAGGTCAGGCTACCGATAAAGGCACACAACGCGGCCGTGTTTTTTTGGTACATCCAAAACTCACCCGTAACCCAGTTGAGTTGTAGCAACACCATTCCCATAATCACAACAGGAAAAATGAGCCTGTCAATTTTGGGAAGTAACAAGAAGAACGCGACAATCCCCATAGCAAGAAGCATCGCCGCCAACCACCAGATAATTTGGCCAGACAACACCAACCAAAAAGCCGTGCTGTAACAAAGTTGCGCAGCAATAAAACTGGCGAAACAGATTCGTTTGAAGCGCTTGGTGATATAGAGGCCATCAGCCACCATTGAAATAATAAGCCCGAGTGAGACCCACCACTCTGCGCGTCCAACTAGATTGCCTTGCCCCCACAACATACAAAGCAATAGTAGCATCGAGAAACAGGAGAAAAATATTGCTTGCTTCGGCTGATTATTTTCAATGGATGTAATTGAAATAAAACCTGACAAGGAAACCGCTAGCCAACTCCACATAATGCTACCCCTATGACATCGAATCGCTAGTTTAGGGGGCACATCGAACTTGTCCATCCTTCAACGACAAATATTGGATCTTGATTACGATTGCATACTGGCCAAGAAACCGAATGCCGCACAGTAAATCAATAGATTAACCTGTGCTTTTAAGGCGTTTTCTATCACTAAACAATCGCGCTGTGTTTTTTAGACAAAAATCATTATGGCTAAATATCACCAACCTACAGATACAGATTAAATTTTAATAAAATCAGAGTCTTATGCTTGCATTTTAGTTTTATAGAATTCAAACCCACGTTTTCTTGTCTTACATTTTCAATTAACTGGTCATTTCATCAAAAATCATCTCGCCAAATGAGAATTTATTCCAATAAAACTCATCTAAAAACATAAAATGATACAAATCAGTTTAAATCGACAACTTTCATCCGAAGCCAATAAAACAAAAGAAAAATATAGAACACAAAGTAATCCGATTTATTTTAAATAAAAACAACAAGTTAAACTGGATGTTGCATTAAAGACAAGTTCTGAGCTCATTCAAAACAGCGAAACCAACAACCTAAAGCAAAGGATTAACCGTAATAATCGAGACTATTAATTTGTTTTTAAGGTGTTATCAAGTTGATTGTTGATCAAACCACCAAAACTCTGCTATTCTTTATTACATAGAATATAACATCAATAAAATGGAGCAGAATTATGATTACTTCTTCACAAAAACAAGGACTTGTAATGATCGCAGTTGTTGTTGGCTTAATGATTCTGCCAATGATGTACTAATCGAATTACAAAAAAGAAAGGGACGCCTAATGGCGTCCCTTTTTTGCTTTATGCCTCAACAATGAACAAACTCTGTTCATAATCTAAGCGCAAATCTAATTTTCTATCTCTCAACGAAACTACTGGTTTTATCGACTTATTTTGAATTATCAGAAGTGCTTCGATAAAACATCCCAATGCGCGTAATAAAACAGCATTGCCGCCAAGGTAATCAACGTCATCAATGAAATAGCAACTCGCCAAATAAAACGGCTACTTCTTGGAGTTAACTCTTTTTCACACTCATCGCAAGTAGACAAAAAGTCACGACGATTATCTAATTTATAGTCGTATTCATGGACAATTTTGTTTCGTATCGTCGCGATATAGCGTAGTTTTCCAATCACTTGATGAGGCAAACGCTCTTCACAGCTGGTGATCAACTGATGTAAGCCTTTGCCTTCCGCGTGATATTGAGTACGCAGCAGATGCTCGATTTTACGAGTGCGTGTAATCACGCTATCGATGTCTGACATAACTTATCTCCCTGCCAAGTATACACATACCTAAAGACGCTAACATTCAACCGGATTACTTCCGTCATTTGATCTTTAAGTGGTCAGTGTATACAACAATCGTCTCCTTATTCTCTTTCTAATATAACAAGTTGCAAGATCATTCCTACCTATCAATTGCGTGTTCATGACTGAATTCACGAGTTATTAACGCAATCAACTGTGATATCGATCGAAAATCTATTTTTGCTATGAGCAATCTGTGCTTTATATCTCAGAGCTTAGTCAACATCGAACTAAAAAAATAGCTAGAATGCCATGTTGCAACTCCAAGGAAGAAACGAATGCCTATCACCATTTTTGTCGCGATCGCATTGCTAGGGCTTTTAGCTGGTTGGTTTTTTATTAGCTTTTATCGTCGTCATATGCAGGGAGAAGATGCTCCAGAACAAAAGGCTGACGTAACGATTCTAGATAAACAAGCGATTGATATTGAAAATGCCGAACCAGGCCAAGATGACCAAGAGTATTGGATCTACGTTCAACGTGGCCGTGTAGGCCCTAAACGTGAGTTTCAAGTTGGTATTCATTACTTCCATGCTTTGAATCCGGGGGATAAAGGGACGCTCACATACCAAGGTGATAAATTCCTCCATTTCGCACTCAAACGTCCATAACCCCATACACCTTGTATAGTGATATCAGCATAATCAAGGCAACAACCATTTGGTCTTATTGCTCTGCGCTAGCAAATAACTCAATGCTAGCGCTCCCCCACCACTGAGCACGACCCACATTGGAATCACCCATAGAGGGTGCCCCTCATGCCAGCCATAAGCTTTCATCGGCCATAAAAAGATGGGGTGGAGTAAGTAGATACCCAAACTGTGTTGACTGATCAATGCCACCACTTTATGTGCACCTGCAGATAGGTAATCACTAAAATAGCGACAGGCAATAAAAATCATACTCGCCGCTGCGACAACGTTTAGCGTCTTATAGGATAACCAGCGTCCAACCGTATATTTCCATAATTCAATACTATGCGTTAAAACCATAAAGGCTGTGATCAATAAGGCGAATATCCCCAGCCAAATGAAGCTATTTACGACCCAAGACTTGAGAGGTACATGCTTATATAGCAAGTAACCAAGGGGCAAGTAGCCGCTATACAACCATAACTCAAGGTTCCACACTCCGTTGATGCCAAAGAGGTACAACCCAGTTGTCACCAACCAAATCAATACATATACCACCAGCGCTTCTATATTGCCGTGTTTAACCGTCGCTTGAAAAAACGGGATCAAAAAATAAAGTGGGATAAAGTAATAAAAGAAACCGAGATGGTAATAGGTTGGGTGATCGTAACTATGGGTTAAAACTTTCGTCACTTCACTGCCATTGAAACCTTGAGCCGTCCAACCAGATAGAAATGCATAAAACAGCGACCAAACGAGAAATGGCACCAACACTTTACCCAGGCGACGTTTCATGTAGTAGCCTAGATCAAAATCCCGCTTATCACTGAGCAACAGCGCACCAGTAATTAGGATAAAAACCGGTACCGCCCAACGACTAACGCTGTTAATGGAGACAGCACTTGCCCATTGGTCAAAAGGAATCACACCGAGTTCATGGCGGTATGGTGCCAATACATGGATAGCGATGACAGCAACAGCAGCAACACAGCGTAGCAGGTCAAAAAATTGGACGCGTTCTCTCATAAATCAACAATCACTTATTTCAGTGTATTGACTATAGCAACAAAAAAGCTGACTAAACCAATAACAAGTAAGGGTTTCGCCAGCTTTTAGTAAGAGTGTTAATTCAAGCAATTGTTATCAGCTCGATGCTTGCTCCAATTTCGGTAATTTAAGAGAAATGACCGTAGTAATCGCCAAGAAGGCAAATGACACCCACAAACAGGCAGCCAAGCCCGCCATTTGAAATACCCAACCAGAGAGAACTGTGCCGATCAAGCGTCCCATCGCATTAGCCATATAGTAAAAGCCTACATCCAATGACACACCATCACCTTTGGCATAGCTAACGATAAGATAAGAGTGCAACGACGAGTTGACTGCAAATACAGCACCGAAAATCATCAGGCCGACCACTATTACCAATTGCGGCTGCCAGCCAATTTGCACCGCATAGGCGATACCGGCAGTGATCACCGCGAGCAAACCCGCCCAAACTAATGCTGCACTTCCATCTGGTACTCGACCTTGTGCCTTCCCAGTGATCTTTGGAGCAAGGCCCTGAACAAAGCCGTAAGCAATCACCCAAAGCGCAAGAAAGCCTCCCACCCATAGGTGTTCCCAACCAAACGTACTGCCAAGATAAATTGGCAATGCAATCACAAACCACACATCACGAGCCCCGAACAGGAACATGCGGGCCGCAGAAAGAATGTTGATCGACTCTGATTTTGAAAAAATTTGACTAAACTTCGGCTTAACTTTTGCTTTGCCCATATCACTTTCAAGGCCAAGTAAGCTACCGAACAGCACTAAGCTCAGTACGCCCGCCATCAGCAACACTGCCACTTTGAACCCCACCAGCGATAGCAACAGACCACCAACAAAGAAGCCAACCCCTTTAAGGGCATTCTTTGAGCCGGTTAAAATGGCTACCCACTTATAGAGCGCACCTTGTTGATCATCCGGAACTAAAGTTTTAATCGAGCTCTTAGCACTCATCTTATTTAGATCTTTAGCGATACCGGACATCGCTTGCGCGAGCATAACCCAAGGAATGGTTAACCATGCATTTGGCACCGCCAACATAGCTAAGGCAATAATTTGCATCGCCAAACCAAGGTTCATGGTTTTATTAAGACCAAGTCTTGCGCCAAGCCAGCCACCAATTAAATTTGTGACCACGCCAAAGAATTCATAGAAAAGGAAAAGAGAGGCAATTTCTAGCGTGCTGTAACCCAAATCATGAAAATACAACACCACCAGCATGCGCAGGGCGCCATCGGTAACAGTAAAGTTCCAATAGTTAAAGGTCACCAGCATGTACTGACGAACACTTTTGCTCAAATTGGCAAACATAAGCCACCTTGTATGAACAGCAATTGAAGCTTTTGGTCACCCATGATCCAAAAGCTTCTAGAACTAAAGATTAAGCTTGAGCAACCTGCTCAATGTATTCAACTTGAACTGGCTTGGTAAACGCGCCAGGACGCAGCGCTTGAACTTGAGCGATGATGTCAGCCAAAGCCCAATCGCGTTCAAGTAGAAGGTGCGCAGCCAGAAGACCTGTACGGCCCGAGCCGCCCATACAGTGCATAGCGACCTTACCACCTTGCGCCACAATCTCGTGCAGAGTTGGCGCAGCAGCTTGCCATTTGGCGGCAAATTTTTCATCAGGAGCACAATCGTCTTCAATTTCAATTTGGAACCATTGCATGCCAAGCTCTTGAGTGAGTGAGCCCAGTTGAGAAACATTTTTCTCGGCCAGTTCATGATCGTCTAATGCCGTCACAATGGCTTGTACACCTTGCTCTTTTAACTGTTCAAGACTTGCGTATAGTGATGCGTCTTTAGTACCTGGACAAGGCGTCAAAATCAGCGCGCCTTGTTCAACGTCAAGCTGCCATGTTGGATGTGTCATGATCATTTCCTCCTATACCAAACCAACTTTACGTACTAGCTCTGCGGTACGTGTCGCGTAACCCATTTCGTTGTCATACCAAGCATAGATTTTCACCATGCGAGTACCAACCACCATGGTCGAAAGCGCATCAACGATAGTCGAGCGTTGGTCACCTTTGTAATCAATCGAGACCAATGGACGATCTTCAAAACCTAAAATGCCTTTAAGTTCGCCTTCTGACGCTTCTTTTAGTAGCGCATTTACTTCTTCCGCTGTCGTATCGCGCTTCACATCAAAAATAATGTCAGTCAGTGAGGCGTTAGCAAGCGGCACACGCACTGCGTGGCCATTAATTTTGCCCGCAAGCTCTGGGAAGATTTCTACAATAGCCGTTGCCGAACCCGTCGTAGTCGGAATTAAGCTCATACCGCAAGCTCGAGCGCGGCGCAGATCTTTATGCGGCGCATCCAAAATGGTTTGAGTATTGGTTAAATCATGAATGGTGGTAAATGATGATTGCTCAATACCCAGTTTTTCATGAATAACCTTCACTACTGGCGCAATGCAGTTAGTGGTACACGATGCCGCCGTGACAATGCGGTGAACATCCGGATTAAAGATCTCATCGTTAACACCGACAACAATGTTGGCAATGCCTTCTTCCTTCACTGGCGCAGAGACCACAACACGCTTAACGCCTTGTGCTAGGTACTTGTTCAAAAATTCAGTTTTACGGTGTTTACCTGTTGCTTCAATCACCACATCACAGCCAGACCAATCAACCGCGTCGATCTCTTTTTCACGAGTCGTTTGAATACGTTGACCCGCAATAATCATCTCATCACCATCAGTGGTAACTGCGTGGTTCCAACGGCCTTGCACTGAATCAAATTCCAGTAAGTGTGCCAAAGTATTGCAATCGCCTGCGACATCATTGATCAAAACAAACTCCAGCTCAGGCCAGTCAAACGCAGCACGTAGCGCAAGGCGACCAATACGGCCAAAGCCATTAATACCTACTTTAATTGTCATAATTAAGTCTCTTCTACAGTTATTGGCAGCAGACAGGACGCTGCTGAATTGCGTTTAATCTATCGATATCTTGTTGGTACTCCGTTTTTAAGCAGTTTGAAGCAACAAGATCATCAATCAATTTATTCATCCAACCCGGCAATGATGGATTGCGGCGGTAAAACACCCATTGGCCTTGGCGCACGTCGACCAAAATGCCACTTGAGCGCAGTTGAGCTAGATGTCGGGAAATTTTTGGCTGGCTCTCTTCAAGAGCCTGAGTTAGGTCGCCGACGCATAAGCACTCTTCACGCATGATAAGCATAAGACAACGCACGCGAGTTTCATCGGAAAGCAATTTAAAAAACTGATGTGGCAACATTAACAACATCCTCATATATGGATATGCATATATATTTGATCATTTTTAACCAAGGATCAAGCTTCATTTCGCATTGTCATAAAAGTTTCATCTAGGGACGACGATTATACTCAGGTGACTTCTAGGCGTGCTGGTATCGTAAGATTAATTGATCTTGTTAATGGCTTGGCTCCACTGCTGAGCTTTCGCAATATTAGACATCACATCTTCAAGCGGTAAATCGAGCAAAGCGCAAGCTTGCTGCATGCCTTGCCAATCTGCCCTCTCATAACACTCTTCAATATTGAGTAAGATGCCATAAGGCCCTTGGCGCTCAAGCAGGGCTTGTTTGATGGCTCTATTTAGTGGGAGTTGTTCGAGTAGTGTTTCAATGGATAGATCAAACATCGCATCAATAATCGAAAACAACCCAATAAGAAATGCTTGTTCTTTATGTTGTTGCAAAGGGTTATGTGCAGACATCAAGGAGCAGAAATGCGCGCGTTGCAATGAAAGATAGAAAAGTTCACGCGGTTTTTTATTGGAAATAAATGAGGCAACAGTGAGCGAGACAAACATCTTTAATCGCTCTTGCCCTAAGTAAACTAGCGCCTGATGAAATGAAGAAATCGTAACCTCTAAACGATCGGAAAGGTTGTTCACAAAATGCAGCAGCTTATATGACAGCGCCACATCTCTGGCGACTATCTGCTCCACCTTTGCAAAATCCACCTCGTCCTTACATACCTCTTGGAATAATTCCATCGCAATCACTTGCTCAGGGCTGATATACCGTTGCTCAACCATTTCAGGTTTAGCAAAAAAATACCCTTGGAAGAAATGGAAGCCCGCTTCACGCGCCTGTTTAAACTCTTGTTCTGTTTCAACACGCTCTGCAAGGTATTTACGTTTACTTCCACCAGCCAAGCGCTGTTTTACAAACACACATGAGTTCTCTAACCCCAACGCACTAATATCGATTTTCACAATATGAACTAATGGAAGAAACCTCTCCCATTCAGGGGTGTAGACAAAATCATCCAGTGCCAACATGTAGCCCTGTTGGCGCAGTTCACGTAGAGCAAGATAGAGCTCATCGGTAGGCTGGCAAGTCTCTAGTACCTCAATCACTATTTTGTCTTTTGGCAATGTTAGCGGTAGCCGGCGGAGCAAACTTTGATAGGGGAAATTGACGAAATAACGAGAGTGAGCAAGGGCAGGATTAGTACCGATAGTCAAAAAGTTTTCAGCGATTAAACGATAAGTCGCTCGGTTTGATTCTACGTGGGCTGGATAGGCGTTCTCGACACCATCACGAAACAACAACTCATACCCGAGGGTTTGCCTGCGAGTATTGAGGATTGGTTGTCGCGCCACGTAGGTTTGCTTCATGCACTATTTATCACTTATGTCAGTTTGTTAGGATTTCGCTGTGGCTAATAATGCGCCACAACCAATAAACATTGAGCCAAACAGCTTATTAATCTTCGCCATTGCTCGTTCAGAACGAATGTATCGCCCCATTTGCGAGGCTAATGTTGTGTAACCCAGCATCACAAATGCATCAATTACGACAGTGGTCACGCCCAAAATTACAAATTGAATCAGTTGTGGCTGACTCGGATTAATAAACTGTGGAAACAACGCCACCAAAAACACGATCGATTTAGGATTGGTCAAGTTAATCGCAATCGCACTGCACATTAGAGAGAAACCACTACGCGGTATATTATCGCGTTGCGTAGTGAAACTGCTGTGGTCGCGCCACTTTTGAACACCTAACCAAACTAAGTAAATAACACCAACCCACTTAATTACAGAAAAGGCCATTGCTGATTGTGCGACCAATGCCCCAATACCAGCGCCAACTAAAACGATATGGAAGGTTAATCCAATTTGTAGACCGATGATCGCCCCCAATGATTTGCGCGTTCCATAACTCAAACCATTACTAATCGAATTTACCGTGCCTGAGCCCGGAGCCAGACTAAATACAATCGCTGTGGCCACATAAGCCAACCAAACATGCCATTCCATGCCGTAATACCTCTCGACTAATTGTCATTAGCCAAACATAATTAAAACTTGTTGTATACCCAAAGAAGTTTAGGCCTTATCCCTATGACCACTATGCACGCAGCCAACTCGCTTTCTTATACTCAAGAGCCTCAATTTGAGCAAGCCATTACCGGTGAAATTGCCGAGTTCTGGCAGGGTCGTAATCAAGGTTTCTTACGTTCAAGCGATAAGCGCAAACTTTACTGGGTTTCTTTTACCTCAGAACAACACACAAAAGCGATCGTGGTCGTCAATGGCCGAATTGAATGCTGTGAAAAATATCAAGAACTTCTGTTTGATTTGTTTCGCCAAGGCTTTGATGTCTATAGCTATGACCATCGTGGCCAGGGGTTATCCGAGCGCTTAGTGAAAAATCAGGATATTGGCTATGTCGAAGAATTTGATGACTATGTCGATGATTTGGAACTCATGGTGCAGCACTTTCAACTGCAGAATTATCGAAGTCGTTATCTCCTTGCACACTCGATGGGCGGCAATATTGCCACTCGTTATATACAGACACGTCCTAGCCACCCATTTACCGCGGTCGCGTTAAGCGCACCTATGTTTGGCGTCAATCTTAAATGGTACTTAAAACCCATCGCTCACTGGGTTGGCCAGATCCTTACCGCCATTCATGCTGAGCCGAATTATGCACCCGGGCAAGTTCCATACTACCCAAAACCGTTTGAGGGCAATTTACTGAGCCAAAGTGATGTGCGCTATCACTGGTTTAGGCAGCTCTATCAACAAAAACCTGAATTACAAGTTGGGGGCGCGAGTGCTCGCTGGGTATGGCAAAGCTTACTGGCTTGCAAACAGTGCCTATTGCTGACACGTCAAATCAAAGTACCGCTATTAATATTGCAAGCAGGCGATGACCAAGTGGTAGCGAATCAAGCGCAAATCGCTCTGGTAAAAAAACTAGCAAAAACCAACGCAACTTGTGCGTTAAAGATTATTCATCAAGCACGCCATGAGCTGTTGTTTGAAAAGGACAAATATCGCAATCAAGCGTTGAATACCGCGTTGCAATTTTTTGCGCAGCATCACTAAATAAGGAAAAAGAGGGCGTATTTTTTACCCTCTTTTTTGTTCCTCAATTGGAGTAAAATGCGCCTTGCGCAATTTGGCTTCTCAAGTTGCGACAACCTGTTCACATGAGGGCAATATGACCACTACACGCAAAGAGACTCCATTCCAACTTGTCGCCTCAGATCTTGATGGAACGCTACTCGCGCCAGACCACAAACTTAGCGAGTTTTCTAAGCAAACTTTGAAAGATCTTCATAACCAAGGCTTCACCTTTATCTTTGCAACCGGTCGCCATCATATTGATGTAGCTGGCATTCGTGAACAAGTTGGCATTCCAGCGTACATGGTGACATCAAACGGCGCACGCGTGCACGACCAAAATAACAATTTGATGTACAGCAACAACGTACCAATGGACTTGGTTCAGCCGGTGATCGACACGATCAAAGTTGATCCAGAAATCTTTATCCATCTTTACCGCAATGATGAATGGATGCTAAACCGTGATGATGAACTGTTGCGTGACTTTCATGAAGATTCAGGTTTTAGCTACACCTTATACGACATTGACAATCCGCCAGTAGACGGCATTGCTAAACTGTTCTTTACTCACCCAGATATGGATCACGAGTATTTGGTTCAGTTCGAAGAGAAACTGAATGAGAAGTTTGGCGACCAATTAAATATCGCCTTCTCAACGCCTTGGTGTTTAGAGATTATGGCTGCTGATGTATCAAAAGGTGACGCACTAAAAGTGATTGCTGAATCCTTAGATTTAAGCCTTGAAAACTGTATCGCTTTTGGTGATGGCATGAATGACGTAGAGATGCTTGAAATGGCTGGTCGTGGTTTGGTGATGGAAACCGCTCATGCACGAGTCAAAGCAGCATTGCCAAACAATCAAGTAATCGGCAGCAACGCAGATGATGCCGTTGCGCACTACCTACAAGACAACTTACTGTAAGACGTAACATGTTCCCCTGAAAAGGCAGCACTCGCTGCCTTTTTGTTGCAATTACTCTTGGTGTAAAATCGCCTGCCATTCTTCTTCCGATACTGGCATCACCGACAAGCGATTACCTCGCTTTACTAACGGTAATTGCTCAAGTTCTGACATCGCTTTGAGTTTAGCCAGCGGAATCACTCGCGACAGTTTTCTCTCAAAGGCAATATCAACCATAAACCAGCGCGGATTATCCGGTGAAGACTTGGCATCAAAGTAATCACTTTCAACATTAAATGCAAAATGGTCAGGGTAAGCCTCTTTAACGACTTTGGCGATACCTGCCACGCCCACGTCTTTGCAAGATGAGTGATAAATCAGCACCAGATCCCCCACTTTGACCTCATCCCGCAGCATATTTCTCGCTTGATAATTTCGGACACCCTCCCAACATGAAATGTTTTGTGTTCGCAACGTGTCAATAGAGAAGGTATCTGGTTCAGTTTTAAACAACCAATATGCCATAATGTCTCCAGTTTAAATCCGATTAGGGAAGAGATAGCATGAAGGCATTAACTACCCCTGTGATGCTGGTCAGCCTTTTGACTTTACAGGCTTGTTCAATGGTAAGCGATGAGGCAGCTCAGCCGACCACTGAGACATCAGTCACCGTAGCCAGTTTAGAACAACCCAATACCATAAAACCACAAACTTTCGTGATGCGTGGTGAGGTAGTCCTTGGTCATGAAGCGCAATCTATTCAACCTTGTGGCAGTGAAAAGCAGTATTGGTTAGCGATCGATCACGACAAGTTTATGCAAGCCCAGGCTCTGATCTCTGCGCCATACCAACCTATGTATGGTGAAATGATTGGTTATCTCGAAACCTCCAGTCGCGATGGCTTTGATGCCGACTATGACGCTCGATTTGTCGTGGAACAAGTTAACTTGCTCACCGCAGAAAACCCAAACCGCTGCGAACGCCCACTGCAAAAAAATCGCGCTTTTGGTAATGAACCATTTTGGTCATTAGACTTCAATAACAGCGAAATTAGCTTTCAACCTATGGGTGGTCAAAAGCAAAACTTTGCTGTCACCCAATCTCGTTTCGAAGCGAACCGCCGCCGTTATGACTTTGCAAACGGTCAATTAGAACTAAATCTGCGCAGTTGCAACGACGGTATGAGCGACAGCATTTATGGTTGGAGTGCCTCACTTCAAGTTGGCGAAAAGCAGTACCACGGCTGTGCGACTCTATCGAATCAAGATGCGACGTTAAATTGGACTGGTACCTACCAAGCGACCTCGACTCAAAGTGCTGGCTTTAGTGTCATCCTCAATATGCTAAGTGATCACTCGGCCACCACTACCTACCGTTATCAAGATAACAGCGGGGATTTAGTTGAACGCGGTTATTGGCAACAGCTAAGCCCACAACAAGTGCAAGTGGTGATGACTCACCATCAACAACAACCATTGTTATCAGAGCGCTTGTTCATTCGCGATGGTTATCAATTAACTGCCGATAAAGAAAAAGTGGGGGATGTGGTTTATCCTATCGCTGATGGCGGCTTGACTCTATTTAAAACCAAGCAAGAATTCAGTGCCGATCAAATCACGACACCACCAGCCTCACCAGCTCCGCTAACTGAAGCGCTCGCGGTTACGTCCAGTGCTCAGTTTGATGCCAAAGTAGATAGCGCGCTGCGTAACTATTTCACTATGCACAAAACTGACCCTGCAGAGACTCGATATCGTTGGCTTACCTATGATCTCAATGGCGACGGACAAGATGAGTTACTCACGCTGCTCGATTGGTGTGGCAGTGGCGGCTGTACGCTATTGGTATTTGAGAACCATCAGCAACAATGGCGTTTCAATAGCCGCATGACCTTGGTTAATACGCCATTTTACGTCGGACAGCAAAGCCAGAATGGCTGGCGTGATTTAATTATGCCCGTTCGTGGTGGTGGCGCGACGCCAGAGCTGCATCAACTACGTTATAACGGCATCAGCTACCCTCTGAATCCAAGTACGGCACCAATTGCGAGCCAAGATAACCTAAGTCCCGTCACTCTGTTCAGTGATGGCTTAGTACCACAACAAGAAGGAGCCAAGCTGTAATGTCAGCGCCTCATGCATGTGCAGGCTGCGGCCTGCACCATCAATGTGTTTGCCACTTATTGCCACACTTTGATATTCCTGCACATATTGCTTTGTTGATGCATGAAAATGAACTCACGCGCGACACCAATACCGGGCAATGGCTAATCAAAGCCATTGCTTCCACCAGCCAACATATCTGGCAACGTAAAGCCCCCTGCCCGAAGCTCATGGCGTTAATCAATAGTCAGCAGTATCAGCCCTACTTGCTATTTCCAAGTGAAGAGAGCGTAACGATAGAGCAGGCAAAAACAGCAACGCAAGCCGAGCAGAAACGTCCGTTATTGATCATATTGGATGGAACCTGGCAAGAAGCAGGGAAAATGCTGCGCAAAAGTGCTTGGTTGGCAGAACTGCCACACGTACACATTCAACCCAACGAACAGTCAGACTATCAATTGCGTCGTAACCAGCAACAAGGGCATCTTTGCACCCTTGAGGTGGGAACGGAGATCGTTAAAGAATTAGGGCTAATAGAACCTGCTCGACAACTCAGTGATTTCTTCCATTACTACATGCGCGCCTTTAAAGCCGATAAAAGCGGCCATGCGTTAAAAGATTAAAGCTGTAACAGCTCATCTAGGCGCTCAATTTCAACGTCAGGCAATATCGAAGCATGTTTTTCGTGGCGAACGCTTAAACCTTGGTCGTTGATCCAACAAGCTTGAAAACCGTTATTCTTCGCGCCAGCGACATCGGTAGTAAGATGATCGCCAACATGCAAAATATGTTCACGTGGCAAAGTAAGAAATTGTTGAGCTTGAGTAAACATATCTGCATGTGGCTTGGCATGACCATTTGGACCTGCGCGCAAAATCAAACTGAAATAGTCACTTAATCCAATGCGCTCGACATCGACATTGCCATTGGTAATCGCCACTAATGGTCGTTTGTCAGCTAATTCCGCCAATACTTGGTGAGTGCTTGTCGGCACACTAAAATCACTTCGCAGCTCTACAACGACCGCCATCAGATCATCGGCCGCTTGTCGTGCCTGTTGCGCTGAATAACCTAAAAGCAGTAGACCTTGATAAATGGTGGTATGGCGCCAAAGCGCCACATCGCTATACAGCCAGTTATCTTGCTCAGCCAACTGCATTTTAAGTGCTTGCCACCATGCCTCGTTTTGTGTGGCACTGATCGGATGATGTAGGTGTAGCCACGCATTTGCATCACGCGTTAAACGCGCGATCACCGGACGATTATCGTAAAGTGTGTCATCCAAATCAAAACTCATCGCTTTGATTGGTGCTAACTGACGATAGAACTTCATCACATCACCTTTTCGTTGTTAGTTACTTCTTCTTGGCTCGCGGATGCGCTTGGTCATACACTTGTGCCAAATGTTGGAAATCCAAGTGGGTATAGATTTGCGTGGTGGAAATATTTTCATGCCCAAGCAGCTCTTGCACCGCTCGTAGATTATTACTCGATTCCAACATGTGAGTCGCAAAAGAGTGTCGAAGTTTATGCGGGCTAATATGACTCGCCACCGCTTGTTTTTGTCCCCATTCCGCCATGCGTTTTTGTACATTGCGATGCGAAATACGCACACCAAGCTTAGAAACAAACAGCGCTTTTTCATCCGGATTAGCAAGCCCTGAACGCACTTTTAACCATTTCCCCACCCACTCTTTAGCGAGACCAGAAAATGGGACTTTACGTTCTTTATCACCCTTACCAACCACACGCAGCTCACCGCTAAACAAGCTAACATCTTTGACGTTAACACTGACCATTTCAGCCAAACGTAAACCTGCGCCATACATCAACTCCATCATCGAGCGATCGCGAATCGATAATGGATCGTCATCCGTCACTTCTAACAGCTGCCCCACTTCATCGACATCGAGGTTTTTCGGTAGCGGACGTTTCTTACGCGGCGCACTGACACCCTTTGCTGGGTTGGCAGAGAGTTCTCCGCGTAAAATTAGAAAATCAAAAAAGCTGCGTAACGATGACAGACGCGTGGCTAAGCTACTCGCTTTCATTCCTTCACGCATGCCTTTACTGGCGAGTTGACGCACCCATGCTGCATCCACTTGGGTCCAATCTTTGACACCCATGCTCAGCAAATGCTGAGCCATGGTTTCTAATTGTTGCTTGTAATTACGTTGAGTGTGAAGACTCAGCCCTTTTTCACTTCGTAAGTATTCATAGAAGCGATCCAAGGGCGTTTGCAGGCTGTTAGGCAGAGGTTGTACTGATTTGTTCATTAATGTCCACTTGCCATGGCAAGGTTACAATCAAATACGAAAGAACGAGTGCCAGATGGCGTAAAAAGAGAGTATCCATATGAGGCTGGAAATGCCCGCCATCATCGCTAGAGAAAGCGATAAGGCCCTGTATTTTACCTTTTACTAAAGGTAGCACAACGTAAGACCCCAACTCAGGGGTACGATTAGATTCACCAAATAAAAGCTCACGATCTGCTTTGCGCATACGGCCTAAATACGCCGATTTACCATTGAGGTTATTGGTAGCAAAACGCTGATAATGCTCGTAGCTCAGCTGATAGTGTTTCGACGGTGCATCAAATAGACGCACGTATGCGAGTAAACCGAGCGCCTTCGCTTTCGCTTCAACTTCTTTGATGACTTCCAATAAGCTGTCACACTTTAAAAGCTGCTCTTGCAACTGCATAAATTCGTGAAAGGTTTTATCGTTATTCGCTGCCAGCGACATCAGCGTAGTAATCTCTTCTTCGAGTTCTTCAATCCGCTGACGTTGGCGATTAAGTTGAATATGAACCAGTGATACCGCGCCTTGCTCCTGCATCGGCAGTGCCAGTCGATCGACCAATTCTCGGCGCTGAACAAAAAAATCTGGATTATCACGCAGATACTCTGCGACAACTTCTGCAGTTAAAGCATCCGCTTCAATGTGTGACACAAACAATCCTTAGTTAACAGTTAATTTGACCATCAAAAACATGCGTAGCAGGGCCCGTCATATATAGCGGTTTACCCATTCCTTGCCATTGAATCTGCAGCTCACCGCCCGGAAGACGTACGGTCACATCCTCATCAAGCAAACCTTGCAAAATACCCACGGCGACAGCACCACAGGCGCCACTACCACACGCTTGTGTCTCACCCGCTCCGCGTTCATAAACGCGCAGATTAATCTCATTGCGATTAACCACTTGCATAAAGCCAGCATTCGCTCGTTCAGGAAAGCGTTCATGTGACTCGAGTAAAGGCCCTAGCGTTTCTACGTCAGCGGTTTGGACATCATCAACCACTGTGACTACATGAGGGTTGCCCATGCTTACCGCACCACAAAACAGCGTCTTATCTTCCGCGCGCATGATGTAGGTCTTTTCCATCTGTTTGGCTTTAAATGGAATTTTATTTGGCTCGAATTCAGGGACACCCATATTCACGGTGACTTGATCGTCTTCCTCGATGTGGAGCACCATTTTGCCTTTCTTAGTACTTACGCTAATGCTGTATTTGTTGGTTAAACCTTTCATACGCACAAAGCGTGCAAAACAACGTGCTCCATTGCCACATTGCTCGACTTCACTACCATCGGCATTGAATATACGATAGTGAAAATCGGTTTCCGGATCATAAGGCGCTTCAACCACCAGCAGTTGATCAAAGCCTACCCCTGTATGACGATCCGCCATACGGCGGATCAAATCAGGAGAGAAAAAAATGTTTTGGGTGATGCAATCAACGACCATAAAGTCGTTCCCCAAACCATGCATTTTAGAAAAGTGGAAATGCATACTGTCTCATTTACTCCGGTAATACACTTTCAAGCTCCCATAAGCTTGAAAGCTCCTCACGCTTACGAACCAAGTGAGCTCGATTACCATCAATCATCACTTCTGCCGCTCGAGTGCGAGTGTTGTAGTTAGACGCCATTACAAAGCCATATGCTCCAGCAGAGCGCACTGCCAGCAAATCATTAGCCTCTAATACCAACGCGCGATCTTTGCCTAGAAAATCGCTGGTTTCGCAAATCGCTCCAACCACATCGTAGGTTTTGGCTTCACCTTGGCGTGGACAAACAGGAACAATGTCTTGCCAAGCTTGATATAACGCCGGGCGCATCAGATCATTCATCGCCGCATCGATAATGGCAAAGTTTTTATGCTCGGTATGTTTAAGGAATTCGACTTTGGTCAACAACACGCCTGCATTCGCGACAATCGCACGCCCAGGTTCAAAGATTAATTCTAAATCCTGATGATTTTGCAAGCGACCAAGTAATGCCGTTGCATATTCCGATGGCTGTGGTGGCATCTCATCACGATAAATAACGCCAAGCCCACCACCCACATCAAGATGACGAATATTGATCCCTTCCGCTTTTAGCTCATCAACCAGTGCAAGCAAGCGATCGGTCGCATCAATAAATGGGTCAATGTCAGTCAGCTGAGAACCAATATGGCAATCAATGCCTTTGACATCGAGATGTTCAAGACTATGTGCAAGACGATACACCGCAGGTGCGCGATCAAAAGCGATACCGAATTTGTTATCGCGCAAACCAGTCGAAATATAAGGGTGCGTGTGTGCGTCTACATCTGGATTAATGCGCAGTGACACAGGAGCAATCACACCCATTTCACTGGCTACTTTATTCAACCGCTCAAGTTCTGGCTCAGATTCAACGTTAAAGCACTTAATGCCCACTTCCAACGCACGCTGCATTTCTGCTTCGGTCTTCCCTAGCCCTGAGAACACTACTTTGCCTGGGTCGCCGCCCGCCGCTAATACGCGCTCTAACTCACCACCAGAGACAATGTCGAAACCAGAGCCCAAACGTACCAATGTATTTAACACACCAATATTAGAGTTCGCTTTAACCGCGAAGCACACCAAATGTGGATGATCACCCACAGACTTATCAAAGGCATGCCAATGGCGCTCAATTGTCGCGCGAGAATATACGTATAGCGGAGTTCCGAACTGCTGAGCTAAGTCAGAAAGAGGAACCTCTTCGGCCCATAGTTGGCCATCATCCTGATAATTGAAGTAATCCAATGTGCTTTCCCTTTATCTTTATCTTGGTGAATCACGAAGCTTCTTGCTTATGGTGATTTTACTGCGTTTGCTCGTTTTGTTGATTATCATCAGGCATATATAACGGGCCTGTTTGACCACAACCAGCCAAACCCAACATCGAGACAATAAATAGAGCTAAGATTGATTTTTTCATAGGTCTAACCGTGATTATTCTTTCAATGCCCCCTATAATCGCACCACACTCAGGAAAAGCAATAGGATAGACAAGATGAACGATACAGAATTTCATCAACTTGCGGATGAACAAATGCAATTCATCGAAGAAATGATTGATGATTCAGGTGCGGATATCGATTACGAAACATCGGGTAACGTAATGACTCTCGAGTTTGAAGATCGCAGTCAAATCATTATCAACCGTCAAGAACCGATGAAAGAGATCTGGCTTGCTTCTCGTTCAGGCGGCTTCCACTTTGCTTATGTTGACCAACAATGGATTTGCTCAAAAACAGGGTTAGAGCTGATTGCGATGGTTAAACAAGAGTGTGTAAAACACGCCGCTGAAGACATCGACTGGGTGTAAGCGTCAAAAAAGAACAATGTAAAAAAGAGCACCTGAGTGCTCTTTTTTGTTATTAAGCGTTAACCGCGCGATTTGGCTTTACATACGTCGCCCCATCATTACGGTATGGCACGATGTACGGCTCACCATCTTCAGCGTCATAAACGATTTGATAGTACTGCGGCAAATTAAAGTTAATAAATTTCGATGCGACTTGGTTGTCATCTCGCACCGAGGTGTAGAAACTATTCACGCTTGCGATCATTTCATCTTTACCACCGTTAAATTGGTGATAAACCTCAACGCGGTTCGCTTCATCTAAGACATAAATGTTGAAGCCTTTATCGGTATCTTCAAAGAAGAACTGCACTAAACCTTCACTCGCACAATGATCGACGATCTCTGGCAACGCGTAATCCTGATCTTGATCCAACATCAGCAGCGGCGAACCTTTAAGTTTGTTGGTTGAAATGCTGCGATAAAAATCGACTGAGTTTTCCAACATCTGTACTGACACGCCACGACGCTCAAAGAACAGACCAAACATTTGCTGAGCAATACGCAATGCTTTAAAGCGGCGACGCTTTTCTTGTTCAACCGGCTTCAAACGTAAATCGATACATTCTGCCAACAGCTGATACACCATATTGCGCATCACACCACGTAAGTTTTTGCTGTAGCAGAACACATCAACCGATTCTGGTGGCAACGCATCTTGGTGCATTTTACCCAATACGGTTTTCAGCGCGTCAAGCATCGCTGTCTCACCTTTAAAGTGCAAAGTACGCACTTCATGCCAAGAATTGCGATAAACCAGATCCACACTACCCACCAAGCATTTCTGCTCAGGACCGTAGCTAAAGACATCAATGTTTTTCAAATCAACTTTAAGCGCCTTACCACTTAGCTCTGCGGTTGGATCTTCTTCAAAGTTGATAAACATGGCGAGCTGGCTAATCTCACATGGGCTTGCCAACGCTTGCATGCTTGGGCGGCGTTTACGCAGTGAGAAGGTATTACGTAGATCGCTCACCATTTGGTAAAACTTGTCGATGTCTAAGTGAGCATCACGAATCACCGCATTCAAGTGCGTCGATTCAGTAATCAAACCATTAAAGAAAGCCCAAGCCACTAGTTTACTCAAGTATTCATTGTGCTCGAGGTAGGGCTGACCAAGAATACGTAGCGGTTGCAATGGTTGTTTGTATAAGTACCAACCCGATGTATTGGAATGTCCTTGCGGCACTTCAATGAAGGTCAATTCAGGTTCATGTAAGTCTGGAGAAATCTGAGGGTTCAGTAAAGTCACTTTACCCGGCAAGACTTCAAATGCAGCATACAACTTGCGTGCAAGAATACTAATGTCTTGCGGACTAATCGCCGAGGTAATGTCATTACGGCGTGCAAATTGGATCAAGTTACGGTAACTGAGCATGAGTGCATCAAGCAGTGAATTGTGCACTAATTTCACTTGCTCAACTTTCCAATGACGACGGTTATCGAGCTCCTCAATAACATCCGGAGTCCATTGCCATTGGCTAACTAAATGTGTAAGTACGTCGCGACGCCACTGCACGGAGCCCGCACCGGGTTCACGCGACAGCTTTTCATGTGTTTTGAGATAGAAACAGCGACGAACTAAATCAAGGCGTGTGGTGTCGCCAATACGTTCTAAGTAGCGCGTTACCTTCTCTAGCATCAAATAGTAAGCATCGGTGCCATAAACATCGCCATCGTTAGCAAAGAAACGGCGCTTGGTATCTAGGCTAAGTAGCTGTGCATGAGGGTACTCCCACGAATACGCTTCGAGTAAAATCGCTTTAAGTACTGACTTATATGGCGAATCGATACTTTTGTATAATTGCCACAAGTTTGAGCCAAAATACTCTTCCGCTGGAATACGGTGCAACTGACCAAAATCAATCCAAGCACTGCAATCCAACTGACCTCTGTTACAAAGTTCGTGAACGTATTCGTCGTAGCACGCTTCCATTTCTGGTGGCACGATCTGCCATAATAGGCGCTGACCAGCCAAACGCACGGCACTGCGATAAAACTCATCCAATAGCAACATATGCTGTGATGAGCCACAGTTGTCACCGGTCATCTCTTCTGAACGGTTGGTCTTGAAGCGCTCTTCATCCATGATAAAGAAGTTCGCTTCCACCCCAAGGTTTTGCGCCCAATCGGTTATCAGCAAACACTTGTTGTTCAAGCACTCGCGTTCGTTACGGCTCATTAGTGGTGAGACACACACCCAAATATCCAAGTCACTTGAGGTACTTTGACCGATAGACGAAGTGCTGCCCATTGTATAAAGGGCTAAAATGGCTGGATTAGGATTATCAGAGAGTGGCTGACCAATGGTGAGTTCAGTGTCTTCTACGAATTGCTGTTGCTCAGAATTGAGCTGAAAATCATAGATGCCATGAGGAACTTGAGCGTCGTAATAACCAGGAAAAACAGGATGGTTGTAATGCAAAAGCGTAGGAATAAGATGAAAGACTCGCTGAGCTTGCAAATCCATAAGTGCCAGCGCGCGTTCGATACGCTGCCGGTTCAGATCGTCTAATCTTTGAATTAACTTCTCAGTGTAAGCCTGCAAGGGAGATTCCTTGGTTATTTCCTACTATACGCCTTGCTCAATAATTCGGCTAAAGCGCCAACAAAACGTGATCAATCTATCATTTTATTTTAATTGGTAAAGATTTGTACGATCGATTCTACATTGTTTTGTCTTTAACATCCGTGAATTTCCTAAAGCCTAGTTTGGTATGTAACCGCTTTTTCTAATAATCATCCTATTCACAAACGAGACTTTTATCACAATAAATTGTGATATTCATGCTACCTCAACGCCATTTACCGATTCGATACACAGAACAGTAAATTTTTCAGGCGCTCAGTGGTAGGATTAGTCTATCAATCACCAATTCAAAACAGGCCAATATGACAACGACAGCCCCAATTCGAATCGCTACTCGCCAAAGCCCGCTCGCACTATGGCAAGCGCACTACGTTAAGGACGCACTGCAAGCCGCCCACCCTGGCCTTGAAGTTGAATTGGTCACAATGGTGACAAAAGGCGACATCATTCTAGATACACCACTAGCAAAAGTTGGTGGTAAAGGTCTTTTCGTCAAAGAGCTAGAAGTGGCCATGCTTGAAGGTCGCGCTGACCTTGCGGTGCACTCAATGAAAGATGTACCAGTGGACTTTCCAGAAGGCCTAGGTCTTGTCACTATCTGTGAACGTGAAGACCCGCGTGATGCATTCGTCTCAAATACCTACACCAGCATCGATGAATTGCCACAAGGTGCCGTTGTCGGTACATGCAGCCTACGTCGTCAATGCCAACTGAAAGAATACCGTCCAGATCTTGTGATTAAAGAACTACGCGGCAACGTGGGCACACGTCTAGGTAAGCTGGATGCGGGTGAATATGACGCGATCGTACTTGCAGCGGCTGGCCTAAAACGCCTGAAGCTTGAAGAACGTATCGCAAGCTTTATTGAGCCAGAACAGTCACTACCAGCTGTTGGCCAAGGTGCCGTAGGTATCGAATGTCGCCTCGATGACGAGCGCCTTATTAAACTGCTTGAACCACTAAGCCATGCGGATACAACTGATCGCGTCAAGAGCGAGCGAGCAATGAACTTAACGCTTGAAGGCGGTTGCCAAGTTCCAATCGGCAGCTATTCATTGCTAGATGGCGACGAGCTTTGGTTGCGTGCGCTGGTTGGCGAGCCTGATGGTAGCAAAATCGTGCGTGGTGAAATCCGTGGACCTCGCTCTCAAGCTGAAGAAATGGGTATAAAACTCGCGAATCAGCTACTCGACAATGGTGCCCGTGAAATTCTAACTAAGCTTTACGCAGAGCACGAGTAAACCTTATGGCAGTTTTGGTGACTCGCCCAGGAGAACAAGGCCAAGCATTATGCCAACAACTTGCTCTGAAGGGCATTGAAGCGATTCATCACCCTCTCATCACTATGCAAGCTGGGGAGAACCTCTCCAGCTTAGCTTCTATACTTAAGCGAGCCGATATTATTATTGCGGTTAGCCAACATGCCACAGAATATGCGCATCATGTTTTGACTGATTTGCAAACCCAGTGGCCCCAAAGCGCTATCTACCTTGCCGTCGGTCAAAAATCTGCGCAGTTTTTAAGCAAACGTAGCCAACAGAAAGTAGACTACCCAGAGATAAGTGACAGCGAACATTTACTGCAAATGCCACAATTGGCGCACGTTTCGCAGCAAACCGTTGTCATTCTCAGAGGCAATGGCGGGCGAGAACTGATTTTCAACACTCTTGTAGATAGGGGGGCAAAAGTCGAATACTGTGAAGTGTATAAACGAGAAAACCTCGCATTCCACTCAGAAATTGTGGTGCCTTTCTGGCAAGATAAGCAAATTAAGCAGTTAATTATTACCAGTTCGGGACAACTAAATTTCTTTGTTGAACAGATAACACCGCAATATCGGGATTGGATTTTTAGTTTAGAGCTGTTTGTTCCAAGTGAACGCATAGCGATTGAAGCGCGGCGCGTTGGCTTCCATAACGTCGTCAATACAGGAAGTGCTTCAAACCAAGAATTATTGGCAACTCTCTGGCCAAAATAACAGGACGAAAAAATGACAAGTAAAAACAATAACGATCAGGTTGAATCAGAGAACAAAAACGACTCAACACCCACTACCAGCACCAGTGTTGAATCAACCTCCCCTACCAAAGCAGAGACGAAGCCTGAAACTAAAGCAAAGGAAAATTCGTCGGCAGCTGAGACTCAAAAAACCGAACAGCCTGCTCAACTCGAAGAGAAACAAGGCAAACGCGGCGTTAAACTGGGTGCGATTGCTATCGTACTCTCGATTTTATTTGGTGGTGGTCTGACATTCCACATGCAACAAAAGGATGCGCAATACCAAGCGCAGATCGATGCGCTACGTAACCAGTTAGCCCAAGCAGAATCGTCGATGAGTAGCAAAGTAACAGCAGCGGAACAAGCCACTCTTGCTAAAGCCAATGAGATGGCTGTCCACACCGAAACTCTGTTAGCGCAGCAGCATAAGAGCATTGAGAGCCTACAACTGGCAATTGCTGACGTAAAAGGTCGTCGTCCTAATGATTGGCTACTCGCGGAAGCGGATTACCTCGTAAAACTGGCAGGGCGTAAACTGTTCTTAGAACATGATGTTGAAAGCGCAACGCAACTCATGGAAAGCGCCGATCAACGTATCGCTGCACTCAATGATCCAAGCCTGGTACCACTACGCAAATCAATGGCGAAAGACATTACTCAACTTAAATCGGTACCACTGATCGACCGTGATGGCTTAGTGCTGCGTTTAACGGCTCTACAACAGCAAGTGGATAGTTTGCCACTTGCTAATGCCATTTTGCCTGAAGCTCAAGCTGAAGAGCCGCAACAAGTGTCGCAAAACATCGATGACTGGCAACAAAACCTAAAAACCTCATTAAAAGACTTCTCGGAAAACTTCATTACTTTCCGTACTCGTGACGGCAATATCATTCCATTGTTATCACCTGAGCAAACTTTCTATCTTAAAGAAAATATGAAAGCGAAACTCGAAACAGCAATCAAAGCGGTGTATGTCGAGCAAGAGGCGCTTTACGATGCAGCGCTCACAACCGCACAAGAGTGGTCTTTCTCATTCTTTGATCAACAGAGCAACGCAGTTAAAGAATTCAATAAATCACTTAATCAACTCAGTGAACAAAATGTGCAAGTTGAATATCCGGTTAAACTGGAAACGCAACAGATTCTCTCTGACGTTATTCGTGATCGCTTACGCCGCGAAGTAACGACCATTGGTTCGGAGGAAAAATAATGTTTCGACTGATTTTCCTTTTTGTTGTTTTAGGTGCCGGCCTTTACGTTGGTAGCGAATACTCCGGGCAACAAGGCTACGTGCTGATTTCAATTGCCAACAAAACCATTGAAATGAGTGTCACAACTTTAGTGATTTTTGTCATTGCAGCACTAGCGGCACTGTTTGCATTAGAGTACCTAGTTAAGAAAGTGTTCTATGCGAGTTCTGCAACATGGAACTACTTTAGTGTGCGTAAAATGCGTCGCTCACGTCGTTACACGAATGAAGGCATCATCAAACTGTTAGAAGGCGACTTCAAAGAAGCAGAGAAAAAAGTGACTCGTTGGGCAAATCATCATGATATGCCGTTATTGTGTTATTTAGTCGCTTCAGAAGCGGCACAAGGCCAAGGCGATGCAAACAAACGAGATCATTATCTGAAGTTGGCTCTTGAGCAAAAAGATGCTCGCCTTGCGGTTGAATTAACCCGTGCTAAGCAGCAATTGCGTGAAGCCCAGTTTGAAGCCGCTTATACCACTCTTTCTGATCTGAAGAGCGATTACCCAAATAACGTTGTGGTATTAAATCTTCTCAAAACCGTCTACGCTGAACTCAAGCTTTGGCAACAACTATTAGAACTGCTACCAAAACTTGTGAAAACAAAGCTGATCACTAAAGAAGAGCAAAATCTTTTAGAGCAACGAGCACAATGTGGCTTGTTAACAGAAATCGCAGAACAAAAAGGCAGTGAGGGGTTGATTCAATATTGGAACACCCTATCACGCAAGACCAAGACCGACTTACATTTAGTCGAATGCTTCAGTCGTCAATTAATCAGTCGTAAAGCAGACGATACCGCCTTTACCATCATCAAAGAAACATTGAAAAAGCATCCAAATGCCGACCTCTACAAGCTGTTGCCTGAATTAAACTTGGCGGATAGTCATCCTGCAATCGTATTTTTAGAAGATGCATTACGTAAAGATGCCAACAATGCTGAAGCGCATAGTGCTCTTGCACAATTTCATTTGCGCGGACAGAAATGGTCAGAGGCGCAGCAGCACTTTGAAAAAGCCTTAGCACAACGCTCAAGTGTCTCTGATTATGCTTATCTCGCTGATTCACTAGAGAAGCAAAATTTTAATAAAGCAGCTCATGAAGTCTCGAAGAAAGCGCTCACTTTGGTAAGTAGTAAGTAATCTGACCGTTAAAGATTATAAAGCCGACCTAATGGTCGGCTTTTTTTATGCCAAAAATACATATCGCGAATCAGCTAAAACGATTCTATCAACTCATACTCAAGCCCCGTGTACTAAGTAGTGATTGGCCAATCCTTAACTAGCCAGCAATTGGCTGTTGATACCTAACATAAACACAAGTCTTAGTCGCTCGCTATCCGTCTTTAGCGCATCAATTAAAACCATTCACCTCTATTAAGTTGCCTTCACTATTGTTTTTTATGGCTGATTTATTCGATTCGTCAGTTGTGGTGAGACGATAGTTTGAACTTAGATAAACCAAACCGGCATAGCTAAAATGCTTAGTTGTGCTAATCATCATCAGTGTATTTCGGCGTGCGGCATTAACAAGAACGCTTGCAGCGATGCGGCCTTGTCATTTTGATTATTGCAGTAGCTAGTATACCTACTGATACTGCTGCATTAGAGAGAGTATGGGGTCTATTAGCTTTATAGGAATGGACAGAATACTGAGAAATTTAGGCTGGTTGTTCCAAAAGCTCACCGACAAAATAGAGCAAGAGATTTTAGATATTGAGCGTTCCAAGTTCATTTTCACAGAATGTGAAAACGCTCTGCTATTTCTTGCGGACACGCCTCGTGAGGGCTTTACAATAAGCGGCGGAGCGGTTGGACTGGCAATCCCGCGGGACTCGATTCCTTTGCAAAAGGAACTTTTCTTCAGATATTAAAAAACCCGACGCTTTCGCATCGGGTTAAATAAATGGCGGAGTGGACGGGACTCGAACCCGCGACCCCCGGCGTGACAGGCCGGTATTCTAACCAACTGAACTACCACTCCGCAGTGGACTACTTGTCGTCGCTGACAAGTGTTCATAATTTAAAGCCTGGCGATGTCCTACTCTCACATGGGAAGCCCCACACTACCATCGGCGCTAATTCGTTTCACTTCTGAGTTCGGCATGGAATCAGGTGGGTCCAAATCGCTATGGTCGCCAAGCAAATTCTTTATCAATTTGCTCGCAAATTCAAACGCACTTTAGTGCGGCCCTTCAGGTGAGATTTGCTTGCAAATCGAATAATTCGGAAAGCTGTTTTCAGTTCTACACATTCAATGTTCTATTTGAGTCCAATCAAACCCCTTGGGTGTTGTATGGTTAAGCCTCACGGGCAATTAGTATCAGTTAGCTCAATGCCTCACAGCACTTACACACCTGACCTATCAACGTCGTAGTCTCCGACAACCCTTTAGGATACTTAAAGTATCAGGGAGAACTCATCTCAAGGCTCGCTTCCCGCTTAGATGCTTTCAGCGGTTATCGATTCCGAACTTAGCTACCGGGCAATGCGTCTGGCGACACAACCCGAACACCAGAGGTTCGTCCACTCCGGTCCTCTCGTACTAGGAGCAGCCCCTTTCAATTCTCCAACGCCCACGGCAGATAGGGACCGAACTGTCTCACGACGTTCTAAACCCAGCTCGCGTACCACTTTAAATGGCGAACAGCCATACCCTTGGGACCGACTTCAGCCCCAGGATGTGATGAGCCGACATCGAGGTGCCAAACACCGCCGTCGATATGAACTCTTGGGCGGTATCAGCCTGTTATCCCGGAGTACCTTTTATCCGTTGAGCGATGGCCCTTCCATTCAGAACCACCGGATCACTATGACCTGCTTTCGCACCTGCTCGAACCGTCATTCTCGCAGTTAAGCGGGCTTATGCCATTGCACTAACCTCACGATGTCCAACCGTGATTAGCCCACCTTCGTGCTCCTCCGTTACTCTTTGGGAGGAGACCGCCCCAGTCAAACTACCCACCAGGCACTGTCCGTAACCCCGATTAGGGTCGACGTTAGAACATCAACACTACAAGGGTGGTATTTCAAGGACGGCTCCACAAATACTGGCGTACTTGCTTCAAAGCCTCCCACCTATCCTACACATGTAGGGTCAATGTTCAGTGCCAAGCTGTAGTAAAGGTTCACGGGGTCTTTCCGTCTAGCCGCGGGTACACTGCATCTTCACAGCGATTTCAATTTCACTGAGTCTCGGGTGGAGACAGCGTGGCCATCATTACGCCATTCGTGCAGGTCGGAACTTACCCGACAAGGAATTTCGCTACCTTAGGACCGTTATAGTTACGGCCGCCGTTTACCGGGCTTCGATCAAGAGCTTCGACCGAAGTCTAACCCCATCAATTAACCTTCCGGCACCGGGCAGGCGTCACACCGTATACGTCATCTTACGATTTTGCACAGTGCTGTGTTTTAATAAACAGTTGCAGCCACCTGGTATCTGCGACTCTCAATAGCTCCATCCGCAAGGGACTTCACCGTCAAGAGCGTACCTTCTCCCGAAGTTACGGTACCATTTTGCCTAGTTCCTTCACCCGAGTTCTCTCAAGCGCCTTGGTATTCTCTACCCGACCACCTGTGTCGGTTTGGGGTACGATTCCTTACAATCTGAAGCTTAGAGGCTTTTCCTGGAAGCATGGCATCAATGACTTCACTACCGTAGTAGCTCGACGTCGTGTCTCAGCCTTAGAAAGAGCCGGATTTACCTAACTCTTAAGCCTACGCACTTGAACCTGGACAACCGTCGCCAGGCCCACCTAGCCTTCTCCGTCCCCCCATCGCAATTGTAAGAAGTACGGGAATATTAACCCGTTTCCCATCGACTACGCCTTTCGGCCTCGCCTTAGGGGTCGACTTACCCTGCCCCGATTAACGTTGGACAGGAACCCTTGGTCTTCCGGCGAGGAGGTTTTTCACCCCCTTTATCGTTACTCATGTCAGCATTCGCACTTCTGATACCTCCAGCATGCTTTACAACACACCTTCAACGGCTTACAGAACGCTCCCCTACCCAATAACTAAAAGTTATTGCCGCAGCTTCGGTTTATAGCTTAGCCCCGTTACATCTTCCGCGCAGGCCGACTCGACTAGTGAGCTATTACGCTTTCTTTAAATGATGGCTGCTTCTAAGCCAACATCCTAGCTGTCTAAGCCTTCCCACATCGTTTCCCACTTAGCTATAATTTGGGACCTTAGCTGGCGGTCTGGGTTGTTTCTCTCCACGACGGACGTTAGCACCCGCCGTGTGTCTCCCGGATAGTACTTACTGGTATTCGAGTTTGCAAAGGGTTGGTAAGTCGGGATGACCCCTAGCCTTAACAGTGCTCTACCCCAGTAGTATTCGTCCGAGGCGCTACCTAAATAGCTTTCGGGAGAACCAGCTATCTCCAGGTTTGATTGGCCTTTCACCCCTAGCCACAAGTCATCCGCTAATTTTTCAACATTAGTCGGTTCGGTCCTCCAGTTGATGTTACTCAACCTTCAACCTGCCCATGGCTAGATCACCTGGTTTCGGGTCTATATCCAGAGACTGAACGCCCAGTTAAGACTCGGTTTCCCTACGGCTCCCCTAGATGGTTAACCTTGCCACTGAATATAAGTCGCTGACCCATTATACAAAAGGTACGCAGTCACACCACGAAGGTGCTCCTACTGCTTGTACGTACACGGTTTCAGGTTCTATTTCACTCCCCTCACAGGGGTTCTTTTCGCCTTTCCCTCACGGTACTGGTTCACTATCGGTCAGTCAGTAGTATTTAGCCTTGGAGGATGGTCCCCCCATATTCAGACAGGATAACACGTGTCCCGCCCTACTCGATTTCACTGAACACACATCGTCAACTACGGGACTATCACCCTGTATCGTCGGACTTTCCAGACCGTTCGTCTAACGCGTGTAAAGCTTAAGGGCTAGTCCAATTTCGCTCGCCGCTACTTTCGGAATCTCGGTTGATTTCTTTTCCTCGGGGTACTTAGATGTTTCAGTTCCCCCGGTTCGCCTCGCTACGCTATGTATTCACGTAGCGATACTTACTTATGTAAGTGGGTTTCCCCATTCGGAAATCCCAGACTCAAGTGGCTTTTACTGCCTAATCTGGGCTTATCGCAAGTTAATACGTCCTTCATCGCCTCTGACTGCCAAGGCATCCACCGTGTACGCTTAGTCACTTAACCATACAACCCGAAGGAGTTTCGAGTTGATAATCAAATCACCAAAGTTGTCTGCAATTTTTATACATGATGCAGACTCGATTTTGCCGGACTCAAATTCCAAGAACACTTGAATGTGTTTTTAGTTGTATTCAATAAATGAATACTTTGAGAACTTTACAAACAACAATAAATTGTTGTTTTGTCAGCTTTCCAAATTGTTAAAGAGCTAGATTTCTAATGAAACCATTTTTAAAGATTCTTAAGGAAAAACCCTTAAAGATGGTGGAGCTATGCGGGATCGAACCGCAGACCTCCTGCGTGCAAGGCAGGCGCTCTCCCAGCTGAGCTATAGCCCCATCTTGTTGATACTGTGTGCCAATCTTCTTGGGAAGGAAGATTGGTGGGTCTGAGTGGACTCGAACCACCGACCTCTCGCTTATCAGGCGAACGCTCTAACCACCTGAGCTACAGACCCAGTATCGTCTCTAAACTTTATAAACCATCAATCTGTGTGAACACTCATCGCAATAATCATCGTATAAGGAGGTGATCCAGCGCCAGGTTCCCCTAGCGCTACCTTGTTACGACTTCACCCCAGTCATGAACCACAAAGTGGTGAGCGTCCTCCCGAAGGTTAAACTACCCACTTCTTTTGCAGCCCACTCCCATGGTGTGACGGGCGGTGTGTACAAGGCCCGGGAACGTATTCACCGTGGCATTCTGATCCACGATTACTAGCGATTCCGACTTCATGGAGTCGAGTTGCAGACTCCAATCCGGACTACGACGTACTTTTTGGGATTCGCTCACTCTCGCGAGTTGGCAGCCCTCTGTATACGCCATTGTAGCACGTGTGTAGCCCTACTCGTAAGGGCCATGATGACTTGACGTCGTCCCCACCTTCCTCCGGTTTATCACCGGCAGTCTCCTGAGTTCCCGACATTACTCGCTGGCAAACAAGGATAAGGGTTGCGCTCGTTGCGGGACTTAACCCAACATTTCACAACACGAGCTGACGACAGCCATGCAGCACCTGTCTCATAGTTCCCGAAGGCACCAAAGCATCTCTGCTAAGTTCTATGGATGTCAAGAGTAGGTAAGGTTCTTCGCGTTGCATCGAATTAAACCACATGCTCCACCGCTTGTGCGGGCCCCCGTCAATTCATTTGAGTTTTAATCTTGCGACCGTACTCCCAGGCGGTCTACTTAACGCGTTAGCTCCGAAAGCCACGGCTCAAGGCCACAACCTCCAAGTAGACATCGTTTACGGCGTGGACTACCAGGGTATCTAATCCTGTTTGCTCCCCACGCTTTCGCATCTGAGTGTCAGTATCTGTCCAGGGGGCCGCCTTCGCCACCGGTATTCCTTCAGATCTCTACGCATTTCACCGCTACACCTGAAATTCTACCCTCTACAGTACTCTAGTCAGCCAGTTTCAAATGCAATTCCGAGGTTGAGCCCCGGGCTTTCACATCTGACTTAACTAACCACCTGCATGCGCTTTACGCCCAGTAATTCCGATTAACGCTCGCACCTCCGTATTACCGCGGCTGCTGGCACGGAGTTAGCCGGTGCTTCTTCTGTCGCTAACGTCAAATCCATACGCTATTAACGCATGAACCTTCCTCACGACTGAAAGTACTTTACAACCCGAAGGCCTTCTTCATACACGCGGCATGGCTGCATCAGGCTTGCGCCCATTGTGCAATATTCCCCACTGCTGCCTCCCGTAGGAGTCTGGACCGTGTCTCAGTTCCAGTGTGGCTGATCATCCTCTCAGACCAGCTAGGATCGTCGCCTTGGTGAGCCCTTACCTCACCAACTAGCTAATCCCACCTAGGCATATCCTGACGCGAGAGGCCCGAAGGTCCCCCTCTTTGGCCCGTAGGCATCATGCGGTATTAGCCATCGTTTCCAATGGTTATCCCCCACATCAGGGCAATTTCCTAGGCATTACTCACCCGTCCGCCGCTCGCCGCCCAACAAATCCCCCGAAGGTTCAATGTTGTCGCTGCCGCTCGACTTGCATGTGTTAGGCCTGCCGCCAGCGTTCAATCTGAGCCATGATCAAACTCTTCAATTTAAGATTTTGTGACTCAATGAATACTGATTACATTACCTAGTAATGTTGAATTGACTGTGCCGATACTAAGTATCGATTGGTCACTCAGTTCATTGAAATCAATTTGAAGCCTAAGCTTCTAATTGGATTATCATCAACGAGTGCCCACACAGATTGATAGGTTTATATTGTTAAAGAGCTTTGCTTTGAACTTTTCTCTCAAAGCGGAGGTGAATTCTAACGAGATAATTGAAAGAGTCAAACACTTTTTTCAATTAATTTTCTCAGAAGTTTCAACCTCTCTGACTAACGCTGAAGCCTTGTGGCGTCTGCTGTGTCAGTGGAAGCGCATTATAGGGAGATGAATCTTATTGGCAACTGTTTTTTGCAAAAAAACACCAAAAACAGATCGTTCGATTAAATAAGCATCAAAAAGACAAAAAAGAGGGCATTTAACCCTCTTCTTTGTCGCAAGTATCTGGATATTTATATGAAAGCATAAGCATCAGCAAACATTCGTTCACTGCGAGCTTGTTTATTTTGAGTGAATTGTTCTCGAGCTGCACCTGCCATTTCAAAACGACCAGCGATATAGATATCAAACTCTGCTAGCGACTCAAAATCCTCACTAATCGCTTGCAGCACATTACCGCTTTTACCTTGCCAATCTTCTGGTGCATCTTCCACAACAGGAATAAAGTGCACGTTACCATGCTTAGCAGCGATCTGTTTGAGTTCCGCTTTTGCGTATAGCTGGCTGCGATCTCGAGCTCCCCAATACAGGTAGATAGGGTTAGGGATGTTTTGGGCGATGCAATGATCGAGAATCGAACGTACATAACTAAAGCCAGTGCCACCAGCAATAAGTAATAGTGGTCGTTCACTCTCTTCTTGAACCCACGCATTACCATGCGGTGCATCAATTGCGACACACGAACCATCGGCTAGTGCCACTCGCATTGCTTCAACCACTTCTAACGCATAAGCATTGTGCTCAGCAGCACCAATGTGAAGCTCAAGTTCACCCTCATGACGACAAGGGCTACTCGCAATAGAAAAAGGACGCTTATCTTTCTCACCCATTACCACCATCAAATACTGACCCGCTTTGAACGGTACCGGATTTTCAGGATGTAGCAGAATGCGATAAGTATTAGCCGCCAAAGGCTCAATTGACTTTACTTTACATTGAATACTCATGGGTTCCTCTCACTTACTCTTCAAAAGTAAGGACTAAATGACTTTCTGTATGAGCTAGACAGGGAAATATCCAGCCTTGTTGTTGTTCTTGTTCAGTCAACATGGGTTCCAGTTGATAGCTGACTTCTCCAGTGACTTTTTTACACATGCACATTGCACATGCGCCCACTTGGCAACGGTGAGGAAAGCTTATGTTATTGTTGAGCGCCGCTTCTAACACCGTTTGTCCTTGTGGGACTTCAAACTCTACCTGACTTGGCAGTAACCTGACCTTATGTGTCATGCGATGCCTAATTGATGCCAAATAGCATCGATTTTTGCCACCAATTCAGGGTCTTTCTTAATCGGAATGCCCCACTCTCTGAGTTTTTCGTTACCCAGTTTATTGGTCGCATCCCATGCCATGCGGCTCACTCCGGACACGGCCTCTTTATAAAGCAAGCTATCACGAGCAGGATCCATACGAGTGGTCACCGCCCAGATAACATCATTCCAATCACGAATGTTGACATCATCATCGCACACAATCACAAATTTCGGATCGACATAAGCTTCGAGCTGGGACCAAACCGCTTGAATCGCTTCACGCCCTTCTCCAACGTTCTGCTTATCTATCGACAACAACACCATCTGTCCTGTATGCGCACCTTCCGGAAGATGAATATCTAACAGACTTGGAATATCTCGTTTGAGTTGCGCCAATATCGCTTGGCTATCAAACAATTCCGATTTCGTCACAGAGTGAGTAAGTGCTAACTCAGCATCCCATTTAATGGTCGCATCTAGCCCCATCTTGGAACCTAACCCTACCACCGGGGAAGCAAAATCAAGCGAATCGATTGGTGTATTCTCAATCATCAACGTGTCACGTACCGGATCCATATGTTCCGTCATCGCTTTGGTTACTTCTCGCCAATCACGCGCATTCACCGATTCATCACATACGATAACGTATTTGGTATACATAAACTGACGCAAGAAAGACCATACCCCCATCATTACGCGCTTAGCATGACCTGGGTACTGCTTCTTCATCGTGACTACTGCCATGCGGTAAGAGCAGCCTTCCGGAGGTAGATAGAAATCTTCAATCTCAGGAAATTGCTTTTGCAAAATTGGCACAAACACTTCGTTAAGCGCCACACCTAATACCGCTGGCTCATCCGGCGGACGCCCTGTATAGGTGCTGTGATAAATCGGTTTTTCACGCATGGTAATGTGCGTAATAGTGAAAACGTGGTGCTTCTCTTTTTCGTTATAGTAGCCAGTATGATCACCATAAGGGCCTTCATCTGCGAACTCATTTGGATCGATATAGCCTTCAAGCACCATTTCAGCACTTGCCGGGACCTCAAGGTCATTACTAATCGACTTCACCACTTCTGTGCGACTGCCACGCAGTAACCCTGCAAAGGCATATTCCGATAGCGTATCTGGAACCGGCGTCACTGCGCCAAGAATTGTTGCCGGATCCGCACCGAAAGCAACTGACACCGGGAATGGCTGTCCCGGATGCGTTTCCATCCAGTCTCGTAGATCAAGAGCGCCGCCACGATGGGCGAGCCAGCGCATGATAATTTTGTTTTTACCCAATTTCTGCTGGCGATAAATACCGAGATTTTGGCGTTTCTTATTTGGACCTTTAGTGACAGTTAAGCCCCAAGTTAGCAGCGGAGCTACGTCATCTTGCCAGCAACTCATCACCGGAATTTTATCAAGATCAACCTCATCACCTTGCCAAACAATTTGCTGGCATGGCGCATTACGTAACCTTTTGGCCGGCATATGCAGCACTTGTTTAAACAGCGGTAGCTTTTCCAGTGCATCTTTAAAGCCTTTGGGTGGCTCCGGCTCTTTAAGATAAGCCAATAGCTTACCCACTTCGCGTAGCTCTTTTACTTCACTACGCCCCATCCCCATCGCCACACGCTCTGCCGTACCAAACAAGTTGGTCAGCACTGGGTAGTCGTAGCCAATTGGGTTTTCAAATAGCAATGCCGGACCGCCCGCACGTAAAGTTCGGTCACTAATTTCCGTCATTTCATAATGAGGGTCTATCGGGTGAGTAATGCGTTTTAATTTACCTTGTTGCTCTAACAGGTGGATAAAATCGCGTAAGTCCTTACAACTCATAACTCTTCTATTGGCTGGTTAAACTGCAGGCAGTATATCAAAAAACCGAAATTGACGATCCCTGTTTATTATGTGGGTATTATGAATGGCATTAAACAAACATTATTGGCTAAGAACGCTGAGAATTTGATTGCGCTTGACTCGGTTATCGCTGCTTGCCAACTCGGTCAACCAAGTTGAATAACCCTGTTCGAGCAACTGACGGGCGACAAAAGGAGCGTCATCTTTGCTACCCATTTTCGCAATCAAAAACTCTTCAACCGCCAAAGTCATAGGTTTAATCCCAACGAGTTGGGTGATAGCAAGCTCACTTAAACTCGGGTTGTGTGCTGCTGCCATTAATTGCTCAATCGCAAATGGATCGGCCACAGAGCCCAAACGGCGAATTTCCTCTTCACTATAGAAGCTCGCTTTCATCAGCCACAATAGTTTGTACACCGCTGGGTCTTCACTCACTTGCGCAAGACGCACCATCACCTGCGGTGAAGGCAACCAACTAACCACGACCTTATCCGTTAATTGCTGGCCCAGATAGCGCACCGCTTCAGGAGATAAACTATCAAGTTCTCTCAGTAATAATTGCTCACGCGCTTGTTTTTGATAATTACTGCCTGATAGCCATTGCTGTAAATCAAGTTGTTGCCTCTCTGCTTGCATAACAAACTCAAGCACCGACTGATCTTGATGCCAACGCTTTAATAGACGGCTTGCAATCGCAGGATAGTTAAATGCAGGGGTTGTGAACTCATAACCATCACCCATTTCAATCACTTGATAAGTGGGTACCATGGCTTTTTGTTGCTCAACAAATATCGCCATTTTAGGCGTAAGGATAAGCTCTTGCTGCTCTAGCTTTTGCAGCAAAAGATAGCGGGCAACTTCTTGTTGTGGGAAAGCTAAACGCTCGAGAGAAAAACTCAGTATATCGGTTTTATCTTCCATGACGTATTGCAGTAGTTCGGCAACCTTTGCCTGCATGTGATCACTTTGACGCCATAACTCAACTCGCTCTGGAGTCATCGACGTGGCAGCAACTTGCGGCGCTCCTAACGCTAGCAATAAAGACAGGAGAAGCGACGACAACATTCCTTGTTGCATGTTAACCTCCTTGTAACATTCTTCATCATTGTGCAGCGGCACTACAAAGAATGCAAACAAAAACGCCACCGTGATATTCGGTGGCGTTAGCGTATTGATTTAATTACTGACGACGCATTGCATCAAAGAATTCATCGTTAGTCTTAGTCATTGCGAGCTTATCGATTAGGAATTCCATCGCATCAGTTTCGCCCATTGGGTGAACAATCTTACGTAGAATCCACATCTTCTGTAGCTCATCAGTCTTAGTCAGTAGCTCTTCGCGACGAGTACCTGAGCGGTTGAAATCAATCGCTGGGAATACACGTTTTTCAGCAATCTTACGGTTTAGGTGCAGTTCCATGTTACCTGTACCTTTAAACTCTTCGTAAATTACTTCGTCCATCTTAGAACCAGTATCAACTAGCGCTGTTGCGATGATAGTTAAGCTACCGCCTTCTTCTACGTTACGTGCTGCACCGAAGAAACGTTTTGGACGATGTAGAGCGTTCGCATCCACACCACCAGTTAGTACTTTACCAGATGAAGGTACGACGGTGTTGTATGCACGAGCTAGACGAGTGATCGAGTCAAGCAGGATAACTACGTCTTTCTTATGTTCAACTAGACGTTTTGCTTTTTCAATTACCATTTCAGCCACTTGTACGTGACGAGACGCTGGCTCATCGAATGTCGATGCAACAACTTCACCTTTCACTAGGCGTTGCATTTCTGTTACTTCTTCAGGACGTTCGTCGATTAGAAGAACCATCAACACACACTCAGGGTGGTTATAAGCGATACTTTGCGCGATGTTTTGTAGCAACATTGTTTTACCCGCTTTTGGCGGAGCTACAATCAGACCACGCTGACCTTTACCGATAGGTGATGCAAGGTCGAGTACACGAGCTGTGATATCTTCAGTAGAACCATTACCACGTTCCATCACCATACGCTCATTTGCATGCAATGGCGTTAAGTTTTCGAACAGGATCTTATTTCGAGCGTTATCTGGCTTGTCATCATTTACTGTATTGACTTTTAGCAGGGCAAAGTAGCGCTCACCATCTTTTGGTGGACGAATTTTTCCGGCAATAGAGTCACCAGTACGTAAGTTAAAGCGACGAATTTGGCTTGGAGAAACGTAAATATCGTCAGGACCAGCTAGGTAAGAACTGTCTGCACTACGAAGGAAACCAAAACCGTCTTGAAGAATTTCCAGTACGCCGTCGCCAAAAATGTCTTCACCGCTTTTTGCGTGAGCTTTTAGAATAGCGAAGATGATGTCTTGTTTTCTTAGACGAGCAAGGTTTTCTAGACCTAAGCTTTCGCCAAGTTTAACAAGATCTGAAACAGGTCTGTTCTTCAGTTCTGTAAGATTCATGGTGGTAGATGCTTGTTTAGTCAAAATAGGATCTGTTGTTTTTAAGTTAGATGGAATATGGTCTCAGGATCGACCAAGAAGAGAATTCTGTTTAATTAACGTGCGATAAATTAGCACTAAAATATAGCCTAGTCTATCTTTTGTTTCCGTTCAAAAAACAAAACCGCGCATTGTATCTAAATGCACGGTCTTATTTATACAGCGAGTTATAGGTTAGCGTCCAAGAACTCTTTTAGCTGAGTTTTCGATAGCGCACCCACTTTGGTTGCTGCTACGTTGCCATCTTTAAATAGAAGCAACGTTGGAATACCACGAATACCAAATTTAGGCGGAGTACCTGCGTTTTGGTCGATATTCAGTTTACCGATAGTGAGTTTGCCTTCGTACTCATCTGCGATTTCGTCAAGAATCGGCGCAATCATCTTACAAGGACCACACCACTCTGCCCAAAAATCAACAAGAACTGGGCCTGCAGCATTGATTACGTCGTTTTCAAAACCTTCATCAGTTAGCTGCAAAATCTTATCACTCATCTTCCACTCCACTGTGTTTTTCGGAACTGGTTGGATGATAACCAGTATTGAGATGCCCTATTGGAATGTATTTACTTTCGTATTGCAAGCTTAAGCTGATATTCTATAGCAATGAAGAAGACGCACATCACAGAGCAAAAGTTCGCCGATTTGGGGCTACAACCCCAAGTTATAAAGGGTTTGGAGCAAAAAGGGTTCGAATTTTGTACCCCTATCCAAGCTCAGGCGCTGCCGGTACTGCTCTCCGGCCGTGACATCGCAGGCCAGGCCCAAACGGGCACTGGTAAGACGCTAGCGTTCCTTACTGCTACTTTTAACCACTTATTGACTACGCCAGAGATTGAAGGTCGTAAGCCAACGCAACCACGAGCGATTATTATGGCTCCTACGCGTGAACTTGCGATTCAGATCTATAACGATGCCGATAGCTTGATTGCCAGCACGGGAATCAAAGCGGCATTAGCTTATGGCGGCGAAAGCTACGACAAGCAATTAGCGAAGTTAGAGCAAGGGGTCGATATTCTGATCGGTACGACTGGTCGCATTATCGACTTCTACAAACAGCGTGTATTCAATCTAAACCACATTCAAGCAGTGGTATTAGATGAAGCGGATCGTATGTTTGACCTTGGCTTTATTAAAGACATTCGTTTCTTGTTCCGCCGTATGCCTGAGCCAAAAGATCGTTTGAACATGCTATTCTCAGCAACGCTTTCATACCGCGTGCAAGAGTTAGCATTTGAACACATGAATGAGCCAGAGTCGGTTGTGGTTGAGCCTGAACAAAAAACAGGTCACCGCATTCAAGAAGAACTGTTCTACCCTTCGAATGAAGATAAAATGGCTCTGCTACAAACGCTAATCGAAGAAGAATGGCCAGATCGCGCGATCGTATTTGCTAACACCAAACACGTGTGCGAATCAATTTGGGGTCACCTTGCGGCTGATAAACACCGTGTAGGTCTACTTACTGGTGACGTTCCACAGAAAAAACGTGAGCGCATTCTTGAGCAATTCACTCAAGGTGAGGTGGATCTATTAGTGGCAACTGACGTTGCAGCACGTGGTCTACATATTCCACAAGTAACTCACGTCTTTAACTACGATCTACCTGACGACTGTGAAGACTATGTTCACCGCATTGGCCGTACTGGCCGCGCGGGCGCAAGTGGTCACTCGATCAGCTTTGCTTGTGAGCAATACGCGATCAACCTACCAGCGATCGAAGAGTACATCGAACACGCAATTCCAGTGTCAGACTACGATTCATCAGCGCTAATCCAAGATTTGCCAGCGCCGATTCGTCTACGTACGCGCAATCCACAACAGCGTCGTACCAATACAGGTGGTGCGCGCAACGGAAACCGCAAACCAAATCGCTCTCGTCCACGTCAGCAAAAGGATTCTTAAGTCGTTTATGAGCCAAGCCGTCCCTTCTCCGCTATACGCTGCTATCGATCTCGGGTCGAACAGTTTTCATATGCTCGTTGTGCGTCATATTGATGGCAGCGTTCAAACCATGGCTAAAATTAAGCGCAAGGTACGCCTTGCTGCTGGGTTAAACGAGAATAACGTTTTAAGCCAAGAAGCCATGCAAAGAGGATGGGACTGCTTGAGTCTGTTTGCTGAACGACTACAAGATATTCCTACAGAAAACATTCGCATTGTTGGCACCGCGACCCTGCGTACCGCCACCAATGTGGATGTCTTTTTAGCCACAGCCAATCAAATTCTTGGCCATAAGATTGAAGTGATCTGTGGTGAAGAAGAGGCGGCAACAATCTATAAAGGAGTGGCGCACACTTCTGGTGGTTGTGGTCGTCGTTTAGTGGTTGATATTGGCGGTGCTAGTACCGAGCTTATTATCGGTGAAGGCTTTGAAGCTAAGGCACTTACTAGCCTGAAAATGGGTTGTGTGACTTGGCTTGAACGTCATTTCAAAGACCGCCAATTAAACCTCGATAATTTTAATCAGGCCATTGCTGCAGCCAAAGACACTTTGCAGCCGATCTTAGCGCAATACACTCAATTGGGCTGGGATGTGTGTGTTGGTGCTTCAGGCACTGTCCAAGCACTGCAAGAAATTATGTTGGCGCAAGGTATGGATGAGGTGATTACTCATGCCAAACTAAAACGTCTACAGAAACAAGCCATGCTAGCTGACCATTTGGAAGAGTTAGAAATTGCAGGCCTGACTCTTGAGCGCGCACTGGTTTTCCCTAGTGGACTTTCAATTCTGATTGCGATCTTTGAATTGCTTGAGATTGAATCAATGACTCTCGCTGGCGGCGCTTTGCGTGAAGGCTTAGTGTATGAAATGGTCGATGAGCTTAAACAAGATGACATTCGAGCACGCACCATTACCAGCGTGCAACATCGCTATCAAATTGACCATGCTTATGGCGAACAAGTAGCCACACTTGCCACTCGCCTACTGGAACAATGCCAAACTGATTGGCTAGTAGAATCACAAGCTAAGGTATTACTCAATACCGCGGCAAAACTGCACGAGATTGGCCTGACTATAGATTTCAAAAAAGGTGGTGAGCATAGCGCCTACCTACTGCGTCATTTAGATTTACCTGGCTACACTCGCGCCCAAAAACACTTGCTGGCGGAATTAACTCGCCGTTACCGTGAACAGTTAACCTCACTGCCAGAACAACACGCAATCTCTGGCACTAGTGCTAAACGTGTATTGCGTTTATTGCGATTGGCCGTGCTATTAACACATCGTCGCAACCCAGCTCTTGAACCACAAGTCACGTTGCAATCAGAAGGCGATAAACTCGAACTGACGATCAGTGCTGACTGGCTACAAGAGAACCCTCTAACTGCAGCCGAGCTTGAGATTGAAGCCAACCGCCAAAGTGACATTGGTTGGCCGTTAACCATTATTAGCCAGTAGCTAACAGCAGATACAATAAAGCCCGAGCATTGAATCTCGGGCTTTTTTATTCCTCACACCAACTCGTTAGGCGAACTTAGTTGTTTGCGCCAACCATCTTGAAATCCGGGTTGGAAGCAGTCAGCTTTCTTACTAAGTAGTTAAGCAGCACACCGTACATAGGAACAAACAGACCCAAACTAATCACGAGTTTGAAACCGTAGTCGACGAATGCAATTTCCATCCAATGCTCTGCCATGAATGGATCTGGGCTTTGGTAGAAAGCAATAGCGAAGAAAGCGATAGTGTCCAACGCATTACCGAACAAAGTCGAACAGGTAGGCGCTACCCACCACTGTTTCATTTGGCGTAGACGGTTAAATACGTGCACATCCATGATTTGGCCTAGCAAGTAAGCCATAAAACTTGCGATCGCAATACGCGCCACAAATAGGTTAAATTCACCCAAATGAGCAAAACCTTGGAACTGACCTTCAAAGAACAGTACTGATAAGGCGTAAGAAACCGCCAACGCTGGAAGCATTACCAAGAAAATGATTTTGCGTGCAAGTTGAGCACCGAAAATACGTACGGTTAGATCAGTTGCCAGAAAAATAAATGGAAAAGTGAATGCACCCCATGTGGTATGAAAACCCATGATGGTAAATGGTAGCTGAACTAGGTAGTTACTTGATGCAATGATGATCAGGTGAAACAGAACTAGATAGAAAAGGGCGTTGCGCTGCTGCGCAGGGGTAAAGTTACTCATGCGATACCTTTTTAGTTTGGTTTGGGGGTGAGGGAACCCAAATCGAATCAATTCCATACTCATCCTGTTCGGACGAGACATAAAATCAACTCTTACCAACAATGTTAAACATAAAAGTGCTGTTAGCGAATAAATAGAGTGCTAATCAGCAAGGTCGGCGATTATACATTAACCAATTTATGCTGCAAGTTGCTTTTAACTTGTGGTGATTTTTCACCAAAATACGTGTTTAGTTGGCGTCAAACTCAGCACGAAACAGGCTGGCTAAATAATTCAATTCTTCACGATTATCGCTACCCGCCAGCGTTTCTAACCACATACTCTCACTATAGTGCTCAGCTTTGAGAAACAGTTGAGTGTCTTCAAAATCAATCAACCATGAATGAATATCGGCATCGCACTGCTTTTCAATCACTCGAGCCGATAGAGTGGCAACCAAACGCTCGCCTAGAGCCGGAAACGAATCAAAATCAAAACTTGGAGCACGAACAATAATTCTTCCCTGCTCTGCCTGATAATCAATCAAGCCAAAATCCTTTTGTGGTTTAACCATGATGCGTGATGTGCTCCTGAATCAAATCTAAAAATGGATCAGCGTATTTCTCCAGTTTGCGCTGCCCAACACCGCTGACTGCCAACATTTCGCCGTAAGAGGTAGGCAGAATTTCTGCCATGTCGATTAGCGTGGCATCACTAAATACCACATACGGCGGCAAGCCATCTTCATCAGCAATCGACTTACGCAGCTTACGCAATTTAGCAAACAGCTTTTTATCGTAGTTTTTACTGGTCAGTTTGTCTGACTTCGCAGCTCGAACTGCGGTATCCAGACGCGGCACCGCGAGCTCTAAACTCATTTCACCACGCAGCAAAGGGCGCGCTTCTTCGGTTAACTGCAAGGTCGAATTACGAGTAATGTTTTGGAACAGCAGTCCTTTATGAATCAGCTGACGGAAGATACTCACCCAATAATCATGGCTATGGTCTCGCCCTAAACCATAGGTTGAGAGCTTGTCATGGCCTTGCTCTCGAATACGAATATTTTGCATACCACGCAACACTTCCACCACATAGCCAATACCGAAGCTTTGGTTAACTCGGTAGACACAAGACAACGCTTTTTGCGCCTCTTGAGTTGCATCAAAATGTTTTGGTGGATCTAAGCAGATATCGCAGTTACCACATGGCTTGTCTCGATATTCACCAAAATAGTTCAGTAGCACCTGGCGACGACAGGTTTGCGCTTCAGCAAAAGCGCTCATTGCATTGAGCTTATGCGCTTCTACTTGTTTTTGCGGCCCCTCATCTTTTTCATCCAACATACGGCGCAGCCAACCAATATCAGCTGGATCATAAAGCATCATCGCTTCCGCTGGCAGTCCATCACGCCCCGCACGTCCGGTTTCTTGGTAGTAAGACTCGATATTACGTGGAATATCAAAATGCACCACAAAGCGAACGTTCGGTTTGTTAATCCCCATACCAAAAGCAACGGTAGCCACCACGATCTGAATATCATCACGTTGAAACGCTTCTTGTACATACGCACGTTCATCGGCATCCATACCAGCATGGTAACTCGCTGCTCGAATATGGTTATTGCACAGCTTCTCGGTCAGCATTTCCACTTTCTTACGGCTACCGCAGTAAATGATGCCGCAATTGCCTTTCTGTGTATCGAGATAACGCACGATCTGCGATACCGGCTTGTGCTTTTCCAGTAAGGTGTAGCGAATATTTGGGCGATCAAAACTGCCTAAATAGATATGAGGATCGTTAAGCTGCAAGCGACTAGTAATGTCTTTACGTGTGGCATCATCAGCGGTAGCTGTCAGCGCCATAAAAGGCACATGAGGAAAATACTGCTTTAGCTGACCCAGTGCTGCATATTCCGGGCGAAAATCGTGGCCCCATTGCGAAATACAGTGCGCTTCATCGACCGCAATCATGCTAAGCGGCAGACTTTCTAAACGCTCAATAAAATCACGCATCAATACTCGCTCAGGTGAAACATAAACCAGCTTTAGCTGACCTGAATGCATGCGGTTATACACTGAGAGGAGATCTTCACGTGACATGGTTGAGTTTACACACTCGGCCGCCACACCGTTGGCTTTGAGCTGATCCACTTGGTCTTTCATCAGAGAAATCAGCGGTGAGATCACCAAAGTAATGCCACTACGCACTAATGCCGGGATCTGATAGCACAATGATTTACCACCACCGGTTGGCATAATCACCAAGCTATCACGCCCCTCTAGCGTCGATTCAATGACTTGCTGCTGACCTGTACGGAAAGTTTGGTAGCCGAACACCTGCTCAAGCACACTTTGGGCGCTAACAATTTGTTGTTCGTCTGACTGAGCAAGTAACGTTGAGGTCATTGAATGTCTCTAATTATAAGAATGAGGCTGGGGGCACATTGTAGTGGGGATTGATGGTGAATAAAACCGCAAATTATTAGGTGAATCTTTGCTCGGTATTTATACTGGGAAAATTCTTTTAGTTTCTCCTTTTTGTGAATTTTATGACCAGTGAAGACGAACAACAACGCGCGCGTCAAGGTGTATTACTGGCGATCGGTGCGTACACCATGTGGGGTATCGCCCCTATCTACTTCAAACAACTCGCTGGTGTACCTGCACTCGAGATTCTCAGTCATCGAGTCGTTTGGTCATTCCTACTGCTCGCTTTGCTGCTGCATTTTGGCCGTCATTGGGGGAGTGTGCGTGATGTGTTTAGAGATAAACGCAAAATGGTTTACCTCACCAGTTCGGCGATTTTAATTGGTTTTAACTGGCTGCTGTTTATCTGGGCAGTGAACGCAAACCATATGCTTGATGCCAGCCTTGGTTACTATATCAACCCACTGATTAACGTATTGCTAGGGATGCTGTTCCTTGGTGAACGCCTGCGTGCATTGCAATGGGTCGCGGTAGCACTGGCAGCAGGCGGAGTGTTGATTCAGTTAATTGCATTTGGCTCGGTGCCACTAGTAGCAATCGGTTTAGCGTGTTCATTTGGCTTTTACGGTCTACTGCGTAAAAAAGTCAGTGTGGGCGCACAAACTGGCTTATTTGTTGAAACTCTTGTGCTAGCACCAGCGGCATTGATTTACCTGCTGTGGATTGCTGATTCGCCAAGTGCCCACTTTACGCAAAACCCGATCACATTAAACTTACTGTTATTCTCAGCCGGCATTATTACTACTTTGCCGTTACTGTGTTTTACCGGTGCAGCAACACGTCTTAAGCTCTCAACGTTAGGCTTTTTCCAATACATCGGCCCAAGCTTAATGTTTTTGCTCGCCGTGTTAGTGTATGGCGAAGCATTTACTGTCGATAAAGCACTAACGTTTGTGTTTATTTGGGGAGCGTTGATCGTCTTTAGCTTTGATGGCTTACGTAACAACCGTCGTAGTAAAAAAGCCTTAGCGAAATAAATTATCACGGCGATTTTTACAAGACATCGCTGCAATTCAACGATAAGCTTGGTGAAACATTCACCAAGCTTTTTTTGTTTTATGGAACAGGCTGATTATCGTAATACCATTAGCGAATCGATAAATCTGATCGATGCGCACTATCAGCATTTCAGCTTTCAGCGCCACTACCATCTTGATTTTCATATTGGCCTGATCACCCAAGGCGAACAAAAGTTCCATCATAAAGGGCAAGCACATCATGCCGGTTCAGGACAAGTAATCATCATGCCCCCCGACGAACTGCACGATGGGCAGTCAGTGTGGGATGCCGGCTATCAAACCAAAGTATTTTCACTCGACCCTAATTGGTTTTCTCGCTTGTCTAATGCAAGTGCTGAGCAAATAGTCAGTTTTCGTCAAACAGTTATAAATGACTCACAAGTCTTCCATCAACTACAGCAGCTACACCAACTTCTTGGCGATAAAAACCTCAGCCAGCTAGCCAAAGACTGCCTTCCTCTCGAAGGATTTGAACAACTGCTCACTTGTTATAGTTATCAGCAAATTCCGCACACTCATACGCTAGGTCGTCAATCTATGACTGATCTAAAAGAGTTTATCTGGGCTCATATTGATCAACCGATTCGTCTCGAACAACTTGCGGCACTCTGCCATCTCACGCCAACCCAGTTTCAGCGCCACTTTAAAGCCAGTGTTGGTATCAGCCCCTATGCTTGGTTAAGTCGTTTGCGTCTTGAATATGCAATGAAGTTATTGCGAGGTGGGCAAACCGCAACACAAGTTGCTCATCAAGTCGGTTTTTACGATCAAGCACACTTTAGCAAGGCGTTTAAAACCAGTTTTGGCATTACACCCAAACAAGTCAGCACTTAAACCAGTTGAGTGATCAAAATTTACAAGCTTTGCGGCGCTTAGGATTTGATAATAGCGTTCTTATTTTTTGATTCACTTTGAGCACTTTGCTCTCGCTAACTGTATATGACCAACGAAATCACCATTCTTGCTACGCTCGCTTCTGTTCACTGGATTGCACTAATGAGCCCAGGTCCAGACTTTGCACTGGTAGTACAAAACACTACACGCTACGGACGCAAAACCGGCCTATATATAGCCTTGGGTTTATCATGCGGCATTTTGCTGCATTCACTATTCAGCCTAACTGGCGTCAGTTATCTGATTCAGCAGCACCCAGCCCTATTTGCGCTTGTGCAATTGATGGGCGGTGGCTATCTACTTTATCTCGGTATAGGTGCGCTATACGCCGTTTGGTCAACCCGCCATCAGACTGCCAATAACAGTGGCAATACCACTGGATATCTACTAGCAAGCAAACGCCAAGCTTTCGCTCGCGGATTTGCCACCAACATTCTCAACCCAAAAGCATTAGTATTTTTCCTTAGCTTGATGTCGAGCTTAGTGCCGAGCGATATGTCTTGGGAAGGTAAAGGCATCGCCCTACTTATTCTTTGGTCATTGTCGTTGGTTTGGTTTTCACTTTTAGCGTGGTTGCTGTCCAGTGTTCGCCTGCAACAAAAATTGCACCGTGCAGCAAAATATATTGATGGCGGATGCGGAATCATCTTCTCATTTATTGGATTCACTATTATTTATCGTTCGCTAGTTGATTTTTCTGTATTGCTCGCAGCGGCCTGATCATCCTTTTGCCAATCTCTTTGTGCGAGATCTCTTACAAACAACTGCGGAGATCTCGCATTGTGACTGAGAAAAACATCTACAATTAACTTAAGATTATGTTTTTATTGAATTTAATCTTAATAAAATAAAAAGTTCACGAAAAGAAATCGATTGCACCAATTGTTCTCACGCGGGAAATACGTAATATTAAACGTGTCGGAAGGATACTGACACGGAACAGGAAATTACCACGGATTAGGTAATCTTCAGGAAGAAGATACGGTTATTCAGGAAGAATAGTCGGCATGGAAAGCAAATTGGACATTGAACGGACGCAATAGTGACTAGGATGGTTGCTACTAAGGATGGGAAATGGACACCTCTGGACGAGGCAAGGACTGAACATCAGGATGATGTCATGGACACCGCTCAGGGACCAAGTGATGAGAGCTAACGAGGATTGTTAGCAGACCAGGATAAGGTCAAGGACACCGCTAGGACGGCGACGAAAGGAATACGCTGAAGGACTACAGCACACTATCATGGATTAGATGCATGGAGCACTTTTAGTAGCCGGATTGCTGCGAGTAAGACTATAACCCCGAAGGGCGTGAGCCCCTCGGGGTTTTTCTTTTTCTTCTGCGTAGAGAAAATTTTAGCGTTGTTGCTAAATGCGCTCACGCCCATCACATAGTTAACTATGCTCAGGGGATTCGCTTATTTATCGCCTAGCTAAAACTTCCTCTACTTTGAAGTAACTGCGAGCTTAGAAACCAAACCATCGACAAAAACATAATAGTTCTAATGGAAAATTATTCGAAAGCATCAACTGCAAATAGATTGGTACGTACGATATCGGTTTGCTCGAAAGGTTCATTTATTTATCGCCTAACGAAAATTCCCGCTACTTTAAACAATCACGCCTAACCAAGTCGTCACTCGATACGACATGCCAAGTCTGTACAGCTAAAAATCTTTTTGTTCAGAAAAAGCGGATTTACACTGCTAGAAAAAGAAAATTAATTTATAAATAACAATGATTTATTTAATATTCACTAGTTTACGTACAGCTTTTCGAGCTTTTGGTTACCTATAGGCCAAAGACTAAAAAGGCGTACCGAAGTACGCCTTTGCATTTAATTTACGTCAGTGATTACAGCTTTTCTAACCTTGCGTAAGCGGTCACTAGCCACTTAATACCTTCACCGTTAAAGGCAACTTGTACTCGGCTTTGTGGGCCACTACCTTCAAAGTTGATGATGGTGCCTTCACCAAATTTTGGATGCAGCACTCGAGAGCCTAGGCTAAAGCCAGTTTCATTAAAGTTCTCTTTGACGACCGTTTGACTAAAGCGACCTGAGCTTGCAGGGCGGCTGACTTGCGCTTTCATGCGCACTTCATCTAAACAGCCTTCTGGCAATTCTTTAATAAAGCGAGACGGTTTATGGTATTTATCTTGGCCATATAAGCGACGCATCTCTGCATAAGTGATGTAGAGTTTTTCCATTGCACGTGTCATGCCTACATAGCAAAGACGACGTTCTTCTTCTAGGCGTCCTGCCTCTTCAGCTGACATTTGGCTTGGGAACATCCCTTCTTCAACCCCAACCATAAACACCAGTGGGAACTCTAGACCTTTTGCACTGTGCAGCGTCATTAATTGCACCGCATCTTCAAACTCATCGGCTTGACCTTCACCCGCTTCCAACGCTGCGTGAGTCAAGAAAGCGGTTAGCTCGCTCATCTCGTCCGCTTCTTCTGGTTTTTCAAACTGACGCGTTGCAGTAACCAATTCTTCCAAGTTTTCAATACGTGCTTTTGATTTCTCGCCTTTCTCTTGCTCGTACATCGCAAACAGACCAGAGTATTTGATCACATGGTCAGTTTGTTGATGCAACCGCATTTCACAGGTGTCATCTTCCAGCGCATTAATCAGTTCGATAAAACGGCTTAACGCCCCTGCCGCTCGACCTATCAGCACTTTCTCATCAATAAGAGCAATACTTGCTTCCCACAAAGTACAACCGCGATCACGGGCCGCAAAACGCACGGTTTCTAAGGTCTTGTCACCCAGACCACGCGTTGGTGTGTTGACCACACGCTCAAACGCCGCATCATTAGTACGGTTATTGATAAGGCGCAGATAACCGAGAGCATCACGAATTTCCTGACGTTCGAAGAATCGCATACCACCATAAATACGATAAGGCAGACCCGCTTGAAGCAACGCTTCTTCCAGTACACGTGACTGGGCGTTATTGCGGTACAACATCGCGGCATCGTTTAACACTCCGCCTTTATCTTGCCACTCTTTAATTTTACCCACGGCAAAACGTGCTTCATCCAACTCATTGTAAGCGGCATACACCGAGATTGGTTCACCCACATTACCGTCGGTCCACAACTCTTTACCCATACGCTCGGTATTATTGGCAATCAGCGTGTTCGATGCCTCTAGAATGGTTTTGGTCGAACGGTAGTTCTGCTCCAAACGAATGGTGTTCACGCTTGGAAACTCGAGGGTAAACTTCTCGATATTTTCGATTTTTGCGCCACGCCAACCGTAGATCGACTGATCGTCATCACCCACGATCATCACGTGCGAATTCGGCCCAGCCATCATACGCAACCACGCATACTGAATGTTGTTGGTATCTTGAAATTCGTCGACCAGAATGTGTTTAAAGCGTGCTTGGTAATGCTCACGGATCGCCGTTTTATCACGCAGCAATTCATGTGCTCTTAATAAAATTTCAGCAAAATCGACCAAACCTGCTCGATCACACGCTTCTTGATAAGCGCTGTAGAGCTGTAAGTATGTTTTAGTCACTGGATCGTGGTAAGCATCAATATGCTGTGGGCGCAGACCCTCATCTTTTTTGCCGTTAATCCACCAGCAAACTTGGCGTGGTGGCCACTGCTTTTCATCCAGGTTTTGCGCTTTGATCAGACGCTTCAACAGACGCTGTTGATCATCACTATCAATGATTTGGAAATCTTCCGGTAGCTTAGCATCAAGATAATGGGCACGTAGAATGCGGTGGCAAATACCGTGGAAAGTTCCGTTCCACATACCCGATGCACTACCCATCATAAGCTCTTCAATACGACCACGCATTTCTGCCGCCGCTTTGTTGGTAAAGGTTACCGACATAATTGAAAACGGAGACGCTTGCTCAACCGACATCAGCCATGCAATACGGTGTACCAGCACACGAGTTTTACCACTGCCTGCTCCAGCAAGAACAAGTAGGTTTTCAATTGGAGCAGCAACGGCTTCACGCTGTTTATCGTTTAGACCGTCGAGAAGTAAAGAAGGATCCATCATGGCTAAGCTACTGGTTATTTATACATAAAAGTTGATTATAACCTAAACAGCTTGGTGATATGAGAAGAAAAAACAGAAATTTTTGCCAATTTTTTACGCAGGCATTTCAGCATGTTAATGACAATTTCTGCTGTTTTTTTTATCGTCACGAATAATTTTTTGAAAGTTTTCGCTGCGTTTTTCTATCTTTTTAAGGGAGCAAACTGTTGAACAGCTTGCCAAATTTAACCAAAGGAAAATCAGTCGAGGAATTTACTATGAAAAAGTCTAATCTAGCTGTAACTGCTGCAATCACAGGTCTATTGGCGATGGGTACGCTAACTGCAGCTCCAGCTGTCGCCGCAGAAAAAGAAAAATGCTACGGCGTTTCTAAAGCAGGTAAAAACGACTGCGCAACTAAAACAAGCTCATGCGCAGGTACTGCCAAGGAAGATGGTCAAAAAGATGCATTCGTGGTAGTTCCAAAAGGACTATGCGACAAATTGGTTGGCGGTAACACTCAGTCATCTTAAGTCTTGCATGGCGCGCTAACGCTCAATTAGCGCGCCACTTCTTTTACTTACCTATTTGTTTACCGCTTAGTTAGGGATGACTCGTGACCACAAGCTCTTATCACCCATCAATTGGCGTAGGATTACGTTCGCCGCATATGGATTACTTTTTATCTGAGCCTGCGCAACTATCTTGGTTAGAAATCCATAGCGAGAACTATTTTAAATCCGACTCCATTGCTCGCCAGCAACTACAACAAATTCGCCAACACTATCAGATTAGCTGTCATGGAATTGGCCTATCGCTCGGCAGCGTGGGGCGCATCAATTCTCAACATATCGCCCAACTTTGCGGTCTGGTGAACGACATCGAACCAATACTGGTTTCAGACCATTTAAGCTGGAGTGAAAACGGTGGTCATTACTTCAACGACTTACTACCACTGCCTTATACCGAAGAGGCCCTAAATGTGTTTTGCCGCAATGTGCTGGAAGTACAAGATGCGCTTAAGCGCCCGCTATTAATTGAAAACCCATCGAGCTATGTAAAATTTGCGCATTCGACTATTGCTGAGTGGGATTTTCTCACCGAAGTACAACGCCGAACAGATTGCCGCTTACTGCTCGATTTCAACAACATTTATGTATCCGCCTTTAACCACGGCTTCAGTTGTGAGCAGTATTTACAAGCTATCCCTAGCCAAGCTGTCGACGAAATTCATTTGGCGGGTTTTACCGTCAAACAGCTAGAGAAAGGTGAGATTTGGATTGATACGCATAGCCGCCCGGTCAGTGACGAAGTTTGGCAGTTGTACACCGCTTGGGTGCAGCAACACGGGGCTCGACACACGCTTATTGAGTGGGATTTGGATATTCCTACACCTCAAGTGCTACTTGGTGAAGCCATCAAAGCCAGTGACATTGTTAAAGCGCATGCGACGAAAGCACTCATCACCAAGGAGGCGCTATGAAGCTTGCCGAGTTACAACAGCAATTTGCGAGTGCGCTTCATTATCAAGCGTTAGGTGAGGACTGCCAAATCATCAGCGATATTTTTGATGCCGACGAGCGGATGCAAATCTACCGCAACAATTTTGTGATCAGCTTAAGTGAAGCACTACAAGCTACCTACCCGATGGTTGAAGCGCTGTTGGGTGAAGAATGCTTTGCCCAAGTAGCCCGCCAGCACGTGCTCAATCAGCCACTGACCTGCGGTGATGTGACCCATTATGGCCAAGGATTTGATCTGTCACTGCAAAGCTTTAATGCGGTGATGGAAGCCGCACCTTATATTGCTGAAGTGGCGAAATTTGAATGGGCGTGCGATGTCAGCCAGCAATGCTTCTCGGTCGATCGTAACCAGCATCGGCAAGAGGCCGATTATTCACTCGAGGAGTTAGCACAACTACCGGCTGAGCAACACGGCTTTGTGCAATTTAGACTGCACGCTGATGTGGTGTTATTCGCCAGTCAATATGCGGTTTATGCGCTGCAACAGACCATCATTCAACAGCCACAAAACTTAGCAGATCTGGATATTCAACAGCCTCAGCAAGGCATATGTGCATGCGACAGCAACGGCAGTGTTTGGTGCTTAGCATTAGAGGATTCGTTATACCAACTGCTGATCAAATTGCATCAAGGCGAAATGCTCGCTGATATTGACCCGCAGCTTTTAACCTCCCTTAACCAAGCGATCGAACTCGAACTTATCGCTGGCTTTTCATTATCTCAATCAGATGCAAATTAAAAGGAGCGCACCATGAGCACTAAATCAATGATCGATAGCTATGATGACCTGATTGGCAAACTGCAATGTGTGTTCATTCCGCTACTACTGCTGTTCTGCCGTCTATGGGTGGCGTGGGTCTTTTTTAATTCGGGACTAATTAAAATCAGTTCATGGGACAGCACCCTCTATCTATTTGAGTTGGAATACCAAGTACCGATTCTGCCTTGGGAACTTGCCGCTTATATGGGAACTGCCGCAGAGTTAATTCTGCCAGTATTTCTTGCCTTGGGTTTACTGACACGACCAATGGCGGCAATTCTGTTCGTGTTTAATATTATCGCCGTCGTCTCCTACCCATTACTGTGGGAAAAAGGCTTCTACGACCACCAGCTGTGGGGCTTGATGATTCTTATCGTTATCGTTTGGGGCCCAGGCCCATTTTCAATCGACAAACTAATCAAATCCAAAATCCAAAACTAATCCCAAACACAAAAATGCAAAAAGCCTTCCAATCGGAAGGCTTTATTATTTTTAATCGATCAAATTCGGCACTAAGCCAAACTAGTTGGCGATGTAGCTAGGCGTCCAAGGAGTAAAGCCTCTTCTAATCCCAATCATTCTCAATGCAGTTGAGAGTTTCTGCTAGGCAGCAAAGTTTCACTATCTAGGAGCATAGACAACCACTTTTGAGAGCAAGGTGACTAGAAGTACAACAGCTAAATCCTGCACTAACGCAAACTAGTTGGCGATGTAGCTAGGCGTCCAAGGAGCAAAGCCTCTGAACATAGACAACTATGTGATGAGGTTTGCGAGCGCAGGACAACAACGCTACAGCGCCAAATAGGCAGGGTTAGGCTAGGATGCCTGAATGACGTAGAAGAGCATCAATCTCTGGCTCTCTTCCACGGAAACGCTTAAACAGCTCCATCGGCTCTTCACTGCCGCCCATTTCTAGGATGTTATTAAGGAAGCTTTGCCCGGTTTCTTTGTTAAAAATGCCTTCCTCTTCAAAACGTGAGAACGCATCTGAAGACAACACTTCTGCCCACAGGTAGCTGTAGTAACCGGCGCTATAACCACCAGCAAAGATATGGCTAAAGCTATGAGAAAAGCGGTTCCATTCCAGACCTGGCAGCACAGCTACTTTCGCTTTGACTTCGGCTAATGTTTCTAGCACTTTCGGGCCTACTTCTGGGTCGTACTCGGTATGCAGCGTAAAATCGAACAAACCAAACTCTAGCTGACGCAAAATGAACATCGCTGATTGGAAGTTCTTCGCAGCCAGCATTTTATCCAGCATTTCTTTTGGTAGTGGCTCCCCGGTTTCGTAGTGGCCAGAAATAAACGCTAGCGCTTCTTCTTCCCAACACCAGTTTTCTAGGAACTGGCTTGGCAGTTCTACCGCATCCCATGGCACACCGTTGATACCTGATACCGCACCAGTATTCACTTGAGTTAGCATATGATGGATACCATGACCAAACTCGTGGAATAGCGTCACTAGTTCATCATGAGTAAACAGCGCTGGCTTGTTGCCCACTGGCTTGTTGAAGTTACAAGTTAGGTACGCCACTGGTGTTTGCAGCTCACCATCAAGGGTAATACGACGACCACGGCAATCATCCATCCATGCACCGCCACGCTTATGTTCACGCGCATACAGATCGAGGTAGAAGCTACCACGCAGTGTCTTCTCGCTATCAAAGATATCGAAGAAACGTACAGACTCATGCCAAGTATCAACACCTTGACGCTCGGTCACTGTCATACCAAATACTCGATTGAGTACCTCAAACAGACCGCTTACTGCTTTTTGCTCTGGGAAGTAAGGGCGTAACTCTTCATCTGAAATCTGGAACAGGTGCTGCTTTTGTTTTTCGCTGTAGTAAGCGATGTCCCAAAGATTAAGTTCTTCAACGCCAAACTCACTCTTAGCGAATTGACGCAATTCTTCAACTTCACGCTCACCTTGTGGTTTCGCTTTGGTTGCTAGGTCATTCAAGAAGCCCAGCACTTGCTCTGGCGTTTCTGCCATTTTGGTTGCCAGCGACTTTTCGCTGTAAGTACCAAAACCAAGCATACGCGCAATTTCGTGACGCAGTTTTAGCTTCTCAGCGATAATTTCACTGTTGTCCCACTTACCGGCATTTGGACCACGATCAGACGCACGAGTAACGTACGCTTCGTACAACTCTTGGCGCAATGCTTGATTGTCACAGTACGTCATCACTGGTAAGTACGATGGAATATCGAGCGTTAATAGGTAACCATCGAGCTCTTTCGCTTGTGCGGCTGCTTGCGCCGCTGCCAATGCAGATTCTGGCATGCCCGCTAGATCTTGTTCATCCGTAATGTGCTTAGTCCAACCCATGGTGGCATCGAGCACATTGTTAGAGAATTGCGAGCCGAGCTCAGACATACGCTTGCTGATTTCACCGTAACGGCGCTGCTCTTCTACCGGCAAACCGATACCCGATAGTTCAAAATCACGCAGTGAATCGGTAATGGTTTTTTGCTGCGCTTGCGTTAGCTCGGCAAAGGCTGCACTGCTCTTAATCGCTTTATAAGCATCAAACAAGCCTTTATGCTGGCCAACCCAAGTACCGTATTCTGAAAGAATTGGCAGACAACTTTCATACGCTTCACGCAGTTCGTCACTATTAACCACTGAATTCATGTGGCTCACAGGTGACCAAATGCGGCTTAGGCGGTCATCCACCTCTTCGATTGGTGCAACAATATTTTGCCAAGTTGGCTCAGTGGTGTTTGCCAACACTTGCTCAATTTTGTCGCGGCAATCGCTAATCGCTTGCTCGACTGCAGGCTTAATATGCTCAGGTTTGATCTGAGAGAATGGCGGTAAGTCGGTAAAGGTAAGAAGCGGATTGGACATAATGCATTCCTTATGTTTGCACAAAGCGAACTGACGAAATCGTCACTAAAATTTTTATTACTTGTTTAGTAAATATAGGTAAGTTAAGCGATTTTCAATAGTCACCTAGGCGAATATGATGACAAGCGAGGCAGAATCAGGGCTGCAGCGACGGATAAATCCATCATCGACTGACTCGGCAAATACTGCATCTCACACCCAGTTGGGTATATACTAATCCCAATTGTAAATCCTAAGACCATGGTCATCAGACCGTATAGAGAGTGTCCCTTGCTGAGTTATCGTCACAGTTTTCACGCTGGCAACCATGCCGATGTCGTTAAGCACATTGTGCAAAGCCTTATTCTTGATGCACTAAAGCAAAAAGATAAGCCTTTCGTTTACCACGATACCCATTCAGGTGTTGGTCGTTACGACTTAACCCATGAATGGTCAGAAAAAACTGGCGAATACAAACAAGGTATCGCACGCATTTGGGATAACCCAAATATTCCTGCGGATATTCAAAGCTACATTGATTCAATCAAAACATTGAACAATGGCGATGCGCTACGTTACTACCCTGGTTCACCTCGTGTAGCTCGTGCGCAAATTCGTCCACAAGACCGCATGGTGCTCACAGAGCTGCACCCAAGTGATCATCCGCTGCTTGAACAAGAATTTGAGCGTGACCGCCAAGTCAGCATCTACAAAGAAGATGGCTTTAAACGCTTAAAAGCAAGTTTGCCACCACAAGAACGCCGTGGCCTAGTGCTGATCGACCCGCCTTATGAACTGGCAAAAGAATACCGCGATGTGGTGCAAGCGATTTACCAAAGCCACAAACGTTGGGCGACAGGTATCTACGCTATTTGGTACCCAGTGGTAAACCGCTGCGATATCGAAGACATGATTGAAGGCTTAGAAGGCCTAGGCATTAATAAGATTCTACAAATCGAATTGGGCGTGTCACCAGATACTAACGAACGCGGCATGACAGCATCAGGCATGATTGTAATCAACCCACCGTGGAAGCTAGAAAGCCAGATGAAAGAAATTTTGCCTTTCCTACAAGAGGCAATTGCGCCAGTAACGGGTCACTGGAAAGTCGATTGGATCGTGCCAGAATAATTCACACTGACATAAAACCAGCTTTTACCCTATCTAAAGTGCAGCCATAAAAAAGCTGCGCTTTTTTATTCTAATTACATCTCTCTCATCGCTATTTATCATAAGTAACCTCACTTTTTCCCATTTAGGAAATTGCTAGATTCGATTTATGATAGCAACATAGGATTAGGTGCCAATTCGTCGGGTAACATTGAGTTAACTCATTGCCACCCCAATGTAATTGCTAACACAACAATTAATAAGCTCTTGGAGAAAGTAATGGCGACTCATTTTGATTATATCTGTATCGGTGGCGGCAGCGGCGGCATTGCATCAGCAAACCGTGCAGCTATGTACGGCGCAAAAGTTGCTCTAATTGAAGCAAAAGACCTAGGTGGTACGTGTGTAAACGTAGGTTGTGTGCCGAAAAAAGTGATGTGGCATGGCGCTCAAATTGCTGAAGCCATGAATCTTTACGCACCAGACTACGGTTTTGATGTCGACGTTAAAGGTTTCAACTGGAGCAAACTGGTAGAAAACCGTCAGGCCTACATTGATCGCATTCACCAATCTTACGATCGCGTATTGGGCAACAACAAAGTCAACGTGATTAAAGGCTTTGCTAAGTTTGTTGATGAGAAAACCGTTGAAGTCGATGGCGAGCTATACACAGCAGATCATATTCTGATTGCGGTTGGCGGTCGTCCGACTATTCCAAACATTCCAGGCGCAGAATACGGCATCGATTCAAATGGCTTCTTCGATCTTGCAGAGCAACCTAAACGTGTTGCGGTTGTGGGTGCAGGTTATATCGCCGTTGAAATCGCAGGCGTACTAAGCGCACTAGGCACTGAAACTCACCTATTCTGCCGTAAAGAATCACCACTACGTAGCTTTGATCCAATGATCATCGAAACCCTAGTGGAAGTGATGAATGCTGAAGGCCCAACGCTACATACGCACTCAGTACCAAAAGAAGTTGTAAAAGAAGCGGATGGCAGCCTAACTCTACACCTTGAAAACGGTGAGAGCCAAAACGTTGACCAACTTATCTGGGCAATCGGTCGCCACCCAGCGACAGATGCTATCAACCTAAGTTCAGCAGGTGTCGCGACCAACGAACGCGGTTACATCAAAGTAGATGAATTCCAAGCGACGAACGTCGCAGGTATCTACTGCGTGGGCGATATTATGGAGGGCGGCATTGAGCTAACTCCAGTAGCGGTGAAAGCGGGTCGTCAACTTTCAGAGCGTCTGTTCAACAACAAACCAAATGCGAAGATGGACTACTCACTTATCCCTACCGTGGTGTTTAGCCACCCGCCAATTGGCACCATTGGTTTGACAGAACCAGAAGCGATTGCTCAATACGGCGAAGAAAACGTTAAGGTTTACACCTCTGGCTTTACCGCAATGTACACCGCTGTGACTCAACACCGTCAACCTTGCAAAATGAAGCTGGTTTGTGCGGGTGAAGATGAAAAAGTGGTTGGCCTACACGGCATCGGTTTTGCGGTCGATGAAATGATTCAAGGCTTTGGTGTAGCGATGAAGATGGGCGCAACTAAAGCGGACTTCGACTCAGTCGTTGCCATTCACCCAACGGGTTCAGAAGAGTTTGTTACCATGCGTTAACCGCATGTGCGCAGCGCACATAGCGCAACTTAACTAAAACTAAGCCCAGATTTTTATCTGGGCTTTTTGTTGGCTAGCGATAACTTAAACCACTAAATACTTAGCGACAGCCTCTTTCACTACTCGAGACTTATCTTTGCTCAATAGTTCAACCAGTTGTGCGCCATCCTCGGCTTGGCTAAGAATCTGAGGCAACTGTGCTCTGCGCCCTGCATGCAAGTAATCCAAGGTATCCGCAAAACGACCAAAATTGCCTCGAGCATGGTGCTGAATAAAATCACAACAGATCGCAAACTCAGCGTTCTTAATACAGAACAGCGTGATATGGGCTGGATTCACTTCCAGATCAACTAGCCATTTAAGCAAAAAGTGCATCCCATTTTCACTGCTCTCTTCCTCGCGCTCTTGTTCAAGGTATTGCTCAAAATCGATCTCACCCTGCTGCAATAACTCCAATAACCATGCCTTTTCATGCTGACCTTCTAATAACTTAAAGCCACGATAATCATGGTTAAGCATTAGGTGCAATAAACGATTTCGCTGCATCGGCGGTAACATCCACAGCAATTGCTTCAACGTGTATAAGCGATATTCATCGACGCTTGATCTGAAATTTTCAGTCTCAATTTGTGCCGCATACAAACGATGTATCTGCGCATACTCAACATCACCATTAAGATAAGCCAATGTTTGCGCCACAATATGCTCAATACGGACAGCTGCGTCTTGGAGTTGCTTAAAAGGGAAAGCACCGCTTGAGGCTCAACGTCTGCTGACACAATTACCAATAGACCTCTAGGTAATGCATCCTCATAAATTTCCAACGGCAGCTCTTTATCGGCAATGAGTATTTCATAGTGCTCACCTCGTTGTTGCACTATGGTGCTTTGCATCCAGCTTGCACCATCCATATAGCAAGACTGGTCATGAATCGTGCTTTCAGTCGCCACTATCGGCCTGCGTAATTTTGCGGCACTTTATCGCCATAACCGACATACACACAACCAGTGCCAAGCTCATGCGCCAAAGCAAACTCCAAGAGCGAAGGTTTAACTGCGTAACAATCCGTAGTGCTCGTGTAAATTCATGCTCGACATCCAATTCGAGATGGGGATATCTCAATGAAGCATGGTGCAAAATTCCACTCTCGCTTTCATTGATAAAGCGTAAACCAGTATGCAATGCTTGTGCTTTTACGGGCAACACCACCAAACATACTGCCAAAAGGCCCCATCGCACCGTTAGCGTCATTGGCAATCTCGCTATAGCCTGCCAATGCTTGCATGTAACGCTCGGTATTATTGCGCTGACGACTCATCTCAAACGCACTCAGAATACCGGCATCAATACCCGCTTTTTCCAACTGCTCGCTAATTTCGATCTCTTGCAGAACATTGTTAAATTCAATATCCCAGCAGTCTTCAGAATACGCCCTCAGTACATTACGAGCGGCACGCACTGGTGCCAGAGCAATCACAAATTGCCACAGACGGTCGGCCTGAACACGCTGTGGTAATGGAAGTTGCCTTAACCAAAAGGCAATTAACGTAAAACGTTGGAAGTCTTCATCGTGATCGCTGAACAGGCTATATCCAGGCTGGTATTCGCTAAATTTATTGATGTACACATCACCACGACAGCATTCATCACGCTGTAGATTCGGTTCAAGCAAAGCGATCAAACTCGCTTGATCCTCTTGAGGTTGCTCGGCACAAAAATAATCACGGACACGCTCAATATCGCTTTCGCTTAAGCCCTTGCCTTCAGGACAATGATAACTTCCTTGAATAAAACTCTGTTTGAGAAGGTATTCAACCGCCATCCGCCAGATATTGTTTTGCTCAATATAGGCGAACAAAGCACGAGTTACCTCATCGCCGATCTGCTGGTGATAATCACGGTACAACTGGTAAGCCGCCAGAGCAAAAAAGCCCATCTGTGGTTTATCCCAATGTATTGGGTCACATAGCTCACGAGAAGGACGTAGAACACTCTCCACTCGCTGAAAATGCTTGTTGTAGAGCAATTCATCTCGGTCATTAAAGGCAAAGAAAATCGACTGCACATCACGCGTTAAAGCTGGATCTTGCAAATCGGATGGTTGCTCAAGCTGCGGGTCTGATAACTGACTGTAACGACGATAGTAATCTTGGTGAGATAGCAGTGGCTGATCGTCATCGGTCAACGACTCCATCATATATTTATTTAACTCACGTCGACCCAAAGCGTGATAAAACACATCAACAACACGTAAATATTGCTGCTTTCGCTCTTCAAGCCATGCGAGTTGATTGTTCGATGTAACCGTAAGCGTGGTTACTAGGCCATTGCTTAACTCGATCGTTGTCTCTTCACCAAAGTGGTCAGTAAGTAAATCTCCTCGAACAAGGGACAGAATATCTTCTAACTCTTCATTGACCCCTTGGTTGTTGTATTCCCAGTCATGGACAAAATCATCAATATGCATTGCCATCTCTGGAGCGTGGGCTGCTGCCAGAGACAATATTTCTATCTCTTGCAATGAGTGCAGAGCATCAATATCAGAGCCATCTTCAATATATCGCCACAGTCGCTCACCTTGCGGCATTGCAATGATTAACGATTTCAATATCAAGCTACCGTAGTTAATGTCAAAGCGGCGATCATCGCGTTCACGATAAGAACGATACTTAGCTCGGTCTTGCAATGCGCTCTCCGCTGGACGAACAAGTGGGCCAGAGACTTGGCTTTGAACCCAATGCTGCATGTCATAAGCTTCGTCTTCAAGCGTACTGCCAATAAACGCCTGCTGCATAAATGCATCTTCTGCTTCACTATCATCATAGAAATCGGTGTGAGCAAACAGGGTTTGATACAGCCACAACACGGGTTGATACGCCATCAAATCCTCTTCCTCATCACTGTGTTCATTAATACTGGTCAGCAACACAGGTTCAGCTTGAAAACGCTCAATCACCATCTGCTTAAAGCTCGCGTAAACACATGGATTTTGTTGCAAGTACTCACCTAGCGGTTGGTTTATCAACTCTTTGCTATAAATCTCTTGCATAAACATCCCCAAGCGAAAGATCGAGTTATCACACCAAATAAATGCTTTGATAATTTCAGGATGCCAACCATATTCCGCGAGTAGTGTAGAGAGATATTCTTCATATTGAGTCGCATGCTCGTCATCCCAATAAGGAATAAAGAACTGTCCAATTAAATATGCGTACTGCAGATCCGTTTTAGCCAACATATAAATTGCTTCAATACCAAATACTCGCATGTCATCGAGCCACATTTTGTCGGTATCATTCATGCGACGACTGTAAGCAACAATCGCTTTTGCGGTCGCAACGACCGCTGGTCGAATTTGCGGATATTGCAACGCTGCCGCAAACAAAATCGGCTCTGATATATACACTTCTCTATCATCGGTTATTTCACGATTGTAATAGTGGCTTCCACCTTCTTGACCACAATTAAGCGCAGATTTCAGCAACTCGAGATTGCTGCCCGCATCACTTGGCTGTAATCGACGAAGGCCTTCCGTCGTTTGCTGTTTAAATTCGACATCAAATTGCTGCTTATTAAAGGCGGTACCATCGTTCAACATGCTCTGATACTGAATCAGTGCCGATTCTATTTGTTGCGGATCTTGAATATCGATAGAAATAATCTGGTGTTTATCAAATTGATTCATAAAGCAATACTGCATTAATTAAATAACTTTAATTACAGTAAGTTAAAAAGATAAACAGTCAAAGGTGAGAATACTAAAAGCAGATATTACGCAGCTTAGCCATCCAACTCGCTGATTTTACTCATCCTCAAGCAATACAGGATCTATCTGTTTCAGGATTGAATTCTTTTATCTCATTTTGCATTTAGACTTTTTCTATTACTTGATTGTTAGAATTGTGAGTGGGGTCTAGTATTTACGTAAGTAATTGTAACTGCGCTTTTAAGCGTTTTTGTCAAACGCCTCGACATTGGGCGCACAACCAAGTTGGTTTATAACAATGAGCGAAACTCCATCGACCTCCCATTTTGTCCGTAATCTTTTTATTACCGTCATCATTGCTGCGGCATTAGCAGCCGCCAGTTATTTCTATGTACAACATCAAAAAAACTACCCAAATACTGACGATGCTTATGTGCATGCCAATGTGATTTATATTGCGCCACAAGTCAGCGGTAAAGTTATTGGTGTGAATGTCTCTGATTATCAACAAGTCAGCAAAGGCGACTTGTTATTTCAGATTGATCCCGCGCCGTTTCAAGCACAATTAGATGAAGCACGAGCAGCTTATGAAGTAGCACTACAAAATAATGCGGCAACAGACGATGCGATTCTTGCGGCAAGTGCCAATGTAAAAAGTGCCGTGGCGCAACTAGCCGATGCACAATCCACTTATCGCCGCATCAACGATTTGGTAAAAAAACAGCTATTACCTGCACAACAATTGGATGATGCAAAAGCCAAACTATCCAGCGCAGAAGAAAATGTGATTGCCGCACGCGCGAACATGTCGCAATTAATTAAATCACAAGGCGCACAAGGCACTGAAGCTCCAGAAGTAAAACGCGCTGCAGCGGCACTTAGCCAAGCCACGCTTTCTCTTTCTTACACCAACATTTTTGCTCCGCAAAGCGGCCACTTAGGCAAACTTAGCGCCCACACCGGTAGCGTCGTTGCTTCTGGTCAAGCTCTAGTGCCGCTCGTGGAAGACAACACTTACTGGGTGCAAGCGAACTACAAAGAAACTCAATTAGAAAATATTCGTGTCGGCATGCCTGCCACCATTGAACTGGATTTGTATCCAAAAGCAGCTTATCACGGTGTGGTGAAAGCAATTTCTCCAGCGAGTGGCTCTTCATTCTCACTGCTCCCACCAGAAAATGCGACGGGTAACTGGGTTAAAATTCCACAGCGCTTTCCAATAATGATCCAATTGACCAACGTTGATGAACACCCAGATTTTCCATTGCGTGTTGGGGCGAGTTCAAACGTAACCATCGATACTGTTCACGCTCAACCTCAGCAACAAGAGCAGTAATATGGCGGAGATAGCTCTCTCAAACTCCGAACAGGAGCAAGAGTCGCAAGTAATGAGTGAGGGTAGCCGTAAATTGGTTACCCTTGCCGTGATGCTCTCTGCGATCATGGTTTTACTTGATATGACCATCGCCAACGTCGCCCTACCACATATGATGGGCGCTCTTGGGGTGACTTCTGATCAGGTAACTTGGTTCTGACTTCATACTCAATGGCGGAAGCGATCTTTATTCCGCTCGCCAGTTTTCTGTCGCTGAAATTTGGCGTACGCCGCTTGCTGCTGCTGTCCGTCACTGGCTTTGTGATTACCTCAGCATTATGTGGTCAAGCTGATGGCATTGCAGAAATGGTCACCTTCCGGGTAATGCAAGGCGCGTTTGGTGCTGCGGTTATTCCCCTTTCCCAATCCATCATGGTGCAAATCTACCCCAAAGAACAACGGGGTAAAGCAATGGCACTGTTTAGTGTTGGGGTATTACTCGGACCGATTCTTGGCCCAACTCTCGGCGGCATCATTACCGAAAATATGGATTGGCGCTGGATCTTCTACGTCAATATGCCAATTGGTGCCATCTGTCTTGCGTTGATCTACTTTTTCGTCAAACTCGACGGTCGCGGAAAAACCAGTATTGACTGGCCACTGGTGATCGCCATGACCATTGGTATTGGTCTACTGCAAATGGTGCTCGATAGAGGTAACGAAGAGTCTTGGTTTGAATCCAATCTCATCTTGTTCAGTGCGATTATCAGTGCCATTGCATTGGTCTTTTTCATCGCTCGCTCAATCATAACCAAAGGCGATATTGCCCCTATCTGGCTGCTCAAAGACCGCAACCTCGCAATGTCATGCATCGTGATGGCAGGCTTTTCAATGGGGATGTTTGGCATCACCCAATTACAGCCGATGATGCTCGAGCAGCTATTAAATTATCCGGTAGAACTGACTGGATTTATGATGGCACCACGCGGCTTAACGTCAGCAATTGTATTGCTAATGATGGCGCGCTACATGGACCGCATTGATGCTCGTTTGCTGATTGTCATTGGTTTGTCACTCAATGTGCTGGTACTTACTTTATGACGCAGTACTCGCTACAAATTAATACCTACTGGATTTTGCTGCCGAGTATCATTCAAGGTGCAGGGATGGGATTGGTATTCGCGCCACTTAGCCAATGGCTTATGCCACGCTAGCAACAAAAGACACCATTGGCGGTGCCGTGATCTTTAACTTATGTCGAACCATTGGTGGATCATTTGGTATCTCGATTGTGAATACCTACTTCTCTCGCATTCAGCAGCAAGAGTGGAATCAGTTGGGTGGCTCCTTATCGCCCACCAATCCAGCCCTACAACACGCCGCACAAGCGCAAGGCGTACCGATCACCGATCCATCGTTTATCGCCCAAGTACAAAATCTACTACTTCAGCAATCGACGTTACTCGCCTTTGTCTACACCTTTGGCTTTCTACTTATTTCCTACATGCCTAATTCCATTATTGGCACTGTTTAACGAAGACCAAAACCATAAAACAACAGCCCCTATCGATTTGGGGCTGTTATCTAATTACTCACACACATAATATTGAGCAAAGACTTACCGGATATGTGCGTTATTTTACCGCTAGTAAATAGCGCCGTATGGTCACTTCCCCAATATGGTAGATGCATTGGCCATTGGTTACTTTGCATCACATCTGCAGCCAGTAAAGTTTGCCACTGATCTTGGCTTGGCACACTCATATCTAATTGCTGGCAAACCTGGTTGCTATTGCAAAATCTAGTCGGCTCCATGGCTTGTCATATTCCATATAGAACTGTTCATCACTCAGCGGCAAATACGGTACGCTGAAAGAAACATCCCTCTATTTTTATTTCACGACGAATCGAGATTCTAGCTTGGATGGAGCAGCGGCTTCTTTAGGTGGCTTTGCTGCGGCGATAGGGCAGGTTTGCTGGAGGAATAATCGTCATCGACTGACGTTTGGCTGGCTTGCTTGCTTGTGCTTCAATTTTACGCGCCGGCACAACCGAAGGCGGTGCGCCTTTTACCACTTCACGAATAAAGGCTTGTTGATACGGTTTGAGTTGCTTTACTGCACGCAAATCTGCTCGCTTGAGTAAAGTCTGATATGGACCAATCAAACAACGCGCATTTTTCCTTCGACTTTGCCCATCACCGCTAATATGTGGGTAAATCACTTTTGCTTGCTCAAGAGTTAAAGGTTTGGCTAAAACACCACATTGAATCCAAAATGTTGATTGATCGCCTTTGGGCTGCTGTTTGCCCCATAAACCTTTGCCAATTGGGCAGCAGAGAGTAAAGGAAGTTCATGCGCTGAAGCCTGAGTGGCATCACAAAAATTCTTGGGCGCTGACTGGCATTACTGCGCCAGCACCCACTAGAGTAACAATTGTCATTAACTTGGCACGCTGCAAATTAAGCGGCAGCAATTTTATATCCATATCGGCAAATCGACCTTTATTGTTATTTTCTTGGCTAGGTTTGGGTGAAGCTTAGAAAGACTCAAATTAGAACAACCTTTTGAAAAACGTTCCTTTAAAATCCATTTTCACCTCCACTCAGCCAGCAGAATCACTCGATTGTAAATTACTTTGCGTTGAGAAAATGTGAATGCAAAAAGAGCCGTGTTTTAATTCGGCTCTGAGTGTAAAACTTTGCCAACGTGTGATCTTGGACGTAGATCACCTATTTATTGCAAGCTACTTGCTGGTTCGACAACTGGCAAAAATGTCTAAACCATCTTGATAAACCTGAGTTTTTACGTCCATCACACCCAGCAGTGAGTGGAACAGATTGTCATGAGAGTGGGTATCAATTTGTTGAGCTTTTTGTTGTAAGCAATCACGATTAATATGCTTCACTTGCTCAAAACCTGGTGACATCCAGACAATAAGCGGCACAGTTTTTTGTAGATCAGGGGCAATTGAATACGGTGCACCATGCAAATACATGCCGTCTTCACCTAGAGACTCCCCATGATCCGAAAGATAAATCAATGCCGTGTTGTATTTGCTTTCTAACTTGGTCAAACGCTTAATCAACTGACTCAAAACATAGTCGGTATAGCGAATGGTATTGTCGTAACTATTTACGATCTGCTCTCGACTACAGTTTTCAATATCAGCCCGCGGACAATCAGGCTGAAATACCGCCATCTCTTTCGGATAGCGTTTGTAATACGTAGGGCCATGGCTGCCAATCAAATGCAGCGCAATCATACGGTTGCCATCTAATTGTTCGACGTTTTTATCAAACCCATTCAATAACACCATATCGTAGCAAGTATCTCCATCACACTGGGCATCGACATTATGGCGATTCATCATCTGACGTTCGATACGGTTCGCAACCCCTTTGTCGCCACCATCATCGTCTTCCCAAATCATGGACACACCAGCGCGCTTAAGAATATCAATCGCATTATCTTGATTCGCCGCTTTATCGTGGCTGTAAGTATCATGGGTTAAGATGGAAAACATACATGGCAATGATACCGCTGTTGCCGTGCCGCAAGAGCGAACGTCCTGAAATGAAATCACGCCAAGTTTGGATGTAAACGGATTGGTTTCACGATCATATCCGTTCAATTGATAATTGTGTGAACGAGCGGTTTCACCAACCACTAACACCAATAAGGTTGGTTTAGTCTTCGCTTTGCTCCAGAGCCATTTGGTGGGCATCAAGACCAATCTCTTGATAAGGCTCAGGCGTAAAAGTAAGTACGATGAATATACTTGTATGTTGAACCCACGAACTCTGTCGGCACGATCACGCGCTTAAGATAACTATTATTGCGTCCAACCGATGCGTAGTCTTGGTAGTACAGACCCGCTATTGCCACAATGACCAATACAGAGACCAACATTGAGGCCATTTTTTGCCCCACGACCATCAGAGCGCTTTGTCGCTTTACTTTCACCGTTGCCAATAACAGCGCTGGCAGTAAACCCAACACCACAAACCAAACAACCGAATAGGCACTAAGATATGAACCAGCTTCACTGCTGTCAGTCTGCATGATATTGGTGATCATATCTGGAGTAAAAATGGTGCCATAGTTGAAACTGGCATAGCTGACCAAAGCTGAGCTTACGAGAAGCAACATAAAGAATGGTTTAGTAATAAACGGCCAACTAAACACATTAAAATGAGGTTTAACGCAGCAAAGAAAAACAGAGGAATGGTAATAATAAAGCCAACCTTCACCGCTTCCATCTGGCTAAAGATATGCTGTAGTTCTTTATAAATCGGAAGATTCAACACTAAAGCAAAATAGAGTGCCAGCAATGCGGTTATGGCCATATAAGATAACGATAAACGTCTCATAATCTACTCCCCTTTAAACTCATCACGTTGCTGGAACCGAAAAGCTGGTTATAGCTTTCTAGATTAAGTGTAGACCTAGCATCTAACCTTCTATTGTATTGGCTGTTATTCACCCGAATGTCCCATTGGTTGTGTTGAGGTGCAAAAATGCAGAAATAAAAACTGCATATGAGACAACAATTTGCACAGAAACTCGAAATAACTCAGCAGAAACATAGATTCCATATCTGAAATTTGTGGTTAATAGAAACAAAAAAAGCCGCATCAAAATGCGGCTTTCTAAAGCAAGGTTAAGCGTTAACCTTTGTAAATTTTCGGGTTAAATACATCGCGTAGCCAGTCACCCAATAAGTTAATCACCAAAACTAATGTCACGAGAACGAGACCTGGGAAGGCAGTAATCCACCACGCACCAGAGAAGATATAGTTAAAACCAATACTAATCAAAGCGCCAAGTGATGGCTGATCGACAGGCAAACCTAAACCCAAGAATGACAGCGCCGCCTCAGACATGATGGCATTTGCCACTTGCACGGTAGAGATAACCAAAATTGGTGATAAACAGTTTGGCAAAATATGACGGAACATAATACGTGGCGCTTTAAAGCCCATCACGTGCGGCCTCCACATATTCTTCTTCTTCTCTGCCAATACGGAAGCGCGAATAGTAGTGCATACTGTGGCCACTCTGCCACACCGATAATCACCACCAGCATGAGAACGGCATATTGACTATAAAACTCGTTACCAAAACTGGCTTTAAAATTGCCGAAACAATAATCGCCACCATCATGGTAGAGAAAGAGAGCTGCACATCGGCAAACCGCATCAAAAAGCTATCAATACGGCCACCAAAGTAACCCGCAGAAAGGCCAATGACGATACCTAAAAACAACTGCAAGCCCACCGCCATAAAACCGATAGTCAGAGACAAACGTGAGCCATACAAAATCGTCGATAAAATATCGCGCCCTTGCTCATCTGTACCCAGTAAGAAACGCTCATCACCCTCTTCCATCCATGAAGGTGGTAACTCAGAGTCCATAATATCAATTGACGCGAGATCATATGGGTCTGTTGGTGATTAATGGAGCACTCAGCGCCAACACCAAAACATCATAAATACCGCAAAGCTGACCATCGCCACTTTGTCGCAAAAATAGTAGAGAATGTCTGACTGTTTAAATCGCTCCCAACGAGAAGGAGCTGCTACAACTTGTTCCATGATTACCTTTACCAGTTAGATTTACGGTTGGGTTAATTAAGCCATATAGCAAATCGACAATGGTGTTGGTCACGACAAAGATAAGCCCAACAAAATAACGTAAGCAGTGATAAGTGGCGTATCTACACGGTTTATCGCTTTAAAATAGAAGCCGGTGCCCGGCCATTGAAATACGGTTTCAGTCAAAATGGTGTATGCCACCATCGTGCCGATCTGTACGCCACCAACAGTCAGTACTGGTAACAATGTATTTTTCAGTGCATGTTGGTAGTAGATTTTTCAGCTTCAGGCCTTCGCCGTAGCAAACTTAATGTATTCCGAGCCCAACACTTCAAGCATTTCAGCGCACTAAGCGAATAAATAGCGGCAACATAATCGAAGCCAGTGCAATACATGGCAAAATTAAGTGAGCAAGACCATCAAGCGTAAAATAGCCAGACTCCCAACCCAATACATTAGCGGTTTCGCCTCGCCCATATGACGGTAACCAGCCGAGCTCAATCGAGAACACATACATCAACATAATGGCGGTTAAGAACACAGGAATGGAAATACCAATACTGCTGCCAGCCATGACCAATTTGGTGAAGAAACTTTTCGGATGAATCGCCGAATAGACGCCAAGTGGGATGGATAAGCCGACGATAATCAGCGATGCACCAAACACAAGTTCGAGTGTCGCGACCAATTTATCCAGAATGACTTCCACCGCTGGGCGTTTGAAAAAGTAAGATGTGCCTAAATCTCCTTGCAGCGCATTAGTAACAAAACGAGTGTATTTGGTAATAAAGGGATCGTTTAGTCCCATTTCGTCACGCAGTGCTTGTCGCTCGGCTTCTGACACCGACTGCCCTACAAGCTCACGTAATGGGTCACCCAGGTTATCCTGAATGGCAAACGCCACTAAACTGATCACAAACATCACTATCAGTGCCTGATATAGGCGCTTGACCAGAAACGAAAACATTCCCTGCCCCTTAACTATCCTTGTTGCTACGTAGAAAGGCCACGCAGCCATTACAACTTTTATCGATACACCAATCTATATTTGAATTTAGGGAGCAAGCGTAGCGCTCGCTCCCTAATGTGCATCGAAATTTATGCCTTATTTAACCACTAGGTCTCCAAAGTAAGGCATTACCATTGGGTTAACGATTGCAGCTGCGCCAACATTCGATTTAGAGCCCCAAGCTTCACTTTGCCAATGCAGCGGAACAAACGCCGCATCGTTGTACAGAATACCTTCTACTTTTTGTAGCATTGCTGCACGTTTGACTGGATCCGTCTCTACGTTTGAATCTTCAATCAATTGGTCAACTTCTGCGTTTGTAGTAAACCACAGTTGTATTGGCCTTTACCTGTTTCCGCATTACGAGTCATGGTCAAAATTCAGTTAGGTTAGCTGAATCTTCTGTATCTGAGTGCCAACCAATCATCAGTAGATCTGCCGCACACAAATCAAACTCAGGCCAGTATTGCGCTTTAGGCATGGTTTTTAGGTCAACTTTGATGCCAATTTTTGACAACATCGCTGATGCCGCTTGAGCAATTTTTGCATCGTTCACATAACGGTTGTTTGGCGCGATCATGGTAAGTGATAAACCATCTTCGTAACCCGCTTCTTTCATCAACTGTTTGGCTTTTTTCACGTCATAGCGAGGAACGAGGGTTTCATCGTAACCCATGTAGCCTTCAGGGCCTTGTTGGCCAGCCGTGGTCGCAAAGCCTTTCATGATTTTCTTCACGATGCCTTCGTTGTTAATCGCATGAACGATAGCTTGACGAACACGCACATCTTTCAGCGCCTCATTCCCATTTTGGTTCATTTGGAAACTGATTAAACGCGTGCCTGGCAGCGTTACTAGGTCGATACCTTTTGCATCCATCACACGCTTGTGATCGTTTGGCGCAACAGGGTGAATAAGATCTACGTCACCAGAAAGAAGAGCAGCTACGCGAGTCGCATCTTCTTTGATTGGTACTAGCGTAATGTTATCTACGTTGCCTTCAGACTCTTTATCCCAGTAATCTTCAAAACGTTTAAATTCAACTTTTACGCCTTGTTCACGTTCGGTCACGATGTAAGGACCGGTCGCTGAAATATTGGTCGATGCAAATGAGTTACCATGCTTGATGATGGCATCTTTTCCGTACCGTCAGCCGCTTTTACCAGCATAGAACTTACTATCCATTGGGAAGATGTAAGGTTTGCAGCACAAGTGGATACTTACCTTTAGAAACCAAATCCACTGTGTAGTCATCCACTTTGACCATTTTCTCATATGGGTCAAAGATAGCTTTAAAGTCAGGTGAATCTTTCAAACGCTCAAAAGTCCACACTACGTCATCAGCCGTCATCTCATTACCCGAGTGGAATTTTACGCCCTCTCTTAAATGGAAACGGTAAGTGGTGTCATCCACACGCTCCCACTTTTCTGCTAAACGAGGTTCAAAATCCAATTTTTGAGTAAAACGAACCAGCGGATCCATCACCATGTGTGACAGCTGCAGCGTACCACCTGACAATTGCTCATGTGGGTCAAGTGATACCGGGTCAGCATCATACGCAATCGTAATATCTGCGGCTGATGCGCCAAAAGTTAAACCTGCAGCCATCAAAGCTATGACTAGCTTGCTCTTCATGGTTTTCATTGCATAACTCCTTATGCGGGAATCCAATCCCTAGTTGTTGTATTTGCATCTAATAATATTCAGCGGCATGACCATGCCGAGAATGACATCGGCTTATGCCGTTTTTACTTCTTCTCGCAAGCCAGTGAACTCTGGCATTAAAGAAATCAGATGTTGGCTGTACTCATGCTTAGGGCGCGTAAACAGCTCTTCTGTTGGTGCCACTTCAAGCAATGTTCCCATCTTCATCACTCCCACGCGATCGCACATTTGGCGAATCACCGGCAAGTCATGGCTGATAAACAGCATGGTGAGATTGAGTTCATCTTGAAGATCTTTGAGTAAGTTGAGAATTTGCGCCTGCACCGACACATCCAGTGCCGAAGTAGGTTCATCACAAATCAATAGACGTGGACGCGTCGCCAGTGCGCGGGCAATCGAAATCCGCTGACGTTGACCACCAGAAAACTCGTGTGGGTACTTCACCGCCGCCATTTTGCCCAAACCAACATGATCGAGCAGATCATTAACGATCTGTTGCGTTTCGGTTTCATTGCGCGTCAGCTTATGGAAGCGAATCGGCTCAGCAATGATGTCAAAAATTTTCATCCTTGGGTTCATCGAGGTATATGGGTTTTGGAACACCATCTGCATTTGACGACGTAGCGGGCGACGGGCTTTTTCTGAAGTGAGCGCCGTAAGGTCGATGCCTTCAAACGTCACCTTGCCTGAGTTAGGTTGATATAAGCCGGCAATCACACGAGCAATAGTCGATTTACCCGAACCAGATTCACCAACGAGACCAAAAGTCTCGCCTTCACGTACTTCAAAACTGACATTATTCGATGCCTGCACGTATTCACGGCGGCTCTCAAATAAGGAATCTTTGGTCGTAAAACGCAGATTGACGTTTTCTACTTTGAGTAATGGACCAATATAGCTACGCTGATCTTGGCTTTGCCCTAACCAATGGTTTTTGATGTCTAAAGGTTTATGTTCAGACGCTTGCTCGATATAACTCACCAATGGAAAACGTTTCAGTTTTACATCGGAACGAGGAACGGCGGAAATCAGACTGCGTGTATAAGCATGGTCAGGATCACCGAGCACTTTGGCGGTTGGACCAAACTCGACCAAATCGCCGCGATACATAACGGCAACACGATCTGTTACGTTAGAAACCACACCCATGTCGTGAGTAACCAACATACAACCCACGTTATTCTTTACACATAACTCACGGATAAGGTTGAGAATTTGGTCTTGAATCGATACATCCAGTGCCGTTGTTGGTTCATCAGCAATGATCAGATCTGGCTCGCCAGCAAGAGCAATGGCGATCACCACACGTTGGCGCATACCACCAGAAAACTGATGCGGATATTGTTTAAGGCGGTTTTCAGGTTGAGGAATACCCACTTGTTGCATCAAAGACAAAGCTCGCTGATACGCTTCTTGCTCTGACACTTTCATGTTGGCATGAATAGTTTCAGTAAGTTGATGCTCCACAGTAAAGAGTGGGTTTAACGAGGTCATCGGATCTTGAAAGATAAAGCCGATTTTTGATCCTCTTACTTTGCGCATCTCAGAAGGTGATAATCCAGAGATTTTCTCACCATCCAGAAAAACTTCTCCGCCAGCAATAGTGCCAGGAGGGCTAAGCAGATCAATAACTGCGTTACCAACGGTAGATTTACCAGCACCCGATTCACCAACCACACCGACAATTTCGCCACGCTCAATATTGAACGACAATGATTTTACCGCAGCATGGACACCATGACGCGACGGATACTCAATTCGAAGGTTTTTAACTTCTAGAAGTGACATTACCAGACCTCTACTGCTTTGGCAGTTTTCGCCCTGTCTGAAAAATAGAATCCATTCATTAACCAGCATTTCATGCTATTATTATCAGTGCTCAATCTGGCAAATATTTTACATTATTGCAACCTTTGCGATATAAAATATTATTCCTGTATACATTTTAAGCAGCCAATTTCAGTCAATGTGCATATTTATACCATCTATGCATTACCAACTGTGACAAGTCATAAGAATATACCTCTACACAAAGCGATTTAACACTCACTTTCTAACAGATAAATCTATATTTGGCATAATTAACCACTGAATAAAACCACTCAATTTAACAATCACAAAACAAAAATATGAATCGATAAAAATATCAGCATATTTGTTTAATCTTTAGGCATTTAAATGGTTAATAATTCTTCAAACCAATTTTTCTTACTCAGTTAGAATTTGCGAACATTTTGACGACGAGCTCACGTTATTTTTATCGACGCTTGTGAGAATTCGACAAGATAACACTGATGTTTTTGTGCGAATCTAACTTCGAGGATCGGTTGAGAAAAACATCCAAACAAAATAACCGCGCATTATCAGTGCATAAGAATGTAGAGAGATGTGTTGGGTATCAGCGATAAGAAATAAAGAGAAGTTCCGTACATTTGGATTTCTAGAGACTGGCATTACATTGGACTGGCATTCCAGCTCCTGAGTCGGCATGTGCAGACTTAGTTTTAGGCTTGAAATGCAAAAAAGCCCTAGTCTTTCGACTAGGGCTTCGTATGGTGGTCGGTGAAGAGGGATTCGAACCCCCGACCCTCTGGTCCCAAACCAGATGCGCTACCAAGCTGCGCTATTCACCGAGCATGTATTCTTTAAGAAGAATGGGGTGGCTAACGAGACTTGAACTCGCGACAACCGGAATCACAATCCGGGGCTCTACCAACTGAGCTATAGCCACCATAGTTTTTTACCGATATTTCCTCCAGGCTTATGGCGCGCCCGAAAGGATTCGAACCTTCGACCTTTGGCTCCGGAGGCCAACGCTCTATCCAGCTGAGCTACGGGCGCATGCCCTATCGGCGGAGAGGAATAATACGGATATCACACTATTGCGTCTAGTACTTTTTCAACTTTTTTTATCGTTTGATGCCTTTTTCGACAGCAAAGAACAAATATAACGCAGTCTGCCGTGTGATGTAACCCCGCTCGTTGAGAAGTTATTGTTTATTGCAACAACTTATCGAGATATAATCACTCACTGTTTACATTGATTTAACAGTGAATTTGATCTGTATCTCAATCAACAGACTAAATAAAAGGTAAGAACCAACTTACCCTCAGGAATGTATAGTGAGTTTTATGGATATGTCTCGAAAAATCTTAACCGCTTTGGTTGCTGTAGCAACATTTTCTAGTGCGTCTTTTGCAGCCAGTGTAAGCCAAGAAGAATATGATGCCATCGCAGAAAGGATTAAACCTGTGGGTGACGTTTACCTTGCGGGCAGTGAGCCTGTTGTTGCAGCGGTCCCTTCAGGTCCCCGTGATGGTGCGACCATTTATGGCACTTTCTGTACAGCGTGTCATGCAACAGGCGTCAGTGGTGTTCTATCTCGGCAGCGCCGATGATTGGTCACCGAATTGCCCAAGGCAGAGATATTCTCAACAATCATGCAATTAATGGCTTTAACGCGATGCCAGCAAAGGTGCGTGTATGGATTGTTCTGACGATGAAATTATCGCGGCTATCGATCATATGATTGAAGGGCTATAAGCCTGTGAAAAGGCTTGGTTAAACCAAGCCTTTGTCTCTACTTCTTAAACATCGCTCTCAAGTTGGCGATGTGTGCCTGCCCTTTTGCCATGCGCTCTTCTTGCGTCGCTGGCTTTTTATGCTGTTCCCATTCAACATCATCAAATGGCAACTCATCTAAAAAGCGGCTCTGGGTTGGCTTAATCAACTCACCAAACTGACGACGTTCACGACACATGGTAAATGTCAGCTCTTTCTGTGCACGTGTAATACCCACATACATCAGACGGCGCTCTTCCTCTACATTATCCTCATCAATACTGGTTTGATGCGGCAAAATGCCCTCTTCACTACCAATCAAATAAACGTAAGGAAACTCCAAACCCTTAGATGCGTGCAGTGTCATTAATTGAACGGCATCACTATCGTCTTCTTCTTCACTGCGTTCCATCATGTCACGCAGCGTTAAACGCTGTACGACTTCTTTCAGCGTCTTCTCTTCTTGGTCATAGTTGTCACCTTCTAAATCAGACACGATCCAAGAGTAAAGATCAGAGACGTTTTTCATTCGCATCTCAGCTGCTTTCGGGCTAGCCGAGGTTTCATACAGCCAATCTTCATAGTGAATATCACGCACCAACGAGCGCACAGCTTCCACCGTATCGCCACGTTCTGCCTGATCAGCAATCGCCACCAGCCAAGAAGTAAAACGGCGCAGGTTTTCTAAGCCACGCCCTGAAAGATGATGCTCAAGTCCAAGCTCAAAACTGGCCTCAAATAAGCTCTTACCGCGCATATTGGCGTAGCTGCCAAGTTTCTCAAGCGTTACCGGGCCAATTTCACGCTTAGGCGTATTTACAATGCGCAAAAACGCATTGTCATCATCAGGATTCACTAGCACCTTGAGGTAAGCCATGATGTCTTTGATTTCAGCCCGAGCAAAGAAAGAGGTACCACCAGAGAGTTTGTATGGCACACGGTTTTGCATTAATGATTTTTCAATCAGGCGAGATTGATGATTACCACGATACAAAATGGCGTAGTCTCGGTATTCGGTGCGATTTAAAAATTTATGCGCAATGATTTCACCGGTAATACGTTCCGCTTCGTGATCTTCATTTTTAGCCATCAATACTTTGAGCTTTTCACCGTCTGGCAACTCAGAGAACAACGCTTTCTCATATACGTGAGGGTTGTTAGCAATCAGAATATTGGCACACCGCAAAATTCGGTTAGTCGAACGGTAGTTCTGCTCTAATTTGATCAGTTTTAAGTTCGGAAAATCTTCACCAAGTAGAATCAAGTTTTGCGGCTTCGCACCACGCCAAGAATAGATCGACTGATCGTCATCACCTACCACGGTAAAGCGTGCACGCTCACCCACTAATAAACGCACCAACTCATATTGGCTAGTGTTGGTATCTTGATATTCGTCCACCAGCAGATAGCGGATCTTGTTTTGCCAACGCTCACGCACTTCGCTATTACCGCGCAGCAACAAGACCGGCATCAAAATCAAATCATCGAAATCTAATGCGTTATAGGCGCGCATCTGCTTTTGGTACATATCAAAACAAAAAGCGAATAGTTGTTGCTGCTCACCAACGGCACGAGCTTTGGCTTCATCTGGCGACAACATGTCGTTCTTCCAGTTAGAGATAGCACTCATCAACTGACGCAATAAATCTTTATCACCATCAAGTTGTTTTTCGGTCAGATCTTTCAGTAAAGCCAACTGGTCTTGATCATCAAACAACGAAAAGCCCGACTTTAAGCCTAAATGTTTGTGTTCACGTTTGATGATATTGAGGCCCAAAGTATGAAAAGTCGAAACCATCAATCCTTTAGACTCTTGTTTACCCAAGGTTTGCCCTACACGCTCTTTCATTTCACGCGCAGCTTTGTTGGTAAACGTCACGGCCGCAATGTTGCGCTTTATAACCACATTGCTGAACCAAATAAGCAATTTTATTGGTGATCACGCGGGTTTTACCTGAGCCAGCGCCTGCCAAAACAAGGCATGGGCCTGACACATACTTCACCGCTTGGTCTTGTCCGGGGTTCAGCTTCATGGTGCTCTCATTCAGAAAAATTAATGCCGCCTATAATAAAGGTGCAATAAGGTGATTGCTAACATTTAAATCATCTTCACGGCGTGAGAATTCACCGCTGTTAGTAGTAAGTTTAGTCAGCAAATGAATTTATAAAGCACGTTTGATTTTGTTTGACATGCATTTTTGACACATTGTTTTCACTAATATGCAATCAATTGTGAACTTTTAGTCGCAATGGTTCTACAATGAATGAACGTTCATTCATTGGTGTTTTCATTTAATGACCAATAATTTATGCGTGGATAAAAAGCAGCAAATTCTGTGCGCCGCTGAAACGGTGATCGCAGAATCCGGTTTTCATGGTTTGTCCATGTTAAAAGTCGCCAAACAAGCCGGAGTCGCTGCAGGGACCATCTACTGCTACTTTTCAGACAAAGAACATCTTTTGTCCGAAGTTCGTCTTAGTGTCGCTCAACGTATTGCTGATGCAGTACAAGAGGTAACGGTAACGAACCTCTACGAGATCGTTACCGCCAAATGTGGTTAAACACATGGAACCTAGCGCTATGTAACAAAAATGCGCTCAGTAACCGTGTGCAATACGACTCACTGCCTTCAAATGTTGAACCGGAAGTTCGAGCTCAAGAAAAGTTAATGTTTCATCAAGTAAACAAATTATTTGAGGATGGTAAGGCGCAAGGAGTTTTTAAACCTATCGCAAACGAGGTGTTGTCAGGTCTGACATTTGAGGCGTGTGTCGCCCTAGCTCGTAAACATGCCATAGGCTTCTACCAATTGGATGATGCCGCTTTGGAAGCCGCTATCGACGCCAGTTGGGACGCAGTAATCAATCACTAACTTGGAGTTCTGATAAGAATGAAAAAGTGGACTTTCTTTATGATTGTCATCGTAATTCTACTGTTTGGTAGCGTTATTGGTTTCAATCTATTCAAGCAACAGAAGATAGCCGAGTACATGGCTAATCGCCCCGAACCAGAGTTTCCTGTCACTGCAGTCACGATTAAATCGGTTGACTGGGTGCCAGTCATAGAGGCGATTGGTTTTATCGAACCAAATCAAGGTGTGACCCTTGCTAACGAAAGCAGCGGTATCATCGATAAAATCAGCTTTGATTCAGGCACCCAAGTTGAGCAGGACCAACTGTTAGTAGAATTAGATTCTGCGGTTGAACAAGCGAATTTAAAGAGCGCACAAGCAAAAGTGCCGGCAGCCAAAGCGAAATACAAACGCTACCAAGGCCTATACAAAAAAGGTTCTATCTCTAAAGAAGCATTGGATGAAGCTGGCGCTAACTACTTCTCACTTGTGGCGGATGTAGAAAGCCTAAAAGCGTCTATTGACCGTCGCCAAATTCGCGCGCCATTTGCTGGTGAAGTGGGTATTCGTAACGTTTACCTAGGCCAATATCTACAAACTGGTACTGATATCGTTCGTCTTGAAGATACCAGTGTGATGCGCCTGCGCTTTACTGTGCCACAAAATGATATCTCTCTCATCAAGCTTGGTCAGGAAGTGGACATCTTTGTTGATGCGTATCCTAAACTTCCATTTAAAGGCTCGATTACCGCGATTGAACCTGCGGTTGCCGTTCAAAGTGGCCTGATCCAAGTACAAGCTGATATTCCGAATAGCGATGGTAAATTGCGCAGTGGTATGTTCGCTCGTGCGAAAATTATCCTACCTTCGGTAGCCAACCAAGTGACTCTGCCTCAAACCGCAATTACTTACACGCTATACGGCGATAACGTTTACATCATCACTGAAGAAGACGGTGAAATGCGCGTTAAGCAACAAGTCGTGAAAGTGGGTGAGCGTTCAGGCGACATCGCGCACATTCTGGAAGGTGTGAAACCTGGTGATCAGGTGGTAACTTCAGGGCAAATTCGACTCAGTAACCACGCGAAAGTGCGTATTGTTGAAGACACTGCTCTAACTCCACCTAAAGAAACACCAATGCTGTAACGGAGGGACCATGCGCTTTACTGATGTTTTTATTAAACGTCCAGTTTTAGCGGTATCCATCAGCTTCTTGATCGCCTTGCTTGGTTTGCAAGCCATCTTCAAGATGCAGGTACGTGAATACCCTGAAATGACGAATACGGTAGTAACGGTTACCACCAGTTACTATGGCGCGAGTGCGGATTTGATCCAAGGCTTTATTACCCAGCCTTTGGAACAAGCCGTCGCACAGGCAGATAATATCGACTACATGACTTCACAATCGGTGCTTGGTCAATCGACCATCACGGTAAATATGAAGTTGAATACCGATCCAAATGCTGCTCTATCTGACATATTGGCAAAGACCAACTCAGTACGCTCACAACTGCCTAAAGAAGCAGAAGACCCAACGGTAACCATGTCTACCGGTGCGACAACTGCTGTGCTTTATATTGGCTTTACTAGTGACGACCTCAACTCCAGTCAAATCACCGACTACTTGGAACGTGTTATTAACCCGCAACTATTTACGGTTAACGGCGTTTCGAAGGTCGATATGTATGGTGGTGTTAAATACGCGCTGCGTGTTTGGCTTGACCCATACAAAATGGGCGCACTGGATCTAACGGCAACTGACGTGATGGGCGTACTTAACGCCAACAACTACCAGTCAGCAACTGGCCAAGCCATTGGTGAGTTCGTGCTGTATAACGGTAGCGCCGATACCCAAGTATCTAACGTCGATGAACTGAAAGCACTGGTGGTGAAAACCGGTCAGGGCAATGTTGTTCGCCTTGGTGATATCGCAAAAGTCACCTTAGAGAAGAGCCACGACGTATATCGTGCAAGTGCTAACGGTAAAGAAGCGGTCGTTGCGGCAATCAACGCTGCGCCTAGTGCTAACCCAATCAATATTGCTGCGGACGTAAAAGCGTTATTGCCTCAACTAGAGCGTAACCTGCCAAGCAATATCAAAATGAACGTCATGTATGACTCAACGATTGCGATTAACGAGTCAATCCATGAAGTAATCAAAACCATCCTCGAAGCCGCGGTTATCGTATTGGTGGTGATTACTATTTTCCTAGGTTCTTTCCGTGCGGTAGTCATTCCTATTGTTACCATTCCACTGTCGCTGATTGGTGTAGCGATGGTAATGCAAGCAATGGGCTTTTCTTGGAACTTGATGACGCTGCTGGCGATGGTACTTGCCATCGGTCTGGTGGTGGATGACGCGATCGTTGTACTGGAAAACGTTGACCGTCATATCAAAGAAGGTGAGTCGCCGTTTCGTGCTGCGATCATTGGTACGCGTGAAATTGCCGTACCGGTTATCGCGATGACTCTAACACTTGGTGCGGTATATGCACCGATTGCTTTGATGGGCGGTATTACCGGCTCGCTATTTAAAGAGTTTGCGCTGACGCTGGCTGGTGCGGTATTCGTATCCGGTATCGTGGCACTTACACTTTCTCCAATGATGTGTTCGAAAATGCTTAAGGAACACAGCAAGCCAAGCAAGTTTGAGACAACGGTACATAACGCTCTCGATAAAATGACGGCGCGTTACGACAAAATGCTGCATGCAGTAATGAGCCATCGTCCAGTCGTTATCGCTTTTGCATTAATCGTGTTTGCTACCCTACCTATTCTGTTTAAGTTTATTCCGAGTGAATTAGCCCCAGCAGAAGATAAAGGCGTAGTTGTGTTAATGGGTACCGGTCCGGCAAACGCCAACTTGGATTACCTTGAAAACACCATGGAAGACGTGAACAAGATTCTCTCTGATCAACCAGAAGTAGAATATGCTCAGGTATTTACTGGTGTGCCAAACTCAAACCAAGCGTTTGGTCTGGCGACGCTAAAACCGTGGAGCCAGCGTGAAGCAAGCCAAGCTGATATCACCAAACGTGTAGGTGGCTTGGTTTCAGATGTTCCAGGAATGGCCGTGACTGCATTCCAGATGCCGGAACTTCCAGGCGCAGGTTCGGGTCTGCCCGTTCAGTTCGTTATCACCACACCAAATAACTTTGAAAGCTTATTCACGATTGCCAGCGATATTCTGGTTCAAGTAGCGAAAAGCCCAATGTTTGTGTACTCAGATCTCGATCTGAACTACGGCTCTGCAACGATGAAAATCAGCATCGATAAAGACAAAGCTGGTGCTTATGGTGTGACCATGCAAGATATCGGTATCACGCTAAGTACGATGATGTCTGATGGCTATGTAAACCGTATCGACTTAAGTGGTCGCTCTTATGAAGTCATTCCTCAAGTAGAGCGTAAATGGCGTCTAAATCCAGAGTCGATGAACAACTATTTCGTAAGAACTGCGAATGGTGAATCTATTCCACTAGCAAGCTTGATTACGATTGATGTGGTTTCGGCACCTCGTACCCTACCTCACTTCAACCAGCTAAACTCAGCAACGGTAGGTGCGGTACCAGCGCCAGGCGTTGCAATGGGTGATGCAATTAATTGGTTTGAGGATATTGCACAAAGCAACCTTCCATCGGGTTACAACCACAACTATATGGGTGAAGCTCGTCAGTTTGTAACCGAAGGTAGCGCGCTTTACGCAACCTTTGGTTTGGCACTGGCGATCATCTTCCTAGTATTGGCGATTCAGTTTGAGTCGATTCGAGATCCGATCGTTATCATGGTGTCTGTACCGCTAGCAATCTGTGGTGCCTTAATTGCACTCGCTTGGGGTACGGCGACGATGAACATCTACTCGCAGGTCGGCTTGATTACGCTGGTTGGCCTGATTACCAAGCACGGTATTTTGATTTGTGAGGTAGCCAAAGAAGAACAGCTACACAACAAACTCAGTCGTATCGATGCGGTAATGGCAGCAGCGAAAGTTCGTCTTCGCCCAATCCTAATGACCACAGCTGCGATGATTGCCGGTCTAATTCCATTGCTATACGCATCTGGTGCGGGTGCTGCGCAGCGCTTTAGTATTGGTATCGTAATCGTGGCTGGTTTGGCGATTGGTACTCTATTCACGCTATTCGTTCTGCCTGTAATTTACAGCTACTTGGCTGAACGTCATAAACCACTGCCAATCTTTGTTGAAGACAAAGACCTTGAAAAACTGGCACGTGTTGATGAAGCAAAAGCTGCACATCGCGATATGGCGAATAATGGCAACTAATTCGGTTTGCTAACATTCCAATCAAAAGGTCACTTCGGTGGCCTTTTTTATTGGCTGGTAAGGATTCTCAACTCAGCGTCATCAAACGTTTAAGTCGCTTTTTTGTGCGATAACTAGCGACTTTTGCGTATCAATTAAATAAAATGATGCCAAAGATACAGGAGTGTTAACACCATGTTTGACCCGAAGAAACTAGAGCAAATCGCTAAGCAAATTCACGACTCTATGCCGCAGCCAGTGAAAGACCTAGGCGCTGACGTTGATCAGAAAGTTCGCCAAGTAATTCAAGGCCAACTAAACAAACTCGACGTGGTAAGCCGTGAAGAGTTTGATGTCCAAACACAAGTACTGCTACGCACTCGCCAAAAACTGACCGAAATGGAAAAGAAACTGGCCGATATCGAAGCAAAGCTTGCAGACAAATAAGCAATAGATAAAAAAGGCTTGCCCCAATGGAGCAAGCCTTTTTGTTTGTCTGAACGTTATCCCACACCCTCAAGCAAGAATGCAGGAATAACGTTGATGATCGTGTTATTGACCGCCTACCGCGATATGCTTCATGTCAGTCATGTAGCCACGTAGTTCTTCACCAATGTACTCAACTGGGTGGTTACGAATAGCAAAGTTCACATCAATCAGCTTCTGGTTATCCACTTGGTTTGACGCTTCGCCCAAACCTTTACCGATAACATCCGTGTTCACTGACGGCATAAATTTCTCACGCAGTAGCGGCGTTGCAACGTTAGCAAACAGGTAGTTACCGTATTCAGCCGTATCTGAAATTACCACGTTCATTTCGTAAAGGCGCTTACGAGCAACCGTATTGGCAATCAGCGGAAGTTCATGCAATGACTCGTAGTATGCTGACTCGTCGATGATGCCTGAAGCGGTCATTGCTTCAAATGCCAGCTCAACCCCAGCACGTACCATTGCCACCATCAGGATGCCGTTATCAAAGTACTCTTGCTCACTGATTTGGATGTCAGTCGTTGGGTAGTTTTCAAATGCAGTTTCACCGGTTTCTGCACGCCAGCCCAGAAGGTTTACATCATCGTTTGCCCAGTCAGCCATCATAGTGCTTGAGAACTCACCTTGAATGATGTCGTCCATGTGTTTGTTGTACAGTGGACGCATTAGCTCTTTAAGCTCTTCGGACAGGTCATACGCTTTGATTTTCGCTGGGTTTGATAGGCGATCCATCATATGAGTTATGCCACCAAACTTCAGCGCTTCAGTGATAGTTTCCCAACCGTATTGCAGTAGTTTACCTGCGTAACCAGGGTCGATACCTTCTGCTACCATCTTCTCGTAACAGACGATAGAACCCGCTTGCAGCATGCCACATAGGATTGTTTGCTCACCCATTAGGTCAGATTTTACTTCTGCTACGAATGAAGACTCTAGACAACCTGCACGGTGACCACCTGTCGCAGCTGCCCATGCTTTCGCGATATCCCAGCCTTCACCTTGAGGATCGTTCTCAGGGTGAACAGCGATAAGCGTTGGTACGCCGAAACCACGTTTGTATTCTTCACGAACTTCAGTACCAGGACACTTAGGCGCAACCATCACAACGGTAAGGTCTTTACGTACTTGCATGCCCTCTTCAACAATGTTGAAGCCGTGTGAGTAACCAAGCGCCGCACCTTGCTTCATCAGTGGCATAATGGTTTCCACTACGTTGGTGTGTTGCTTGTCTGGCGTTAGGTTAACCACAAGGTCTGCTTGTGGGATCAACGTTTCATAGCAACCCACTTCAAAACCGTTTTCTTTCGCGTTTTTGTATGACTGACGCTGCTCGTCAATCGCAGCTTGGCGTAGCGCGTAAGCAACATCCAAACCTGAATCACGCATGTTTAGACCTTGGTTTAGACCTTGAGCACCACAACCAACAATGACTACCTTCTTGCCTTTTAGGTAATCAGCTTCAGTAGCAAACTCACTGCGATCCATAAAACGACAACGACCTAATTGGTCTAATTGCTCACGCAAATTTAGGGTATTGAAATAGTTAGCCATGGTAGGGCTCTCCTTTAAGAATAATGTCCATGAGGTCGGTAATATTGCTTACCGAATGAGCTGATACTAAAACAGACAATTAATTGCTTAAAGTGATATATTCACAATTAGTCATTGCAATAAATGCAACGTGGAAAATTATTGATATGGAAATTAAGTGATTATGAACATTAAAAGCCTACAGCTGTTTATTCACTTGTGTGAAAGCCGCAACTTTGCCAAGACAGCAGAGGCGAAACACATCAGTCCTTCGGCTCTTAGCCGACAAATCCAGAAGTTAGAACAGGAAACTGGGCAAGTTTTATTCGTGCGGGATAATCGCAGTGTTGAACTGACCCCTGCGGGTAAAAAATTACTGCCCGTGGCACTCAATATTCTTAGTGAGTGGCAAAACTACCACGCGCAATTCACCGATTTGGATAGTGAACTGAAGGGTGAAATTCGCCTGTTTTGCTCGGTTACGGCCAGCTATAGCCATTTGCCAGAATTGCTTTCCGAGTTTCGCCAGCAACACCCATTTATCGAATTTAAACTCTCTACGGGCGATCCCGCACAAGCCATTGATAAGGTACTCCACGACGAAGCGGATATTGCGATTGCGGCCATGCCTGATCATCTCCCCTCTCGCATCGCATTTGAAACCATCAGTGAAATTCCACTGTCGGTGATCGCCCCTGCCGGAGTAAGTCATTTAGCGCATGAACTACATAGCGATAAACCCAATTGGAATTCACTCCCCTTTATCGTGCCAGAAGCAGGCACGGCACGTGAACGCGCCAACACTTGGTTTAAAGCGATGCGAATCAAACCTAACATTTATGCGCAAGTCTCTGGTCATGAAGCTATTGTGAGTATGGTAGCGCTTGGCTGTGGGGTGGGTATAGCACCGGATGTGGTGATCAACAACAGCCCCGTTCGCGATAAAATTGAGCGAGTAATGAAAGTCGCCTCGATTGCACCGTTTGAATTAGGCGTGTGCTGTAAGCGCTCGCAACTCGACAATCCCCTAATCAAAGCGTTATGGAAAGTTGCACAAGAGAAATACATTAGCCTTTAGTATTTATTGGGGCAAAAAAGCACAAAGCCACGCGTTGCGTGGCTTTGTTGATTCTATTGTAGATACGCTTAGATAACGCGTGAGAACTGCTGCTGACGAGCACGATCACGGAGATATTTATCAAAACACATACAGATATTACGGATCAGTAGACGACCACGTAGCGTGACACGAATTTCGCTATCATCCACTTCAACCAAACCATCGTTGATGAAGGTTTGCAGCAATTCTAGGTCTTGCGCAAAGTACTGGTTAAAGTTGAGTGTAAATTCACGCTCAATAAAAGTTTTATCCAGCTTAAAGTTACAGATAAGCTGCTTAATCACTTCACGACGAATCAAATCATCTTGGTCGAGCGATACCCCTTTCCATAGTGCATGACGCTGCTCATTCACTTGAGCGTAGTACTTTTTCAGCTCTTTTTGGTTTTGCGCATAGGCATCACCAATCATCGAAATCGCTGATACACCAAAGCCAACTAAATCACACTCACCCTGAGTGGTGTAGCCTTGGAAGTTGCGGTGCAATACCCCATTACGCTGAGCGACAGCAAGCTCATCATCCGGCAATGCAAAGTGGTCCATACCGATAAACTGGTAACCCGCCCCCGTTAAGGTTGCGATAGTTTGTTGCAAGATTGCCATCTTTTCTGACGCTTGCGGCAAATCTTCATCTTTAATCTTACGCTGAGCAGCAAACAATTGCGGCATGTGTGCGTAGTTAAATACCGATAGACGCCCCGGTTGCATCTCAAGCACTTGCTTTAATGTTTCAGCAAAAGACTCTTGAGTTTGTTTTGGTAAGCCGTAGATCAAATCAAGGTTGGTAGAACGGAAGCCGAGATCTTTAGCACGCTTAACCATCGCAATAATAAAGTCTTCATCTTGCTCGCGGTTAACCAGCTTTTGCACTTCTTTGTTAAAGTCTTGCACGCCGATACTTAAACGGTTGAAGCCTTCGCTACGAAGGTGATCCAGCATATCCAACTCAATTTCACGTGGATCGACTTCAATGCTAATTTCAGCGCCCGCTTCAAAATCAAATTCACCACGTAAAATAGCCATCACTCGGCTAATTTGCGCTTTTGATAGAAACGTTGGTGTACCACCACCAAAATGAAGCTGAGTCACATGGCGGTTTTGCAGCAAACTGGCACGTGTACGAATTTCTGCCTCGAGCACATCAAGGTATTCATCCGCTTTATGTACGTGACGAGTAATCACTTTATTACAGCCACAGTAGTAACAAAGCTTATGACAGAATGGAATGTGAATGTATAGCGACAAAGGTCGTTCTGGGTAAGCCGTGCACGCCATATCATAATCAGCAACCGTAAAGGCTTCATGAAATTCTAAGGCGGTTGGGTAAGAAGTGTAACGAGGACCGGAATAGTTATACTTATCCAGAACCGTTTGATCCCACTCAATTTGTTGGCTTGCTACGACTTGCTGCGACATGTTGTTGTTTCCATTCTTTGACTAAAAGGTCAAGGTTTCGTTAACGGAGCATTTTGCCATAAGCTTCTACAAGAGAAACAGAGGTCGCCCGTTATTTTGAGCACCAAAACCCAGAACTGATTTCAGAACTGATAAATCGATCACTCACAGTAATTGTAAGTGATCGACGGTCAGTTATCAGGTTTGCTTGGCTGAGACTTACACCATTTGAATGTTGATTTGGTTGTTAAGTGGCTGCACTCGTTTTTGCAGTCGCTTCAACTCTTCAACAATGGCATCTTGCAGACGCGATTCGGCTTTATGGCGAGTTAGGTTTTGTTGCATGCGTTCTTTTTTAACCAGAGCTTGGCGATCTTCGCCACGCGCCATGTCTTTTACTACATGGTACAACTCTGAAATTGCAGGGAATTCTTGGTCGAAATCGACACGATCATCACCCTGCACATAATCCATAATGCAGTAAACACGAATACTGATTTCAGACAGGTCACACTGCCCTTGAATGCCCGCCATACATAACGTATTGACGTTTTCAAAGATATTCGCATTACGCTTTGCAATCGCTAACTGACGATGCCTCAGCTGCAATTCCTTTTGCTTCTTCAGTTGAAGAAGAAGGTAACCTGCGTAAGATGCTAGACCGAGAATAATGATTCCACCAGCAATGGCTAACAAGGTTACATTCATACTTTACTGTTATCCTTTAAATTGGTTGATATCAAACGATTCAAACTGCGATAACAATTCATCGTCTGATGCAGGCGTTTTACTTGCTTGACGCTCTTCAGGGAACTCATCAAAGTCTGAGTACTCTTCTTCATCTTGAGCATCATCAAAAATACCAAGTTGCTTCATCAGCGCTTCGATGCGCGCTAATTTTTCATCAACGTATTTCTGCAGGCCTGCACCTAGGTTTTCACCACTTTCGATACGATCTAACAATACGTTTAATTGCGCATCGTTTTCTAGCATCTCTAGCTCTTTTTCGGCACTTAAACGACGCTCAACTTTAGTTGGCTTCTTAGCTGCTTCAACAATTAGAGGAATCTTCTTCTTACTGCCTAAACGAGGGTCACGCTTTTGACCATTGGTCATCTCTTTCTGCGCTTTCGCTTCAGAGTTGCGGCTACCGGTTTTTAGACCTTTGCGCTTTTTGTCTCTTTTACGCTGACGTCCATCAACGTCTGCTTGTGTACGGTTACGAACAACAATAACGTCACCGTTACCGCCAGATCTTGCTTTTTTGCTACGACTCATTACTGGGGTTTCCTCAGCAAAATTACATCTTTTCCAACAAATTCAAGTTCGAGCTGATCCTGCTCTGCCAAGTACTCAAACGTTTTACGACTAAAAAAGATCACATGGGTGAGATCGTTTTTGTAGTGCCAAGTCGCAAACGCTTCAACATCGATCACCATCTTGGTCATTACACCAAGCCAGCCACCGGGCTTAACTAAATTTAACCATTGCTGCCACACTTTATCCGGATGATATAAATGCTCGATCACTTCGGTGGCAGTCACAAAGTCATACTGTTGATTTAATACCTCCATATTAGGATGGTAATAAATGTCATACAACTTCATCGTGTGCCCCTGCTCTTGCAACATCAAGGATAATGTTGGACCAGGACCACAACCAAAATCTAACCCTTGCGAATTTGGCGCTACACGTTGGCAAATCGGGTCAGCCATGCGTGATAAAAAGCGGCGGTAACCTTCATCACTTGGATCGTTCTCGTGGAGATCGTAGTGGGCTTTTTCCGCTTTTGCGTCTAAACGCTGATCTGGATTAACAAATACTAAGGCGCAATTTGCGCATTCTAGATACTGACGACGCTTATCTTCAAAGTAATGGTGAGTGTGATTGCTTTGACAAAGCGGACAGTGGTGCATTGTTACATCCTTTTTATAGGGGATGCGCAACATACCAGAAACTGCGGTCAGAGTGGAGTATTATTGTGCAATAAATCATCAAATCAATAAAATTTGATATAAAAAGCGATAGAATCTCTATCGCTTTCTAAATGCCATGATGGCGAAACTGGGTTGTGCAAATATTGCACTCCAAATTTCCTTTTGTTTTTCGAGCTTTCCCTGCCAAAAAGGTGTTGTTTGTCATCATCCTAATGAATTTTGGCTTTCCATCTACTTCCTGTAGCTGAGCTAATCCTTAGCCTGATCCTTTCCCCTGTCTAAACCATTAGACGAGTCAACCATCCTTATTTTGTAAGCTTCCTGCTTACAACGCATCCTTTATCGCATCGACCAAGTCTTCCTGACTTGCATCCTTGGAGACCATCCTAGCCTTTTATCCTGCCCCACCTCATGTGGATGTCTCTACTTTACTGCAGATGCTCTTAGAGGCAACATTCAATTCTAATTTTTGTTGTTCAAATAACACTCACCACTGCAACTGAATGTTTTATGGCATTTAAAGCTATACAGTAAAATTACACTCATGACGAATGGCAAATCTCTTACAAACTGGCGAGCAAGATCAGAAATTACCGCCACATAGCTGGTGTGACCGCGATCAAACTAATTTCAAAGCAACAAAAAGCCACGCGATGGCGTGGCTTTGCAAGACTGACTGGAAGCATTTTGAAAAGAGTGTGTTTAGTGAAGACCACCAACATAATTTGACAGTACTTCGATATCTTTATCGGTTAGTTTTTGTGCAACATCACGCATCATAGCGTTCATATCGTTGCCACGATTACCATCTCTGAATTTCTCAAGTTGAGACTTGATGTACTCTGCATGCTGACCTGAAATTTTTGGAAATCCAGACAACTCAGTACCGTTACCACGTGGACCATGACAAGCAATACATGCCGCTAAACCACGCTCTGCATCACCTGCGGTATACAGAACTTTACCTTGCTCAACCGCACTTTCTGGCGTGGTATTATGCGCCAACGGTAATGAAGCATAATAAGCAGCGAGATCGGCCATATCTTGTTCACTCAATGGCATCGCCATGCCACTCATTACAGGATCAAAACGGCCTTGTTTTCCGCTACTGGTCATGCCCAATTTTAGATCTTTCAGCTGCTTCTCAATGTACTTTGCATGCTGACCGGCTAGGGATGGGTACATTCCAAGTAAACTGTTGCCGTCCGCTCCATGACACGCAACACATGTTTGTGATTTTGCTTTACCAGCTTCTATATTGCCTTGGGCCCAAGTGGAGCAGCTGACTAAAATACTCACAATTAGCACTAATTTCTTCATGACATTCCATTATAATTATCTAGCTTCCAGTACCACTCTGCATTGCCACTCATGGTACAATAGGCGACCTCATGCCGAGTACGGTTATTTTACACAATTTCACAAAAAAGTAATCAATTGACTACACAAAGTCGAGATGGAGTTAACAGTGAACGTAAAAATTAATTACCAAAACACCCATTTCATCACAAGTGCACCTGACATTCGTCACTTGCCAGAGGATGAGGGCATTGAAATTGCGTTCGCCGGACGTTCCAATGCCGGGAAATCGAGCTCTTTGAACCGATTGACCAACCAAAAAAGCTTAGCAAAAACCAGTAAAACACCGGGTCGTACCCAGTTAATCAACCTATTTAAGGTAACAGAAGGCTGTCATATCGTTGACCTGCCTGGATATGGTTTTGCACAAGTGCCGCTTGAAATGAAGAAGAAGTGGCAACAATCGTTGGGTGAGTACCTACAAAAGCGCCAATGTCTAAAAGGCCTAGTAGTATTGATGGATATTCGTCATCCAATGAAAGACCTCGACCAACAACTGATCTTCTGGGCTGTGGATTGTGGTATTCCAGTACAGGTACTACTGACGAAAGCTGACAAGCTAAAAAGTGGTGCACGCAAAGCGCAATTATTGAAGATCCGTGAAGATGCAAAAGGTTTTGGCGGCACCGTTAAAGTCGATGCGTTCTCATCACACAATGGTCTAGGCGTTGATATTCTGCGTAATAAACTGGATGAATGGTTTGCACCTGCTTTTGCTGACTCAGTAGAAGCCGACATTGATAGCGATATTGATGAACAAGACGGTGAATAATTTCATCTAAGCTTTGCTCTAGCAAAGTTCACCCAAAGTTGAAGCCTCGCAATGTGCGAGGCTTTTTTGTATTCATCAAACAATCCGGTTAAGTAAAGCCGTAGAGAAAAAGAAAAGCCCCACTCTAGGTTGGGGCAACGGGAGAGAATTACACATCATTATTGTTATGCTGTTAGCTTGTCGTATTCATACTCGAGTTTCAACATTACTAGCTGTATGGGTATTTAACTTACCTCATAAGCCAGATCTCAAGCAGCACAAAGCTTTCCCATGCATTCTCACATGAGCACGTTAAAATTATAGCGTTTATTTTTATACAAAATAACAAAAATGTGATGAAGGAAAGTTACAGTTTTCGCCTTAAACATGGCACAAATTGCGGAAATGTCGATGACAGAAAGTCGAGAGTTTTAGTCGGAATGATCGCTAAAAATGAAGAAGTGAAAGTTTTTCTTTGCCACAAGAAAAACGCCCCAGCCAAACACTGGCTGGGGCGGCTGAATCAGCCTAATCCAATAACGTGAAACAAAAGGTCTGAAAGATAGAACATCTTACCTCTGTACCCTACGCAGATTAATGTACAACAATTGGTCAGAAATTCAAAGTCATTTTGTAAGTTTTTTTCAGTATTATTTTGTTAGCTACATAAACCCCTTGAGCGGTCTGGCTTTATTAAGAGCAAAAAAAAGCCAGCATTTGTGCGCTGGCTCATGTTAAACGTTATAAATTGCTCAAAATTTGTCTAGTGCGCCTGTTCCCAGTTGTCACCATGACCAGCTTCTGCAATTAGTGGCACAGCAAGATCTGCTGCAGATTCCATCAATTTTTGTACTTTAGTTTCAATTTCGGCTAAAGCTGACTCTTGAACCTCAAATACTAATTCATCGTGCACTTGCATTAGCAACTTAACACGGCCTTGGCCTTCACTTTCAATCCATGCATCAACCAACAGCATCGCTTTTTTGATGATGTCAGCAGCTGTACCTTGCATTGGAGCGTTGATTGCGGCACGTTCAGCAGCCTTACGACGCATACCATTACGGGATTGAATTTCTGGTAAATGCAGACGACGACCAAAGATGGTTTCTACATAACCTTTTTCTGCGGCTGCGCTGCGAGTATCTTCCATATACTGCATCACACCTGGGTAACGCTCGAAGTACTTGTTCATATAATCTTGCGCTTCACCACGAGGAATACCCAACTGCTTCGCCAGACCAAAGGCACTCATGCCGTAAATCAGACCAAAGTTAACCGCTTTCGCACGGCGACGTTGTTCTGAAGTCACGTTATCAATGGTTGTACCCATGATTTCAGCAGCCGTTGCTGCGTGGATATCTTTACCCTCACGGAACGCATCAAGCAGCGCTTGGTCACCCGATAGATGCGCCATAATGCGTAGCTCGATTTGTGAATAGTCGACCGCCATAATTTTATAACCATGCGGCGCAACAAATGCTTGGCGAATACGACGACCTTCTTCATTACGAATCGGAATATTCTGTAAGTTTGGATCCGTTGAAGATAGACGGCCGGTTGCGGTTACAGCTTGATGGTAAGAGGTATGCACACGACCAGTTTCTGGGTTGATCATTTTTGGCAGTTTGTCAGTGTAAGTCGATTTCAACTTAGCCAAACCACGGTACTCCAGAATCAGTTTTGGCAGCGGGTAATCCAATGCTAGCTCTTGCAACACTTCTTCATTCGTTGAAGGCGTACCCGAAGGGGTTTTCTTCACAACTGGCAAGCCCATTTGCTCAAACAAAATTGCTTGTAGCTGTTTTGGTGAGTTCATATTGAACTCTTGACCCGCCAACTCATAGGCTTTTTGCTCTAGCTCATCCAAACGTACCGCAATCTCTTGCGATTGAGCAGACAGCATCATGTCATCAATTAATACGCCGGTGCGTTCAATACGAGAAAGCACAGGAACTAATGGCACTTCGATCTGCTGATAAATCTCATTGAGCTTTTCATCTTGTGACAAAATGTCGTTTAAACGATGGTGCAGACGTAGCGTTACATCGGCATCTTCTGCTGCATAAGGAGACGCTTGCTCAAGATCGATCTGGTTGAAAGTCAGCTGGCCTTTACCCTTACCCGCAATCTGCTCAAACGAAATGCAGCTATGTTGTAGGAAACGCAGCGCCAAGCTGTCCATGTCATGTTTGCCACCAACGCTGTTGTAGACATAAGACGCCAGCATAGTGTCATATTTAATACCACGCATTTCGATGCCGTAACGCGCCAACACACTCATATCATATTTAAGGTTTTGACCCACCTTAGCTTGATTGGCGTCTTCTAGAATCGGTTTTAGCTGCTCAAGTACCCAAGCGCGATCCAGTTGCTCTGGAGCATCAAGGTAATCATGGGCAACTGGCACATAAGCCGCCTCACCTTCAGCGATTGCAAATGACAAACCAACTAAGTTTGCCACCATATAATCAAGGCTGTCAGTCTCGGTATCAAATGCAAACACGTCTGCCGCTTTGAGTTTTTCCAACCATTGATTGAACGTGTCTTGATCGACAATCGTTTGGTACTGACTGCGGTCAATCGATACCGCTGAAGTGTTGATTTCCGCTTGGCTAGTCGTGTTTGTTGTCGCTACCGCACCCGATTTTTCATCGGCTTCCACCACACCAGAGCCACCTTCAAGTAGCTCGTTAAGCCAAGACTTAAACACCAGTTGGCCAAACAATTGCACCAACTCATCTTTATTTGGCTCGGTTTTGACTAGCTCTTGCGGTTTAAACGCCATCTCTACGTCGAGTTTAATCGTCGCCAATTGATAAGAAAGCAGCGCATCCTCTTTATTATCCACCAGCTTTTTCGCCATGGTCTTAGAGCCACGGAAACCCAGTGGCGCAATGTCATCAAGGTTTTCAAACAGCTTATCTAAACCACCAATACCTTGTAGCAGTGCGGTTGCAGTTTTATCACCAACCCCCGGAACACCAGGAATGTTATCGACTTTATCGCCCATCAATGCCAAGTAATCGATGATCAACTCAGGTGGAATACCAAACTTCTCGATCACCCCTTCACGATCCAATACCACGTTGGTCATGGTGTTGATCAACGTGACATTTTCATCCACCAATTGCGCCATGTCTTTATCGCCAGTGCTGATCAAGACAGGAATACCCTGCTGTGATGCTTGAGAGGCCAAAGTACCAATGACGTCATCGGCTTCAACGCCTGGGATCGAAATCAAAGGCAGACCCATAGCACGAATGACATTATGTAGCGGTTCAATCTGGCAACGCAGATCATCTGGCATTGGTGGACGATTAGCTTTGTATTCTGGATACATGTCATCGCGGAAGGTTTTACCCTTGGCATCAAACACGACTGCAATACGATCCGAGGCAAATTGACGCATCATGCTGCGTAGCATATTCACTACGCCATACACAGCGTTAGTTGGAATATCACCATTACTCATCGTTCCTGGGTAGGCATGAAATGCACGATACAGGTACGAAGAACCGTCGATCAAAATCAGAGGATTATCTGGAATACGAGCCATAGTCTTAAGGTTTCCAAAGAGAATGCGAATTAGATTTGCCTAGGATGCCATGAGTGCGGCAGTGATGCTATTTAAACTCTGTGATGTCTCTAGCGAGATTTGCTGAATAAGCCACCACATGATGTGTCCACTTGTGGATAACTCTGTTTATAATAGTTATCCACTCAACTTGATAACGGTCACATTTTTAAATAAATTAAATTTAACCTTATGTATTTAAAGAAATAAAGAAAGATCGATCCTTTGTTTTGCGATCGCAAAACGATCCTCGTTTGTGGAAAAGACTGCTGTTGTCCTTTTGTGCAAGAGAAAATGATAGGCATAAAAAAAGCGACATCTTTCGATGTCGCCTAGCAAAAATGTAGTCAAAGCGTTTCATGTGGAACATGCGGCTTTGCCATAGAGCTATAAATTACACTGGAAGCAATGTGAGCAATGTCGTGTCCAAAAGAACTTGTGCAAGTTCGAGAAATTCAGCCTCATCACAAATTCATGCGAATTCATAATTCAACGTCCTTGTGAACTTCCTCATTCCCTAAGACGAGATTGATAATAATGATTCTCATTTAGATTGTAAATACCTAAATGAGAAAAATCTCATTTATTTGTTATCTCCGCTCTGCATCGCCTTGCTAAAGTGAATTCTTGCCTCACGAATGTCTGGTTTGGACTCATAATTTTCAATCATGTAGCCATTTTTATCAACAATCTAAGCATCATTGGAAATTGGTTACGAGACTTCACTTTAAGGGTTTTATAGCCTTGAGCGACAACCCAGGCTTCTTGTTCATCCAGCAGTGTTTGCGCTACACCTTTGCCACGAGCTGCTGGCGTTACGCCGCCAAACCAGCTGTAAAACGTCTCTGCATTTAGCTCATAACCGATTTTAAAGCCAATAATGTCATCTTGCTCTTCCGCCACCAACACTAAACTGCGTTTACCCTCAATCCTTGCAGCCAGTGAATTGACACTTTTATGCGCAAATTCATTGATAGCCTCTACCGCCTCGACACATTCAGCCAAGGTCCCACGACGAAATACCACACTCATTGATTGTCCTTTCAAAACGATTAAGCGAAAAAAAGGCCGGCGATGCCGACCTTCATTATTTTAGTTGCAGCAATTACTTGTCTCGTAGAAATTGCGCCGTTTGGCCATTTTCTTCCGCTAACCACTCAGCAACGTCTTTAGCAAAGTAAGTCAAAATACCATCTGCACCAGCACGTTTGAAACAAAGTAGTGATTCCAAGATTGTTTCACGTTCTTTCAGCCAACCATTTTGGATCGCCGCTTTATGCATCGCATACTCGCCCGATACTTGGTAAGCAAAAGTCGGCACTTGCAGCTCTGATTTCACACGACGTACCAAATCTAGATAAGGCATACCTGGCTTCACCATCACCATATCCGCACCTTCATTGATGTCCATTGCTACTTCGTGCAGGGCTTCATCGCTGTTAGCTGGGTCCATTTGGTAGTTCTTTTTGTTACCACCTTTTAAGTTAGACGACGAACCGACCGCATCACGGAAAGGACCGTAATAATTTGATGCATATTTAGCAGAGTAAGCCATGATTTGCGTGTTGATATGACCCGCAGCTTCTAGCGCTTCACGAATCGCACCAATGCGACCATCCATCATATCTGATGGAGCAACCACATCTACGCCTGCTTCAGCATGAGATAAGGCTTGTTTAATCAACACTTCAGTAGTTTGATCATTTAGCACATAGCCTTCTTCATCGATGATGCCATCTTGGCCATGAGTGGTGTATGGGTCCAATGCCACATCAGTGATCACGCCAATTTCCGGCACATGCTCTTTAAGGGCACGAACCGTACGTTGCACTAAGCCTTCTGGGTTGTATGCTTCTGCGGCACACAAGCTTTTAGCGTCTTGGTTCACCACTGGGAATAGAGCGATCGCAGGCACACCTAATTGAGCTAGGTATTGCGCTTCTTCTAACAGTAGATCAATCGACAAACGCTCAATGCCCGGCATTGACTCTACTTGCTCACGACGATCTTTACCCATCAGTACAAACATTGGGTAGATAAGATCATTTACTGACAGTTGATTTTCGGCCATAAGACGACGGCTAAAGTCATGCTTACGCATACGGCGCATACGACGTGCTGGGAACTGACCTTGGATAGAAACTGACACTCTATTCTCCTTCAATCTGGTGAAAGTGCTTGTACAGAATGATATCACTCTTAAACCTTGGCGCTAGCGGCAAAAACCAAAAATGCAAAAAATGACCTTGCGTTCACACTGCCGTATACTCAAATTATCTATTTTCAATGAGTACTACCATGATCGACACCCATGCGCATATCTATGCCAGCGAGTTTGATAACGATCGCGATCTCGTGGTCGAACGCGCGCTTAATCAAGGCATTGATAAAATTTTACTGCCTAACATCGACCTTGATTCAATTGAGCCGATGCTTGCGACCGAAGCGGCCTACCCGACGATCTGCCGTTCAATGATGGGGCTACACCCTTGTTATGTGGATAGCAATGTCGACCAAACACTGGCCACCATTTATAGCTGGTTTAGCAAGCATAACTTTATCGCCGTGGGTGAAATCGGTATCGATCTGTATTGGGATAAAACCTATCGCACCGAGCAAGAAAAAGCGTTTGTGACCCAATTGAATTGGGCCAAAGAGATGCAACTTCCGGTGGTGATCCATACTCGTGATTCGATTGAAGAAACCTTATCGCTGCTACGTGGAGAACAAGATGGCTCGCTACGTGGTGTGTTCCATTGCTTTGGTGGCAGCGTGGAAGAAGCGAAAGCTATTAATGACCTTGGCTTTCATTTAGGTTTAGGCGGTGTATCGACATTCAAAAACGGCGGCATGGATCAAGTGATTCCACACCTCGATATGGATTATGTAATTCTCGAAACTGACTGCCCTTACTTAGCGCCCGTGCCTCATCGAGGTAAACGCAATGAGCCAGCTTACACTGAGTTGGTCGCCAATCGCATTGCGACACTGCGTGAGCTCACGTTAGAGCAAGTCGACAGCATCACCACACATAACGCGAAAACGTTATTTAATCTGTAGGCGGTAAATCGCAAGCAATAAAAAAGGTTGGCATTGCCAACCTTTTTTCTATTCTTCTGCTTGCTCTTCCGCATCATCATCTTTGCGCACATAGAATCTGGCAAAGAACAGACCAACTTCAAACAACAAACACATCGGCACGGCCAACAGTGTCTGTGAAATCATATCCGGTGGCGTCAGCAGCATACCGATAATAAATGCCAATACGATAATGTATGGGCGCTTTTCACGGAGACTTTCGGGATCGGTCGCCCCAGTCCAACACAGCAAAATAATCGCCACAGGTACTTCAAACGCGATACCGAAGGCTAAGAACAACGCCAGTACAAAATCGAGATAACTCGAAATATCCGTAGCGAACTCTACACCACCCAGTGAAATTGCCGTGAAGAAACCGAATACCAGTGGAAACACCACAAAGTACGCAAACGCCACACCAGCGTAAAACAACAATGAACTAGAGAACATCAGCGGCATAATCAAACGACGCTCATGTTTGTATAGCCCTGGCGCCACAAATGCCCATACCTGATAAAGAATAAAAGGCACGGCCAAAAATACCGAAGCAATCAAGGTCAGTTTTAATGGTGTAAAGAAAGGAGATGCAACGTCAGTTGCAATCATGGTTGCCCCTTCAGGCAGGCGCTCTACTAGTGGTTTTGAAACAAACTCGTAGATGTCATTGGAGAAGTAAATCAAACCAACGAACACCACCAACACAGCTAAGATTGCACGCAACAGGCGATTTCTTAGCTCCAGCAGATGGCTGATTAAAGGTTGTGTCTGCTCGACAGAGGACATATCTAACCTCATTCAAAACGATCAAAAAGGAGCTACATGGATAGTGCAGCTCCTCACAATGAGACTACTCGGCTTTCTTGTCTGCAGGAACAGATGTCTCGGCAGCAGTTGGCTTCGAGTCCACTTCAACTTGGCTAGTCTCTGTAGCCTTTTGAGCATAGGGACGCTGAACCTCTTGCGCCGCTTTTTTGAGTTCTTCCACCGAAGACTTCAATTCAGGGGAAAGATCTTCCATCCCCATCTTTTCAGCTTTGCGAAGGTTCTCTTGCAGTTCTTGAATCTTAAGCTCGTGATTGATTTCATCTTTCACATTGTTTGCCATGCTTTTCGCAGCCGACACAAAGCGCGATACGCTACGAATGGCATGAGGCAAACGCTCAGGACCAAGAACTACCAGTGCGACGACAGAGATTAATACCAGTTCCCAAAAACCGATATCAAACACGTGTTATGCCTGCTCTTTGTCTTTCTTAGTTTCAGCAGTCGCGTCAGTCTTCTGCTGTTCTAGGTTCTTAGGTTCAAAGTCAGCATCTTTTTTGTCTTGCTGAGCTTCTTCATCACTCATCGCTTTTTTAAAGCCTTTCACTGCACTACCCAAGTCACCACCGATGTTGCGTAGTTTCTTTGTACCAAACAGCAAGATAACAATTACGGCAATAATAAGAAGTTGCCAAATACTAATACCACCCATTCTTTTTACCTCGGGTTCTACTAAACAAAGTTTCGTTAAAGTCTAATGCTTAACGGCGATAAGCTCGCCAACTAAACAACCAAAATGTGACGCCTGCGATAGCGCTAACCGTCGAAAGCTGTTCAAAGGTGCTGTTGACCAATATCGCCGAGCATACGACTAATGTGGCACCAACACCAAATAAAAATTTTCCAGTTGCCTGCTGTCGTTTCGACGCTCGGTAACCTTGGTAAAGCTGATCCATGCGTTGATTCATTGCTTTGCCTTGACGCAAACTGTCGTAAAGCAGCTCTGGCAACTCTGGTAGCTTTTCTGCCCAAAACGGTAAACGGTCTTTAATGCCGTTGATCACCGCTTGCGGGCCAACTTGGTTCATCATCCACTCTTCTAAGAATGGTTTGGCTGTTGCCCACAAGTCTAATTGTGGATACAGCTGACGTCCCAAGCCTTCAACATACAGTAATGTTTTTTGTAGCAACACTAGCTGTGGTTGAACTTCCATCTCAAAGCGACGTGCCGTGTTGAACAAATTCAACAACACATGGCCAAAAGAGATTTCACACAGTGGTTTAGCAAAAATAGGCTCACACACCATGCGAATAGCGAACTCAAATTCATCAACATTGGTATGATGCGGCACCCAACCAGACTCGACATGCAACTCTGCTACACGGCGGTAATCTCGGTTAAAGAACGCCAAAAAGTTCTCAGCTAAATAGCGTTTATCGTCGCTATTTAGAGTGCCGACAATGCCACAATCCAAACCAATCCACATTGGATTTTCTGGATGTTCCGGCTTAACGAATACGTTGCCAGGATGCATGTCCGCATGAAAGAAGCTGTCGCGAAATACCTGAGTAAAAAAGACACTAACACCACGCTCAGCCAACAATTTCATATTGGTGCCATTGGCTTCTAAGCCAGCGATATCAGATACTTGTATACCGTAGATTCGTTCTGAAACCATCAGACTTTCACTGCTAAAGTCAGGAAAAACTTCTGGTACATACAGCTCTTCGCTGCCTTCAAAGTTACGACGCAGCTGAATAGCGTTCGCAGCTTCCCTTCTTAAGTCTAGCTCATCAAGCAAAGTCTTTTCATATTCACGCACGACTTCAACTGGTTTCAAACGACGTGCTTCAGGCAAAGCCCTCGCGACTATACGCGCCATGCGATACATCAGTTTTAGATCTGCATCAATCACAGGGCGAATATCTGGTCGAATGACCTTTAAAACGACCTCTTGGCCGCTATCTTTAAGTCGCGCAGTATGCACCTGAGCGATGGAAGCCGACGCTAAAGGCTTAATATCGAAATCAGTAAACCATTGCTCAATTGGGCCGCCCAGCGCTTTTTCCATTTGTTGCTTCGCCAACTCACCATCGAATGGCGATACTTGGTCTTGCAACAACGCCAATGGGTCTGCAATGTGTGGCGGGAAGAGATCTCGTCGAGTCGACATCATCTGACCAAACTTGATCCATACTGGCCCTAAGTCTTGCAATGCCAGGCGTAGACGCTCTCCTAGCGGTTTGTCTTGATGTTTGTTTTTAATCCAGAACAGTGATTTGCGAGCCAATAAAGGCGCTTTGGTCAATTGATGATCGGGTAACAGCTCATCCAGCCCATATTCGAGCTGAACTTTGACAATGCGGTAAAGACGACGAAGTTCCGATGGGGTCATAGGCGCTCCATCAATTGAGAGAGCTTCGCTTCTAAGCGTGCCGCTTGGCTGGCAACATCATCCACTTGATCGCAAAAATAAGCGACTTCTAACGGCGCTGGCGCCAGTTTCCACTCTTCGGTGATCACTTGTGCGAGATGATTTTGATGTTTGTTGGCTTGTGATTTCACAAACTGCCCAAAATGGCTGGCACCTTTGACTAAAGAATGCGCCACCACATCACCGGTCACACGTGACAGCCATTCTTCGAGGTCTGGCTTGCAATCGGTCATGAGCTGAGAAAACTTCTGCGCTAATTGAATATCACCTTCGAGTACTAGCTTATCTTGCTTGATCAGCTTGGTGATATTCGCTTGCTCACGCAATTCAGGCAACACAGATAAATTCAATGATAAGTAACAATTCGGCTCACCTTCATAATTGCCCAACACATCGATTTGTTGGCTAAAAACGAACGTCAGCGTTTTGTTTAGCTCTTTTAAGTGCACTTGAATCACTTGGCCCTTAAGACGAGCCAAACGACGACCCAATTGTGGATCGTCTTTAATTAGAGTGTTGAGCGTCGTTTCGATAACGGCTGTCACTAATGGTTCGAATGGCATAACAACCCTTTTAGAACTTATAACCGCGGTGCAGAGCAACAATACCGCCAGTTAGGTTGTAATAGCTAGTTTGTTCAAAACCAGCCTCATCCATCATGCCTTTTAGTGTTTCTTGGTCAGGATGCATGCGAATCGATTCCGCCAAGTAGCGGTAGCTATCTGCATCATTTGCCACCAATTCACCCATTTTAGGCAAGAGGTGGAATGAATATGCGTCATACACTTTTGATAGTGGTTCGAGGATGGGTTTGGAAAACTCCAATACCAATAGACGACCGCCCGGTTTTAACACGCGGAACATCGAACGTAGCGCTTTGTCTTTATCTGTTACGTTACGTAGACAGAAACTGATGGTAATCACATCAAAGTAATCATCAGGGAATGGCAGCTCTTCTGCATTGGCTTGCACGTAATGCACGTTACCAACAACGCCAATATCACGCAGTTTGTCACGGCCGACATTGAGCATTGAGTTGTTGATATCCGCTAAAACCACATGGCCTTTTTCACCGACAATACGTGAAAATTTAGCGGTTAAATCGCCAGTACCACCACCAAGGTCAAGCACACGTTGACCCGGGCGAGCACCACTACAATCGATAGTGAAACGCTTCCACAAACGGTGAACACCGCCCGACATTAAGTCATTCATAATGTCGTATTTTGCTGCTACTGAATGAAATACTTGCGCTACTTTGGCAACTTTTTCTTCTTTGGCTACGGTAGTAAAACCAAAATGCGTCGTTTCTTGAGTATCTAAAGCTGTGTTTGACTGCACGCTTGTATCCGCCATGATGAATCCTCTTCGAGCAGCCCTGTGTAACTTTGATTTAATAGGTATGAGCTGCGGTCGATTAGTTTACTTTATCCTCAGCCGTATGTCTTTCTATCAGCGATGCATTTTCCACCAAATATTCATTTTCTGACACATCCGCTGCTTGCGCTAACTCGGCAATGGCGGGCGAAATAGGACGTTTCACCTCTACGCCAAGCTGTTTAAAACTCTCTGCTTGGCGTATCACGTTGCCTCGACCGGACACCAACTTGTTCATCGCACCTTGGTAGTTTTGATTGGCACGGTCGAGCGCACCACCAAGCCCTTCCATATCTTCTACGAACAAACGTAACTTGTCGTACAATTTACTGGCTCGCTCGGCAATCACTTGCGCGTTTTGATTTTGTCTGTCATTACGCCATAAATTATCAATCGTGCGCAGTGCCACCAACAAGGTAGTTGGACTAACCAAAATAATGTTCTGTTCCATCGCATCTTTAACCAAGCTCGGATCCGCTTGAATCGCTACTTGAAAAGCAGGCTCAACCGGAATAAACATCAACACATAATCCAAGCTGCGAATACCTTTAAGTTGTTGATAATCCTTATTACTCAGACCTTTGATATGGGTGCGCAGCGCAAGTAAGTGATCACTTAATGCACGATCTCGCTCACTGTCAGTTTCTGCATTGAAGTAACGTTCATACGCCACCAGTGCCATTTTGGAATCAATCACCACCTGCTTCTCTTGCGGCAAGTGCACAATCACATCCGGCTGATAACGTTTACCCGCTTCATTTTGCAAACTCACTTGAGTTTGGTATTCATGCCCTTCACGTAAACCTGATTCAGCCAATACGCGAGCCAGCACCACCTCACCCCAGTTACCTTGCTGTTTGTTGTCACCTTTGAGCGCTTGGGTCAGGTTGACCGCTTCTCGGGTCATTTGCTCGTTCAAGCGCTGCAAGTTTTTCAGTTCATGCACTAAGGTATGACGCTCTTTCGCTTCAAGGTTAAAGCTATCGTTAACTTGGCGTTTAAAGCCTTCCAATTGCTCTTTGAGCGGACTGAGTAACCCTTCCAAACTCTGGCGATTTTGTTGATCGACTTTAGCCGTTTTTGCTTCAAACAATTGATTGGCTAAATGCTCAAACTGCTGCTTTAAACGCTCTTCTGCTTTCTCTAGCAACTGCAGTTTTTCTTGGCTTGCCAGTTGCGCTTGTTGATGACGAGCCTCTTGCTCGCGTAGTTGCGCTTCCAGTTGCGATTTCTGCTCACGAACCGCATTAAGATCATCCGCGTATTGCTGACGCTCTTGTTTGACGGCTTCGAAATAACGCAGTTTTTCCATTACCGCCATAAACTTACCGTGCGACTGCTTAAGCTCATAAGCCGCTTTATCACGCTCTTGATCCAGCTCATCCAGCTCTTGCTGCGCTTCATGCAAAGCATGCTTTAACTGGTTTAGTTGTGTTTGCGCCAATTGCTGATTGGATTCCAATTGCTGCGTCAGTAGTTGGCTCTCTAAACTCAATTTCTGCTTTACCCACCAACCGACCGCAATACCACTGACTGCGGCGCCACCAAGGGCACTAAATAACACGCTTTGGTTCTCGATAATCCATTGCATAATAAGGCGTTAACTCTTGTTCATCAGTTGCAAATAATGGTATTTCACCACTGGATAAATGTCCAGTTTGTCGACCGAATATTCAACAGATACACTTAGCTCCCCGTACACTGTGCGAATGGTTCGCTAGGTGCGTATTTGCTTGCTATATGAAGGAACACTATGAACGAGCGCCGCGCGTTAGGGTTTGGTTTATCTGCCGTTTTACTTTGGTCAACAGTCGCCACCGCATTTAAACTCACTCTGGCTGAATTCACTCCTATTCAAATGCTAACGATCGCCAGCATGGTTTCTGCTCTGGTACTGATCGTGATTTGTGGCGTGCAAGGTAAGCTTGCCTCACTGCCGACTATCTTCCTCGCCAACCCTTGGTATTACTTGCTACTTGGCCTTATCAATCCCTTGGCGTACTACGTTATTTTATTTAAAGCTTATGAGTTGCTTCCCGCCTCCCAAGCACAAGCGATCAACTACAGCTGGGCGATCACTTTGACGCTGATGGCGGCGGTATTTCTTGGACAAAAAATTCGTAAACAAGATTGGGTGGCTTGTGTATTGAGCTACTTTGGCGTGGTGGTTATCGCCACCAAAGGCGATATTTTAGGGCTCAATTTTGAAAGCCCTCTCGGCGTCGCGTTAGCGCTGCTTTCAACGCTGCTTTGGGCGAGCTACTGGATTTTGAATACCAAAAACAAAGCCGACCCTGTGGTTGGGGTATTACTGGGCTTTTTAGTGGCGATTCCGTTTGCGATTGGTTTAAGTATTTGGGAAGGCGCGAATTGGAGCCAAATTACTGCTTCTGGTTGGTTGGCGGTTACCTATGTTGGCCTGTTTGAAATGGGGATTACATTTGTTCTGTGGTTAACGGCACTAAAACTGACACAAAATACCGCGCGCATCAGTAACCTGATTTTTGCTTCACCATTTATCTCATTGATTCTATTGGCGACTGTGATTGGTGAAAGCATTCATCCCACTACTCTTATTGGATTGGTGCTGATTATTACTGGCTTGGTCATTCAACAATTTAAGTTCAAAGCGAAAACCGCAGCTGCGATCGAATAATAAAAGACTGAAAATCAAATAAACAAAAAGGGTGCTGTAAGGCACCCTTTTTTCTTTCAGGCAATCTAATTCGGGGGAAGAATTAGTGGTTGATAGCGCGAACAAGTTCAGCAATGCCGTCCCAGTTGCCGTTGTCCATCATATCGGTTGGAATCATCCAAGTACCGCCACATGCCACTACCGATTTGATTGCTAGGTAATCAGCTGCATTTGATGGGCTCACGCCACCTGTTGGCATAAACTGCACTGGGTAAACTGCAGTCAATGCTTTAAGCATACCCACGCCGCCTGATGGCTCTGCTGGGAAAAACTTCAGTGTACGCAGACCCATTTCCATCGCTTGCTCAACCAAACTTGGGTTATTCACTCCTGGTACGATTTGAACGTTGCGTTGTTGACAGTACTTAACCGTAGTTGGGTTAAAACCAGGGCTTACGATAAAGTCCACACCCGCTTCAATCGCGATATCAACTTGTTCTGTCGTCAGAACTGTACCTGCACCGATCAATAGCTCTGGGTATGCTTCGCGCATAATACGGATAGATTCAGCCGCTGCTTCAGTACGGAAAGTTACTTCTGCACATGGTAGGCCGTTTTCTACCAAAACCTTTGCTAGAGGTAGCGCGTGCGCTACGTCATTGATAGCAATAACAGGGACGATTTTGATTTCACTCAATCGTTGTTCAAGAGTTTTCATGAATAACCTCTATAGGAAAAAGCTTAGTGTCGCAACAATGATAAACGCAATGCCGCCTAGTAATGTTTCCATTACAGTCCAAGTTTTTAGCGTTGTCTTCTCGTCCATATCTAGTAGACGAGATACTAGCCAGAAACCAGAGTCGTTAAAGTGAGAAAGTACTGTTGCACCACCCGCAATTGCGATAACGATGAAACATAGGTCTAGCTCACTTAGACCCGTTGACGCTGCAACTACTGGCGCAATAAGCGCTGCAGTTGTCGTTAGTGCTACTGTTGCTGAGCCTTGTGCAACACGTAGACATGTTGAGATAACGAATGCTGCTACGATAACTGGCATACCAGTGTCAGTTAGTACACCCGCAAGTGCATCACCGATACCACTTGCACGTAGTACGCCACCGAACATACCGCCCGCACCCGTTACTAGAATTACACCACAGATTGGCGCTAGAGAATCGCCACATAGCTTCTCAAGTTTCGCCATGCCGTAGTCTTTAGCAAATACTGCCAAACATACGATCAGTGTGATTAGTAGTGCAACCGGAGTTTTACCTAGCATACGCAAGAATTCAACTAGCGCTGACTTACCATCAATCAAACCAGCCACGGCTAGCGTGTTTAGACCAGTATCAAGACAGATTAGTAGTACAGGTAGTACTAGGATTGTCATTACTGTGCTGAACTTAGGTAAGTTCGCTTCATCAACCACTGTGTCGCCATTGAAGAAAGCTTTTGATAGTGGAATATCAAATTTCTTACCAGCGTATAGACCAAATAGGTAAGCACCTAGGTACCAAGTTGGGATTGCAACCAGGATACCGACAACAAGTAGTAGACCGATGTTTGCACCTAGGAATTCAGCTGCCGCAACAGGACCTGGATGCGGAGGTACAAAACCGTGCATTACCGCAAACGCACCTGCTGCTGGTAGTGCATATTTGATTGGCGAACCACCAAAACGCGCTGCAACACTCAGGATGATCGGCATCATTACAACTAGGCCCGCATCAAAGAAGATAGGGAAACCGAACAGTAGTGACGCCACACCTAGTGCAAACGGAGCACGCTCTTCACCAAAGCGGCCAATCAAAGTATCAGCTAGTACCTTAGCACCACCCGTTACTTCCAAAATTTTACCAATCATTGCACCTAGACCAACCAGCAGGGCAACAGAAGCTAGAGTGCCACCGAAACCGCTCATCATTGTTGGTACTACTTGCTCTGACGCTACGCCAGTCGCAATTGCAGTCAGCAAACTTACGATAGTTAGAGATGCAAATGCATGCACCTTAAACTTAATAATCAATACCAACAACGCAGCAATTGATAGCACTGCGATAGTCAATAGATAGGTTGGATCAGAGGCTTGAGTTAACAGCTCCATAGGTTCACCTTCGAAATTATAGTTTGTGTTGTAGTTCACATTTATTTACGTTACCGGTAACATGTTACCGATAACACGAATAAGATAAACCCATATTTTAAAGTGAATGCCAAAATTGGGATCACGCGCAAATTTGTTTATGAGGATTGGTTATGGCAGGCAGTAGTGTCATCGTAATGGGCGTTTGTGCTTGTGGTAAAAGCACAATTGGTGAGCACCTAGCAGCGAAGCTTGGTCGCAAGTTTATTGATGGTGATGATCTTCACCCACGTGCAAATATTCAGAAGATGGCTTCAGGTCAACCACTGAACGATGACGACCGTATGCCATGGCTAGAACGTATCCGCGATGCGGCTTTCAGCCTCGAAAGCAAAAATGAGCACGGTATTATCGTCTGCTCTGCACTGAAAAAGAAATACCGCGATCAAATCCGTGAAGGTAACGAGAACGTCACTTTCCTATTCCTTGATGGCAGTAAAGACCTAATCATGAAGCGTATGCGCCAGCGTCAAGGTCACTTCATGAAAGAAAATATGGTGAACAGCCAGTTTGAAACGCTTGAGCGCCCAGATGCCGAGCCACAAACTGTCGTAGTTGATATCGACTGCTCAATCGAAGAAATCGTAGCAAAAGCTGCTGAGCAACTAATTGCAGCAAACGAGGTAGCATAATGACTCACCAAGTAATTCTTGATGTAACCCAACGCTTAGCTGAGCGTAGCCACGAAGCGCGCACTGCGTTTCTGGCTCGCACACAAGCGCAAGCTGACGCAGGTAAAGGTCGCGTAAATCTTAGCTGTGGTAACTTAGCTCACGCGGTTGCCGCTTCTTGCTCTGCAGAGAAAAAGAGCATTCTTGATTTTACCCATGCGAACGTTGCGCTGATCAGTGCATACAACGACATGCTCAGTGCCCACCAGCCATACCAAGAGTACCCAGCACAAATCAAAAAAGTGTTGGCGGAATATGGTCATACAGCTCAAGTAGCGGGCTGTGTACCAGCGATGTGTGATGGTGTGACACAGGGCCAAGCGGGTATGGACATGTCATTGTTCTCTCGTGATTTGATTGCTCAATCGACGGCACTATCGCTAAGCCACAATGTCTTTGATGCAACCCTACTATTGGGTATTTGTGACAAGATTGCACCGGGACAGCTAATGGGTGCGCTAACTTACGCTCACCTACCAACTGCATTTGTACCTGCGGGTCTTATGTCTACGGGCATCAGTAACGAAGAAAAAGTCGATGTACGCCAAAAATACGCAGCAGGCGAAGTCGGCAAAGATGCCCTACTTGATATGGAATGTCGCGCTTACCATGCACCAGGTACTTGTACTTTCTACGGTACGGCAAACACTAACCAGCTCGTATTTGAAGCGATGGGCTTGATGCTTCCTGGCTCAGCGTTTATTCACCCACATTCTGAACTGCGCCATGCACTGACTGATTTCGCATCGGTGAAAATCACCAGTATGACGGCTGGTTCAGCAAACTTCCGTCCACTATCAGAAGTCGTGACTGAGAAGAGCTTGGTGAATGGTATTGTGGCTCTACTTGCGTCTGGTGGTAGTACTAACCATACAATTCACATGTTAGCCGTTGCTCGCGCAGCAGGCATTCTACTCACATGGCAAGACATCAGCGATCTCTCTGATGTAGTTCCTCTGTTGGCTCGCGTTTACCCGAATGGCCCAGCAGACATGAACGCCTTCCAACAAGCAGGCGGCGTACCAGCGCTAATGCGTCGTTTGGATGAGTCAGGCCTACTACACCGCGATGTTACGCCAGTATTTGGCGATTTCGAAGGTCAAATGAGCCTACCAACACTGAACGATGGCAAACTTGAGTGGAACAGTATTGTTGAAACCAAAGATGCAGAAGTGATTGCTGCAACAGGTGAGGCATTCCAAAAAACCGGTGGCACACGCGTTCTAACCGGTAACCTAGGCAACTCAGTGGTAAAAGTATCGGCAGTAAAAGAAGACCAACGTGTCATCGAAGCGCCGGCGGTAGTTTTCCAATGCCAACACGAAGTTGAAGCGGCATACAAACGTGGTGAGCTCAACAAAGACTGTATTGTAGTGGTAACACACAATGGCCCTGCTGCGAATGGTATGCCTGAACTGCATAAGTTAATGCCGATTCTAGGTAACATTCAAAAAGCAGGCTTCAAAGTGGCGCTTGTGACTGACGGTCGTCTATCTGGTGCATCAGGTAAGATTCCATCAGCGATTCACCTATCACCTGAAGCCCTGCGTGGCGGTGCGATTGGTCTAGTGCGTGATGGCGACATCATCAGCCTTAACTGCCAAACGGGTGAGCTAAACAACCTAAGCGATATGACTGGTCGTGAGCCACTACAAATCGATACGGAAGTGGTACAACAAACTTGGGGCCGTAATCTGTTTAGCGTACTACGTCAAAGCGTGAGCAGCGCTGAAGAAGGTGCAAGCTTTATCGTTTAAGGCTTTGCATTGAAGTGACTAAAAAGCGCAGTGTTAACACTGCGCTTTTTGTTTTTAAGCCTTTTTAATTTCAAGCGAAAATGAATTAAACGCTTTCGCCTGCGGTAATTTGATACCCCATATCCACCACTTTCTCTTCAACAGCCTCGCCTCTTAAACGAGTGAGTAGCAACTCCGCACTTTTTTCACCAATGGCAAAACGAGGGGTATCGACACTGGTCAGTTTCGGAGAGATGGTTTGGCTAATATCAAGCGCGTTGTAACCCACGACCGCTAATTGTTGTGGTACTGCTATTTGGCGACGCTGAGCGCTCAGCAAAGTACCGATGGCAATATCATCGTTGGTACAAAACACACCATCTAGATCTGGGTATTGTTCTAGCGCTCTTTCAAGAAGTCCATCGGCGATGGAAAAGCTTGAATGCTCACCCGTCAAAATATGTTTCGGTTCAAAGCCGGCCTCTGACATAGCACGATCGTAACCTTGCATACGTAATCGGGTACGCGTATCTAAACGTGCGCCAAAATAGGCAATGGTCTTTTTACCTGAAGCAAGAATGCGTTTTACTACCTGATATGATGCTTCTTCATGATCTAAGCCGACCGCCATATCAATTGGCTTTAGAGGCAGTTCCATGGTTTCCACCACGGGAATACCCGCATTTTTGATCATCTGTAGTGTGCGCGGCGTGTGATCGCTTGCTGTCAGAATTAAGCCATCTACTTGATAAGATAATAAAGAGGCAATCTTCTGCTCTTCTTCATGTTCATCATAACTGAAGTGTGCCAACAAAGTTTCATAGCCTTGTGGCTTAGTGACGTTTTCAATCCCTTTAACGAACGCTGCAAAAATTTGGTTTGAAAGTGAAGGCAGCAGAACGCCAATTGCGCGGCTCGAAGATTTAGACAGCATTGCTGGTGCACGGTTTTCAATATAACCCGTTTGCTCAATCGCTGCGGCAATTTTAACACGTGTTTTTTCAGCCACTGACTCGGGGTTGCGCATATAGCGCGACACCGTCATTTTAGTAACGCCAACTTGGTCTGCGACATCCTGCAGTGTCGCGCGATTTTTCTTGTTATTTTGACTCATTGTATGATTATTGTGATTTTATGTTACACGTAACATTATGCCCGCGCACGCCATACTCAACAAGTGTCGCATGAGTAAATACTCACTATGGATACAAAAAGCTCCCCCTTTTATGGGAGAGCTCACAAAATCAATCAGTCTGTACAATCAAGCATGTTGCCCAGCGACAAAGCCCGAACTCCAACACCACTGGAAGTTGTAGCCTCCAAGCCAACCCGTTACATCCATCACCTCGCCGATAAAGTACAAACCTTTGATTTGTTTACACTCCATGGTTTTTGATGACAAGTGGTCAGTATCAACCCCGCCTAATGTCACCTCTGCGGTGCGATAACCTTCTGTACCATTCGGTGCAATTTTCCAGTTTTCTAGGTAAGTGGTGATTTGTTCCAGCTGCTTTTGATTGAATTGCTTAAGCGGCTTATCCTCAAGTTCTTTGCGCTCAACCATCACCTCAACCAAACGTTTTGGTAGTACTTTCGCTAAGGTATTTTTTAAGCTCTGGTTTGGGTGTTTTTCTCTTGATGCGGTAAGAAGTTCATTAACGTCTGCTTCAGGCACCAAATTGATCGTCACCTCTTGGCCTGCTTTCCAAAACGAAGAGATTTGCAGTACTGATGGACCAGATAAACCACGATGAGTAAACAGCAATGCTTCTTTGAACACTGTACCGTTTTGTGCAGTGATTTCTGCTGGAATGGCGATACCAGATAGAGTTTCAAAAGCTTCTTTATCTTGTTTGTGCAGCGTAAACGGCACCAAACCCGCAGTCGTTGGCACCACTGGCAAGCCAAATTGCTCGGCAATCTTATAACCAAATGGCGTCGCACCAAGTTTTGGCATCGACAAACCACCTGTTGCCACCACCAGCGACTGACAGTCAATCACATTTGTATTGGCATGTAGAGTGAAGCCCTGCTCGGTTTGTTCAATTTGGTGAATATCTTGCTGGTAGCGCAGCTGAACTTTGCCGTTCTGACACTCATCAAGCAGCATGCTGACAATTTGTTTCGCAGAATCGAGACAGAACAACTGACCATGATCGCGCTCTTCAAACTCAATCCCGTACTTACTCACCATCGAGATAAAATCCCAGTTGGTGTATTGCGACAATGCCGACTTCACAAAGTGCGGATTGCGACATAAGTAGTTATTGGCACTGACATCGTAATTAGTAAAGTTACAACGGCCGCCACCCGAAATTAGGATTTTACGTCCCGGCTTTTTGGCATGATCAAGCACGAGCACTTTACGGCCTCGCTTACCTGCTTCTGCGGCACACATTAAACCTGCAGCCCCGGCACCTATAATGACGACGTCAAATTTTTCACTCATGATGTCTTACTCAAACGCTCTCAACGCAAATAAAAAAGGATGTGCTGATGGCACATCCTTGCTAATCGAGGCGCTATTCTAGCGATTCTTTGGCTGCTTGCCAATTAATCAACGGCGCTCAAATTCCGTCATTGCTTTAAAGGAGGATGACCGCTAACAAGGTTACACCAATTAGCGCCATTGAAAGGATAAACAGTTGACGTACTCGCGAACACTTTGCTGTGAACACTTCATCATGATGATGATGGTACTCTTTACTTTTTAAATATGAGTAAAGCTTAACTTGCTTGCTCATATTGCCATGCGTGGTAAAGAAACCATTGCCATCCACTTGCTGATAAAGCAAAGGATGAGCCTCTCGCATCACATAGATTAATGAACGAAGCGCTGTTAAATAGCGAACCAAGTTAACCAAGGTTACCATCATAAGCGCGAATAGAATGGTGTCTGCACTGATCATCTTTCCTCCCTACATCCTGGTATGGAACACCCTGAAGAAAAGACGATCTGTTTACAGTGTCTCTGGCTGGGGACTATGCAGCCGGGGCATCCATAACCGAAGATGAACCTTCTTTTGCTAAAGCTGCTAGATCTTTATCAATGAAGAACAATGCTTTACCGTCCTCACCAACAAGTTCTAGCTTATCTAATATCCCTTTAAATAACTTCTCTTCCTCGTGCTGTTCAGCCACGTACCACTGTAAGAAGTTGAACGTTGAATAGTCTTGGCAAGTGAATGCTAGATGAGCCAATTTGTTGATTTTCTCTGTAATCATTTGCTCATGTTCATAGGTTTCACGAAATACATGCCCAAGGCTATCAAACTGGTGTGGTGGCGCTTCAATCGCACCTAAAATTGGCAATGCACCTGTCTCACTTACATAGGTAAATAGACGCTGCATGTGCTCCATTTCTTCTACGGCGTGAGCGCGCAAAAATTCAGCTGCACCCTCAAATCCTTTATCTTCACACCAAGCGCTCATTTGTAAGTATAGATTGGATGAAAAAAATTCTAGGTTAATTTGTTCATTCAATTGTTCAACCATTGCTTGAGACAGCATCGTTTTCTCCTGTGAATACTTCTATTTATCAAAACTATAACACGATCCATCGAGAGATATGAGATCAAAACAGCATAATTATTAACCGACCAGTGCTAACCTTAAATCAAAGTCCAATAGGAGATAGCATTATGAGTTATCAACATATTTTAGTTGCGATTGACTTATCAGAAGACAGCAAACACTTGGTAGATAAAGCCGTCAAGTTAGCCGCACCACTCAACGCTGATGTATCGTTTATACATATCGATGTGAATTACGCAGAGCTGTACACGGGTTTAATCGATATCAACATGGCTGAAACTCAGCACAAAGCCATCGAAGCCTCACAAGAGCAATTGCAAATGTTGGCTGACAATGCGGGCTATCCAATCAAACATACATTGGTCGGCAGCGGTGACCTAGGTAATGAGCTATGTGAAAACATTGGTGAATACAAAATAGACCTAGTGGTATGTGGCCATCATCAAGATTTTTGGAGCAAACTGCTTTCTTCAACGCGCCAACTCATAAATTGTACTCCGGTCGATTTGTTGGTTGTACCTCTTATAGATTAATCGCACCTCGATTTATTCTGGTTTAGACTGACGGCTGATTTCATTCATGAGTGTTAATTATGGGTTATTTATCAGCCGTTACGCTTTTATGGGCTTTCTCATTTAGCCTGATTGGCGTTTATCTCGCTGGCCATGTTGATTCTTGGTTCTCGGTCCTAATGCGCGTCGCGCTTGCCAGCCTCGTTTTTCTGCCATTTATTAAATTTAAAGGCGTCAGTCGCTCACTTATTCTCAAACTGATGGTGGTTGGTGGCTTTCAACTTGGCTTGATGTATTGCTTCTACTACCAATCCTTCTTGCTACTCTCTGTGCCAGAAGTGTTACTTTTCACAGTCTTTACTCCTATTTATGTCACCCTGATTTATGACTGGCTCAAAGGACGCTTTTCACCTTGGTACTTAGTCACTGCAGTTATCGCTGTTGCTGGCGCTGTCATCATTAAGTTCGCAGGGATCAATCAAAACTTCTTACTCGGATTTTTAGTCGTACAAGGAGCAAACCTGTGCTTTGCCATTGGTCAGGTAGGCTACAAGCACATTATGGAAACCGAAAAAGTTGAGCTGCCGCAACACTCTATCTTTGGCTATTTCTATTTAGGCGCCTTAGTTGTAGCGAGTACCGCTTACCTGTTGATGGGCAACCCAGATAAACTCCCAACGACGAATGTTCAATGGGGAATCTTGTTCTATTTGGGCGTCATCGCCTCTGGTTTCGGTTATTTCGCTTGGAACAAAGGCGCAACCTTAGTCAATGCCGGCGCTTTGGCGGTAATGAATAATGCGCTCGTGCCAGCAGGATTGATCGTCAATATCCTGATCTGGAATCAAAATGCCGACTTACTTCGTTTAGGTTTAGGCGGAGCGGTTATTTTGCTTTCGCTATGGGTAAATGAAACTTGGGTGAAACGCCGAGTGGAGCGAGATTACGCCGCCCGCTAATCCCATCGCCCCAGATGGCAAAAGCCCGCTAAGATAGCGGGCTTTTTTAATGAAGTGATTCGGCTGATTTTGGTGCTGTCATCGAGGCTTGTAATTGATATAAGCGCTGATTGACCGAGCTAAATTTCGCTTCAATTTTCTGTTGTTTGCGCAGTAACTTTTCTTGCTTACTGATTGCCTTACTCAGTTTTTTTGCATACTTCTTCTGCTTTTTCGCCTGCTTCTTAAGATGCTTAGCATCAACGTTATGTTCATGCGCTGATTCAAAGGAGACTCGTTGCAATGCTGGTTCTGGCTTAATCTCTGTCGCTAAACTCACATCATGCAACTTAGTATCTACCGCTAATGCCTCTGGCTTACACAAGGTATTCTTATCTGCAGAAGAACGAGCGCACGAGCGGCAAATATACTTTGGTGCACTGACTAAGTGCGTTATATCACTCAATTGAGCGGTAATATCGTGACGATTTAATTTGCACAAACGCTTACTCATACAACAACCTTAGTAAGAATACGAATAGTTATTACTAAGATATACAACCAAGCCCGTGTTGAAGCAAGCAGAAATTGTTACTTGAGAGAATTAAGTCATCGATGCTTTTACATACACATCAAAGCGGTTTTTCTTTGTTTCAATCGCCATACTCGGCTTATGATTATTCAACCACTCAGCATAATCTGGGCGCTTAACCACGACACGCTTGGTAGCCAAAGCTAGCGCAGGTTCTAACAAGCCATCTGCATCATTATCAGCCCCAACCAATGATTGGAAAACCCGCATCTCTTTTTTGACTAGAGCACTCTTTTTCTTGTTTTCTGGGTGTGGGTACATTGGGTCAAGATACACCACATCCGGGGCCACAAAGTTCACATCACTCGCTAGTTCATTGAGTGCATTGTGGCTAGAAGCATGAATTAACGTCATTCGCTCACTCACCCATGAACCGATCTCTGCATCAGCTTTCGCTCGCATTAAACCGTCATCAAGTAATGCTGCCACGACAGGGTTACGTTCCACCATTTGCACTTTACATCCCAGTGAAGCCAATACGAACGCATCGCGCCCAAGCCCTGCCGTACCATCCAACACCGTTGGCGTCGCACCTTTATTTAAACCTGCAGCTTTGGCTATCGCCTGCCCTTTACCACCACCAAATTTGCGGCGGTGAGCTACGGCACCTGACACTAGGTCAACAAATATTGCACCCAGTTTAGGTTCGTCGAGTTTACGCAATTCCAAACGTTGTTCTGTCAATACCAGTGCGAACGGACTGGATGAGTCATGTTGTAATCCCCAACGTTGAGCAATTTGCTCTAGGCGTTCGGTTTGTATTGAGTCTTCACAAACAAGTTGTAGTTGCAAGGCGGTGCTCCATAAAGCGCAAAAAGAGAGGGCGAAGTTTAGCGAATTTTATCATTCGCTACTACGATTGGCGTTATCAGCCATCAATTGAGATACTAAATCCGCCAGTGGTTGTGGTTTTCCTATTACATAACCTTGAGCATAGTCGACACCTAACTCCACCAATAAATCGATGATCTGGTTATTTTCAACAAATTCAGCAACGGTCCGTTTACCCATCTTTTGTGCCAAATCGTTAATCGATTTCACCATCAAATAGTCCATGCCGTTGTTCGCCATATCACGAACAAACAGACCATCAATTTTTACTATATCAACCGGCAGCTTTTTCAAATAGCCAAACGAAGATAAGCCTGATCCAAAGTCATCCAACGCAATCACACAACCAAGTTGTTTGAGCTGACTGAATAACTCTATTGCCTGGTTCATGTTACTCATCGCGGCCGTTTCGGTAATTTCCAAGCAGATTTTTTCACACGGTACCGAGGTATGACTTAACGCTTCGAGCAAATATGAAACAAAACCTTGGTTACCCATAGATTGCCCAGAAATATTGATCGCACAACATCCCAGTCTCTCTAAGGCATTTGGGTTCGACTCTAGCCACGTCAATGTTTGATGTATGACTCGCTTATCCAATAAATGCGCAATGCTGTATCGCTCGGAGGCTGGCATAAATAAACCTGGGGATAGGTACTCACCATAGCTGTCTCGGATTCGAACCAACACCTCAAAATGCATCCCTGAGGCGCCTTCATCTAAGCTAAGAATTTGTTGTGCAAATAGCTCGACGCAATCTTCTGCTAACGCCCTGTGCACTAAGTTAACACAGCCCATCTCCATCTCTCGACGACGTAATAATTGGTCATCTTGGCAATAGATATTGTAGCGATTTCGCCCTTCTTCTTTTGCCGCATGGCAAGCAGTGTCTGCTTGAGCATGGACCATTTGCGGAGAGCTCACCGAATGGTCGATCAAACGTATGCCGATCGAGCAAGTCAGATTGAGTTTAATTTCATCCCAAATGAAAGGTTGTTGTGCCAACGCCATGAGAATAGATTCAGCGACTCGTTTAACATTCACCTCTGCACAATCTTTCACTAAAATAGCAAACTCATCGCCCCCCATTCGAGCCAAGATCGCCTTACTCGGGAGCACCTCTTGCAGCATGCTGGCACAGAACTGTATCGCCGCATCGCCCGCTTCATGGCCAGCCGTATCATTCAGTACTTTTAGCTGATCGACATCTAAATACAGCATCGCGTGAGTACGAGTGTGGCTCGCAACCTCTTTCAATGCTTTTGCCAGCTCAATTTCAAATTGGTTACGGTTATAGGTATCGGTTAATAAGTCGTACTGCGCCTGATAAGCGAGCTGTTCCGCTAATTGATGTGTTTCAGTAACATCTTCACCAGCAATAAGTAAGTGACCACTTTCGGCTAATGGCCTGATATTTTCGCGAATCCAAAGCACGTGGCCATCTTGGTGACGATAAGCAACTTCTCGACGCCATACTCCTTTCAGGGCCTGTTTAGGTTGCAGCAATATCTGACGCGCAATCAGAGCTTCATCATCGAAATAAAACTCTTTTAGCTGATGTCCTAATAACTGCTTTTCATGATACCCAAGTAGCTGCTCGGCAAAGCTGTTGACCTGTTGAATGCGATTCTGTTCATCAAGCGTAATCATCATGACTGGTTGCTGATGGTAGTAATAACTTAGTGTTGCTTCGTTCTCAAACAAGCGCGCTTCCGTGAGCTTCCTTGTAGTGATATCACGCGCCTCAAGCAGCACGCGTGGTGAGGCATGTTTTTGCACAGAGAGAATTCTCAACGTCAGTTCAATACTCATCGCACCCTGTTCTGGATGGAATAACTCCGCTTCAAATTGACACACCGATTTACTGGTAAGGTTCTCAAAGTATTGTTGAATCAAAGGCGCTGTATCTCGGTGCCACTGACGATAAGCCCATAGTGGTTGCTCACTCAATGCACCATTACTGTATAGCAATGCACTCAACTTGCTGTTGGCCGACAACAAATAACCGTTCAGATCGAAAAGACCAATCAACTGATAGCTTTGATCAAAAACCATCTCAATCAATGCTTGGTTATCACTCGCAAGACGTTCGCTTTTTCTCAATCGACTGAGGTAATAAATTAACACCACAATGACGGTGAGCAATATGCAGAACAACAATGCTGCTGCACGTAATTCGCGGTGATAACGCTCTGAAAAGCTTAACGGTTTGTTGATCAAAGCCGCCGACAACAAATCATTGCCATTTAACTTCCATGCGATCAAAGCTTTGTAGTCCAATTTAACTTCCCGCATACCAACTTCAATCGCAGGTAGTGGCTGTTCAGGATGCTCTAAGACTTCTATCAGTTTCATGGCCGCTTGCTGCCCTTGAGAGCGCGCGTTCGGCATCACACCGCCCACAGCACCAAAGCCCAACCCTAAATCATGCACCATGTATACAGGGCCACCCGATAGTAGGCTTAACTCTTGAATGTCACGCGGCGTAATAATGGTTCCGCTTTGTTCACGGAAAAAAGCAGCCAAAATCAAACTGGTTCTTTTATCAAACTGCTTTGCCAGCGCCAACACCTCATCAAATGAATCCAGTGCCAAAGGTTTAACCACGAAAGGCAATGATTTGTGCTGGGATATATAGCGATTGATCTGCTCAAGTATTTTTTCTCCAGTCACCGTTTTGTCGGTGACCAGATAAACAGTATGCGTATTGTTCTGCAGTCTCTGAATAAGTTCTAAATTTGCCGCGATATCAATTTCTTCAATAACACCAGTCGCATTGATTCCAGTATGCATATCGGCTTGGTAATGATTGATACCACCAAAGATAACGGGTGTCCCATTTAGCTCTGGCGCCAACTTTTTCATTAACGCTAATGCGGTATTATCGCTCACCACGATGGCATCGTAAGCTTTGTGATTGAACTGAGATTGATATAAGCGATATAGTTGATCGAGATAATCTTGGTTCTGTAAGCGTTTGGTATCTAGATAATCTATCTGAGGTTGAATATCGGTTGTAGTTAGGATTTCATTCAAGCCTTGCTGAAAACGATCGGTCCAAAAGAAGCCATGATGATAGGAATGAACCACAAGCACTTCTTTATTTTGCGCCGTCACATAAGAACTAAATAGACAGCAGAGAAGAATGAATCCAGCGCGCACTTAACAATGTTCGATATAGAAAGAAAAAGGTGGTAGATATTACCATTAATGGGGTTAGTTGAAATTCTTCACTAAGCATTGAATTCATCTATGACAGGGAAATTAATGAATCTTCATCCAAATAAACTCGACGATTTAGACAAGGCGATATTAAAGACGTTAATGGCCGATGCTCGCACCCCCTACGCTGAGATGGCAAAACAGTTCAATGTCAGCCCAGCCACCATTCATGTGCGAATTGAAAAGATGAAAGCAGCGCAAGTGATTCAGGGGACTGAAGTTGTTGTCGACACCAAGAAGCTTGGTTATGACGTATGCTGTTTTATTGGCATCAACCTTAACGCTGCCCGCGACTATCACTCTGCGCTAGAAAAGCTCAATGCTTTAGAGGAAGTCGTCGAGGCATACTACACCACTGGGGCTTACAATATTTTCGTCAAATTAATGTGTCGTTCGATAGAAGAGCTGCAATATGTGTTAATCGACAAACTGCAGGCGATCGATGAAGTGCAATCCACCGAGACTTTAATTTCGTTACAGAACCCTATCAACCGTAACGTGAACCCATAAAAAAGCTCGCCATTGGCGAGCTTCAAATCTGTTTATCGTGAAGCAAGGTATTGCTTCAACTCTTCAACCGAGATCCCTTGATCAGAAATCTGTTTAGCAAGTAGATCAACTTGTTCGTCTTTACGAGAAGCGATCACTTGTTGAAAGTGGTAGATGATGTCACGTAAAACAGGAAGCGGTACCTGTTTCGCTGCACTCTGAATGCGTTCACCACTTTGGTTACCTAGTTCATTAAGAACTTTACCAAACATTATTTTCTCTGGAGAACTGTCTAGTTGCTCCATTAATTTAGCGATCTCGTACGTCGTTAAAGACATGTTCTACTGCTTTCCACCTGCTAAGTTGAGCCAAATAATATACAACTTTTTATTGGCGAGTAATAGTTTGCAGACCAAGCGAATTATTGCGCGACAGCTTGATGCCAAGCACGTGCGGGTCTGGTAAACATGATTATAAACCAAGGAAGTACGATCAGCATCTGAATTGCGATCATTACTTTCGCCTCAACACCTAGCAGTTGTACTAAACCAATCACCAAACCAGAACCACTCATTTGCAGTAGACCTAAAAGCGCAGCCGCTGTACCCGCTTTATCACCAAAAGGTGCCAGTGCTTTACCCGCGGCAGCACCTAGAATCCAAGCAAAACCAATCGATGACATAAATACCGGCAACATAAACGCCATCGGATGTGCCACATTGGCGAGCAGAAGCATCATGACACCAGCTACCATCAACACAGCGAGACCAATCACCAATGTTAAACGTGTACCCAACTTATCCATACATTTTGGTGCTGTCATACTCGCCGCAATATTGATCGCTGCATTGATACCAAACCAAAACGTAAATTGGTTCATATCCAAACCAAGTTGCTCCATCAATACTACTGGTGCCGAGGTTACGTACGCCAAAATAACGGCCATGGCCAACATACAGAGACTGGCATGAAAGATAAACGTCGGTGTTTTAAGAATGTCTAAGTAACGATTAAGCTTAAACACTGGCTCTTGGCTCATTTGTGGGTTGGTTTCTTTTAGACGTAGCGCCAGCAATACAAACACAATAGCGGCATATAGCGCCATAAAGCTAAAGTTACTGCGCCAGCCAAATTGTTGCGTTAACCAACTACCAAGAATCGGCGCTAACGCCGGAATAAAACAGATTGCACCATTGAGGTAACTAATCATTCGACCGCTTTTTTCAGGGCCAAATAAGTCGCGAACTGTTGCAAAGGCGGCTACCGATGTAGCACAAGCACCGAAGCCTTGTAGCACGCGAGCAACCAACATCCATTCGATATTTTGAGCACCCCACGCCAATAGAGCACTCACGCAATAGATGCCAATTCCTCCCAATGCAACAGTTCGACGTCCGAGTTTATCTGCCAGAGGGCCAGCAAATAGCTGCCCCAAACCCATAGCAAATAAAAACCAAGTTATCGTGCCTTGAGATAGCGCGTGTTCCACGTGAAACGCTTCTGACATTAGAGGTAAAGCAGGCAAGTAAATATCAATCGCTAAAGGGCTAAATAGCACCAGTAGGGTTAACATTATCATTTGAGATTTTTTCGGCGAAACAGCGCTAGACATGATAAAAATTAATCAGTTATTAATGAAATTGGCGCTAGTCTAAGTTAGTCTAGATATTACTTCCAATGACAATCTATCATCAAAGTTATTCTATTTAGGAATACCAATGAATATCGAAAAGCTAGCCCGCCTCGATCTCAACTTACTGGTATGTTTCAAAGTATTGAGTGAAGACCTCAACGTAACCAGAGCAGCCAATCGCTTATGCCTGTCACAATCTGCTGTAAGCAAAAACTTAGCGAAATTGAGAATCCAGTTTGATGACCCGCTATTTGTGCGCAGCTCGCATGGGCTCACGCCAACACCAAAAACTCTGTTTCTGAAACCAAAACTCGAAAACTTGATTCATCAGTTGGAGTTGCTCACCCAACCTGAGCACTTTGTACCTGACACCAGTGATCATCGGTTTCAAATTGCTGCCGTAGAAAGTGTCTATCCACTGATCTTGCCTCACTTTTTACCCCACATTTTCCAGCAAGCGCCGAATGTCACCATCAGCACGCATCCGTGGAATTCGCAAACTTTCGCTCTATTGCAGCGTGGTGAAATCGATCTTGGTATCACCGGTAAAGATATCGATATTAATGATGCTAAGTTAACCATGTTGCCGCCAAGCGACATTTGCGAGCAAGAGATCTACCGTGACAATCAAAAATGCTTAGTTCGCAATAATCATCCAGCACTCAAACAACCTTGGAATCTAGAAAACTACCTTAAACAACGGCACGTACAAGTACGTTGTGATGGTAATGATCGCTGGCTATTGGATTATCGCCTTGCCGATATTGGTAAAGAACGGGATATCGCGATTACCGTTCCGGACTTTAATAGTGCAGCCAGTCTATGTAGCTACACTGACTTTGTCTTTACTGCACCAAGTCACTTTGTTCAGCTTGCAGCCAAGCAATTGAACTTGACCGTGCTAACTCTGCCCCTCGAGTTTCCACCAATGGCTTATACCCTATTCTGGCACCGAGACCGGGAAAATGACCCGGCGTTAACCTGGTTACGAGCCATGATTTGTGACAAAACCGATGCGTTACGTGCGAGTTACTAGTGCGATTTATGGCGAAAAATCAAACTATAATAATAGGCACTGGTGAACATTTGCAGCCACTGAGCAAAAAGAGTAGCTTAACTAACCAATGCGTATTGACGCGATCACGACAAATTGAAGGATTAAACAATGCATAGTAATACTGAACAGCATTTAACTGCCATTAGACAATGGCTTGTTCAGCAAAACCTAGATGCGTTAATCGTACCTCACGAAGACGAGTACTTAGGTGAATATATTCCAGCTCATAATGAGCGCTTACATTGGCTAACTGGCTTCACAGGTTCAGCAGGTGCGGCCGTTGTTACTCAAGATAAAGCCGCTATCTTTGTCGATGGTCGTTACACGGTGCAAGTCACCAAACAAGTACCCGCAGCATTATTTGAATATCGCCATCTCATCAATGAACCCGCACTGGATTGGTTAGTCGATAACCTTGCTCCGGGCGCAAAGATTGCGATCGATCCTCGCATGCACAGCGGCATGTGGTTAGAAGCAGCACAAGCAAAACTCAACAAACGTCACCAAACCGTAATTCTAGATAGTAACCCTATCGATACTCTTTGGAATGACCGCCCACAACCAGTTCTATCTGATGTGCGTCTAATGGCTAATGAAACGGCGGGTCGAAATAGTGCTGAGAAGCGTCAGCAAATTGCGCAATTGGTGCAAAAACAAGGTGGCGACTGTGCCATCATCACTGCGCTTGATTCGATTTGCTGGTTACTGAATATCCGTGGCCTCGACGTATCACGCCTACCTGTATTACTTTCACATGCAATCATTCATGACAACGGTCATGTTGAGTTCTTTATTGAACCAAGCCGAGTTCCAAGCAACTTTGCAGCACATGTGGGTGAAGGTGTCACCGTATTTTCACCAGATCGTCTGCAAGCGCAGCTAGAGCGACTTGATGGTAAAAACGTGTTGCTTGACCCTGCGATCAGCAATGCCTGGTTTAAATTGGTGCTGCAAAATTCTGGCGCTCATATTGTACCTGCCTCTGATCCATGCCTGATGCCAAAAGCATGCAAAAATGCAGTAGAAATCGCTGGCATGAAAGAAAGTCACCTACGTGATGGCGTCGCCATGGTTCAGTTCTTGAGCTGGCTTGATGCAGAAGTTGCTGCGGGTCGCCTCTATGATGAAGGCCAATTGGCAGACAAACTTGAAGCCATCCGTCGTCTTGAACCGACATTGGTTGATTTGAGTTTTGACACCATTTCTGCTGCTGGCAGCAATGCTGCAATGTGCCATTACAACCACAATAACCAGCCACAACCAACGCAACTCAGCATGGATAGCCTGTACTTGGTTGATTCAGGTGGTCAATACATTGATGGTACTACTGACATTACACGCACCGTCGCAATCGGCACACCTAGCGCAGAAATGATTAAACAGTTCACGCTCGCATTAAAAGGTCATATCGGTATCGCTCGTGCCCGCTTCCCACGTGGTACTCGTGGTTACCAACTTGATACCTTGGCACGTCAACATCTATGGGCTGAAGGCTTTGACTATGACCATGGTACAGGCCACGGTGTCGGCCACTTCCTTAGTGTGCACGAAGGGCCTGCGAGTATCTCGAAAAAACAAATCGATGTTGCATTAGACAAAGGTATGGTGCTGTCTAACGAGCCTGGTTACTACCGTGCCGACCAATTTGGTATTCGCATTGAGAACCTAGAACTGGTTGTAGAGCAAAGCACTCAAGGTGATTTTTCTGTATTGGCATTTGAATCTTTGACTCGTTGCCCAATCGATAGTCGCAATATCGATGTTAACCTACTAACTCGTCCAGAATTAGCATGGCTCAATAATTACCACCAAATCGTTTGGGATGAACTCAGTCCACGCCTAAGCGACAAAGCAGTATTGGCATGGTTACGCAACGCGACTCAACCGTTACAACATGCAAACTAATCCAAAGTGAATTAGTTCAAAAATAGAAAAGGCTCCTTCCGGAGCCTTTATTGTTTCACGTGAAACATCGTAACAAAATCAACCAGAATAGGCAGAATGCCAATCACGCCAAACAGGGTCAAAGCCACGAGATCTAATCATCGCTTCAACGCTTGCGGCACTTCGATCATCACTGACTTCAAATTGCTCTAATTCGACGTTGTCGACTGCATAACCGCCAGGTTGAGTTTTCGATGCCGCTGACATGCTAGTAATTCCTAAAGGTAAAATATTATCTCGGAACACCTCACTTTCTCGCGTAGACAGCGATAACTCCACTTCAGGATTAAGCAGTCGATAAGCGCAAATCAACTGGACTAATTGGCGGTCAGACATTATCGATTTGGGCTGTAAGCCACCAGTACATGGACGTAAACGTGGAAATGAAATTGAATAACGAGTTTGCCAATAATTGCGTTCTAAATACTCAAGGTGGGCAGCAACAAAGAAGCAATCTGTTCGCCATTCCTCTAGTCCAATTAAAGCCCCTATACCTATTTTATCGATCCCAGCTCTTGCGAGTCTATCCGGTGTTTCTAGACGATATTCAAAATCCGTTTTGTTACCACGCAAGTGATGCTGCGCATAGGTCGATGGATGATAGGTCTCTTGATAGACCATCACCGCATCTAAGCCTAGTTCTTTGAGCTCAGCATATTCAGCTTGTTCGAGTGGCTGCACTTCCATTGCCAAATAGTTAAAGTGTGGCTTGATAATCGGTAACACTTGCCGAAAATAATTTATTCCGACTTTCGTTTCATGTTCACCGGTCACCAATAACACGCTATCAAATTTCATACTTTTGATTGCAGCAATTTCCGCTTCAATTTCTTGTGTATCGAGTGTTTTGCGTTTGATTCGATTTTCCATTGAAAACCCACAGTACGTACACGCATTGGAACATAAGTTAGAGAGATAAAGCGGAATATACAAAGACATAGTATTACCGAACCGCTTACGAGTAAGCACACTAGAAAGCTGCGCCATCTGCTCTAAATATGGTTCAGCTGAAGGAGAAATTAGCGCTTGGAAATCATTTAAATCACGCTTAGTACGACTTAAAGCTCGCTCCACGTCCTGAGCCGTTTTACTCATAATTGATAGTGAAATTTGATCCCAATCGTATTGCCTTAATTGTTCTACAAAACTCATTAGCGAAATCACTCATCGAGAAAAGAAGTTAAAGGACTAGAAGCTACGGCGTGCTTTGTTTGGCCGGCCAACCCAGCGATATAGGCTGAACGTCCCGCTTCCACCGCTTGTCTAAATGCGGTTGCCATCGCCACTGGATCTGGAGATGCTGCGATCGCGGTATTAACTAGAACGGCATCAGCGCCCATCTCCATCGCTCGTGCGGCATGCGAAGGTGCACCAATACCCGCATCAACCACAACTGGCACTCGGGCTTGATCAATGATGATTTCCAAAAAATCATGTGAAGCGATGCCTTTGTTTGAACCAATCGGTGCACCAAGCGGCATAACCGCTGCACAACCAACCTCTTCAAGACGTTTACATAAAACAGGGTCTGCATGGCAATAAGGCAAGACAATAAATCCGTCTTTAACCAACTGCTCCGCCGCTTTTAAGGTTTCAATCGGATCTGGCATCAAATATTTTGGATCGGGATGAATTTCTAACTTTAACCAGTTCGTCGCTAGCGCTTCACGGGCTAAATGAGCAGCAAATATGGCATCTTGCGCATTTTTGGCTCCAGAGGTATTTGGCAACAGGTTTACCCCAGCCTCAATAAGTGGCAGTAAAATGTTGTCTTGTCGATCATTCACATCTACGCGTTTAAGTGCCATCGTCGCCAACTGCGAACCTGACGCTTGAATAGCATTCGCCATTAACGTGCTATTGGCAAACTTACCGGTGCCAGTAAACAGACGGGATTGAAATACTTTGTCAGCAATTTTAAGCATCATTAGCCTCCTGCAATTGCTTGAAATAATGAAATAGCATCACCAGCCGCCAATACGGTGCTTTGCCACTCGCTTTTGGGAATTACTTGATTGTTTATCGCAAATACACAGCCTTGGTGAGGCAATTCAAACTGACAAATGATTTGTTGTAGGTTGATATTCGCATCGACAACATGCGCTGTACGATTAATAATTATTTCAATCGATGGCATCGTTTACCTCTTCTACTTCTGATACTTCAAACGAGACTGCGCTAACACCACACACGGAACACTGGCTATCTTTATGAATCGATAACTGTTGCCACAGCATGCTCTTGCCATCGAATATATGAAGTTGGTTAGAGGAAACCATAAACCTGCCGGTTGCTAACTTTTGAATCACAGCTAGCGCTTGGTAATTTCCTAAAATACCCACAACCGGCCCCACGATTCCTGATTGACTGCAAGATTGAGGATTAACAATCTCATCGAATGGATAAAGACAGCGATAACAGGCATCATTTGAACCAAAGTCATAAACTGAAAACTGTCCATTCCACCCTATCGCGGCGCCAGAAACTAACGGCGTTTTTTGTTGAAAACAGGCCTGATTGATCTGCTGACGCGTTGCCATGTTGTCACAACAATCCAGCACAACATCAGCCATCATGATCTCCAAATTTAGCTGAACCTCGGTCAAACGCTTAGCTACCGTTCTCACCGACACGTCTGGATTTAATTGTTTAAGTTGTTGGCTCATTGCCTCAACTTTGTGTTGCCCAACATTTTCTTGTCGATAAACGACTTGTCTCTGTAAATTACTCACATCGACGCAGTCATCATCAACAATAACCAATCTACCGACGCCAGCAGCCGACAAATACAGACTTGCAGCACTACCTAAACCACCACAACCAATGATGAGAACCTTAGAATCCATAATCCGCTGCTGGCCCTGTTCATTAATTTCGGGTAAACAAATCTGCCGTTGATAGCGAATAAATTGCTGATCATTAAGCATGACGAACACCTCGTTGGTTAACCGCCATTATTCGTCGGAACTGGTCGATGACTTGTTGGGGTGACTCTGACAACGTAATGGCTCGCACGACCGCTAAGCTCGATACACCGCAATGCCAAACTTGAGCAGCGTTACTCAAATCAATGCCACCAATAGCAACCGTTGGATAGCCTTGGGTTTTGGTACCTATTGAATTAGGTATAGAGGATATTAACTGCTGGTAAAGCGCTAACCTCACTAGTCCTTGCGGGTTAGATGGCATTTGTTTAGTTGTGGTAGGAAAAACATGACCAAGTGCGATATAGCTTGGTTTGAGTTGAGCGATCCTCAACAGTTCATAATAGCCGTGCGTAGAAAGTCCTAAGGAAATACCAGCTTGCTGTAATTGCTCAATATTAGATTCTTCGAGATCTTCTTGGCCTAAGTGAACACCAAAGGCTTTATGCTCGAGTGCTAATTGCCAGTAATCGTTGATAAAGACTTGCGCATCGAATTCACGACCTAGCGCTATCGCTTGAATGATTTGTTGCTCAAGAGTTTCAGTTGCTGGTTCCTTAATTCGCAACTGAATAGTCTTAATGCCCATCTTGAGTAAGCGTTCGACCCACTCAACACTATCGACCACAGGATAGAGACCTAAACTCCCTTCAGATAACTGATGAAAAGCAGTTGGGGTTTCACACTGACGCCACCCAACTGAGATACCCAAAGCCTCATGATGCAATACAGGAGTCGGAAAATCACAATACTTACTAGGCCATGTTTCACGTGGAACATTGTTTTTTGCTCGAGCAACCGTCAACGCATCTTCAAGTGGAAAATCAAGAGCAAGCAGCACCAATAGCCAAGCAAGATGCTGCTTAGTTTCTCTCACGTTTGTGTTTGAGCGTAAGGCTCTTACTTCTCCACTGAGTGGATGTACCCAAATATCTAACGTCTGATTATTATCACGAACGTCAATTAGGATATGATGCTCTGCAACAAAAAGAGAATTACAGGGATGCTGATACTGAACATAGAAATCGCATTCATTCGAGTCGATTTGCCACAGATCGCTACCAATCCTATGGCAAAAAGTATTCGTCACAACCTGGCAATCATTACTATAACTTTCGACAACAGCGACGTATTGGGTATCAAAGTTTTGGTTATTTGCTGCAGATAACGCAAGTTGAACTTGCGCTATTAACTCCGACTGCTCTTTAGGGATACGTATTTCCACCATCATTATTCCGCCTCTGATGAGATTGCTGGATGGTAGAGTTCAGAACCCGCTGCACGAAATTCTTCTGACTTTTGGCGCATACCTTCAAGTGGATTATCAAGCAATTGAATTGAAATCGCTTGATCCGCTACCACCTGATTCGTGTCTTTCGCGTATTCACGAACCTCTTGGGAAATTTTCATCGAACAGAACTTTGGTCCACACATCGAACAGAAATGAGCCACTTTGCCTGATTCTTGAGGTAAGGTTTCATCATGAAAAGCTCTTGCAGTTTCAGGGTCGAGTGAAAGGTTAAATTGATCTTCCCAACGGAACTCAAACCGCGCTTTAGACAATGCGTTATCACGCACCTGTGCTCCGGGATGCCCTTTTGCCAAATCAGCAGCATGTGCTGCTAACTTATAGGTAATCAGACCGGTTTTTACATCTTCTTTATTAGGCAATCCTAAATGCTCTTTGGGCGTGACATAACACAGCATCGCACAACCATACCATCCAATCATTGCTGCACCGATGCCTGAGGTGATGTGGTCATAACCCGGCGCAATATCGGTCGTCAATGGACCGAGAGTATAGAAAGGAGCTTCATGGCAGTGCTCAAGCTGCTCTTCCATATTTTCTTTGATCATGTGCATTGGTACGTGACCAGGGCCTTCAATAATCACCTGTACGTCATATTCCCAAGCAACTTTCGTGAGCTCACCCAGCGTTCTCAACTCAGCAAACTGAGCTTCATCATTGGCATCAGCCACAGAACCAGGGCGCAGTCCGTCCCCAAGGGACAGCGCGACATCATACTTGGCGCAAATTTCACAGATTTCACGAAAATGAGTATAAAGAAAACTTTCTTGATGATGGGCTAAACACCATTTGGCAATAATGGAGCCACCTCTGGATACGATCCCTGTCACTCGTTTTGCTGTCATTGGAACATAGCGAAGTAGCAATCCGGCATGAATAGTAAAGTAATCCACCCCTTGCTCTGCCTGCTCAATCAAGGTGTCCCTCATCACTTCCCAACTAAGGTTTTCCGCGATGCCGTTTACCTTTTCTAACGCCTGATACATAGGGACGGTGCCAATTGGTACTGGGCTATTACGTAAAATCCATTCTCGCGTTTCATGAATATTCCGCCCAGTAGACAGATCCATGACGGTATCACCTCCCCACCGAGTTGCCCAAACTAGCTTTTCTACTTCTTCTTCAATCGAAGATGAAACCGATGAATTACCGATATTTGCGTTCACTTTCACTAAAAAGTTACGTCCAATGATCATCGGCTCTGATTCAGGATGGTTAATATTTGAAGGGATAATTGCCCGTCCTTCCGCGACTTCTTTGCGCACGAATTCTGGTGTGATGTCTTGGGGTAGATTGGCACCAAAACTTTGGCCTGAATGCTGCTGATTTAGCACTTCATCGCGATATTGGGCGCGCCCCATATTCTCTCGCAATGCGATATATTCCATTTCAGGAGTAATCACTCCCTTACGAGCGTAGTGCATTTGAGTAACGCATCTACCTTCAGTAGCACGTCTTATGCGTGGTAAATTGCCGTACCGAAGTTCATCTAATGTTTCGTCGGATAGACGTTGTTTGGTGTAGGTAGAACTTACGGATTGAAGAACTTCGGTATCACCGCGCTCTTCAATCCATCCTTCTCTTAGCTTCGGTAAGCCACTGTAAAGGTTAATTTGATAGTTAGGGTCTGTATATGGTCCTGAGGTGTCATACACGCGTATCGGTTCATTAGGCTCGAATACAGGGGCTTCTTTGGAGTCTCCTACCAAACTATCCGCCAATAAAATTTCTCGCATTGGAACGCGAACATCAGGGCGGTAGCCCTCAACATAGATTTTTTGAGAATTAGGGTAAGGTTGGACTGAAAGGCTTTGTATAAACTGTTGTGCTTCCAATCTCGCTTGCTTGCGACTCGACATAGCATTTTTCCTTGCTCATTTATTAAAAACGTTTGGGATAAAAATGCTTGACGGAACGATATGACAGAAGAGTTCGAATAAAGGTTGTAATAACCTAATACGACATCGATATGTAGACTAACAGACAGAAATAGAGTTATTTCTGGTAGTGAATCTTCTCCTGTTCCCTTCGCAGATATTAGTCTGATCAGGTTCAACGGATCCCGAATTAACGGTCTCAGCCAAAAGGCACTCCGACAAGTGAAGAAATTATAAGCAAAATTTGGCGCTAAACAAAGCGGGCCACATCCAATTTCCGACCTAAATATTGGCTTTCATCAGTAATTGGAAACCCAACCATGCGGCTGAAATACTTAACACCACATTTAAAATAACGTTCAGACCCATCTTTAAGAACGCGCCTTGTTGCATCAATAACACGTTATCCATAGAGAATGTAGAAAATGTGGTTAAGGCTCCAAGAAAGCCTAAACCAATGATCTGGCGCCAAGGCTCAATCGACATAATCTCACTTTCAAACGCGGCGATTAGTAGACCCATAATAAAAGAGCCAACGACATTCACCGTTAAAGTACCGTAGGGAAAACCTCGGCCCAAAAGCATAACGCACAGTTCAGAGACTAAATAGCGAGAACAAGCACCAAATGCGCCTCCCAAAGCTATGTAACCCAAAATGGAAAGTTGTCCCATAAATCCCCCTCGACAATTTGGCTATATTGTAGTCATAACTCAGAGAAATTCGAGAGTTCTAAACTGATATTACCTTAGTAATTTGTTTGAGATTTTAAAAGTTACGGATGTCACTTTAACCGTAGTTTTTAGATACACGCTGCGTAATGGCTACCAAAGAAGAGCAAAAGAGAATAGACGGTAGAATTTAGAACCAAAAGGATTAGTTGAAATATAGAATAACAGAAAAGGTTAAAACTTATTCCCCAAAGAGAGACACCTTAGATATCGAACGTTCTAATTTCGTTTCTGCCAGAAACGAAAAAGGCTCCAGCATTTCTTCGGGGACGTCTAGTCTAGAGCTTAAATATGGCAGGGGTGAACTGGGCTGGCACTTCAGAGATTCGACCGGGCTTGCGCACAGGCTCCCAACACTTACTTTGCAAAAGCAACAGATGTAAAAAAGCCCCAGCATTACTGCTGAGGCTTTAGAAGATGGCAGGGGTGGAGAGATTCGAACTCCCAACACGCGGATTTGGAATCCATGGGTTACGCTCTATAAAGATATAACCGAATACAACCCTTGGTTATGTTGGCTTGTACCGTATGGAGATTTCGCAAGCTAATGTACAGCAATGTGGTCACCACTGAATTTCATCGACAAGTCGTATCGAGAATCACTGACCAACTTGCACCACGTCTAAGTTCGGGGCTAAATTTCCGACTATGTATGTAGCAATGGATACATTGCGGCAATTCCACTAACGATTAGCAAAACCATCCCACCGAGAATCTTCCAACACATTCAGCAGACAATGACACTCTTGTAATCACTCATAGTCGTCGCGCTGCAATCCTATCATTATCAGGGTTTGAAATTTAGTGAAAAATAGTGAAGTGAAGCGCAACAAATAAAAATTAATCAATTGAAAAACATAGCCTTAGATGATTGAATCAAATTATTAATTATGCGTGGTATGGCTATGGCTGGAAACTTTCAAGATGATGTTCGAGAAGAAGCGATGCGAAATCTTTTCGGCTTATATAAAGATGAAAACGAGGGACGATCGGGTGTTGACGCCTATTTAGACATTCATGGTTATCAAATCGCCTTTGAGCTTAAAACAACATCCAAAGGGTCTGTAACGACAGTAAGAGACTTTGGTCCTGACCATATAGAAAAGTGGAGAACCAAACATTGGTTAATTGGATTTTTCATTAATGGAACAGAATATTATGTCTATGCATCTCCAGAGATGATGAGGCCATGGATACAAGAAAAATCTGAATACATCTCCCTGACTTCAGAATGTCGGAGATAGCTTCGTCACGTCTAACTTTAGAGGATATGTATAACATCCTTGGACAAAAACCATGTATACATATCAAGACGCAAAGAAGTTACAAAAATGCAATTGAAAAGCATGAGTACATTTCATTGCAGGACATTCGAATGGATACTCGCCTCAACGTATGCTAGAAATTTTGCAGTCTCGTTGCGAGTACCTAGTTAAACGAGGAAGTACATTAAACAATCCTCACATCCCTTTTACATATTTTGAAAGTTTTCCAAAAATAACAGCCAATCATGCTCAAGCACTTAGAGAAATGGTTCGATCTGCTATGTAGTATCTAACTTGAAGTCAGATTGACTAAATCTGGCTCCATATTAAGATCTAATACTTCAATGCTTCTGCAACATTTTTGCAACTTGATAAGCTACAGGTGGAGCAACAGAGTTACCGATTTGACCTAATACTTGATAAACCGCTCCAGCGAACTCCCATTTTCAGGAAATCCTTGAATAATCCCTACATCTTGAACACTTAACCTAAAATGGTCATCTTTCGCAGGAAAGCTAGATGCCTTTTCCGGCTAGCCTGAATACCATTGGGCCAAATTTCCATATTGCCCCAAGTTTTTGACCTGCAGCGCTATTAAGTATAGATGTCGTATTTTTTCCCCGTAAACCCACTTCTTAATGTTGGAGAAAACCATCAGCACCTATATCTTTTAACCGAGAGCTTGTCTAACCCCATTGTTTCAGGTAAATCGTCAAATGGGATTACTCGATTCTTAGTATCAAAAGTATGCTTATTGTGGGTTGGTGTTGGAATTTGAAAGCGCTGAAAGCACTGTTCATCTCTAAAACCTACGAAAACACTCGTCTTCGCACTTGAGGAACGCCAAAATCAGAGGCGTGCATCTCAAATCTTATGATGTGATAATCACTCAATGGTTCATAAATATACTTTTGCACAAATCCATCAAACTTAGGATTCAAGAGCCCTAACACATTTTCTGCTACGAAAGCTCTCGGTTTGATCGTATTTACAGCACGATTAAACTCTCCCACATGTTCCTTTCATCATCTTCTCCTTTTGAGACCCAGCAACTGAAAATGGTTGACATGGTGGACCACCTTGAATTATGTCTACCATCCCTTTGTAACGTTCCCAAGCAGTTTTGATACATCACCTTCATCTGGACCAGCATAGACATTCCACTCAGGTCTATTACGCTGAAGAGTATCTTTGCAAATAGGAATAAGTTCGTACGATGCAACATGCTCGAAACCAGCAAGGTCAAAACCTAAGTCCAATCCACCACCACCAGAGAAAAGGCTCAAGCTACGAAGACCATTTGATTCTAGCCTCGGCATCAAGGCTTCTAAATTTAAGAGTGGTTGATTGATTGAGTGAACAGACTTTGACTTCCTTCATCTGCTGCCAAGCGAGCAAGCCTTGATTGTTGAGAGATTCTACGGTACTCATCTCTTTTTTCTTCAGTTAAATCATACTCTTTTGGGATATATTTTTATATACAGATGAGCTGCCAGCCAATGTAAACCTCTTAAAAGTCAAAGAATCAATTTCTCGTATTTTACCAACTCTCGACCTTAAAATCAGTGTTTTTCATATTGAATCAGTTTATCAATTAAGCTTTTGTTTTTGGCTATTTCACTAGTACTGCTACATCTAAAAACATCATCTTCTAAACTAAGTGATTTAATGATAGCTAAAAGCCTGCCCCTTACGGAATCAGGCTTTCATTCGTTTACCGCATACTAAGCAACAAGTTTTTCAGTGCATTTCATTTTGTAGTCTTCCAGCATCAACACTGCTTCATCAACTTCGTCAGGGTGAAACACCAATGTCAAATCTACAGTCGGATACTTGCGAACAAACCAAGATAATAGTGACAACATACGAGTCGTAATCGGTAACGCTGATTCAAGCAATTTACGTCCCTTGCTGTTCGCCAGATCTTGCTTGGCGATACTCTCGATACCATCTGCATCAAACATCGCAACCAACTTGTCATAGTGACCTCGTGGGCACGTTGCGGTACAGCGGGTAAGCCCCAACCACCTTGAGTGATTGCACGTAACATCTGCACCTTAAAATGCCCTCTGAGCCATCTTCTAAGTACTTAACACCTGTGCCCTTGAGGTAGCGACGAACCTTGTAGAAGTCCATCCAGTTATCCCAATCATCCATTCCCTTTAAACAGTTATTTACACGCCATTCGTCGAAGTAAGTGCGAGCGTCTAAACCCTCATCAACGGTATTCCATGGAACAGTATCGAACGATAGATGCTCTACCACTTCACCGCTAACAGGGTGACGAACTTTCACTATACGTGGGTTTATAGGACAACGCTTAAAGTCCCATTCAAGATTCAGCGTTTGCTCGGTGTGGATGCTAACCAAGTCCATTTCCTTTAACCACATATCACGAGCTGAAGCCAAATGACTACGTTCAATCTTCTGTTTCGGATAGCGGTCTAAGAACAACTCAACCATCCAAGCATTTTCGTTAACGCCTTTCGGTGGTTTAACCCTGCCTTAGCACATACTGGCTTGGTATTACCCAATTCAGTAGTTAATTGCCCACGCGTTTTCATCGAGATAATCTGCTTCGCATGGTGCTTGAGTTGCATCATGTCTTCACCGCTAACCTCTTTACAGATACGTTGGAACCGTTTTGCTAATGGACCATCTAGACAGGTCTCCAATTGCTCAGACGTGGCATTGGTAAGAAATCCGTCTGTCGTTGCACTGACAATTTGCACATCATTATCCATCGTTAGCTTGCGGATAATTTCCATCATTGTGGCACGAACAAAGCCCGCAGCATGAGCAGCATAATGCGCATTGGTCACTGGCGAATATGGGATCTTACTGCTTAACCCTGATGAGACATCGAAACCAGATTTTCCCGAAGTCCCAGCCCAACCTTTCCGTAAAGGGTATTCCCAATCAACTTCCAAAGCTGGTCATACAGCTCATTACCCTCTTTTTATACTTAGAACGTTGCTTACGAATGATCTTAGTAAACGCCTTGAACTGAGATACCGAACCCTGTTTCCACGGAATCACCTGACCGTGAAGAATCTCAATTTCTACACCTGCATCATAAGCCAGTTGCAACTCTGGTGCTGTCACATACGTTGCCCCTCTAAAGGGTAATAGATACCACGCAAGTCTGTACGACAAGGTAATAGCCCCACTTTGTACCCTCTGGATGCTTGAAACGTACATAAGCAAAGCCCATGGTGTGACCGAGATAATCTTCAATGTTCTTCGACTCAAATGAGTTTAGATAGTCAGCTTCGAGAATATCGACCAATGCCGTCGTGTAAGCACCCGATAAGTCGTAATCGTTATAATCACCTTGCTCTGTTACCCCAAAGTACGCTCCGAAGTTCGCTCCACCATAGAAACAGTTCATAGCTAGTGCGTCGGTATACTCACGGCTCACTGTCTTAGCTATCTTGACAGATTTACGTATCCCATTACTCTTAGCGTGGTAATACTCACCCTTACGTTTCTCGTACCCTAAGAACTCGTGCATCTCATTCACACCACCGCACGTATGCTTGAACAACGACACAGTAAAGTTTCCATGTGTCGAGGGTAACTGCTTCAGCTCTAGCCCCGTATCTTCACGCATATCGACCAATGCAAACCTCTGCATTTGTAAGCCATACTTCAAGGCAATTTCCGCATCACGAACGGCATAGCGATCAAACAAGCTCTGATCTTCACAATACAAGTCATCCATACGAGAGATCATACCGTCAGCCAATGTCATCTTAGGAATGCCCACTAGCTCACCGATGTCATCAAGCGAGGCTTTACTGCTTAACAACAATGTGTCGATGAAGCGCACCTTGGTTTCAAAGGTATTGTTCGAACCTGTATAGAACTTGGTGTTTTCAGTCTTGTACTTACTGCGACCAATAGATGCTAAGTCAATGCCATAAGAACCACGCCCCGAAGTGATCGAGCCTTGTACCGCAGTGAAAGAATTCTTATGGTTTTACTCTTCGCACCGATATTCCAGAACTCTTCAAATGAGGCAATGTCAGCACGTAAAAGTGAGCATAAATAAAGGTATGCTCAGGCCACTCGTCGATAAATCCACGAGCCTTAGCTTTAATTAGCAACTCCTGAATGAACTTGTCGAAATTGACCTTGTAACCCTTAGTGCTGTTAGCTAGTTGTTTGCGCTTTAGCATTTCCTCATCTTTCGATAGACCTTGATCACGGCACTCTTTAATCAACTTAGCCATCTCCGTGTGCTTCACACCTTTAAAAGACTTGTCACCGACCTGAACACAATACGAATAACAGAGAATGTCATTTTTCTCCGTCTCAGGGTTAAAGACCCACTCAGAATCAATCGCGATATGTACTGCTTTACCTTTTCCACGCATCGCAGCCCATGGTGCAGAACGTAGTCCCTCGAAATAGCGTTTCACCTGTTCATCAACGGTTTTCTTCGCTTCCTCACGAGTACGCAACTCTTGCTGAAACTTGGCGATTTGATCATCCAGTATGTAGGAACGATTGTTAGAGAATGTGTCTACTAGGAAATCTTCAACTTCACGGTCTGTCTGACGCATAAGTTGATAGTTGTTCTTAGCTTCTTGCTCGAAAATGTTCATCTTTAATTACCCATTAGCTCGGTATAACAAAGATTGGTATTAAAGAGGTGCTCTATGGAGACAATTTTGGAAAAAGACTTGCATGAAATGGTGCGCCCGAAGGCAGTGGTTTGCTAGACCGTATTAAATCGATGTTCACTCTTACTTGTTGATGTACTTAAACGCATCCTCGGCGACTTCTATCACTTGCTTGTAGCTCCAGTTCGTCTTGCGCTTACCATCTTTCCAAAAGTGGTTTTAAGGCGGTGAGCAATACTGTTCTTTAGGTACTGACGATCACCTAACTCGTAGTCAGCTTCATCAATCACCTTCCAGTGAAACCAATAAAACGATCAGCATCACCGTTATAACGAACAGGCTGTGCATTGAAGACAGCATCTTTGATGTCAATTTTAGCTTGTTAAGATTTACTTGTAGTTCTGTGTTCATAATATTTACCTCGGTTGTTAATTAAAAATACCAGCCAGATCAGGCTGAATAAATTTGCCACTTTCGTAGTTTCTAGTACAGCGTGCAAATTGCTCACTGCTAAATCACGCTTCTCAGCGGTAGAAATGGCAAGGAATGCTAGTATCGCATCACCCTCACCCCGAATGATTAATCCCTTGTATTCAGGACCACTACTGTTTTCAATAACCTCTATCGCAGAACAACGAACATAGTTACCATTGCCAAAGTTTAAAATGGGTTTGTTTTCGATGATTCGATGATCTTACTCGTGCAATCATCGGCATCCCCCCGTTTTACCCTGCTTATCCGCATTTAGTTCCGTGTAACTGATCGCCCTACCTTTTTATCTAACAAGATAAAGAGCTGACCCAAACGAATCACACTGACGATACGGTTAGGATCGATAAGGTTTTATCAAGCGTCTCGATAAGACCACGTTGATTTTTCTTTGCCATAATGCCTCCAATTTAATCTTAATAAAACAGCAACTTAAAACAACCGAAATAAAGTCGAAATAGTGCCGTTAATATATTGTTCTTTATTCGAAAGGAAACTTGATATTAGATATCAGCCTTGAGTAAGTACGTGGAACGTTTTGATCAGGTAATAACGGCTTGGAACGGGCGCAAACACAATGGGGAAAATTAGGTTACGAATAAAAAAGTAGAGACGTTCCATCCCTACTTTTACAACACTCCTAACCATCCAACACTTCATCAATCACAAGACCAATAGCAAAACCGGCTATCAAACCGTAAGGTCCGCCAAGGCGTGCTCCAAGGGTGCCGCCCAGTCGAGCCGCTTTCAGCCCAAGATCCCTTTTAGATTTCGGTAATTGTGCAGGCTTAGGTAGAAAAGGTTTACTCGTTTCTTCATTGTTCAGTTCCTATATTGCAGATATGAAAAAGGCGATACCATTACTGATACCGCCCATCTATTTTGTCGTGAAGACCTCTATACTATCTAGTCGTCATACTCATCGTAATAATCATCATCGTAATCGTTGTCATCACTGTCTTCATCATCGTCTTCCCACAGCTCATGCCAATTCATACCTAGCTCATTGAGCGCTTCTTCTTCGGTATAACCGTTTTCATTCATGCACTGCTCGACGTCAGCATTCAACTTAGCCATGACTATCAACACTTCTTACAGTAGTTCTGGGTGACTTGCTTGCATGAATTACACACCCATTTCCCACAACGACTGCACGAAGTTCCGCCCATTACATCCGTTTTCTTGCGACACTTATGGCAAGTCCAAAGCTTCATTGAATTTAAAAATACTCATTACATTTCCTTAGCTAACAAGTAGCTCTATTTTAGCTGCGAATGACAATAGAACGCCGAGCCACAGCTATGCTCAGGCATCCCAGATTGACGTTATTTAGTGATTATTCAGCGATATTGCTGACGTGAGGGCTAATACAAAGGGAAGTATTATCAGTTGCGATAACCGTATAGACGGATGAACAAGGTAAGATTCGGTACGATGCAAAGTAAGTTCGCTTTGTTCCAAATCGTGCTATCTACTTGGCTTAATCATTGCTATTCAAGTAACACTGGAACATAGAAAATTGACTCAACCAACGAATGACAAACATGGTTAGAAGATCCCATGGTTCTCGATTCGGGTTGGCTCAAACAACTTGATGCAGCATCTACGCTATACAGGTGAGTCTGAGCTTCAAGATGGCGAGTGTCATCAGTAGTGACCACCCACGGCATCATGAACAGATCCTAAACCAGTACCAAGGGAACCGACCTTGAAATTGCCACTATGTGCCGATTTTCAAAGTTTCGATGCACATTAACGTTAAACGACGAATTGCCCATTCGAAGCCCCTTACGAGATATGGCAACGCGAAAAATGGTGCTGTTTTTCGAGCGAGGTTTAAAACTAAATAATAATCTGCCACCAGGCTGAGTGCATATATAGGGGAATATCATGGAAAATCTGATAGTTAAACCCGACACAAACCCACTCATCAACCTTAGTCGCCATAACAGTTTTACCTATACCGTTTCCAATGCTTTCTCGGCATTGGAAGTTTCAATAACACCGAAATGACCCCATTAAAGAGCAACGGATGTGTAATCCTTGCGTTTAGTCCATCTGATAAGGGAAATACCCCATCACTCGTTGCCAAGCTTACAACAATGCAAACCAGACAAATTAAGAACCAAAACTGGCTCAAGGCTCCGGTCTACCTCCTGTACTTTGCAATAATTTCCTCATCAATCAGATTCAGTAGCCAAGGCTCTCAGCTCAGTTTTCACAGTCTCATATCGCTCAGACAATCGGTGTAAAACACGTTATCAGGCACAGGCTCAAGAATTGAAATAGTCCGAAGCACTGATGCTAAGAACCCTACTGAATTACTGCTTCCGCCAGCTACAACTGGCTTCAAGACAGCAGATTTCATCGTTTTGTCTTTCTGGTCATCAAGTAGGGTAAAGATGTCCTCAAGCCTCACCCAAGCCTTAGAGAACAAGCCAGATGAAGAATTTTAGACACTCGAATGTAAAACTCCTTTCATCCTCTCGAATTGCAATTTGATACTCCAACGTACCATCTGACTTGGGACTTAACTTCGGGCTAACTCCTCCTTAATAACGGTAAATGGATCAACAACAGCATCTTCTATCTTGTCGTTGCTCTGGATTTCTTCAGTTGCTTTTACATGTTTTCGGCTCATACAAATTCCTCTTATTCAGTCATTTCAATCAAGGCTTTAACGAGCCCTGTTTTATTACTTGTCGAACCAACGATGTAGCTACCACCACCATCGTCAGCATGAATACAACCGCTACCACATGGGGATCAGTCTCATGTGGTAGCACAATGACAAACTCTGGGTTATCTAGGGCATAAGCCAAGAGAGTTTCCATGTCTTCATCAACATCACCTAATGCTTCATCGGTATCATCAGGCTCAATCAAAATCAGGCATATTGAAACTTCATCCCAAAACTTTTCAGCTTCATCACGTTGCCCATCCCACGGAAGCAAAGTTGTTCAACCAATTGCTCTTAATTGATAACGGCAAATCCAGCAACTCAACGGCTGCAATGCTTTTCACTACTATCATTAAACTTTTCCTCTCAATTCCAGAATGAAAAAGCCCCTGAATAGTTAGTTATATTCAGGGCTATCTATACTTTTAATCTCTATTTTCAGGCTATTTAGGTTCGGGTAGTGCTAGATTTTCACTCGCTTTCATCACCATATCAGACAAAGCATTTGCGCCACGTTCTAATGCTGTTCGGTCAAAATGCCTGTAGGATAACGTCGAACAAATATCACTATGGTTGAGAACTCGCTGAACAGAGGTCACATCTAACCCTGAATGGTTCAAAAGATTAGATGCAGCAGAGTGTCTAGCCGTATGGGAAACTACGCCATCTGGATCAATCCCAGCCCGTTCCAGTATCAACTTCAATGCCTTTCTAGGTGGTGATATATGCGTTCCTTGACGATTACCAGGAAATACATAGGGTTTCCTGGCTGCTTCAACTCCTAAGCTCCAAAAGCAATTCTAGCATTAGGTCGGAGAGGTAGATCTGATGTGATTTCTTGTTCTTCGTGGTCTTAATAAACAACGTTCAGTCTTCAAACGACACATCATCCCAAGTCCTCTCAAGTAACACTGATATACGACAACCACTAAGCCATAACATAGCAATCAAATTGCCCTTTACCTTGCAGTAATAAGTTCGAGCTACCTTTATCAGCAATGCCGTTTCTTCAATATTCAGGAATCGCTCACGGGCTCCATTTTCAGGTAATAAGCTAACCTTCGTTGCATGATTCGTGGTGTCCCAGATCTTAGCTGACAGAGAACATAAACCCTTGATCAGCACAATTACCCTGTTGTTAGTGCTTGTTGAATAAGACTTTCCCTTATAGCTCCGTCGTTAGGTGAGATTGCTGCTTCATGATTGCATGAGCAGTCAGCTTATCCATCGGGATTTTATAGATAGGCTTACAACGCAGGAATCGAGTTTCATCATCACGCCATGATTTCTTTCGCTAGCCCATGGGAGGTATGTCTCATGGAAGAAGGTATACATCGGGAATCATCACCGTTGAGCGAGAATCCCTTTCAATCTTAGGGTCAATACCATCGGCGATTTGCACTTTAAGCTTACGTGCTTTCTTTCTAGCTTCTTCCACTGATAGATCTGGAAAACGACCTAGAGAAATACTTGCCTTACGACTAGGTTTATCATGAGATCTAAGAAGTTTTTGATGAATATCGCAGTAAGAAACGACGATTCCCGTCTTTCCGACAAGTACCTTTAAACCAATTACGCTGTTATCTCCACCGCCATCAGACCATTCAAGATCAGTCGAGCGAGAGTCAGCAGGCGGTACTGGCAAGGATCTTACTACCGAATTAGTGAAGTTAACGGTTCTATTAAGTGTCATGACATCAATACTCCTATTTCTATCAATCACTTAATATTCTATATGTTTCAAAGGTGTTTAAAGACTCCTCTCGTACATGGTAAACGTCGTTAACCATTGATATGACGAGGCTTAGCTATGAATATCAGAACTTGATAGTAGCAATGTATATTGCCGTCATTTGCATTGGCATCCGTGACACCATGCGAGGGAGAACCTACACGACATCATCAGATAATGAAAATGTGGGTACAACTAGTGTACCAATAACAGAGTGTGAAATTTAGCGATGAAGTACCACACCACTGGCTTAAAGCAGCGTCATTAGGAACGAACCACCGTCACCCAAGTACGAGCGAACGGCATTCACGTGACCGGATATAGACCAGAGCAAAGGAGAGATTCTATGAAAGGTGTTCGTTGGCGATATTCAACCTAGGTTTACGCAAGCGCAATTTGTAGCTGTATCGCTCACCACGAAGTTTAAAGCTGAAGACAGGATATGAACCGGAAGAAAAATTTGGAAAGCTATAGGTGTTGTTCTGATGGGATTTTCGAGTGGAAATAGGTAGGCAATTTGAAAGCGTCGATTTCTTATAACGTTAGAAAAAAAAGTCCCAACCTAAGTTGAGACTTTCTATACCCCGAAAGGAAAATGGCAGGGTGGAGAGATTCGAACTCCCAACACGCGGATTTGGAATCCGCTGCTCTGCCAATTGGAGCTACACCCCTGTAGAAACTACAGTTTAACACATTGTAGATTCAAAAAAACCTCGCAGAAGCGAGGTTTTCGAATAAGTGGCGGAGTGGACGGGACTCGAACCCGCGACCCCCGGCGTGACAGGCCGGTATTCTAACCAACTGAACTACCACTCCGCAGTGGACTACTTGTCGTCGCTGACAAGTGTTCATAATTTAAAGCCTGGCGATGTCCTACTCTCACATGGGGAAGCCCCACACTACCATCGGCGCTAATTCGTTTCACTTCTGAGTTCGGCATGGAATCAGGTGGGTCCAAATCGCTATGGTCGCCAAGCAAATTCTTTAATTCGGAAAGCTGTTTTCGTTCTTACACATTCAATGTTCTAGTTTGAGTCCATCAAAACCCCTTGGGTGTTGTATGGTTAAGCCTCACGGGCAATTAGTATCAGTTAGCTCAATGCCTCACAGCACTTACACACCTGACCTATCAACGTCGTAGTCTCCGACAACCCTTTAGGATACTTAAAGTATCAGGGAGAACTCATCTCAAGGCTCGCTTCCCGCTTAGATGCTTTCAGCGGTTATCGATTCCGAACTTAGCTACCGGGCAATGCGTCTGGCGACACAACCCGAACACCAGAGGTTCGTCCACTCCGGTCCTCTGTACTAGGAGCAGCCCTTTCAATTCTCCAACGCCCACGGCAGATAGGGACCGAACTGTCTCACGACGTTCTAAACCCAGCTCGCGTACCACTTTAAATGGCGAACAGCCATACCCTTGGGACCGACTTCAGCCCCAGGATGTGATGAGCCGACATCGAGGTGCCAAACACCGCCGTCGATATGAACTCTTGGGCGGTATCAGCCTGTTATCCCCGGAGTACCTTTTATCCGTTGAGCGATGGCCCTTCCATTCAGAACCACCGGATCACTATGACCTGCTGCACCTGCTCGAACCGTCATTCTCGCAGTTAAGCGGGCTTATGCCATTGCACTAACCTCACGATGTCCAACCGTGATTAGCCCACCTTCGTGCTCCTCCGTTACTCTTTGGGAGGAGACCGCCCCAGTCAAACTACCCACCAGGCACTGTCCGTAACCCCGATTAGGGGTCGACGTTAGAACATCAACACTACAAGGGTGGTATTTCAAGGACGGCTCCACAAATACTGGCGTACTTGCTTCAAAGCCTCCCACCTATCCCACATGTAGGGTCAATGTTCAGTGCCAAGCTGTAGTAAAGGTTCACGGGTCTTTCCGTCTAGCTGCGGGTACACTGCATCTTCACAGCGATTTCAATTTCACTGAGTCTCGGGTGGAGACAGCGTGGCCATCATTACGCCATTCGTGCAGGTCGGAACTTACCCGACAAGGAATTTCGCTACCTTAGGACCGTTATAGTTACGGCCGCCGTTTACCGGGCTTCGATCAAGAGCTTCGACCGAAGTCTAACCCCATCAATTAACCTTCCGGCACCGGGCAGGCGTCACACCGTATACGTCATCTTACGATTTTGCACAGTGCTGTGTTTTTAATAAACAGTTGCAGCCACCTGGTATCTGCGACTCTCAATAGCTCCATCCGCAAGGGACTTCACCGTCAAGAGCGTACCTTCTCCCGAAGTTACGGTACCATTTTGCCTAGTTCCTTCACCCGAGTTCTCTCAAGCGCCTTGGTATTCTCTACCCGACCACCTGTGTCGGTTTGGGGTACGATTCCTTACAATCTGAAGCTTAGAGGCTTTTCCTGGAAGCATGGCATCAATGACTTCACTACCGTAGTAGCTCGACGTCGTGTCTCAGCCTTAAAAAGAGCCGGATTTACCTAACTCTTAAGCCTACGCACTTGAACCTGGACAACCGTCGCCAGGCCCACCTAGCCTTCTCCGTCCCCCCATCGCAATTGTAAGAAGTACGGGAATATTAACCCGTTTCCCATCGACTACGCCTTTCGGCCTCGCCTTAGGGGTCGACTTACCCTGCCCCGATTAACGTTGGACAGGAACCCTTGGTCTTCCGGCGAGGAGGTTTTCACCCCTTTATCGTTACTCATGTCAGCATTCGCACTTCTGATACCTCCAGCATGCTTTACAACACACCTTCAACGGCTTACAGAACGCTCCCCTACCCAATAACTAAAAGTTATTGCCGCAGCTTCGGTTTATAGCTTAGCCCCGTTACATCTTCCGCGCAGGCCGACTCGACTAGTGAGCTATTACGCTTTCTTTAAATGATGGCTGCTTCTAAGCCAACATCCTAGCTGTCTAAGCCTTCCCACATCGTTTCCCACTTAGCTATAATTTGGGACCTTAGCTGGCGGTCTGGGTTGTTTCCCTCTCCACGACGGACGTTAGCACCCGCCGTGTGTCTCCCGGATAGTACTTACTGGTATTCGGAGTTTGCAAAGGGTTGGTAAGTCGGGATGACCCCCTAGCCTTAACAGTGCTCTACCCCCAGTAGTATTCGTCCGAGGCGCTACCTAAATAGCTTTCGGGGAGAACCAGCTATCTCCAGGTTTGATTGGCCTTTCACCCCTAGCCACAAGTCATCCGCTAATTTTTCAACATTAGTCGGTTCGGTCCTCCAGTTGATGTTACTCAACCTTCAACCTGCCCATGGCTAGATCACCTGGTTTCGGGTCTATATCCAGAGACTGAACGCCCAGTTAAGACTCGGTTTCCCTACGGCTCCCCTAGATGGTTAACCTTGCCACTGAATATAAGTCGCTGACCCATTATACAAAGGTACGCAGTCACAGGACAAAGCCTGCTCCTACTGCTTGTACGTACACGGTTTCAGGTTCTATTTCACTCCCTCACAGGGTTCTTTTCGCCTTTCCCTCACGGTACTGGTTCACTATCGGTCAGTCAGTAGTATTTAGCCTTGGAGGATGGTCCCCCCATATTCAGACAGGATAACACGTGTCCCGCCCTACTCGATTTCACTGAACACACATCGTCAACTACGGGACTATCACCCTGTATCGTCGGACTTTCCAGACCGTTCGTCTAACGCGTGTAAAGCTTAAGGGCTAGTCCAATTTCGCTCGCCGCTACTTTCGGAATCTCGGTTGATTTCTTTTCCTCGGGGTACTTAGATGTTTCAGTTCCCCCGGTTCGCCTCGTTATGCTATGTATTCACATAACGATACTTACTTATGTAAGTGGGTTTCCCCATTCGGAAATCCCAGACTCAAGTGGCTTTTACTGCCTAATCTGGGCTTATCGCAAGTTAATACGTCCTTCATCGCCTCTGACTGCCAAGGCATCCACCGTGTACGCTTAGTCACTTAACCATACAACCCGAAGGAGTTTCGAGTTGATAATCAAATCACCAAAGTTGTCTGCAATTTTATACATGATGCAGACTCGATTTTGCGGACTCAAATTCCAAGAACACTTGAATGTTTTTAGTTGTATTCATAAATGAATACTTTGAGAACTTTACAAACAACAATAAATTGTTGTTTTGTCAGCTTTCCAAATTGTTAAAGAGCTTGATTTCTAATGAAACCATTTTTAAAAGCACTCATCGAATGCGCTTAAAGATGGTGGGCGATACCGGGCTCGAACCAGTGACCCCCTGCTTGTAAGGCAGGTGCTCTCCCAACTGAGCTAATCGCCCACATTAGTTTTACTTCTTGTGGAAGAAGTCTCGAATGGTGGAGCTAAGCAGGATCGAACTGCTGACCTCCTGCGTGCAAGGCAGGCGCTCTCCCAGCTGAGCTATAGCCCCATCGAGAAAATGGTGGGTCGTGCAGGATTCGAACCTGCGACCAATTGATTAAAAGTCAACTGCTCTACCAACTGAGCTAACGACCCAATGGTATCCCGTAGGGGAGTCGAACCCCTGTTACCGCCGTGAAAGGGCGGTGTCCTAGGCCTCTAGACGAACGGGACACTGGATTTGAAGATTTTGGGAAATCTTCATTCTCTTTACTTTATAAACCATCAATCTGTGTGGACACTCATCACGATAATCATCGTATAAGGAGGTGATCCAGCGCCAGGTTCCCCTAGCGCTACCTTGTTACGACTTCACCCCAGTCATGAACCACAAAGTGGTGAGCGTCCTCCCGAAGGTTAAACTACCCACTTCTTTTGCAGCCCACTCCCATGGTGTGACGGGCGGTGTGTACAAGGCCCGGGAACGTATTCACCGTGGCATTCTGATCCACGATTACTAGCGATTCCGACTTCATGGAGTCGAGTTGCAGACTCCAATCCGGACTACGACGTACTTTTTGGGATTCGCTCACTCTCGCGAGTTGGCAGCCCTCTGTATACGCCATTGTAGCACGTGTGTAGCCCTACTCGTAAGGGCCATGATGACTTGACGTCGTCCCCACCTTCCTCCGGTTTATCACCGGCAGTCTCCTGAGTTCCCGACATTACTCGCTGGCAAACAAGGATAAGGGTTGCGCTCGTTGCGGGACTTAACCCAACATTTCACAACACGAGCTGACGACAGCCATGCAGCACCTGTCTCATAGTTCCCGAAGGCACCAAAGCATCTCTGCTAAGTTCTATGGATGTCAAGAGTAGGTAAGGTTCTTCGCGTTGCATCGAATTAAACCACATGCTCCACCGCTTGTGCGGGCCCCCGTCAATTCATTTGAGTTTTAATCTTGCGACCGTACTCCCCAGGCGGTCTACTTAACGCGTTAGCTCGAAAGCCACGGCTCAAGGCCACAACCTCCAAGTAGACATCGTTTACGGCGTGGACTACCAGGGTATCTAATCCTGTTTGCTCCCCACGCTTTCGCATCTGAGTGTCAGTATCTGTCCAGGGGGCCGCCTTCGCCACCGGTATTCCTTCAGATCTCTACGCATTTCACCGCTACACCTGAAATTCTACCCCCTACAGTACTCTAGTCAGCCAGTTTCAAATGCAATTCCGAGGTTGAGCCCCGGCTTTCACATCTGACTTAACTAACCACCTGCATGCGCTTTACGCCCAGTAATTCCGATTAACGCTCGCACCCTCCGTATTACCGCGGCTGCTGGCACGGAGTTAGCCGGTGCTTCTTCTGTCGCTAACGTCAAATCCATACGCTATTAACGCATGAACCTTCCTCACGACTGAAAGTACTTTACAACCCGAAGGCCTTCTTCATACACGCGGCATGGCTGCATCAGGCTTGCGCCCATTGTGCAATATTCCCCACTGCTGCCTCCCGTAGGAGTCTGGACCGTGTCTCAGTTCCAGTGTGGCTGATCATCCTCTCAGACCAGCTAGGATCGTCGCCTTGGTGAGCCCTTACCTCACCAACTAGCTAATCCCACCTAGGCATATCCTGACGCGAGAGGCCCGAAGGTCCCCCTCTTTGGCCCGTAGGCATCATGCGGTATTAGCCATCGTTTCCAATGGTTATCCCCCACATCAGGGCAATTTCCTAGGCATTACTCACCCGTCCGCCGCTCGCCGCCCAACAAATCCCCCGAAGGTTCAATGTTGTCGCTGCCGCTCGACTTGCATGTGTTAGGCCTGCCGCCAGCGTTCAATCTGAGCCATGATCAAACTCTTCAATTTAAGATTTTGTGACTCAATGAATACTGATTACATTACATAGTAATGTTGAATTGACTGTGCCGATACTAAGTATCGATTGGTCACTCAGTTCATTGAAATCAATTTGAAGCCTAAGCTTCTAATTGGATTATCATCAACGAGTGCCCACACAGATTGATAGGTTTATATTGTTAAAGAGCTTTTCGCTTTGAGTTCTCTCAAAACGGACGGTCATTTTAGCGAGATAAAGTTTAGTGTCAACCACTTTTTTCAAACTTTCTTTCAAGCGTTTGGCTTGGCTAAGTAACCTTGCTAACTTGGCTCTCGTTTCTTTCGAAGCTTTGCCGTGTCAACGAGGGCGCATTATAGAGAAGTGGATTTCTTTGGCAAGCCCTTTTTAAAGGTTTTTCCGATTTTTTTATCGTTCGGCTACTTATTAAGCTAAAACCGCCAAAATAGGCGGTTTTGTTTACAATTGTTTAAATTTTTCGGCAAATAAAGTCACTTTTTTCCAGTTAGTATATTCCACTTCTTTACTGGTATCCGTTTCACCGCCAGTTAAGGTCATAATGAGTTTAATCATCATTTTATCGAACCAGCTATATCTAGGGTAATAGAGGGCACCGGCAAACACGCCGATCAACTTAGGTTGCCATGGCGATAACTTGAGAAACTTCTTAATGTAGACACTGCCTTCCGGCGTATCTTTACCTTGGTCTTCTTTTCTGGCGGTAAGGTTGACGCAAAAGAAAGCGACTTTATGCTGATTAAGCTGCCCTAGATTAGCGTTAATAAATTGGTATAGCTTTTTATTGAGCTTGCCATAACGAATGGATGCACCAATAAGCACTCTGTCATACACAGAGAAATCAATCTCACCTACTTGATGCAAATCCACTAGCTCACATTGAAACTCGCTTAGCTCTGTTTCAATATGTTTGAGAATTTTAATGGTTTGCCCTTCACGAGAAGAATAAAGAAAGAGTATTTTTTCCACTGTATGTCCTTAGCTACGCCAGAAGGTTGGAGTTAATAGAATAAGCAAAGTGAATATTTCCAGACGACCAAACAGCATCGACACCACCAACACCCATTTTGCCTTGTCATTGATTTCACCAAAATGCAGCGAAACCTCCCCTAATCCAGGGCCCAAGTTATTCAATGTCGCAGCAACCGCCGAGAACGCGCTTAGTTCATCCATACCGGTTGCGATCAGTGCCAACATACACACGACAAACACGAGAGTATAAGCAGAGAAAAATCCCCATACGGCGTCAACTACTCGCTGCGGTAGTGCATTACCACCAAGTTTAATCGTGTATACCGCGCGAGGATGAACCAGACGTTTTAGTTCACGAGCACCTTGCAGCGTCAAAAGTAAAATGCGAATAACCTTCATCCCACCACCTGTTGAACCAGCACATCCTCCAATAAAAGATGAAAACAGGAGCAATACGGGTAAAAACAGTGGCCAATCAGCAAAACCTGTGGTGGTAAAACCAGCAGTGGTTGAAATCGAAACCGTCTGGAATAGAGCCTGATCAAATGCCTCATAAATGGTGTCGTAAGAATGATGATTAAGAAGCATTAGAAAACAAATTAAGAATAACAATACCTGAATAAAAACAAAGGCACGAAATTCCGGATCTCGCCAGTAGTATTTAGGGTGAACGCCACCCGTAGCAAATGCGGCAAAGTGTAGCGAGTAGTTACAAGCCGAAATAAGCAGAAATACAACCGTAATCATATTGATCGCATAGCTATCAAAATAACCCATACTGGCATCATGGGTTGAGAAGCCACCGATGGCGATAGTTGAGAAACTATGTCCAATCGCATCAAATGGTGTCATGCCCGCAAGCCAAAATGCCAATGCACAAGCAATGGTTAAGCTTAAATAGATATACCAAAGCGCTTTTGCTGTTTCGGCGATACGTGGCGTCATTTTGCTGTCTTTTACGGGACCGGGAATTTCTGCGCGATATAACTGCATGCCACCGATACCCAATACAGGCAAAATGGCCACAGCAAGTACGATGATTCCCATGCCACCAAACCATTGCAGAAACTGACGATAAAACAGAATTGCTTTAGGTAAATGGTCAAGACCGACAATAACCGTCGCCCCTGTCGTCGTCAGTGCAGAAAAGGATTCAAAAAAGGCATCAGTCACTGAGATATTAGGGTTGTCAGAAAGGAGGAATGGTAGCGAACCCGCACTGCCGATTACCGTCCAAAAAAGCACAACGATAAGAAAGCCGTCACGGGCTTTTAATTCATGCTTGTGATGTCGATTAGGAAACCAAGAAACAACACCACAGAACAACAAGACAAAGAAGGTGGTAACAAAAGGCACACCCGCACCATCTCGATAAATCAGCGCCACTAAGGCAGGCGCAAGCATCGAGACGCTAAACAGGGCCAGTAACAGCCCGACGATTCGGATAATAGATCGAAATTGCATTATAAATTGATGAGCGAAGCTAAGCTTCAGACTTCCTATTCAATCCCTTTAATTGGGGTAACTATGGCTTTTGCGCCACTTTTATTAATGATGGTTTGAGTAAACGCATCCAATTCTCGAGCTTCTAATTCAAGCACTAGCTCCACCCCATCACTGTATTTTGCTTCTACTTCCTGTACACCAAATTGACCATACAATGATTGTGCTATCGGCATGAAAGCATAGTCTAACTGGAGCTTGACTAATGTGGTGATTTTTTTCTCGATTGTTTGAAGCAGCTTTAATGCTTGTTGTACACCGCCGCCATACGCTTTCACTAACCCACCCGTACCAAGACGAATCCCACCGTAATAACGAGTGACCACAGCACTTATCTCTCCCACTCCAGAGCCTGACAATTGCGCCAGAATCGGTTTGCCTGCCGTGCCTGAGGGCTCGCCATCATCACTAAAACCCCATTGCATTGAATCTTCCGGTCGCCCCGCAACAAAAGCCCAACAGTTATGGCGTGCATCGGGATGTTTTTCTTGATGCTATCGACAAATGTTTTGGCACTTTCAGGATTAGGAGTGTGCGCTAAATAAGTAATGAAATGGCTTTTCTTGATCTCTTCTTCAAAAGTCACCGCCGCCGCGGGAATTAAATAAGGTTTCTGATTCATGATTGGACCGTTGTTCGATAATGAAACAAGTTTATCACGGGCATGGTGTAAACATAGAGTGGAATATCTCAATCACAATGTTAAACACTTGTTTGAAAATTGTATTGAAATTAAGCATTCTCAAGTCCAAACTAAGAGCGAAACAATAGATACCTACAAAAATCCTATAGGAATATCCAGCAACTCGTGCTGAACGATGCTCTTGACGTTGCTTGGGTATAGATTAAATGTCACGGAGATAGACATGATTTACCAAGCCAATAACCTCTATGTAAAGGAAGTGAAACCGAATATCGCCGAGCTATGTTTTAGCTCAGATGGTCCGGTTAACAAACTCGATTTGGCCACGTTGCAATCCTTAGATGCTGCACTGGATGCCATACTTAAAACCAATCACCTACAAGGTCTATTACTCACCACCGACAAAGATGCCTTTATTGTCGGCGCTGATATCACTGAATTTTTGGGTTTATTTGCCTTAGCTGAAAATGAACTCGACCAATGGTTACAAATGGCGAATAAGATCTTCTCCAAACTAGAAGATTTACCTTTCCCAACACTCTCAGCCGTAAAAGGACACACTTTAGGCGGCGGATGTGAGTGTGTACTCGCTACCGACTATCGTATTGGTGACAAAACCACCAGCATAGGGCTTCCCGAAACCAAGCTTGGCATTATGCCTGGATTTGGGGGAAGCGTACGCTTACCTCGATTGATAGGTGCGGATAGCGCAATGGAGATCATTACCCAAGGTAAAGCGTGTCGAGCCAACGAAGCACTTAAAATCGGTTTATTAGATGCGATTGTAGACTCTGATACACTGCTTCAATCTGCTTTAGTCACCTTAGAGCAAGCTATCAATGAGCAATTAGACTGGCGTCAACGTCGTGAACAAAAAACGACAGCACTCAATCTAAGTAAACTCGAAGCGATGATGAGTTTCACCACAGCGAAAGGTCTCGTTGCGCAAAAAGCAGGCCCTCACTACCCAGCCCCAATGTCAGCAGTCAAAGCCATTGAGGAAAGCGCCAACTCAATGCGTAACGAAGCGCTAGATATTGAGCGTAAATACTTTATTCAGCTTGCCAAATCAACTGAAGCTAATGCCTTAGTTGGCTTGTTCCTAAATGATCAATACATTAAGTCTCTAGCCAAAAAATCAGCCAGATACGCAGAAAAAGAGACACAAAGAGCGGCGGTATTGGGCGCTGGAATAATGGGAGGCGGTATCGCCTACCAATCAGCCCTAAAAGGCGTCCCCGTGCTGATGAAAGACATTGCTCAAGCATCACTTGATTTAGGTATGCGTGAAGCATCGAAACTTCTCAACAAACGCCTTGAACGGAGCCGAATTGACGGTTTCAAAATGGCGGGCGTTCTCGCCTCAATTACGCCAAGTTTACATTATGCAGGTATTGAGCAAGCAGACGTCATCGTAGAGGCTGTGGTAGAAAATCCAAAAATTAAAGCAGCGGTATTAAGCGAGGTCGAGCAAAACATCACTGACGATACGGTAATTACTTCCAATACATCAACTATTCCAATCGATGTACTCGCCAAGTCTCTTAAACGACCTGAAAATTTCTGCGGTATGCATTTTTTCAACCCTGTGCATCGTATGCCATTGGTCGAAATTATTCGTGGTGAACAGACTTCCGAAGAGACCATCAATCGGGTGGTGGCCTATGCTGCCAAAATGGGCAAATCGCCAATCGTAGTGAATGACTGCCCTGGATTCTTCGTCAATCGCGTACTTTTTCCATACTTTGGCGGTTTCAGTTTATTGCTTCGAGATGGTGCGGATTTTACTCACATCGATAAAGTAATGGAGCGTCAATTTGGTTGGCCGATGGGGCCCGCTTATCTACTGGATGTAGTCGGGATCGATACAGCCCATCATGCACAAGATGTGATGGCTCAGGGTTTCCCAGACAGAATGGCGAAACAGCAGCGTGATGTTATCGATGTATTGTATGACGCAGGGAAATACGGACAAAAAAATGGTCACGGTTTTTACAGTTACAGCGTTGACCGCAAAGGGAAACCAAAGAAAACCTTCGATCCTGAAATTCTTTCGTCACTCAGTAGCGTGTGTAACGATCCACAACAATTTGATGATCAATCCATCATCGCTCGCACCATGATTCCAATGATCAACGAAGTGGTGTTATGCCTTGAGCAAGGTATTGTTGCCTCGCCGCAAGAAGCAGATATGGCGCTGGTCTATGGCCTGGGATTCCCTCCATTTAGAGGTGGCGTTTTCCGCTATCTCGATACGATTGGACTCAACAATTACATCGAACAAGCAAAAGCGTTTGAAAATTTAGGTGCCATGTACCAAGTACCGCAGCTGCTCATCGATATGGCCGCTAAAAGTGAGTGCTTTTACGCTAGCCAACAAAAAAGTTCAATTTAAGGGGAAATCGAAATGACTATTAAAACCAACAAAGTCGTAGTAGTTGACTGTCTTCGTACCCCAATGGGACGTTCTAAAGGCGGTGCTTATCGACACGTACGTGCGGAAGATTTATCTGCACATTTGATGCAAGGTATTTTGGCTCGCAACCCGCAAGTCGACCCACGCGAAATTGAAGACATCTATTGGGGATGCGTACAACAAACCTTAGAGCAAGGCTTTAATGTCGCACGTAACGCCGCCCTGCTGGCGGGTCTGCCGATTGAAATTGGAGCCGTCACTGTCAACCGTTTGTGTGGCTCATCGATGCAAGCTCTTCATGATGGTACACGAGCAATCATGACCGGTGATGCTGATATCTGTTTAATTGGTGGAGTCGAACATATGGGGCATGTCCCTATGAACCATGGTGTCGATTTCCATCCAGGAATGTCAAAAACCGTGGCCAAAGCTGCAGGGATGATGGGCTTAACCGCGGAAATGCTCGGTAAACTGCATGGCATTAGCCGCGAGCAACAAGACGAGTTTGCCGCTCGTTCTCATGCTAGAGCACAAGCCGCAACAGTAGAAGGCCGTTTCAAAAATGAAATTCTACCAACCCAAGGCCATGCCGAAGACGGCACATTAATCCAACTCGATTATGATGAAGTGATTAGACCGGAGACCAGCGTCGAAGGCTTATCTCAACTACGCCCAGTATTCGACCCAGCTAACGGTACTGTTACTGCCGGAACCTCGTCAGCGCTATCCGATGGCGCATCGGTAATGCTGATCATGAGCGAAGATAAAGCCAAGGAATTGGAGCTACCAATTCGAGCTTATGTGAAGTCAATGGCAATCGCAGGCTGCGACCCATCCATCATGGGTTACGGTCCTGTACCTGCGACGCAAAAAGCGCTCAAACGTGCAGGCCTAACCATTGAGGATATGGATGTAATTGAGCTCAATGAAGCTTTTGCTGCCCAAGCGCTGCCTGTTGCCAAAGATTTAGGGCTGCTGGAAGTTCTCGATGAAAAGGTCAATCTCAATGGCGGTGCAATCGCACTGGGGCATCCGCTAGGTTGCTCAGGTTCACGCATCTCCACAACCTTAATTAATCTTATGGAAGCAAAAGACGCCAAATATGGCTTAGCCACTATGTGTATTGGTTTAGGCCAAGGTATTGCAACCATTTTTGAGCGACCTTAGTGACTACTACTCTGTTACTAAACGCCAGCCTTGCTGGCGTTTTTTTACGAACGCAACCAATCGTTATAAAGCTGCTCACTCGAGCCAAGATAATCCACCATCCACTCGATCATTTTATGATTTTCATCTTTACGCCACACTAAACAACAATGGCTACGTGGATTGGCTTCAGGAAGTAATTTCTCCACCAGCAAATTAGCTTCTATTAATGGTTGAGCGATATGTCTTGGCATATAACCCACTCCTAAACCTTGCTTAAAGCACTCGATCGCACTGTACCAATTAGGCAGCAATAAACGTCGCTGCTGCGGATAATGAACATTATGTCTTTTCGGCAATACGCTAGATGTATCGTCCAAACAAATAGCAGGAAAACGGCTAATCAAATCTTCAGTAAGTACTTGCTCACGTGCACAAGGATGATTTGGTGCCATAACAAATGCCCACTCTAAAATTCCCATTTGCTTTACTTCAAAGTCACCACCGACTGGAATGGCCGCCGTTGCACCTATTACGATATCCGCTCGCCCTTGCGAAATTGCTTCCCACGAGCCGTTATACACTTCCATATTGAGTTGTAACTCAGCATGTTCGAAACGACTATAAAACGCTTCAATCATCGCTTGCATAGGTTCCAAACGCACCACGTTATCTAAAGTAAGTTTGAGTGTTTTTTGCCAACCATGCGCTGCACGTCGAGTTTGCGATTTCACTTCTTCCATTTGACGCAACATCAGGCGCGCTTCGGTAAGAAATACTTCTCCAGCCGGAGTGAGTTCCACCTTTCTTGGTAAACGACGAAACAACACCACATCTAAGTCTTGTTCCATCTGCCGAACGCTATAACTGATGGCTGAAGGTACTTTGTGCAACACCTCTGCCGCAGCAGTAAAACTGCCCAAACGGGCAACCGTGTCGATCATCTTCAGTGAAGAACGAGAAAATACACTCATAACTACCTTTCAAATTTTTGATTGATAACTACAAATATTAACGTTTTATTTTGTCTACTGCCAAAATAGAATGCACTCCTTATCAGACATAGCTTTGAAAACGCTATGGTCACATTTTATTCGTGAATTTTTTTGAAGAATCGATTATGAAAGTCTCTAAACCACAGCTGTTTTATTTATCAGCACTCTCTATGCTTGGCTTTATCGCCACCGACATGTACCTACCAGCATTTAAAATGATGGAAGTCGACTTTGCGACCGGACCTGAACAGATCGCATTGTCACTAACGGTATTTTTAGTGGGTATGGCAAGCGGACAGTTGGTATGGGGTTTAGCATCCGATAAGTTTGGTCATCGCAACACGCTCGCAGTAGGTTTGGCACTCTTTACTATTTCATCATTAGGCTTAGCATTTAGCGATCAAGTATGGCAGCTACTGACGTTGCGCTTTATCCAAGCAATTGGGGTATGTGCACCTGCGGTAATTTGGCAAGCAATGGTCATAAAACGCTACAGCAGCACCAGCCAGCAAATTTTTGCCACTATCATGCCACTGGTTGCGTTATCTCCAGCGCTAGCACCACAACTTGGCGTGTTACTGGCAGACCACTTTGGTTGGCACAGTATCTTTTACGCGCTAACAGTCATGGGTGTGCTACTGGTGGTAGCTACAATGCGTCAGCCACAAGAGCAAGTGGAAGAGAAACAAACTTCGGTTGCTAATGATATTCGCAGCCTACTAAGCTCAAAAACCTACATTGGTAACGTGATGATGTTTGCGACGGCTTCGGCGGCATTCTTTGCTTACCTTACAGGTATGCCTGAAATCATGGCGCAATTAGGTTATGAAGCAAAAGACATTGGTCTAAGCTTCATTCCACAAACCATCGCATTTATGGCTGGTGGTTGGCTAGGCAAAGCAATGGTCAATAAATACGGTGATGAAAAAGTTCTGCGTCAGCTTGTTGCCCTATTTAGTATTGCTTCAATCATGATTTTTACTGCATCACAGTGGGAACTGACCTCGATTTGGCCAATTCTGGCGCCATTTTGCTTAATCGCGGTTGCTAACGGAGCAATGTATCCAATCGTAGTAAACCGCGCATTGGCTAGTGCCAAACAAAGCCCAGCAACCGCAGCAGGCTTACAAAACAGTCTACAAATCAGCGTAAGTAGCTTATCAAGTGCATTAGTCGCCGCCTTGGCAAGCCAAGCGCAAACGGCAACAGGGATTGCGATTGTAATCTGTATGTTTGGTATGTGGATTGGCTATATAGTGGCAAATCGTGAATTGGCACAAAACTTCACTACGCCAGATAATGCACGTGTTGTAAGTGACGAATAATCACCTTAGCTAAATAGACAAAAGCCGCTCAATTGAGCGGCTTTTTTGATTCTAATGATTCGTTATTATTTCTTAACTGGGCGCACCCAACCAGACACTTTACGCTCTTTAGCGCGAGTGATGACTAACTCACCTTCAGCAACATCTTTAGTCAAAGTGGTACCCGCACCGATGGTGGCACCATCAGCAATAGTCACTGGGGCAATTAACTGGCTGTCAGAACCAACAAACACATCATCACCAATAATGGTTTTAAATTTATTCGCACCATCGTAGTTACAAGTAATGACACCTGCACCAACGTTGACTCGCTGACCAATTTCCGCGTCACCTAAATAAGTAAGATGATTCGCTTTTGAACCTTCACCAAGGCGCGCATTCTTCACTTCAACAAAGTTACCTACATGCGCATCATTACGCAGTTCAGCCCCTGGTCGAAGACGAGTAAATGGGCCAACCGTACATTCTTCACCGACGGTCGCACCTTCGATCACACTGTATGGACGAACGATAGTGTTATCATCGATTTCACAATCTTTCAGCACACAACCTGCACCGATACGTACATTATCACCTAAAGATACAGAACCTTCGATAATAACGTTCACATCAATTTCAACGTCCAAACCACATTGCAATTCACCACGCAAATCAAAACGTGCAGGGTCACGTAACATCACACCTTGTTCAAGTAGCTTCTGTGCTTGCATACCTTGGTATGCACGCTCTAAACGAGCCAACTGAGCGCGATCATTCACCCCTTCAACCTCAATTGGGTTGACTGGATGAACCGCTTCTACCGCACGACCTTCTTGGTGCGCAGCCGCAATAACGTCGGTTAGGTAATATTCACCTTGAGCGTTATTGTTGTTTAGGCCAGATAGCCAACGTTTTAGATCCCCACCGGTCGCAACCATGACGCCTGTGTTGATCTCTTTAATCAGTTTTTGTTCGTCAGTCGCATCTTTTTGCTCAACGATTGCCACCACTGGGCCATTACGACGCACAATACGGCCATAACCCATTGGGTTATCCAGTACCACGGTCAAAAGTGCAATACCGCCATTTGGCTGCGCATCTAATAGGCTTTCAATCGTCTCTGAAGAGATCAGTGGTACATCTCCGTAAAGCACAAGGATCTTCTCATCGTCTTCAAATTGAGGAGAGGCTTGATCCACTGCGTGACCGGTACCTAACTGATCGGCTTGTAACACCCAACTTACTTGCTCATCAGCAAGTGCTGCTTGCATTTGATCACCGCCGTGACCATAAACTAAGTGAATGTTTTGCGCCCCTAACCCAGAGCATGTATCAATCACATGCTTCACCATTGGCTTACCTGCTAACGTATGCAGTACCTTTGGCATGTTGGAGTACATACGGGTTCCTTTTCCCGCAGCAAGGATAACGGCACTAAATTTCATTACTTTACCTATCACGTCGTTGTTCTGAATTTGCGGCTTATTGTAATCCGCTAAATATGAATAGTTAACGCTGATCTACAATTTCTGTAGATAAACAGACAAAAAGGCGGTCATAAAGACCGCCTTTTTCAGAAATGAAACACCTTTAATATCGATTAACGGCGTTTCTTCGTCAGCTCGATAACTCGAAGCTGAGCAATGGCTTTAGCCAGTTCGCTAGCCGCTTGTGCGAAGTCCATATCGCCGTGCTGGTTCTGAATATTCTCTTCAGCGCGACGTTTAGCTTCTTCTGCCTTAGCTGCGTCTAGATCTTCGCCACGGATAGCCGTATCAGCCAGTACAGTCGCTGTACCAGGTTGAACTTCTACCATACCACCAGAGACATAAATGAACTCTTCGTGGCCGTTTTGCATCAAAATACGCACCATACCAGGCTTGATAGCGGTCAGCAGCGGAGTGTGGCCATGGAAAATACCTAGCTCACCTTCGCTACCAGTCACCTGGAACGTTTCAATTAAGCCAGAGAACAATTTTTTCTCTGCACTTACCACGTCTAGATGAAAGGGGATTGCTGCCATATCGCCTCCTAGTTAGCCTTATAGCTTCTTAGCATTCTCAATCGCATCGTCAATCGTACCGCAGTACATGAACGCTTGCTCTGGAATGTCATCGTATTCACCAGCTAGTAGACCACGGAAGCCACGTAGAGTCTCTTTAAGAGGTACGTATACGCCTGGGTCACCTGTAAATACTTCCGCTACGTGGTAAGGCTGAGTCAAGAAACGCTCAATCTTACGTGCACGAGATACAACTTGCTTATCTGCTTCAGATAGCTCGTCCATACCTAGGATCGCGATGATATCTTTCAGCTCTTTGTAGCGCTGAAGTGTTTGCTGAACGCCACGAGCCACATCATAGTGTTCTTGACCAACAACCAATGGGTCAAGCTGACGAGATGTAGAATCTAGTGGGTCAATCGCTGGGTATAGACCCATCGCTGCGATGTTACGGTTAAGTACAACCGTTGCATCCAAGTGCGCGAACGTTGTTGCTGGAGATGGGTCAGTCAAGTCATCCGCAGGTACGTATACCGCCTGTACAGACGTGATAGAACCTTGACGAGTTGATGTGATACGTTCCTGTAGAACACCCATTTCTTCTGCTAGCGTTGGCTGGTAACCTACCGCTGAAGGCATACGACCTAGAAGTGCCGAAACTTCAGTACCCGCAAGTGTGTAACGGTAGATGTTATCGATGAACAGCAGTACGTCACGACCTTCGTCACGGAAACGCTCTGCCATTGTTAGACCAGTCAATGCAACACGTAGACGGTTGCCTGGTGGCTCGTTCATCTGACCATAAACCATCGCTACTTTAGATTCTTCTGGCTTCTCAACGTTAACAACGCCCGCTTCCTGCATTTCGTAGTAGAAGTCGTTACCCTCACGAGTACGCTCACCTACACCGGCAAATACTGAAAGACCAGAGTGTTGTAGTGCGATGTTGTTGATAAGTTCCATCATGTTAACGGTCTTACCTACACCTGCACCACCGAATAGACCGATTTTACCACCCTTAGCAAATGGACAAACTAGGTCGATTACTTTAACACCCGTTTCTAGAAGTGCTGTTTCGTTTGATTGCTCTTCGTAGCTTGGCGCTTCACGGTGGATAGAGTAAAGCTCTTCCGCACCGATTTCGCCACGCTCGTCAATCGCGTCACCTAGAACGTTCATGATACGACCTAGGGTTTTAGTACCTACTGGTACTGAAATTGGAGCGCCAGTATTTACAACTTCAACTCCGCGACGTAAACCATCTGAGCTACCCATTACGATACAACGAACTACGCCACCGCCTAGCTGTTGTTGAACTTCAAGAACTAGACGCTCTTTTGAGTCCGTTACGTTTAGAGCGTCATATACACTAGGTACTTCGCTCTGTGGGAACTCTACGTCGACTACCGCACCGATGATCTGTACGATCTTACCTGTAGCCATCGTTAATCCTCTAAACTATTTCGTTTAACCTAAACTTAAACCGCAGCAGCGCCGCCAACGATTTCTGACAGTTCTTGAGTAATCGCCGCCTGACGGGCTTTGTTGTACACAAGTTCTAAATCTTCAATCAAGTTGGTCGCGTTATCGGTTGCAGCTTTCATCGCAATCATTCGGGCTGCTTGCTCACAAGCAAGGTTTTCTACCACACCTTGGTAAACCTGAGACTCTACGTAACGCACTAAAAGTGTGTCCAATAGAGGTTTTGGTTCAGGCTCATAGATGTAGTCCCATGAGTGCTCACGCTGCATCTCTTCGCTGTCCGATTTAGGCAAAGGTAGCAATTGATCGATCGTTGGTTGTTGAATCATGGTGTTTACAAACTTGTTGAAAACCACATATAGACGATCCAATTCACCTTCATCGTATTTCTTTAGCATTACGCTTACAGAACCGATTAGGTCTTCGAGGCTAGGGCTATCACCCAAACCAGAAACCTGAGCAGCTACTTTAGCGCCGCTGTTTTTGAAAAAGCTGGTTGCCTTTGAACCTACAACGGCAAGTTCAATCTCTGCACCTTTTTCTTTCCAAGCTTGCATGTCTAATAGTGCTTTCTTGAACGCATTAATGTTCAAGCCGCCACACAAGCCACGGTCTGTAGAAACGATGATGTAACCAACACGCTTAGCTTCACGCTCCTCTAGGTACGGATGACGGTACTCTAGATTCGCATTTGCCACATGACCGATCACTTTACGCATTGTTTCAGCGTATGGACGAGAAGCTTCCATTGCATCTTGAGAACGACGCATTTTTGAAGCTGCTACCATTTCCATCGCTTTCGTAATTTTCTGCGTGCTTTTAACACTACCGATTTTATTACGTATCTCTTTTGCGCCGGCCATCGTTACTCTCCATTAGTTGGTGGCATTACTGCCACCGACCTATTACCAAGTTTGGGTTGCTTTGAAGTCGTCAGTCAGTTGCTTAAACTGAGCTTCGATTTCATCGTTGTAAGCACCCGTCTTGTCGATCTCAGCTGCAAGTTCAGCGTATTGACCGCGAGCGTACGATAGTAGAGCCGCTTCGAAATCTAGCAGTTTGCTTAGTTCAACATCTGCTAGGTAACCGCGCTCTGCCGCGAAGATTACTAGTGCTTGGTCAAATACTGAGAATGGCACATATTGCTTCTGCTTCATTAGCTCAGTTACTTTTTGACCGTGGTCTAGCTGTTTCTTCGTTGCGTCATCAAGATCAGACGAGAACTGTGCGAATGCCGCTAGTTCACGATACTGAGCTAGTGCAGTACGGATACCGCCTGATAGCTTCTTGATGATTTTCGTCTGTGCCGAACCACCTACACGAGATACTGAGATACCAGGGTCAACCGCTGGACGAACACCTGCGTTGAATAGCTCAGTTTGTAGGAAGATCTGACCGTCAGTAATCGAGATTACGTTTGTCGGTACGAATGCTGAAACGTCACCCGCTTGAGTTTCGATGATAGGAAGAGCAGTTAGAGAACCAGTCTTACCTTTCACTTCACCGTTAGTGAAACGCTCTACGTACTCTTCGTTTACACGAGCTGCACGCTCTAGTAGACGCGAGTGAAGGTAGAATACGTCACCTGGGAATGCCTCACGGCCTGGTGGACGTTTAAGTAGTAGAGAGATCTGACGGTAAGCTACCGCTTGTTTAGATAGATCATCGTAAACAATCAGTGCGTCTTCGCCGCGATCGCGGAAGTATTCACCCATTGCACAACCTGCGTAAGGCGCTAGGTATTGCAATGCCGCAGATTCAGAAGCTGATGCCACAACCACGATAGTGTTTGCTAGTGCACCGTGCTCTTCTAGTTTGCGTACTACGTTAGCGATGGTAGAAGCTTTCTGACCAATTGCTACGTAAATAGAGTAAATACCAGAGTTTTTCTGGTTGATAATTGCATCGATCGCCATTGCTGTTTTACCAGTTTGGCGGTCACCGATGATAAGTTCACGCTGACCACGACCGATTGGAATCATTGAGTCAACTGACTTATAACCAGTTTGCACAGGCTGATCTACCGATTTACGGTCGATTACACCTGGTGCAATCACTTCTACAGGTGAAGTTAGTTTCGCTTCGATTGGACCTTTACCATCGATAGGCTCACCTAGTGTGTTCACTACGCGACCTAGAAGTTCCGGACCAACTGGCACTTCAAGAATGCGGCCAGTACCTGTAACTTTCATGCCTTCCTTAAGGTCAGCATATGGGCCCATTACTACTGCACCTACCGAGTCACGCTCAAGGTTAAGTGCTAGCGCATAACGGCCACCCGGTAATTCAATCATTTCACCTTGCATCACGTCCGCTAGGCCGTGAATGCGGATGATACCATCGCTTACCGATACGATAGTACCTTCATTGCGAGCTTCACTAACAACTTCGAATGATTCGATGCGCTGTTTGATCAGATCGCTAATTTCCGTGGAATTAAGTTGCATGCTCCAATCCCCATTAAGACTGCAATGCATCGCTCAGGCGGTTCAAACGACCACGCGCTGAGTTATCGATGATTAGGTCTCCGGCTCGAATTATTACCCCACCAAGTAGGGCCTCGTCTACACTGCAATTCAGCTTCACTTTGCGCGCTAAACGCTGCTCAAGTTTGCTACCGATATTTGCTAGCTGCTCATCAGAAAGTTCAGTTGCTGAAGTAATTTCAACATCGATTTCTTTCTCATGCTCTTTCTTCAATGCGAAGAATTGCTGACAAACATCAGGAATAGCCTTTAGTCGACCATTCTCAGCCATCACCTTCAAAAGGTTCTGACCGTGTGCATCCACTTGCTCGCCACAAACTGCAACAAAAATTTCTGCTAACTTGTCGGCAGACATAGAGCTTGCAAGAAGCTCTTTTACTTGTGCGTTTTGCGCGACTTCAGCGGCGAAAGATAACATTTGACCCCATTGGTCTAGTTGGTCTTTCTCCACAGCAAAGTCGAATGCTGCTTTAGCATAGGGGCGTGCGATTGTAGTCAAATCAGACATATGCGCCCCCAGACTTAAAGTTTTGCAGTAATGTTGTCGAGAATATCTTTATGCGCATCTTTATCGATAGAGCGCTCAAGGATTTTCTCAGCACCAGCGACAGCCAGAGTTGCAACTTGTTTGCGCAGTTCATCACGCGCGCGGTTGCGTTCAGCTTCTAGTTCAGCTTCAGCTTGATTAAGGATGTTCTGGCGTTCAACCTGAGCTTCCTCGCGAGCTTCATCTAGAATTTGAGCTTTACGCTTATTAGCTTGCTCAATGATCTCAGATGCTGTGCGTTTCGCTTCTTTCAACTGATCAGAAGCGTTGGCTTGTGCTAGATCCAAGTCTTTTGCAGCTCGTTCTGCCGCTTGTAGACCGTCAGCAATTTTTTTCTGACGCTCTTCAATCGCATTCATCAATGGTGGCCATACATACTTCATGCAGAACCACACAAAGAGTGCGAACGAGATTGCTTGACCTAGCAGAGTTGCGTTCATATTCACAACAGCTACCCCTCTATTTGGACTTAGTGTTAATCAATGGCAAATCGAAATTTACCCTTCGCAATAAGTGATTAACCTAGTTGACCAACGAATGGGTTTGCGAAAGTGAATAGTAGCGCGATTACGATACCGATCATTGGAACCGCATCAAGTAGACCAGCGATGATGAACATCTTAACTTGTAGCATAGGAGCCATTTCTGGTTGACGTGCTGCACCTTCAAGGAATTTACCACCTAGAAGTGCGAAACCAATCGCTGTACCAAGAGAAGCAAGACCGACGATAATACCTACGGCGATTGCAGAAAAGCTCAGTAAAGTTTCCATTACTATCTCCAATTTATAGTTGTTGGCTTAGTGCCCAAATAAAAAGCTTAAAAAAATTAATGATCACTGTCTTCGTGCGCCATTGACAGGTAAACAATTGTCAACATCATAAACACGAAAGCTTGAATCGTAATAACCAAGATATGGAAAATTGCCCACGGTAGTGAACCCATCCATTGTAAGTACCATGGCAGCATTGCTGCACAAAGAATGAATACAACCTCACCTGCGAACATGTTACCGAATAGACGCATACCAAGTGATAGTGGTTTAGCCAATAGCGATACCACTTCAATCAATAGGTTAAACGGAATCATTACAGGGTGATTAAACGGATGTAATGCCAATTCCTTTGCAAAGCCCCCTAGACCTTTCACTTTGATGCTGTAGTAAATCATCAACGCAAACACGCCTAGAGCCATAGCCATGGTGATATTCACATCAGCAGACGGTACCACTTTTAAGTAAGGGATTCCGAGCCAATGCTCAGCTGGGTATGGTAAGAAGTCGATAGGAACTAAGTCCATCACGTTCATCAAAAATACCCAACAAAAGATAGTTAGTGCTAAAGGTGCAATCAGAGGGTTGCGTCCATGGAACGTATCTTTGACGTTTTCCGCGACAAATTCTACGATCATTTCAACAGCACACTGAAGCTTACCCGGTACACCTACTGTTGCTTTCTTCGCTACTTTGTAAAAAATTCCAAGGAAAATTAAACCAGTAAACCAAGAAAAAAACAGGCTATCGATATGTACGTTCCAGAAACTTGCTTCTTCCACCCAGCCAAACTTTCCAAATGAAAGGTTTGAAAGGTGGTGAGCAATATATCCGGATTGTGTTAGCGCTTCACCTGGCGCAGCCATAACTCATCCTATTTTTTGTTGTTAATGAATAGCACTGGCGCACAGATATTAATACCTAGAGCCAGTAAATAGGTTAGTTTTAGGGGAACAAGTTCCACCTGCATATACATGTAGACAAATGAGAACAACACCACTGTGATGAGAATCTTAAGTACTTCTCCGGTGTAGAAGGAAACCGCCACTTTCTTTGCTGCACGCGCCCCACTAAACATGAAAGCACACCAAGCAAATACAGCATTGGCAACGACAAAAATGCCGCCGCCAATCAGCGCAGAAATTCCCCAATTAACACTCACAGTTGCAGCCATTCCAACTGCCACTAACGCAACCGCGCTGAGCTGGATCACTAACAATTGCTTGGCAAGCTCTCGTCCGGGTCTAGCTAACGCCGTTACCATGTATTCATACCTCTAGTAAAATCCACAGCGTTACTTCCTAGATGCTGGGGAAATTGAAAAAATTATACGGTGAGTCGAATTGAATGCAATGAAAATACCGCAAAAAGTTACAATTCTGTTTACAAACCGACAACTTTTACACAAAACCAAATTTTATAAAATTTGATTAAGATCAATTATCTCATTTAGTTCTGCAATTTTGTAATTAATTGCAGAAATATTTGAGGCTCATCTATATTTATCGTTATTTTTGCCTTACCTGATTTCGAGCGTACAATTGCAACTTTAGCCCCCAATGTTTCACTCAATTTCTGTGACATTTGTAGAGCTTCTTCGTCTTTAGTTGCATTTTCTGGCTCAACTACCGGATTCAGGCATTTTTTCACCAATTGCTCAGTTTGACGCACGGTCATTTGCTTGCTCACAACTTGCTGCGCAATCACAACTTGTTGCTCTTCCTGCAAAGCCAACAGTGCACGAGCATGACCCATTTCTAACTGTTTTTGCGCCACCAACTCTTTGACTTCGTCTTCCAGTTGGTTCAAACGCAAAATATTAGTCACACTGGTGCGTGATTTACCAATCACATCCGCCACCTGCTGGTGGGTCAAACTAAACTCTTGTTGTAGACGTTCTAATGCTTGCGCTTCTTCGATCGCATTAAGATCTTCACGCTGAATATTCTCGATCAATGCCATAGCGATCGCTTCACGATCATCTACTTTTTTGATCAAACACGGGACTTTATTCAGTCCCGCTTTGCGCGCAGCACGCCAACGGCGTTCACCCGCAATAATTTCAAACTTGTCGATGCCAATTTGGCGTACCACGATCGGCTGAATAATGCCTTGTGACTGAATTGATGCAGCCAATTCTTCCAGCGCTTCCGCTTCCATCCCTTTACGAGGTTGGTAAACGCCAGTTTGTAGCTGATTAACGTTAAGTTCCGTTAACTGGCCATTGCCTGATAGCTCTTGGCTAAAATTCACGGCCTGCTGGCGCTCTCTCGCCAACGAACTGGTTGAAAGGAGCGCATCAAGCCCTTTACCTAAACCACGTTTAGACATGAATTTATGTTCCTTAAGTTAGTTTTATGCAGGTACTTCTTCTCGACGAAGCATCTCTCCCGCTAAGGCTAAATAAGCCTTTGAACCAGCGGAATGCTTGTCATAGTACATAGCAGGCTTACCATAACTTGGCGCTTCTGCTAAACGAACGTTGCGAGGAATAACGGTGCGGTACACTTTACTACCAAAGTGCTTTTTGAGTTGATCTGAAACTTCATTAGATAGCCGGTTTCGAGGATCGTACATGGTACGCAGCAAGCCCTCAATCTTGAGGTTCTCGTTAACTACAGCGGCTAGTTTGCTAATGGTGTCCATTAACGCAGTTAAACCTTCAAGTGCAAAATATTCGCACTGCATTGGCACTAACACAGAGTCTGCTGCGGCCATCGCATTGATTGTAAGAAGGTTTAGAGAAGGAGGACAATCGATAAAGATGAAATCATAGTTATCGCGAACCGACAGTAAAGCCTGCTTTAATCGCACCTCTCGTGCGAACACTTCCATCAGTTTTATCTCGGCCGCAGTGACATCACCATTCGCTGCAATCAAGTCATAGTGACCGGTGGTTTTGGTGATCACCACATCTTTAAACGGCACTTCTTCCACGAGAAGCTCATATGCGGTGGCGTCCACTTGATACTTGTCGACACCACTCGCCATGGTAGCGTTACCCTGAGGGTCAAGATCGATAACCAATACCTTGCGTTTCGTCGCGGCCATTGAGGCTGCTAAGTTAATACAAGTCGTTGTTTTCCCAACACCGCCTTTTTGATTGGCAATGGCTACAATTTTACCCACGATCTACCTCGCTATTATTCCTTGCGCGATAAGATTACTAGATGACGCTCACCTTCTAACTGAGGAACTTTCAAAGGTTTGATATCGGTCACACAACACCATTCAGGTAGTTCAGCAATCTCATCCTGTGATAATTGCCCCTTGAGTGCTAAGAAACGGCCTGTGTCTGCTTTCGGTAAATGATGACACCACTCGACCATATCAACCATAGAGGCAAATGCTCGGCTTAGTACACCATCAAACTTATCTTCAAGTTGATACTCTTCAACGCGACTTTGAATCGGGGTCACGTTTTCGATTTTCAGTTCATGAACCACTTGCTTGATGAAGCGAATTCGCTTACCCAAGCTATCAAGCAGGTGAAATTCTCTCTCTGGATTCATGATCGCAAGTGGAATACCCGGTAAACCAGGACCTGTACCCACATCGATAAAGCGCTCACCTTGAAGGTGAGTGCTAACAATGATGCTATCAAGAATATGTTTCACTAACATTTCTTGTGGATCGCGAACCGAGGTTAGGTTGTATGCTTTATTCCACTTGTTAAGCAGTTCAACATAACCCACCAACTGTTCACGCTGACGCTCAGAAACAGTTAAATCGGTTTGAGCAATCAGTTCATCAAGCTTTTGACGCAAAACAGACATTAGGCTTCCTCACCCTTCTTCAGTAAACCTTGTTTTTTCAGGTGAACCAGCAGGATAGAGATCGCTGCAGGTGTGATACCAGAAATACGCGACGCAATACCAATCGATTCAGGTTTCGCTTCAGACAGCTTAAGTACCACTTCGTTCGACAAACCACTCACTTGTTTGTAATCCAAGTCAGCTGGCAGTTTAGTATTTTCATGACGCAGTGATTTTTCAATCTCATCTTGCTGACGCTTGATGTAGCCTTCGTATTTTACTTGAATTTCAACTTGCTCTGCCGCTTGTTGATCTTCTAGCGCTGGCTGGAATGCTGCTAGTTGAGTGAGTTGCTCGTATGAGATCTCTGGACGACGCAATAGATCTTCTCCGCTTGCTTCACGCGCCATTGGCGCTTTCAGCAATGCGTTTAGCTCATCGATACCCGCCGATTTTGGATTCATCCACGTTTCTTTAAGGCGTTGACGCTCTTTTTCCATGTTGTCGATCTTCTCATTGAAACGACTCCAACGAGCATCATCAATCAAGCCAAGTTCACGTGCTTTTTCGGTCAAACGTAAATCGGCATTGTCTTCACGCAGTAATAAACGGTATTCGGCACGTGAGGTAAACATACGGTACGGTTCTTTAGTACCCATCGTTGATAGATCGTCAATCAGTACACCCACGTATGCTTGGTCACGACGAGGGCTCCAGCCTTCTTTGTCTTGACTGTACAAGCTTGCATTTAGACCCGCCATCAAGCCTTGTGCTGCAGCTTCTTCGTAGCCAGTTGTGCCGTTAATTTGGCCAGCAAAGAACAGACCTGAAATAAATTTGTTTTCGTACGTGGTTTTCAAATCACGTGGATCGAAGAAATCGTACTCAATCGCATAACCTGGACGAACGATGTGTGCATTTTCAAAACCTTTCATTGAGCGAACGATCTGTACCTGCACATCAAATGGCAAACTGGTTGAGATACCATTTGGATACAACTCAGTTGTGGTCAGGCCTTCCGGCTCAATAAAGATTTGGTGGCTGTTTTTATCCGCAAAACGCATTACTTTGTCTTCAATTGAAGGACAGTAACGCGGACCAATACCTTCAATCACCCCTGCATACATCGGGCTGCGATCAAGGTTATTGCGAATCACTTCGTGCGTGCGTTCGTTGGTATGAGTAATAAAACACGGAATCTGACGCGGATGTTGCGTACGGTTACCCATGAATGAGAACACCGGTGTTGGATTGTCACCGTGCTGTGCTTCTAACACTGAAAAATCAACACTGTTGGCATCGATACGTGGCGGTGTACCTGTTTTTAAACGATCAACGCGCAGTGGAAGTTCACGCAGGCGATTTGCCAATGCGATCGACGGTGGATCGCCCGCGCGACCGCCAGATGAACTTTCCATACCAATGTGGATCTTACCACCAAGGAAAGTACCTACCGTCAAGACCACCGCTTTAGCGCGGAATTTAAGTCCCATTTGGGTAACGACACCCACAGCGTGATCATTTTCGACAATCAGATCATCAACCGCTTGTTGGAACAAAGTTAGATTTGGCGTGTTTTCTAAAACATTGCGTACATACGCTTTGTATAACGCGCGATCTGCTTGGGCACGAGTCGCTCGTACGGCAGGACCTTTAGATGCGTTTAAAGTACGAAATTGAATACCAGCGTGGTCAATAGCTTGTGCCATCAAACCGCCCATAGCATCAACTTCCTTCACTAGGTGCCCCTTACCAATACCGCCAATAGCAGGGTTACAAGACATTTGACCTAGCGTGTCAATATTATGAGTAAGTAAGAGGGTTTTTTGCCCTGTACGCGCTGATGCGAGTGCGGCTTCCGTTCCTGCGTGACCGCCACCAACAACGATGACGTCAAAGTTTTCGTGATAAAGCAT